>JADLGN010000012.1 GCA_020849295.1 Bacteroidia bacterium
GCTTTTTTTTTGAAAAGCAATTTTTGGCAACTTTTTGCAATTTCTATTGCAACTTTTAGCAACACATTTTTCTTTTTTTAATAAATTATTATCTTTTGGTTTGAAACCGTGTTGCAACTCAAAAAAAATTAAAGGGAATGCCGATGACCTTGGTTAGTAGGCAAAAATTATTAAAAAAAAAAATTAAAAAAATGAAAATTAAATCAATTATTTAATCATTATCATTTTTGATATTATCAGGAATTTTATTTAGTTTTAAAAACCAAAATCATTCAAAACTTTTTTTAACTAAAATTCACAAAATGAATAGAAAGGTACTGATGTCAGAAGCAGAATTGTCACGATGGAAATTAAAGATTCAAGTAGGATTCCCTGACTTGGGTAATTTTGGTTGTACAGGTGACAATCCGTGTGGACCATGCCCGGGTTTATGTATAGTAATAGAAAGGAGAAAATTGACAGAATATTTTTCCAGTTCTGCTCCAAGTGGAGAAGTTATTGGAGAACTAACAGATGACACTCATTTTAAAATCATCTTTAATAATTCAATTTCACCCCAAATTGTGAATAATAGCAATATATCTCTCTCAGAAAATATTATTATTGATGGATTAATTTGTCAAGAAGTATGTGATAAAAATTCTATAACTGCAATTGCAGGAATGTATACGGTAATTGATAATGGTGATGGCACATCGTTTACAATAATGAATTGTTTAACATATTAGATAAATGAGAAGATTAAATTTAATAATATATTTTGTCATTATTTTTTATTCATGCAAAAATTTCAAAATTATTAGTAGAAGTGTATATTCTAATCATGTTAAAATTTCTGAAAACAAACTTATAAAGCATTTATTGAAAAATGAAATTGATACATCAAATATATATTTTGCTAACGATAGCTTTTATATTAAAATTTTCTCTCCTCAATTTCAATCGGATTCTACAATAGATCTAAATTCGTTTAGACCTATTCAATTTAGAGTATTTGATTCTTCCGGTAAAATTGTAAATATATGGGCAAATTGTTACGGTCCAATGTCTTTTTACATTAAAGACTATAATGATTTATTAATAAAAAGAATGAATCAAAATATTATTTTAAGTACAAAATTAACAGATTATACATCGTTAATGAAGACTAATCCAATAATAAATACAAATAAATATGATATAATAATCATAGCTTTTTGGGCTTGGTATATGGATAAATTTTCTATAAAATTGCTGAGAGAATTACAATTATTATCTAACTTTAATAACAAAAAAGTGTTAATTATTAAACTTAATATTGATAATTCAAAATGAGTATATCTAATAGAATTGTGGATTAATAAAATCCGTCAGTTCCTTCGTAAATTACACCAGTTTCTTTAGGATGAATACACATTACAGGCACTCGTTTCACTCTGTTTACAATGTGTTGTGCCTCTGACCCGAAAAGATACTCACTAAACCCTTTATCTTGATGTGTCATTATTAAAATAAGGTCAGCATTTATCTCATCTGCATATTTCAAAGTATCATCGCCAAGTTTACCAGGATATTCTTTATCGCCAAGTTCATAAACAACACATTTTACATTGTTCTGTTCAAGTATATTTTTTACCTGATAAATTGTAGCTTTTATTCTGTTTCTCAAAAATTCGTCATCCTCAACTTCACAAATAATATGAACTTCTGAATTGTATTTTTTTGCAATATGTATTGCTAAAGTTACTTTTTGTTTTGATTCTATTGATTGGTCTATTGGCAATACAATTTTTTCGTATTTGCCCTTTTTAGGAAATTCATTAACAATAAATACTGGTACGTTTGCATAACTCATTACACGCGAAGATGTACTACCAATTATGTGCTCAATTCCTTCAGCTCCGTTTGTTCCCATAATTATACAATCACAATCCATTTTCTCTGCAATCTCTACTATTGCTTTATATACTTTACCTGTATATACAAAATAATCAATTTTTAGATTTGGATATTTTGCTAAAATTTGAGTTTTTAACTCTTCAAGTTTTAGTTCAACTCCGGTTTTAATCATTTCATTTTTGTAATTCTGATGAGAACCAAACAAACTTGACAAATAGCTTTCTTCAATTATATGAAGCATTACTATATCATTTTTAAATACGTTTGCGTGGTCTGCTGCATGCTTCAAAGCATTTTCAGATGTAATTGAAAAGTCAATTGGAACTATAATAGCTCTGTTATTTGGAATTAATTTGTCCATGTTCTAAAAATTTTTGCGAAATTAGAGTAATTAATTTGAATTTTTTTGTCAATTTTAAGTTAAATATTTTTAAATAAGTTTTTTACAATTTTTATTAACTCTGTTTCTTCTGTTTCCCAAGTAAACAATTCAGAAATTTGCTTTGTGTTGTTTTTTAAACTCAAATATAAATTTTGATTTTCATTTAAATTACTCAATACTTCAATCATTTTTTCTTCTTTTGGTTGCATAGTAATTCCAAAACCAAATTGATTGTTTATAGCTTCATACTCCGGAAAATCAGACATTAATTGAGGGATTTCAGCTAGTATATAGTCAAATGTTTTGTTTGATAATGAGTAATAGTAACTAAGGCTGTTATTTTCAAGCATATTAAACCCTAACCATGCTTTGCGGGTTATTTTTTGCAAATCTTCGGGTTTTAATTTTCCTAAAAATATTTCATCAACATTAAGTTTTAATTTTTGAGCAAAAATCCTAAGTTCATTGCTTAAATCTCCTTCGCCGGCAATTTTTACTTTAATTTGTGTATGTGCTGAAATTTTTAAAAGTTGCTCAATACATCTGCCTTTGTTTAATGCACCTTGGTATAAAATGTACTTGTCTGTTTCTGAATAATCAATGTTTTCATTATTAGCTATTTTAATTGGGAAATTTCTTATCACATCAAATTTCATTTTGTACAACGATTCATAATATTTTGCAATGGAAGCAGAAACAGTAATTCTTAATTCAGAATTTAAAATTACCAATTTTTCTACTATTTTCCATATTCTTTTTTTTAAGTCTTTTGCTTCTAGTTCCGGCACTTCCGAAAAAAGTTCATGAGCATCAAAAATCAATTTCTTTTTACAAATTTTCTTGTAAGCAATTGCAGCTATAGCTGTGTCAGCATCTACAGAGTAAACAATATCAGGTTTTACCTTAAAAAGATATAATATAAACCTAATATTTAATTCGAGATAAAATAAAACCCCACGATTAAAAAACAATTTTAACCTTGTTTGAAAATATACTTTTTTATCAAGTTCAAATGAGTTTTTCAATTTTCTGCCCACAATCTCAACCTCAAAATTACTCTTACAAAGACTAGTACATATACGCAACATTCGCTGGTCTGTGGCAATATCGTTGCTTGCAAGTATTGTAATTTTATTTCTTTTCATTCCACTCATATAAACCTTTGCTGTTTTTTGCAATTATACCTTTGTCTATCAATTCTCTAAAATACTCTATTTTACTTTTATCTTCTTCTAATAATTCATTTATTAAATTTATGTTACTCGGATTTTGGCAAAGTGCATTTTTTAAAGTTTCAAAAATCTCTTTTTCATCAAGGTCATTTTTACTTTTACAATTATCGCAAGTGCCACAAGCTATAGTATTTTTTTCACCAAAATAATTAGCAAGATATTGTTGACGGCAAGTTTTTATAAAAGAATATTCAGCTATTGACTCAAATTTTTCAATTGTATTTTTTTTAAGTAAATCCCAACGCTGCTTATTATATGGAATATTTGATTCTCGAGGTAATAAAAAAGTAATTATTGGAATATCGTTTTGAGGCAAATAATCAATTAATTTTATTTTGCTAAGCAATTTCAGAGCATTAATTATTTTTTCTTTACTTGTCTTAACATTTTTTGCTATTTCAAATTCTGAAATATGTATGTAATTATCAAAAATTCCACCATACATTCTAAGTATTGTTTTAATAAAAAATTCATAGTTGGGGTTTTTGAGATAGAATTTATACAATTCAAGGTTATCGGCTAAAATTCTCAGTTTTGGTTGATTTCTGTATGCATCTGTAATTTTAAGTACTTCTTCGGTTTCAAGCATTTTAATTGCAGTATGAATCTCTGAGAGTTTTAATTTAAAATTTTTAGAAAATAAATCAATGTCAAAAGTAAAACTTTCATCACAAGCTCCACCAAAAGGGATTTGCAAAAAATTGCACAATGCATTATATATAATTACTAATTTGTTTTTGTCTAAAAATTTATTTTCAATTCTATTTTTTGTAATTTCAATATCAGGCTTGTTGTGAAGCAAAATGCATCTGCTTAATTTTCCGTCACGCCCTGCCCTACCGCTTTCCTGATAGTATGCTTCTGGGCTTTCTGGAATATCATAATGTACTACATACCTAACATCACTTTTGTCTATTCCCATTCCAAAAGCATTTGTACATACTATAACGCTATTGTATCCATTTAGCCACTTCTGATAGTTTAATTCTCTATTGTCTAAAGTCATTCCGGCATTGTACATCCCAGCATTTATGTTGTTTTGCAATAAATACTCTGATAGCTCAGAAGTAAGTACTCTACTTTTAACATATATAATTCCACAACCTTTAGTTTTATTAACTATTTCAAGTACTTTATTTTTCTTATTTTCGGTATTAATTGCTATATATTGCAAATTTTGGCGAAATACACTTTCCCTTATTACTCTATGATTGCTCCCAAATTCGAGATATTTTAAAATATCGCTTTGAACCAAAAGTGTTGCAGATGCCGTAAATGCTGCAAAAGGTATTTTATTAAAATGCACTCTTAATTTTGAAATAAGTAGGTAATCAGGCCTAAAATCGTGCCCCCATTGAGAAATACAGTGTGCCTCATCTACAACAAGCAAATTTACATTACAAGTAGAAATAACTTCGATAAATCTATCATTCTTTAATCTTTCAGGTGATGAATAAACAAAATTGTATTTGCCGTTTTGAATGTTTTTGTATTCAATATTTAATTCATTTCTTGTAAGACCTGAATTGATGCATATTGCTTTTATGTTTATTTTTTTAAGGTTTTCAACTTGGTCATTCATTAAGGCTACCAAAGGGGAAATAATTAGTGTAATTCCTCCTAAAATTAGACCAGATACTTGAAAACACAATGACTTTCCGCTTCCGGTTGCCAATATTGATAGTGTATCATTTCCTTTTAATATTTCATTAATAATATTTTCCTGATTTTGCCTGAACTTATCGTAATTCCAGTATTTTTTTAAAATTTCATGTGGAGTTGCAGGCATATAAATACTAACGCAATTTAACTAAAATAAAATTGTAAATTTTTCTAATAAAAATCAAAGTTGACTGATAAACAGAATCTACTTTATGTGTTTTTGCTTTATTTCAAAATAAACAAAGAGCCTGAAAGTTTGTACCACTTTTTATCTTCTGAGCTTTTGAAATGTATGAGATAAATATAGTTTTCTGATGGCACAATTTTGTCTTTGTATGTTCCGTCCCACGATTCTTTAATATTGTTAGTTTGAAATACAATTTCACCCCAACGATTTAATATTTTTAATGTATAATTTTCGCAATTTATCATTTCAGGTAAAAATACGTCATTGAGTTTATCTCCATTTGGTGAAAATGAATTTGGTATATTCCAAAAACTTTTGCAATCATCATTTATTTCCATTTGTGAAGAACTGCTGCACCCATCACTATTGGTAACTGTAACTTTATATACAGATTGTTTTGATGCAAATATTTTCTGTGTGGTTTCTCCTCCGGGACTCCAATTATATGTGCATCCCTGGTTTTGGGCATCTAAAATAAGCATAAAATCACCACACAAAGATGTATCATTACCTAAAAATACATTTGGACTTATTGATAATTTTATTATTACAGTATCACTAATTGTAGCGCATTTGTTTTTTATTTCTGCCCAATACTTTCCTGCAGTTGTAAATGTATTGTTGTTTGTGGTTTTTGCATCGCTCCAAATATAATTTTCGTCATTATCTGTTGTTCCAATATTAAGTGTTGTGGGTTTTATCATGTCGCAATACAAGTAATCTTTGCCAAGATTTAGCTGAGGATTAACAATCAATCTATAGTTTACCGAATCAGTATATGTTCCACATAAATTGCTTACAGATGCCCAAATTTTTTCAGGTTTTGTTGAAATAAAAGTTGAATTTGAAGAACCATCATGCCATTTGTAAACTGCATCAGGGTCAGCTTGGGCAATATTTAAAGTAGTATTTATATTATTGCAAAAAACTGTGTCATTTCCTAATTCAAATTTCAAATTACCTTTTTGTATAAACATAATAGTATCGCTTGCTTCGCTGCACAAATTTTTTATTTTTGCCCAATACTTTCCTTGCAAATTAATAATTTGTGAATTGGTTGTATTTGCTGTATTCCATGTATAAACTTCATCATTACCCACATTACCTATTTTTAGTACTTTGTATATCGAATTGCAATATACAGTGTCGTTCCCAAGATTAATTACAGGACTTATAATATTTTTGATTTTAATAGAATCAAATGACTCTCCACATTTATTTGACACAGAAATACCGATAATTCCGGCTTTGTTAAATGAAAAAGTATCTTTATTCCCTATTCCTTCATTTTTCAATGCATCAAACCAAAAATATTTTTCATAATTATTTTGTATGCCGATTTTAAATTTCAAAGTAAAAGAATTGCATACTGTAGTATCATTGCCAATATTTACTAAAGGTGTAATTAATTTTGAGACATTAAATTCAACAGAATCAATACCGCAATAATTACTTACTTTCAATTTGTAAATTCCTGTTTTGTTTATAAATGTATTAAAACTTGAATCGCCGGTACTCCATAAGTATTTAGTTCCTGAACCAAACGTATCTGTTTTAGCAATCCAATTTATACTATCACAAAATATCGAATCTTTTAAGTTTATTATATCCGGATTTTTTAAAAATTTAACATTTGTCGAGTCAGTAATTTCGCCACACAAAGTGGTAGAAATTTTTACTTTATACAGCCCAGGGCTTGTAACTTTTATTTGTTGTGTTGTATCAGCTGTGCTCCATAAGTATTTACAGTCAATACTGTCATTTTTGGCATCAAGCAAAATACTGCTTATATTATTACAAAGTGTGGTATCGTCATTTAGTTTTGGCTTGGGTGAAAATTGCAGATAAAATCTAATTGTATCACTAACAGTATCGCAGCCATAGGTAGCCCTAACCCAGTATTTTCCGGTATCGGTTACAATTAAGTTCTTTTTCTTTGAACCATCACTCCAAAGATAATCTGCACCGCGATTTTTTGCATCAAGAACTTCATATACATTATCACATTCTATTATTTTATCTTTTAATCCAATAGGTTCTGTATAAAGGGTATCTCTAAAACGAGTAATAAACCCAGAATATGCAAAACCGGTACTGCTTTTTCCTTTTTCACGATACACCCCTTTGGTAGTTGGGTAGTCGTCTGACAATGTAACGCCTCCATATAATATACTGCTCATACAACTAATTTTTTTTACTTTCAAAGCAGTTGGATATTCCCAGTAAGAACCTCCAAAATAAGTTCCATATAAAATTGTACTTCCGTCGTAACTAAGTTTAGTTATTGCAAGATTTGTTGCCCAACCGCTTTTTGCATTATTTTTATTTTGTAATGCATCTGATGTAATTGGATAATTTTGCGACTTGGTAACACCTCCAATTATTGCTTCATCTTTAACATTTGCAGCAATTCTTATATTAGAATTCCACCAATAACCAGCCCATAGATTATCATCACCACTTCCCCCCAAATAAGTACTGAAATATACATTTGTTCCGGCCTTATTCATTTTTACAATTACATGGTCATACCCTCCTTTTGAGGTAGTTTGTACAACTCCTGTTGTTGTGTAAAAATCGCTTGAATTTGAAAAACCAGCTATATACAATTCATCGTTGCTGTTTACGTATAATCCTTCAAAATAGTCTAAGCCACTGCCTCCCATCATTTTGCTCCACAATAGTTTCTTACCATCGTTTTGAATTTTTGCTACCCAACCATCTCTATTGTCTGAATTTGTGTATTTGAACGGACCTTTAGCTCCTATTGTTAAAGGAAAATTAGAATTTGCAGTAGAACCTACAAGATACACATCTTCATTTGCATTCAAACTTAAATCTGTAGAAATATCTTCACCTGTTCCACCAAAATATGTAGAATATATTAATTTGGTACCATCAGCACTTAATCTTGATAAAAATCCATCGTAAGTACCACCGCCATAAGTACTCTGCAGGCAAGCACTTGTTACAGGAAAATCACTTGCACTTGTTTGTCCTGTAAAAATAACATCTCCATTGGCAGCTATTGCCATGCTTTGTATAATATTCCACGAGGTGTTTACCTTGCCAAAATATGTTGAGAATACAAGCGTTTTAAAATCTTTTGAAAATTTTGTAATAAATCCTCTATAACCCGCCCCTGTTGTTTTATCGTAGGCATTTGATGTAATTGGAAAATCTGATGAATATGTAAGTCCTGATATTACAGGCTGTTCTTGCTGATTTACTGCAATTGACAATACATACTCCCAGTTTGACCCTCCTATATATGTAAAAAGCATTATAGAGTCTGCATTTAATGACATTTTAGCAACAAATCCTTCATAATTTAATGTTCCCATTGATGTATCATAAGTGCCAACTTTTGTCGGATAACTTTCTGATGTCATTCCGGTAACATATACATTATTGTCTTTGTCTATTTCCATATCAAGCACGTAAGTCCAGCCCCATGTGCTAATACCTACATTTTTACCATAAAAGTACGAACTCCAGTCAAGCATCATTGGGTCAATAACAAGAGTTGCATTGGTTTCTAACTTATCTTTTGATATGTATTGCAGAGTTTCTCCTTTTACCAAATAATTTATTTCAATATTTTTTTTACCTGATTCGGTATTTTGCCATGCTATTGGTTTTGCTTCTTTTATCTTGTCATTCCAAGCTGTTACTAATAATAAATTGCCTTTTCTGTCAGTTTTTATTTGCTTTAGTCCGTTATATTTTAGTTTAATATCAGAATAATTTCCTCCCGGATTTATAATAAAATCATATTTCAGATTTTCATTTTTATCAAGATAAAAAACCATATCAATATTCTCATACACATTTTTATACAAAAGCTTGCCATACTCCTCTATTGATATTGACTTATCGCTGCCTGCTGCAAATCTTGATATTTTTGAATTTAGTTTATTTTCACCAAAAAGAACAGAGTTTTTACTTTGATTTTCAAACTCCATTTCCCAAATTACATATTCAAATTTATCTAAATCGTAATTTTTTATATCGCCAAAATTTCTATTTACATTTTTTACAACTCGCCTCAATCCAAACTGAACTTTATTGTTGTAGAAAGCAATAGAAGTCTTACCACTGCTCAATCTGTATTTAATTTCTTTATCAAATTGCCCCGCATTTTTTCTGAAAACCGGTTTATTTACAAAATCATTAATTAAACCATTTGAATTTGTATTAATAAAATTTTCCTGTGCTGATAATCTAACAGATAAAATTAACAATAATACAATGTAAGAGAATCTTGACATTTAAAGTGTTTTACAAATTTAATAATATAGACAAGAAATATTACTTTTCGTTGCATTTTTTATATTTTTTTTGCAGTAAAAATTTTTATATTTTGGATATCGAGTATTATAGAAATTATTGTTTAGAAAAAATTGGGGTAACTGAAGAATTTCCTTTTGATAAAACAACATTGGTATTTAAGGTTTACGGAAAAATTTTTGCATTGTTTGATATAGATAATTTTGAGTCAGTAAATCTAAAATGCGATCCTGAAAAAGCAATATTGCTTAGAGAACAATTCAATGAAATAAAACCAGGATACCACATGAATAAAAAACATTGGAATACCGTGAGTTTTTCTAATAATATTTCAGATAATTTAATTATTCAACTCACTGATGATTCTTATAATCTTGTGCTAAATTCTATTCCAAAAAAGTTATTGAATAGCTTATGATAAATGTAAAATTTTTTAATTTTAATAACAATTTTAATTTTGACACAAACAGAACTCAAAACTATTTATCAAAAATTATTTTGCTATTTGTATGTTTTACAGTTTTTACAAAACTTTACGATGGATATAACAATGATTTCAGACCTCAGGGAATTCACTTTTGGGCACAAGCAGACCGCAGCATTATTGCATTAAATTACTATGACAACGGGTTAAACTTTTTTGTACCTCAAACAAATTACCTCGAAATATCTAATGGCAAAACAGGAGTTGAATTTCCTGCAATTCAATATATTTCTGCCGTTACAGCTAAAATTTTAGGAACAAGAAACCTTATTTTTCTAATATACCGCATTTACACTTTTCTTATTCTGGTTTGCGGAATATTTTATCTATCACAAACTGTAAAATTACATGGTGGCAATGGATTTCAACAAGTTTTAATCCCGATTTTATATCTATTGTCGCCCGTTTTATTGTTCTATGGTTTTAATCTTTTACCAGATATACCTGCATTTTCACTTGTACTTATAGGATTCTATTTTTTTGAGAAATACAGATTAAAACTTGGTTTCAACTCAATTTATTACGCTTTTTTATGGTCAAGTATTGCTGTATTATTAAAAATCACCACAGCTATTTTTCCTATTGCATTTTTGGTTTGGTTTCTTATAAACTCTATTTTAATTAACAAACAAATTACTAAAAAACAGATATTATCTGTATTAGCTGCATTTATGCTCATTTTCGGGCTTTCAGTTTTAATCAATTATTTTTTTACTGTTAATGCTAATAATAATTATCAATCAACTGTATTTCTAAGTACATCAAGACATATAAATCAATGGACTGACTTCGGCGATATTTGGGAGAATGTAGTTTGCTGGCATCGCGAATATTTTTCAGAACCTCAGTATTGGATTATTCTTGCATCATTCATAGCTTCATTATATACTCCGTTTTTGCAAAAAGAATTTCTACTTCTAAAATCTATTTTAGTATTAGGCTTTATTTTTTTTATTTTATTAATGGGCAAACAACTTATGCACCACGATTATTATGCAATTTGTACAATTATACCAATTATTATATTATTAAGTATTGATGGTTTAATGCTTCTTTCAAAGGGTTGCTTAAGCGCAATTATACTGCTGTATTTTGTTGTAAAAATTTATGACTCTAATATTGTTCAATCTGTAAAAAGACAATCTGAAGTTTATAATTTACCATGTCGCCAAGTTTGGGATTACAGAAATTATATGATTGAAGCAGCTGATTGGTTTGAAAAAACTGAAAAAAATAAAAATACTAAAGTTTTTGTTTTGTATGACTATCCGCTAAATACACCACTTGTATATATTGACCGTAAAGGAATGGTACTTGACCATTACAAAATGAAAGATAAAAAACTGGTAAATTATTGGTTTGAACTACATAAACCTAAATTTCTTGTTATTCCAATACAATGGAAAACACATTTGCATGAAGATAATCCACTAATAGAATCAAAAACTTCAGTATCTTTTGAAGGTAATAATGTGTTGATATTAAAAATGAATTATTAATTCTTTTTCAGAATTTCTGCAATAAACATATTATCTGCTCTGCGATTATACCCTTTAATATATTCAATGTTTAAACATTCAACTTTATTTTCAGCAGAAACCATTTCAAGTACTTTTGCGTTTTCATATTCAAAAACAGAACAAGTTATGTAATATAATTTTCCGCAAGGTTTTAAAAATTTTAAAGCATTATTTAGTATTTTGTATTGCTTTTCAAAGTAAGTATTCAATTTATTTTCATCAAAAAAATACAAGTTTTCAGGCTCTCGAGACCATGTACCTGAGCCGGTACATGGCACATCTGCAATAATTGTATCAAAAAAATTAAATACAATTTCTTCGTTATTAAAATTCAATTTTTCTGTGGTTTTCTCTAAATCTATTTCAGCAATTTCAGGTATTTTCAATCGTTTTTGCTTAAATCTATAACTTAGATTATTTAGTACTGATAGTCTTTTGTCGGAAGCAAATAGTTTTATATTACAATTATATTCATAAACAAAAAGCGACTTACCGCCTGATCCGCTACAACAATCCCAAACATTCGAATTTATATCTGTTTTAATTTTTGATGAAGCAATTTGCGAACTCAAATCCTGAATTACATAACTAAACTTATCGTTTTCAAACAAAGTATTTGGAGCAAAACCAATTGCAGAAAATTTGTCATTTATTATCTCTTTTTCCAGAATACTATCTTTATATAATTTTTCAATTACTTTTAATTCTTTATTTAAAACCCTTAGCCAAACCAGCGGCTGGGTTTTAAAACTCTCAAAGTAATTGCTGTTATTAAAATTATGTGAAAGAGATTTTTTGAATGGATAATTAAATTTGGGTAAATTGCTTTCTGGTAGTCCGTTATAAAAATCCTTTAAAATATTTGATGAATTTTTATTATTTGGAGTTAAAAATAAAAGTTCTGTATTGTTTTTATTATAATTCCCTTGTCTAAACAAAGTATAAAAAATTTCTTTAAGAATTTTTCTATCTTTTGACCCTAAAGACTTATTTGTATTGCAGTAATTCTTAAAAAAATGATGAAAAGGCAATTCGCCATTGTATAGTCTAATTACATCTGAAAAGTGACGGTAGATAAAATTTTGTCTTGAATTCAATTATCTGAAATTTACCTCTTCTAAAACATTGTCATTGAAATTTAAAATAAAAACACCTTTATTCTGATTGCAATGCGGGTCAATTTTAAACCAAAATCTTGTAGAATAAAATCTATACTTATCACCTACAAAGTCTGCTGCTTTAAACCTATTATACTTTAAGAAAATTTCAGATATAAAACTTGCTTGATCATGTCCTATGATAGAATAACGACTCGGATTTAATGAAAATTCTGACTTATAATTATTCTTAAATTCTCGCATAGTTTCTGCACTGTCTGCTGCATTAATAAAATCTGATGATAGTATTTTAATTTTATATTTATTCCGTTTTGAGTAATGTACTGCTTTTAAAACTGAAGGCTTGTATTCGGCTAGAATTTCAATGTTTGAATTTTGCTTGTCTAAGCATGTAGTTAAATTTTTAATATCTTTTGAATTTTCGGCAGTATGGTAAACCAAATAATCCAGATTGCCCGGCATAAAGGTACTATCTGCATTTTCAATTTCATCTTCAGTTACAAATCTGTAAGGCACCCAACCTCTCATCCCAGAAATTAAATTTTCAAGTTTTTTTTCAAAAGCTAAACTTTTTTGGTTTGCCGACTTTACAACAATTATTTCACAATTGCGACAATTTTTCCTGTAATATTCAAAAAATGTTTCTGCTTTAGTTTTTTCTGATGGTACTGCATTAAAAAAAAGCGGATTTTTAGGAAAAAGGCTATCTGCAGCAGTAAATGGCGACAATACTGCAATTTGTTTTTTTGAAGAAAATCTATTTAATAAATGCAAATGTTCATCTAAAATAGGTGCTATTATTAAATCCATTTTACTTAATTCAGGCTTTAATAATATTTCTTTGGTAATTGAGGTGTCGTGTTCATTGTCATAAATAAACAATTTCACATTCAATCCTTTGTTTTGATACTCTTTTAATGCAGTGTAAAATCCTTGAAAATAATCGAGCATAATGTTGGAGCGATTAATATTAGCTCCATTGTAATCGTTGTAATGAAAAGGCAGAATTATTGCAATTTTAAAGGTAGAATCTGTTTTGTTTATGGCAAAAACTCTTTGGGTTGAGCCAAGTAAAAACAGAACAAAAAATAAAAAAACTTTTATTTTATTCCCATTCAATTGTTGCCGGTGGTTTTGAACTGATGTCATACACAACTCTATTAATGCCTTTTACTTTATTAATTATATCGTTTGATGTTTTTACTAGAAAATCACGAGGCAAATCTGCCCAGTCGGCAGTCATTCCATCAATTGATGTTACCGCTCTTAAACAAATTACATGTTGATATGTTCTTTCATCTCCCATCACTCCTACTGATTTTACAGGCAAAAATATAGCTCCTGCTTGCCAAATTTTATCATATAATCCAAAAGATTTTAGATTACCAATAAAAATATCATCGGCTTCTTGCAATATTCTAACTTTTTCAATTGTAATATCATCAATAATTCTAATTGATAGACCTGGACCGGGAAAAGGATGACGATTTAGGATAATTTCAGGTAAACCGAGTGCTTTTCCTACTTTTCTTACTTCGTCTTTGAACAAAAAATTAATTGGTTCTAAAACTTTTAAGTGCATTTTTTCGGGCAATCCTCCTACGTTATGATGTGACTTAATTGTAGCTGATGGACCATTAACACTTACTGATTCAATCATATCCGGATATATTGTACCTTGTCCTAACCATTTAGCGTTTTTCACTTTTTTTGATTCTTCTTCAAATACTTCAACAAAAATTCTGCCAATAGTTTTTCGTTTTGTTTCGGGGTCTGATATCCCTTTAAGTTCATTTAAAAACCTATCTCCTGCTCTTATCGCAATTATATTAAACCCTACATTATTGTATGCATCGAGTACGTTTTCAAATTCATTTTTACGTAGTAAACCATTATCAATAAATATGCAAACTAATCTGTCGCCAATTGCTTCTTTTATTATTTTAGCGGCTACTGTACTATCTACTCCACCCGATAGACCCATTATCACAACATCATCTCCTGTTTTTTCTTTTATAAAACTTATAGTAGAATGTATAAAATTATCAGGAGTCCATGATTGCGTGCATTTGCAAATACCTACTACAAAATTTTGTATAATATTTTGCCCCTGTTCACTATGAGTAACTTCGGGATGAAATTGTAAGCCATATACATTTTGGTTTTTTATTTGAAATGCTGCAAGAATACCATTTTCGGTAGTAGCATGTGCTTCAAAATTATATGGTAATTTAGTAATTGTATCGCCATGACTCATCCAAACAGTTGAATTTTGTTTAACATTTTTAAAAATTTCAGAATTGCTATGTTGTGCAAGTGGTGCTCTTCCGTATTCTCTATGTTCTGAAGCTTGAACATTCCCACCAAAATTTTTTGCAAGCCATTGTGCCCCATAGCAAATACCTAAAATGGGCACATTAATTTTTGAAAAATCCAGTGCTGGAGATGGTGCATTATTGTCGTTTACAGAACAAGGACTACCAGAAAGAATTATTCCTTTTACAGATGAATCAATGAGAGGTATTTTATTAAATGGATGAATTTCTGAATATACATTTATTTCTCTTATGCGCCTTGCTATTAACTGTGTGAACTGTGAACCAAAGTCAAGAATAATAATTTTTTCTGCCATTTTTTAGAGAATGGCAAAGTTATTAAATATAAAATTGTGTGAATGTTAAATTTTTGATTTTTTTTAAGGAATAAGTAATTATACAATAAACTTGTATCCTACACCTCTTAATGATTTGAAATGAACAGGATTGCCAGGGTCCATTTCGAAATATTTTCTGAAAGAAAGTATAAAATTATCTATAGTTCTTGTTGATGGATATACTGAATAGCCCCATACTGTTTGCAATATTTCATCGCGGCTTACTACTTCATTTTTGTTTTCAACAAGTAATTTCAAAAGCATAGCTTCTTTTTTGGTAAGGGTAAATTTACCATTTGTTCCGAAAGCATCATAGCTTACAAAATTTATATAATTTGAACCGAAACTGAATTCTTTTAACTCAGTTTTTTGGTGTAATTTTTCATTACGGCTTATAAGGTTTTTAACTCTCAATATCAATTCTTCAAGATTAAAAGGTTTGTTAAGATAATCATCTCCTCCTTTTTTTAAACCGAGTACTCTATCTTGGGCAGAATTTTTAGCCGAAAGAAATAATATTGGAATTTTTGAATTTATTAATCTGATACTCTCAGCTACTCTCAATCCGTCAATTAGCGGAACCATTATATCTAATAATGCCAAATCAAATTTTTCACCTTTAAATGTTGAAATAGCTTCTTCGCCGTTTGTTACAGGCACTACTACATATCCTTCAATTTCCAGATTTAGTTTTAAATTGTCGAGCAAATGTTTTTCATCTTCAAGCAGAAGTATTCTCTTTTTCATACCGGATTATTTATCAATAATTCATTTTTTTTTACAAATATTATGATATTTAACTAATCAGGATAATTTTCTAAAATTAATGATATAAAAATGACTTAACTTTTATTTTTTAATTCTATAACTACTTTAGTGCCTTGTGGCTTATTGTCTTCTATTTTAATTTTTCCTTTGTGTTTTTTTATTGATTGTTTTACTATGTACAATCCCAAGCCACTTCCTGATGTGTTTCTTATTTCATCATCTTCTATCCTATAAAACTTTTTAAAAACTTTTTTATGGTATTTACTATCTATTCCTATTCCATGGTCTGCAATTATTACAATTATTTTGTTTTCATCGCGTTTCAAGGTTATTTCTATTGCTTTGTTATCCGAATATTTAATTGCATTTTCAATTATATTATTAAATGTCATTTTTAGCAATGCCCTATCTCCCATGAAGTAAATTTCTTTTTCAATACTTGAAATAATTTGATTTTTTAATGAGAAATTATTTACGCAGTCGTTTATTACTTCGCTTAGATTTAGGAGTTCTTTTCTTATAAAAAATCTCTTATTTTCAATTTGCATTGCGGTAAGCATATTTTCAGTCATATCTTTTAATCTGTCGGCATTTTCAATAACATGTCCAAGCAGTTCATTTTGTTTTTCAGATGGTAATATTCTTTTTTGAAGTGTTTCACTAATTAATATTATTGAAGATATTGGTGTTTTTAGTTCATGTGTTACCGAAAGCAAAAAGTTATTTTGCTGTTTGTGAAGTTCGTAAAGTGTGGTTACCGTAAAATACAAACCTAAGATTCCGGCTGATACAAGTATTATTAAGATTATTGTTTCTGTTATAAAACTTCTGTTTCTGAAATAATAATCTTTTGATAGCTTTTTCAAAGTCTTACTGCTTACAACTATTTCAGCATTATTTTTACTTGAATTAAAATTGAATTTTATTTCGTATTTGCCTTTAAACTTGTTAATGATAAACTTTTTAATCAGAGAAGTGTCTGCATTAATTATAAAATTATTTAATCTAAAATTTTGTGACTTTTGAGTTAAAAACTTTAAAGAACGAGCTTCTTCAATAGTTTTTAATTCGGTTGTTTGTTTATTGCTTTTAAGTAATTGTATTTTTAGATTGTAATTAGCTTCATTATACTTCATAAGCGAGTATGCCCACCACAATATACCCACTATAATATAAGAGATAATTAAAAAAAATAAGATTTTTAGTTTCACGTCTTTAATTTAAAGCAAATTATCTCAACAAATTTAAACTAAAAGAGGGAAGCAAATTACTTCCCTCTTTTTTTAAAAATAAAATTAATATTTATTAATCTATTTTAATTTCTTTTACTTTTCCATAGCCGAGTTTGTTGAGTTTGTCTTTTATTTTATATCCATGACCTACAACAATTATTGAAATAGTTTCAGGATGTAATATTTTTTTGGCTATTTCATTTATATCATCTTTGCTTAGATTGCTTATTAATTTCATTTGCTCTTGAGTGTAGTTTCGCGGTAATTTATATTCAATAACTCTACCAAGAAAACTCGCTTTTTGTTGTGGAGATTCGTATCTTAATGCATCAGCCGAAAGCAATGAACTTTTTGTATATTCAAGCTCATCTTCTGTTATTCCGGTATTTTTAAAATTTGTAATTTCATAAAGTACTTCTCTAATTGCACTGTCAGTTGCATTTGCTCTTACGTCTGCTTTCCAAAATAAATATCCGTAATGCTTGTTTCCAACAAACGAAGATTGTGGACTATATGCAAATCCGTGTTTTTCGCGAATGTTCAAAGTCAATCTACTGTTAAAACTTCCACCAAGAGAAAAATACATTACATTAGATTTAAAATAATCGCCATTATAATCAAATGGTATATGTTTTTGTGCAACCGTAATAATTGATTGTGGAGCATAAGGCTTGTCAACTAAGTAAATTTGCACCCTGTCTGATTCAGGCATAACTCCAATTGAAGGAATTGTAACATCTTTTTTATTCCATTTATTTAAAAATTCAAGACTTTTTCTTGCTTCATTTTCGTTCAAATCGCCTGTTATTATTAAAGAAGTAATATTTGGAGCATAATTGTTATTGTAATATTCCTTTAAATCATCTAATTTAATTTTTGATACTGATTTATAATTACCTGATGGATTATCTTCAAGCAGCGTTCCTTTGAACATTATATTTTGAAAAGCAATTTGCGACATTGCATTTGGATTTTTCTTTAAACTCTGAACACTTTCAAGCGTTTGCTTTTTCAATCTTTTAAAATCAGCATTATCAAATCTTGGTGAAAGCAATATTTTTTCAAATAGTTGTAGCGTTTTTTCAAGATTTTCTTTTGTACAAGTAATATAACAGCCATTTGAAGTTTGGCCTCCGTAAAATGAAATAGAACTGCCCATTTTATCAAGTTCATTTTGCAACTGCTCAGATGTCATATCCTTGGTGCCTTCTGTCATCAAACTTGCTAATAATTCTGAAGTTCCGGTTGGGTAGTTTCCGGCTTCTAAAATTTGGCCTCCTCTTATGTTTAATTGAATAATTACTTTTGGAGTTTCGCTTGTTTTTGTTCCTATTACATTTAAATCATTGTTTAATTTAAACTCATAAATTTCAGGAAGCGTAACTGGTTTGTTAGGCTTTCTTTCTGGCCATCTTGAGCGGTCAAAGTCATCTTTTACCGGTTCATAAACTAATCCGTTATATTGCGGATCTGGCACTTTCTCTTCGTTGGCATGAGGGTTTACACTTTTGCTCACCGAGGTATCTCTCTCTTCCGGGTCAGGAACTACATTTATTATTACAGAGTTTTTACCTTTAATATAAGTTCGGAAAACACGCATTATATCATCAGTACTTACTCTGTCAATAGAATTTATATCGTCATTAAGATTATAAGTTTTGCCTAACATCATATTCCAATGGCTAAGGCTTAATGCTTTTGAACTTACAGCATCCATAACATCTATCATGCTTGTTTTGAATACTATTTTTGCTTTATTTAATTCTTCGTTTGTACAACCGTTTTTATCAAATTCTTCAAGTGTTTCTCTAATTTTCTTTTCAATTTCTTTTGTTGATAATCCACCATAAGTAGCAACTACATCTATTCCCAAAAAACCGGCAAGTTCAAGAGCACTATGTGAAGCAGAAGCTTGAACAGCATCTTCGGTTTTCACAAATTTTTTGTAAAATGGAGAACTGTTGTTTCCTGCAAGTATGTATGACAATAATTGTAAAGCAGCTTCATCTTTATGATACTCATGAACAGTAGGCCATACCATCATTGTAAGTGGAAGATAAATATTATCTTTAATTTCTACATATTGGTCGTAAGGTAAAATTACATTTAATTTCTTTGGTTTAGGTATAGCTTTTCCTTTCTTTAATGTGCCGTAATATTTATTTACCCATGCTTTTACTTCTTCAGGATTTACATCTCCTGATACTACTATTGTAGCATTGTTTGGTTTATACCATTTAAGAAAAAATCTCCTTAAATCTTCAAAAGTAGCAATATCAAGATCGTCAGTAAAACCAATTGGTGTCCACTCATAAGAACTCATATTTGCAAAAAGAGTTTTAAATAAAACTTCGCTAACCATACCATAAGGTTGGTTGTCATAACTCTGCTTTTTTTCATTTTTTACGGCATTACGTTGGCTCTCGAATTTATCTTTTGTAAATCCTTCTAATAATGATGACATTCTATCAGCTTCCATCCATAGCAGTGTTTCGGTAAAACTTGATGGAGCTGTATTTATATAAACTGTTTTATCAAAAGATGTAAAGGCATTGCAAGTGCCACCGGCTTTCGATATCATTTTAAAATGTTCTTCATCATTTACATTTTTTGAACCCTGAAACATCATGTGCTCAAAAAAATGTGCAAACCCACTGTTTCTGACACTTTCTCGAGCAGAACCAACATGGTAGGCTATCTGCACATGCACTATTGGGTCTGAATGATCTTCATGAATAATAAGATTTAAGTCATTACTTGTTAACTTGTACTTTTCGTAAGAAATAATAGATTCTCCCGGTTTTTGCTCAACTTTTTCAATAAGCTCAAATTGCGAAAATGCTTTTGCTGAAAAAAGCATAAGGCTTAAAAAAACAATCTGTTTTAATTTTGACATAATTATAAATTTTTTTGCGGCAAATTAAATGATAAGTTACTTATAAAATACAATTAGTTTCGATGTTTTGGCATTTTTTATCGAAATTTATAAGAACAATGTAATGAAAAATTATATATTATTCATTTGTTTAATAAAATGCAATCCATGCTTGCTTAGTGCCGTTTTCTGTAACTATTTCAAGAAGCTTTATTGCAATTTGTTTGTCTTTACCTGCCCATATTGCAGTTCTGAAAAATCCATTTGGTTGAGCAATTACTTTTACATTTGAATATTTCATTCTTAGTTTTTCTGCTTCTTTTACGGCTATTGCTTCATTCATGGCAGATATTGTAACTACATAGTAATTGTTTGTTTTATTTTTAACTATTTCTATACTTTTATTATCCTTTTTTTCTGTTGAAATTTCAGTTTTTTTTGTTTCTGTTTTTTTATCCTTTTCTACATCTTCTTTTATTGGCTCCTCTTTGGCAATAGTTTTATCTTTAATTTTTTTATTTATTAACTCAATTTCTGCATTCAGCTTTTCCATTTTGCTCTTTAGATGCAATAGTATTGCTTCCATAGAATCGAGCTTGGTTTTTGAAACAATAATATTTGAAACATATCCTTCAGGGCACCCCATATTTCCAAATTTCCCCTTAATTGTAGGGCATTTGTCATCTATATCTGCTACTCCATCATTGTCATAATCGTTCTTGAATTTTTCTTTTTCGGGGTCTGGTTTATTATTTCTATCTACAAGTACTTGTGTAACGCCAATTCTATGAATAAAATGAGTGTTGAAATTTCCATCTAATTGCTGATTGAGCATACTGTGTAATTGAAATGAAAATCTTTTTTTTAAATTAAGATTAAAGCCTATTCCATATTGTAATGAAATGTGCCCGGGCTTTAAATTATAATTTTTCAATTTATTAATATAATAATACTGATACCCAAATGAAAAATAAGGAGAAAAAGGCGCATCTTGGCTGAAAATTTTACCATTATTTGTTATAAACATAGCAGTAGCATCTATTCCCACTGCATAATTTTTAGTAAGATTGGTTGTTTCTAATTGGTTGTTCCATAAAAAACCATTTGAAATACCGGTAGTAAAAATAATTGAATTTGATAATTGCCTGTTAAATCCTATCCTTATTGACTGTGAAAGGCTGCTATCAAAATTAAATAATTTATAATCTAAAACATTAATACCATAATCGTGAAAATCTTGCTGAAATGAAATTGAATTCTTCCCATATTTTTGAGAATATGCCGTAATTGTCAAATATACAAAGCAAATCAGTAGTTTAACTCGCATCGCTATAAATAGTATTAGGACAAAATTAAATTAAAATATTGCAACTATGCAAGTTGATAGGATAATTTTCCCATTAGGCGAACTAAATATTATACAATTATTTAAAGGTTAAAGAAAAAAATAAAAATATAAAAAACTGAGGGTGAAAGACGGGACTCGAACCCGCGACTTCTTGAACCACAATCAAGCGCTCTAACCAACTGAGCTACAATCACCGTATTTGCTATAAAAACTTTTAAAGCAGTGGCAAAATTAACACTTTTAAAATTTAACTCAAATTCTTTTTATAGTTTTGTCAAAAAAAAATATCAATACTTTTAATATTACTTTTAAATCTAAAAAATATCTTTCGCAAAACGATGGTTTGGGTTATTTGCAAATATTTAACCTATTGAAAACTCTATCAATAGTAGTAGTTTCTATTATCTTAGCTAAAACTGTAAAAAACCAAAGTTACATTGCAAAATGGGAAACTCTTATGCTGTTTTCAGGTAGTTTTACTTTTTTTTATGTTTCGGGTTTAGGTTATACTCTATTAAGTTTTATAAAAAAATACCCACCTGAAAAGTATATTTCAATTTTTAAAAATGCTTTTTTTCTGTTGTTTTCTTTTGGATTATTTTCATGTTTGGCTATTGTTTTGACTGAAATCTTTTCTAATGCATCTCAAACTTCCTTTCTATATATTTTACTATTTTGTATTTATGTTTTGGGCAATGTATGCAGTTCTGTGTTAGAATATTATTTTTTAATTTTCAAGCAATACAAGATACTAATTTGGTGGGGGATTTTCAATTTCATTGCTTTTGTTTTGTCACCATGTATCATTATTTTTCGCGATTTTTATTATGCAATTTTTGCTCTTTCTATTTTAGGAGTTTTAAAATTTGTTTTCATTTTTTTTATTATCAAAAAACCTTTTGACTTTGGCAAATTAGAGTTTATAAAACCGCTGTTAAAATTTAATATACCTGTGATTTTATCACTTTTGCTTGGTACGGGCTACATATATATTGCCAATTTTATAGCAAAGGCAAGTGTAAATGATTCTGATTTTAACCTATTCAGGTATGGCAGTAGAGAATTTCCCGTTTTTATGGTTTTAGCCAATTCATATAGTATAGTGCTCGGCAGTATTGCTTCGTCAAATAATAATACAAGCGATTTTTGGGTAAGAATAAGCAAAAATCACAGAAGATTGCTTTTCCAGCTTTTTCCTTTAGCAATAATTTTGATGATTTTTTCGCCTTTTATTTTTAAAATTTTATTTTCTGACAGTTTTGTTAGTTCTTCCATAATTTTCAACATTTTACTATTAACCTTAATTGCCAGAGTTGTTTTTCCGCAATCTCTACTTCTAGGTTATGGAATTTCAAAATATTCATTTTGGGCTTCACTTGTTGAGTTTGTTTCAGGTACAATACTTTCGTTAATTTTTGTAAAACAATTTGGGATTTCAGGTATTGCATGGTCTATAACAATTGCATATTTTATTGAAAAAATCATTCTAATAATTTTCTGTTATAAAATAAAAATTCCATTTCATAAAAGCATTAACTTAAAATGGTTTTTAATTTTTACGGTTTTACTTATAATTTCGTTTATTTATAATCTTATTAGAAATGTATAGATAAATAGAAAACATCATATTTTTGTTTAGAATTATAAAATAAAAAAAATACACTTAACAATTAACTTTGTCGTTTAATTATCATGCGAAAAATAGTTTTTGTATTTTTTTTATCATTTGTTTTTAAAGCAAATGCACAAAAGACCTTAATTTATTCTAATCCTGAACAATATTACCAACACGCATTAGAACTATACAACAAAGAACTGTATGGTAGTGCTGTTGAATATTTTGAAAAATATATAAGTCTTTCAATAAACAATAATAGAAAACATGAAGCATTGATATATTCTGAATTATCAAAACTTAAAAATGGCAATGAAAATGTAGAAAATGTATTGCTTGAATTTATTGAAAATAAGCCTGAATTTGCTTTAAATAATTTGATTTTCTTAGAACTTGGCAATTTTTACTTTGAAAACAATAAATATAAAAGAGCATCTGGATATTTTGAAAAAACTGATTTGAATGGAATAAATGAAGAGAAAGAGGAAGAACTTAATTTCAGAATGGCATATTCTTATTTCAAAGCAGGCAAATACGATAAAGCAAAAACCAAATTTGAAACACTAAGAAACAGGCAAGGTAAATATTTTGTGATTTCAAATTATTATTATGGATACATCTGTTATCAGGCAAAAAACTACGATTGTGCCATAAAAAGTTTTGAAAAAATAAAAGATGAAAATTATGAATCAATACCATTGTTTATAGCTCAAATATACTATGCAAAAGGCGAATACCAAAAAGCAATAGATTACAGCAATAAAATAAACAATGAAAAATACACAAACGATTTAAACCTTATAAAAGGCAAATCAAGTTTTCAGTTAAAAAAATTCGATGAAGCATATAAGTTTTTCAGCAAATGCAATTTAAGCAGCTTAAAACCTAGCAATGAAGAAAGATATGAAATAGGTTTTTCAGCATTTAACCAAAAAAAATACGAAGATGCTATTGCTCAATTTTTAAAATTATCATCACTCGATATTGCTTTGGGACAAATAGCTAATTACTATTTGGCTCAGTCATTTTTCAATCTGGATAAGAAACAAAATGCCTATAATGCATTTGCTGAAGCCAAACGATTAAACCATGATAAAAGCATAAAAGAAATTTCACACTTCAATTATGGAAAGCTCGCTGTAGAACTCGGTTATTCAAATATTGCACTTAAATCTATTCAGGATTTTATCTCTGAATACCCAAATTCTGAATATAATGATGAGGCAAAAGGACTTCTTGCCGAGTTGTTTTTGCAAACAAAAAATTATAAACAAGCCTGCGATATTCTGTCAGGTATAAAAAATCATAATGAGCAAAGTAAAAAGGCTTTTCAAATTGTACATTTTCATAGAGCAGAAGAATTATTTATTGATAAAAATTTTACTGAATCTGAATCATACTTCAAAAAATCATTAAAATACAATATTGATAAAAAATTAGAAGGCGAAGCGTGTTACTGGCTTGGAGAAATTTCTTATAAAAACTCGAAATTTACAGATGGAATAAGTAATTATAACAGGTTTTTGAATATAGCAGAGGCAAATTCAAGCAGTATTTTTAACAATACTTATTATAATCTAGGATACTGCTACTACTCTGAAAAAAATTATGTTCAAGCCCTAAATTATTACAAAAAATATAAAGATGTAAGTTCGTATGTAACACCTAATGCAGAAAGATATATAGATAATATTTTAAGACTTGCCGATTGTTATTTTTTAGTTTCTCAATACGATAAAGCAGCCGAAACTTATGGCTTTGTAAGTAGTAAAAAAATTAAAGAAAGTGACTATGCTACATTTCAGCAAGGGATAATATATGGCTTGTTAGATAAACGTGAGCTAAAAATTGCTACATTAAGAAACATACC
The DNA here is from genome assembly GCA_020849295.1 of Bacteroidia bacterium. Taxonomy (GTDB): domain Bacteria; phylum Bacteroidota; class Bacteroidia; order NS11-12g; family UBA9320; genus JABWCE01. Next base: position 25,115 of record JADLGN010000012.1, read on the forward strand.
GCAATATTATCCCAAAAGCCAATATACAGATGATGCTTTATATGAAATAGGAGCAGAATATCTTGAAGACGATAATTATTCATTGGCAGAAAGTTTTTTTGTAAAACTAACTACAGACTTCCCAACGAGTGTACATATTCCTGATGCATTATTAAAACTCGGACTTATAAATTATAATCAAAAAAAACAACAACAGGCAATAAATTACTATATGGATGTGGTGAAGAAATTTCCTAAAACTACTCAATCGGAAATGGCACTTGATGCTTTGGAAATTATTTATGTTCAAAATGGAAAAGGCGATGAATTTATTGAAATAGTAAATAAAATTCCGGGAGCAAGTGTAAGACTTTCATATCAAGATTCAATATTATACCAATCTGCATTGACAAACTATAATGACGGAAACTGTATAAAAGCCGTATCAGGATTCAAAACTTATCTTACAAAATTCAGTATTAATGCTTTTTTCTATATACAGGCAAATTTTATGATAGCAGAATGTGAATATAAAGATAAAAAATACGATGATGCCTTGTCAGCATACAAAATTGTAGCTGATGCTTCAAAAAGTGAATTTTCTGAAAAATCTGTATTACGTGTTGCCAGGATTTATTACTTCAAAAAAGAATTCAGTCAAGCTCTGCCATATTACGAATTACTAAATAAATACGCTACAACCAAAGAAAACACTTTAGAATCTTTAGTAGGTTTGATGCGTTGTCATTTTATCAATGACAATTTACAAATGGCAAAAAAATATGCAATTGAAATATTGCCAATTCAAAATGTGCCAAAAGATGTATTGGTAGAAACCAATATGAATTTGGGAAGAATAGCAATGAAAGACAAAAGCTGGCGTACAGCGCAGTTCCACTTCAATTATGTATTAAAAGAAAACAAGGCTGCTCTTGGTGCTGAAGCTTTATATAACAAAGCTGAAATTGAGTATTATGTAAACAAAAAAGATTCTTGTAAAAATATTGTATTCAAGTTAAATGATGATTTTCCTTCTTACGAGTACTGGGTAGTGAAAGGCTTTATTTTATTAAGTGATGTATATCGCGATGAAAAAGATTATTTTCAGGCAAAAGCTACTCTACAGAGCGTAATTGATAATTATGACGGGAAAGAACTTCTTGCAATTTCAAAAGCAAAACTTGAAGAAATAATTGCTTTAGAAAAAGTATCATCAGAACCTATCAAAGAAGATGATGAATAATTACTCGTCATCTCTGCCAAGCATTTTACTCCTATCAAAAATCTTTTGAAAAATATTTTTATCATCATCATTATTTTCGGGTAGTTCAAATTTTAAGTTTTGCAAGTCTGGCTGTCCTGCATCAACCCAGCAACTGTACCACAACGAACCAACCAAATCTATTGCAGATTTTATTCTGCGCTCTATCATTCCGTTAAGCAATTTGTTGTAGTATTTACAAAATTCTTTGTTATATACTTTTTCGCTACTTGTACCTTTAGAATTAAGTACATATTTATTGGGAAACTTAGCTGACGCTAATTTTTCTAGCAAAAAAACACTATCAACAGCAGCAACACTCTGTGAAAACCTCTCCCAAATTGTTTCATTTATATTGTCAATATATTTTGCTTTGCCGGTCATTAAATTATAATCTAAAGAAAACAATTCATACATTCTTGATTCAAATAGACTATGTATGCCTATTTGATTTGTGAGTTGTCCATTGTAATTTTTTGTAGCATGAAGCGGCACATGAAGATCTGCTGCATAATGACCTATGTCTGCACTTAATTTTATAATCTGAAAAGCATCTTTTTTTTCAAATGCTTTAATCAGTTTACCTCTGAATAATTGCAAATACCATGGCAAAATACCATAAGCCATAAGTGTATCTTTAGTGTATTTTTTAACAGCATCATTCCAATTATGAGGAATTGTATCAAGAGGTAATGATTTTTCGTATTGGTCAGCATCTAGATAATGACGACATCCTTCTTCGGCTATTGCATATCTGCGTTTGTCAGCATTTACAGCTCTTTCTGTTATTTCATCTATATTTTTTTTATAAAATCCAAACATAGCCTTGGGCAATGTAAAAACTGCCGCATTATTTATATCTTTATGTGCCTTAAATCCCCATGAAAATATGTTTGAAGGAATTAATATTAAAATTATAAATAAAATATTTGATATAATTAATCTACTCATTATTTTTTTGTTTTTGCATATTGCTTTTGTTAATTATTATATAAAACTTAAAAAGTATAAACACAATTATTAATCCTAAATTAGCTTTACAAATTTATTATAAATAATAAATATCCCTCAATATTGAAAATCAATAAAGAATCTATTATTTCGCGGATAATGAAATTTTATTTATTAATTTTAACATTTTTAATAATTAATTATAAGCAATCGTTTGCTCAAAATAAAGAAAAATCAAAAGACAATCATGAACATACACATATTAAAAATGAGTTTGGTTTTGCTAACTCTCCAGTATTTTTTTTGAATGAAAACAAAATTGCTTATGGTTTACATTTTCATTTTATAAGACAAATATCTGCATCAAAACTAGGAATTGGTTTTGGTTATGAAATGATATTTGACAATCATAAACACAAAACAATAGGTATAGTTTGCAGCTATAATCCAACCAATAATATTACATTAAACTTATCACCTGGATTTGCATTTGAAAATAATTTAATCAAAAATTCTCAACTTGCAATGCATATTGAATCAACTTATAATTTTGAGTTTAAAAAATACCATATAGGTCCAATTATAGAACTTGGTATTGACAAAAAAGATAAGCATTTAAGTATTGGATTGCACTTTGGTTTTGGTTTTTAGTCGTCTTTTTCCCAAGGATTAGCATTCTTGGGTATATATTTATATTTAATAATGGTTTCAGGTTTATTTTCATTTTCTTCTTTATTTTCATCTTTTTCAATTTCATTAATTTCTTCATTTGCACCTTCCATCCAATATGGAAATTCATCAGTAGTTTCATCTTCATCTTCCTGTAATTTTTCAATTGGTTTTTGTGGACCTTTTTTCAAAAGTATTATAGCAGTAAAAGTACCTGAAATTGCACCGCCTAAATGACCTTCCCATGAAATATTTTCTTTTAGCAGTTTTACATATTCTGGAAACAAACCCCACATAATGCTTCCATAAAGAAATACCATTACTAACGATACAGCCGCAAGTTGTCTGTTTCCTCTTATTATTCCTGAAACCAATAAAAAAAATACCAATCCGTAAACAACGCCACTTGCTCCAATATGTAATGTACCCTGTTCTCCAATAAACCATAAGAACAATCCGCTGCCAAGCCATATTATACTCAAAATAATAAAAGTTAAATTTTTAAAGTAATAAAAAAGAAAAAAACCTGCAACCAAAATTGGAACTGTATTGCTGAATAAATGTTCGAAATTTTCATGCAAAAATGGCATAAACAAAATACCTTTTAGTCCATCAATTTCGTGTGGCTTAATTCCATATTGTTCAAGATTAAGATTATATTTTATATTAAAAAAAAATACAATCCACATAGTCATTACCAATATTAACGGATATACTGATTGTTCAATAAATTCTGTAAATAATTTAAACATTCCTTTTGCTTTTAGTTTATGCAAAACATAGCCCAATTATCTTATTATGATAAAACTTTGAGATAACAATTTGTAATTATCACTAACAACTGAGATATGATAATTCCCAGGAGCAAAATTGCAAGTATCTATTTTACTTTGATTTTTTGTATCACTGATTTTTGTCTTGTAAACTGATTTACCGTAACTATCAAAAATTTCAAGTTCTGTATTAGAAATTGTGTTTTCACATTCTATTGTAAGAGTTTGGTCAACTGGGTTTGGGTAAACTTTAATTTTTTTACTTCGCAATGGTTGATTAAACCCTGAACTTGGATTTTTGCCTTTTAATCCAAATGTATATTCTCCTTTTTTTAGTTCATTAATGATAAAATTTCCTTTTTTATCGGTTTTGCCACCGGTATTTTTTACAATATTATTTTCTATTTGCCAGTAACTTACAGCATTTGGTCTATATAGCAATACTAAACTATCTTCACTCTGATTTTGTAACAGTTTGTTATCGAGCCAGCCACTTGTATATGAAGTTAGCTTGCTTCCATCATAATTAATGGTTGCTTTGGCTTTGAATGAGGGAGAAAAAATACCGTCAACTTTCCAGAATCTTTCTTTTGAGATAATAATATCAGGAATATTCAGGAAGTATTCATCGGGATAATTCCAATGATGTTCTACTCTTATTAATGTAGAATCATTATTTTCAGTTATATTCAAATTAATCATTGCATTCTCAAATGAATGAGTTCCCGATGTTTCTGTAATTAATAAATCATCAGAAATTGCATCAGATAGTTTACCTTCTAAATCAAAACAAATAAATTCAGGTTTTAAATTTGAATTTATCTTTAAATTTTGCTGTTTACCAAGTAAAACATTAAATACTTCTTTTTTAAATTTTTTATCAAATACATAGATTTCACAAGGGATAGAATCGTAATTGTGATTGCCAAATCTATTTCGGCTTTTATAATTCAAATTAATTTCCCATAAGTTATTTTTATTTTCAATTGTATAATTATAGGTAGTAAAATGGCAAAATCCAGTATCTGTAATCATCTGCCTTAAAAAATTTGCTTGAATACCGTATTTGCTGAAATGATTAATAAAATTTTCGGTATTTACATTTGAATATTTATATAACTCCATAAAAGTTTGGCAGGCATTCTTAAAATTTTCATCACTCATAGCACTTCTTATGCTATGAACAATGTCAGCTCCTTTTTTATATACATGGCTGCCATACGTATTTTGATGACTTACATTGCTTATTGCTGTAGGCACACCGTCTTTTAAATGTGTAAACTGCAAAACTTCTTTATGCAATTTATCAATGTAATTTTTATATGCTTGTTTGCCATAAACTATTTCAGTAAACAAAGCTTCAGAATAGCTTGCCCAACCTTCGTTTAGCCACATATCACTTGCATTCATACAAGTTGTATTATTACCCCACCAATTATGGCTAAGTTCGTGTGTCATTAAAGTTTCAAAATTAAGAGATCCATCTGCCGCACTTACAGGATATGCAATATTACATGAATGTTCCATAGCTCCACTATTAAATGGCACAAGACTGTACCCTACTCTTTCAAATCTGAATTTACCATAATAATTTTCGAAAATTTCAACTGCCTTAGCAAGGTTTTTAAATGATGTTTTCAATTTTGCTGTATCATTAGCTAATGCTGCAAGCATTACAGGAATGGTTGTACTTTTGCCAAAAATATCATATCTGATAAATTTATATGGTGCTACTGCTACAGAAGCGAGATAAGTATTTATTGGTATTTTATGCTCCCAGTTCCACAAAGTTGAATTGTCAGGCATTTGCAAAGTATCTACAAATTCTCCCCCACATGCGGCAGAATATCCTCTGGGAACTTTTACTGAATATTTATATATTGCTTTATCCAAAAAATTATCAATACAAGGGAACCACACCCTGCCGTAATTGTGCGGATTTGATGTAAAAGCAACACCGAGATTAAAAGCATATTCTCCACTGAAGTAAAAACCTCCCCATGACTGATCTTTCACAGGATTTCCATGATAATAAATTTTTACTTCGGCTTTATAATTTAGGCTTTTATTTATTGAAATAATTGTATCATTATGTTCAAAATTTACTTTAATAAAATTTCCAATAAGCGAATCTTTGTAAAAAACGCTATCAACTTTAAGCTTTAAAAGCATAAATTTAATTTTACTTACTTTATAATTTTTAGTAGGTTGGCATTTAATAATAGCTTCGCCATAAAGTTTTTGTGATTTAAATTGAGATAAATCAATATTCAGGTTATAATTTAAAACATCTATACTGTCTGTGATTGATGCTTTTAGTTCAAGAGTAATACAAAAAACAATTATTATTAAGTGAAATAATTTATGTATAAATTTGAGAAATTTTATATTCATTTAATGAAAAAGTACAAATACAAAATTATCATAATTATTCAATTTGTGTTTTGGGCAAATATCAATTTTGCACAAATTACAATTTCATCATCAGAAACACCTTCAGCAAACGATACAATAAGATACAGCACGGTTCAAATGGCACAAGGTGTTGATTTTAAAACAAGCGGAGCAAACAAATCATGGAATTTTACAAGCTTAAATGCAAATTCACAGGATATATATGAATTTAAAAACTCTACCTCAACTCCATATATTTTCAATTTCGGACTTGGGGCAATTGGTTTAAAAATGGCTGATTCACTTGGCTCCGGCCAAATGGGATTAAAGGATATTTATAATTTTTTTAAAAAATCAACAGGTAAATGGGAAGCCATTGGGATAGGTTTTAAACTTAGCGTTCTTCCTTTGCCTCAAGCCGGAAAATACACAAATAATGATGAAATTTATCAATTTCCTCTAAATTTTAACGATAAAGACAGTTCAAGTTTTTATTTAAATATTCCACTTACAGCATATACTTTTTCAATAGGAAATTTTTATCGTTGGGGAAACAGAGTTAATTATGTAGATGGATGGGGCAAAATTTCAACCCCTTATAAATCTGACGTAGAATGTTTAAGAATAAAATCTGTAATAACTGAGATTGATTCATTTGCAATTTCTTTGAGTGGACAAGCTCCAATCAATTTTGCTTTTCCAAATGATAGGATTGAGTATAAATGGTTAGTTAAAAATGAAAAAATTCCAATGCTTGAAGTTGTAGGAAGCGAAATAGGTGGAAATTTTGTGGCTAGAGAAATAAAATACAGAGATAAATACAGAGTTATTTACAACCCACTTGCACCAGTTGCTGATTTTGAAGCTGACGACATTACTCCCGAAACAGGGCAAATTGTTAATTTTACCGATAAAAGTACAAACAATCCGATTTCTTATGACTGGGTAATATCCCCTTCAAATTATACTTTTGAAACAGGCACAAGCAATACATCAAAAAATCCGAAAGTTAAATTTAATGCTGCTTCAAAATACACAGTAAAATTAACAGCAACAAACATAGCAGGGAAAAACACCACTACAAAAACTGAATATATTACAGTAAATAATAATGCAACAATTAAGCAAATTCCAAATTTATTAATTAAGGCTTATCCTAACCCCGCAAATAATATAATAAACTTTGAAGCACCCGAATTTAAAAACAATTATTTTAAAGTTTTTGTATTTGATATAAAAGCAAATAATGTAATTTCATTAGATTACTCTTGCAGTAATAATAATATAAGTATTGAAACCGTTAATTTGCCAAACGGGCAATATACAGCCGTTATAGCTAATCATAAGTCAGTATATTTTTCAGTATTTAATGTTGTAAAATAAGGGATCAATTTAAAATCCCGCAATCTTTTAAGACTCTTGTTAATTCGTTAACTTGAAGAGGTTTATTAAGAAAACATAGAACTTGTGGACTTTCTTTTGATTTTTCTATATCTCCTTCATCAATAGAAGACGATACAATAATAATTTTGGTGTTTTGTGTTTTATTTCTTGGCAACTTATTGAAGTTATGTATAAATTCGAAACCATTGGTAACGGGCATGTGAATATCTAATAAAAGAATATCAGGCATTTCTTCAACTTTGCAATTTTCCAAAAAATTAATAGCATCATCAGCAAAACAAAAAGAAGAAATATTATGTGTAAAATTTTCACTTTCTATAAATTTTTGCTGAAGAAACAAATCAAACTCATTATCATCAATAATCATTATTGAAAGAGTTGTGTTCATTTATGACGAAGATTGGTTTTTATATTGCAATATTTTATTGGGGAAAAGTATTTCAAATGTAGTTCCTTCATTTAAAACTGATGAAACTTTTATATCTCCTCCTACTTTATTTAATGATTCTTTTACAATAAATAATCCTAAACCTGAACCTTGTTTTTTATTTGTTAGCTGTGCACGATAAAACATTTGAAATATCTTATCAAGATGTTCAGATTCAATGCCAATTCCTGTATCGCTAATAGTTATATAAACCATATCGGGTTCAATGTTTAATTTTATCTTTACAATATGTTTTTCTCTTTCAGGATGTCTGTATTTAATAGCATTTCCAATAATATTATTTAAAACAACCTTAAGACGGAAGGCATCGCCGGCAAATTCACTATTAGATACATTTTCAATAATAAATTCAGTATTTTTATCCTGATTTTTCAACATTTCTACTATATCAGAAACTATTTCGTTTATATCGGCTTTTTCTAATTGCTCTTGTGATCGCGAATTTTGATAATATTCAATTATACTTTTTACATACTTGTCGAGTTTATTTACACTTCCTTCTATAATATTAAAATATTCGTGGTTTGTTGTTTCATCCATTTTTGCAAGTTGCACAATACCAAGAATAGACATAAGCGGCGAACGCAAATCGTGAGAAACACTATAAATAAATCTGTTTAATTCATCATTGGTTTTTTGCAATTCTTCATTGGTCAATTTCAGTTCTTGTCCCTTGTAATAAAGATCACAGCAATTTTCTAAAATTAATCTCAATTTATCCCAGTCCCAAGGTTTTTGTATGTATTTGTTAACTCTTCCTCTGTTAATAGCATCAATAACCAGATTGATATCTGAATGACCGGTAATTAAAAGCCTTATCGAATCAGGATTTGATTCAATTGTTTTTTCTAGAAATTCAACACCACTCATTACCGGCATACGCTGGTCTGTTACAATTATCTGAATAGGATGCTCGGCAAGTAGCTTAATTGCTTCATCAGGCATAGAAGCAGTAATAATTTCATAATCTTTTCTAAAAAATGATCTAAATGCAAGCAAATTATTTTCTTCATCATCTAGATATAAAATTTTTATTTTTTCACTCATATATTATTTTTATGCTATACTCGCTTCAGTAGGTTTATGTTGTAATTTCAAGTTTAATACAATAGTAATTTTTGTACCATTACCCGGTTCTGAATCAATTTCAATTTTTGCATTATGGCTTTCAATTATTCCAAACACTATTGACATACCCAGTCCTGTACCTTCTCCAACATCTTTTGTTGTAAAAAACGGATCGAAAATTTTGTCTTTTACTTCCTGAGTCATACCCATTCCTGTATCAATACACTCTACATACACATGTTCTCCTTTTAAATATGAGTTAATTGTAAGTTTATGTTGTTCACGTTCATTATATTTTGCCATTGCCTGAATAGCATTATTAAACACATTCATAAATACCTGATTAAGTTTTCCCGGATAACATTCTACCAAAGGAAGTTCGCCAAGATTAAGTTCTACTTCAATATTTGGAGGAGTAGTACTTCTTAATATTACTAACGTAGATTCAATACCTTTATTAATGTCTGCTTCCTTAAAATCACTTTCATCCAAATGAGAGAAATTTTTTAAACCCTTTACAATCTCTGCTGTTCGTTTTGCACCATCTTCAATACCATTCATTAAAGTTGAAATTTCAGTTTTTAGATAGTCAAGGTCTATCTCTTTTTTGAAGTTTTCTATTTCTTTGAGTTTATTCTCTAAATTTTCTTCGTCAGGTTTTATTGATTCGTACTTACCTATCAAATCAAGAACATCATTAATATCCATATTTAATGGGCGAATATTTGCACTTACAAAATTTATCGGATTATTTATTTCGTGTGCTATACCAGCAGTAAGCTGACCAAGTGAAGCCATTTTTTCTACAGATACTAGTTGTGATTGAGTTTCCTTAAGATTTTTAAGTGTTACTTGAAGGTCGGTGTTTGTTTTTGCAAGCTCTTCGGTTCTTTCTTCTACTTTTTGTTCTAACATTATTTTTTGTTCGGTAATTAACTTGCGATTCTCTTCTAAAGCATGTAATGCTTCCAGTTGAGATTTTTCTTTTTCTTTTTTCAAAATATTTATTCTATCAGCAAGTGCAAATGATAGTAAGATTACCTCTGCCCCTGAACCAAAGTGCATAGTGTAACGAGTAAAATTGTTATATGCCAATAATTCGAAATCTTTTAAAACATATATACAAACTCCAAGTAAAAATATTGACCAACCAACCAAAAAGAAACGAGCCTCTTGATTACCTTGTCTGTATGTTTTAATTGCAAATATTAACATAAAAACAGAAATGGCTGTTGCTGTAAGTTCCATTATCTGAAAACTCAAGCTAAAATGTCCAGTAAAACTCAATATAATAGAAGTTGCATAAGGAATTATAAATAAATTTGAATAAAGATAAACTTTATAATTTAATGTTTTAAGGTGTAAAAATTCCTTAAAAAATTCGAGCCCTGCCAATCCAACAAGTGAAGGAAATAAAAATGGACTGTATGTAGCAAGCCAAGGTGTATTTGGCCATAAAAACTGAAATGGTAATCCCTGAAGACTTGTTTGTGTAAGTAAAATTAATATAATATATATAGTATAAATTAAATAACTTTTATCTCTAACTATTCCAAAAATAAACAGATTATATAAAATCATCACAAGCATTATCCCAATGTAAATGCCCGATGCCACATTTTTATTAGATACAATTTTAAATGCAGATATGGTAGTGCCGACTGTAAGAGGAATTTGCATATTTTCCTTGCATCTAAGTTCAATATAACATGTTTTTTCTGTACCTTTTGGAATTTTTATATCGTATAAATATTCAGGGGTAAGATATTTTCGTAGATGAAACACTTGATATTCCCCCATTTTGTTTCCTTTCCATTTTTGAGTTTCATCATCAAAAACATAAAAACTCACTTCGTCAATTATAGGCTGATTGAGCTGAATTATCAGATTTTCAAAATTTGATTCATTTTTAATAATTACTTTTAGCCAAACAGTGGATGAGGTAATACCAAAGTTTGGTACATTTTTTTTGCTTTTTTCAAATTTATCAGATTTTGAAATTTCGTTTATACTGAGTTTATTGGTTTTATCGTGTAATATAAACAATTCTTTACCTAATTGTAAATTATAATTCTCATCTTTATAAACAGCTTGAGCTTTTATTGAAAAATTAATAAATAATAAGCATGTAATTATAATAAGTTTTGATATTTTATTTAAACTATTCATTCTATTTTTTGGGTAATATTAAATTATATTGTATTTCAATCTTTTCTTTTGTTCCTTGTTCCACGGTAAGTTGTTCTGGATATTCACGCAATGATTGCATTCTCATTTTATCATATTCATCAGCAGTAGAAAGTGTAGAAGCATTCATAATTCCAAGCACACGGGCAATGTAATTTTCGTTAGGGTATTGAAATTCACCTTTTACACCCAGCGAATCATCAACAACAAATCCTACTTTTTTAAACATTTCAAGAGTGTACTCTGCACAAATACCAACCAGAGTTTCAAAATCTAATTGATTAGCCATAGAAATACCGGCTCTTGTTAGTAATACACTAATACCAATACCTGCTACCCGTTTTGCATTCCATAATGCACACAATTCTCCTACACCGCCATTTTCTCTGTATTTTTTTACTATGTCATGTATGCGTGGGTCCATTTTGCTTATAGCTTTCTCTACCGGCAACCAATTTTGCTCATCAGATTTCTGAACTCTAATTCCTCCCACCACTTCCATATCAGGATATATTTCTGCAACAATTCCATATATATTCGGATTTTTCATCCACTCATCATTATTGGTTGTAATGTTGGTTATTCCATAATCTTTCAAAACAGAAACATGACCATCCCTGTATCTGATGCAGGTATCAGGCTCATCTATTGCTCTGAATGCTCTAAAGAGTAACCTTTCGCTCATTATACTATTTTGCGGAATACCATTTCTAATGGTCTCCTTAATGTTTTTATAGTTGGTACTTCTGCTTTTGTTAATCTAAAAATTAAAATATCACCACTACCTGGTTTAATTTTAAATATTTCTTCAAACTTTGGTCTTAATGCCCAAAGTTTTTTCTGTCCTTCTGCTGATATATTATCACCCTTACCTTGAATTAACCTTGCATATACAAAAACTGAAGAAGAAGTTGGCTGAAATGCTAATCCTCTCAAATTTGAAGTTATCCAAACTCTTTGCAAAACTCTGCCACCATTAAAATAATCTTCTAAGGCGTGCCCATCCATTGAAAGAATTCCTACAGCTCCGGCAGAATCAATTGATTTTTTTGTCAATTTTTTAAATGCATTTCCTCCTCCCCATTCATTTACAAGCTCTATTACATCGCCTTCTTTTGCTATTCTCAAGCCTGCTCTTTCTGAATTACTTACATCCAGTGTATTAATATCAACTCCATCTCTTCTTGCATTATTTTCTGCGTCTGACCATCTTATTTCATCTGAAAAGTCTAATTGACCTCCTTTTTCAAGCAATCTTAATTTTTCAAGTTCTCCAAGAATTTCTCCAATATTATTCAATTCATTTTCGCTTGTAAAAAATCTCAAATCTGCACCTTTAGTTTCTTTTGCTAAATTTACTAATTCATCAAGTATTTGAGGTTCTATAACCGGGCGTTTGGTAAGTTTTCTGTTAGTACATCTTAAATTTATTCCATCTGCCATTTCTACCATTCTTGAATTACTTGATGATTCAGGGAAAAATTTTACCTGAGCTACTAATTCCTTAATATTTTTATCAGGGAATACATCAATTTTTGCATCTAATTTCATTTTTTTTGCTTCAAGTACAGCATTTTCAAGGCAAGCCCCTAATGCAACACTTGCTGATACATTTCCCCAACCTAAAAATACAGGATTACCATCAAGTGCATAATAAAGTAATAAAGTATTATTTTTCATTGCCCATTGCCAAGGTTGATAATTCCCCCCCGAAGGTGCTCTTATTGCTGCTTCAAGAATTTGCTTTACCTGCGAATCACTTATTAATGCTTGGTTTGCATCTATTTGTACATTGTATTTTTGGGATATTCCTACTACATCAGTATATGTAAATGGGTCAACCCATGGCTGAGGTTCTTTTTTAGGTTTTTTATCGCCAATCAATTCCTCAATATCAACATGATATCTGCCGGATTCATTGTAATAACCTAATAAAATTCTTCTTGCTACATCGGCAGTTATTCCGCCTCCCATAGTTACAGAGCTTGCAAGTTGGGGCCAAGTTGTAATTGTTTGCTCTATTTCCAACATTGATGCTTTTAATCTTAATGATGATGTTTCAATGCCTAAAATATCCAGCATATATGGTATTTTTTCTTCGTTAGTTTTTAATGTTTTCAATGTATTAATATCAAGATGATCTACCAACCCATGTAAAATACTGCGATTAGGTTCAAGGTCAAAGCGTTCAACATCAACCATACACTTATCACTTGCTTCCATAAGCACGGGTATTCCAAGTTTTCGAGCAGTATGACGACATAAGATTTTTATATCTAATCCGTCTGACTCTTCAATTAATAAATCCAGATTTCCACCATCTGTAAAATATGCATCCATATTTTCTTCTGTCAAACCATCATTAAAACATTTTACAACTAAAAATGGGTCAATTTCTGCTATTTCTCTTGCAACAGAATTAACCTTATATATTCCTAAATTTTTAATACCTGTTCTTATTCTATTAAGATTTGTCAATTCAAGTATATCAAAATCTGCAAGTCTTATTTCACTGCAAATCCTTTCCATTGCTATTGTTATAGCTACCGATTGTCCTACTGAAAGTCCAATAACTCCTATTTTTTTATTTTTTAGTTTTGCTTTCTCTTCTGGTGTAATTTTATATTGATTGCGGCTTGTTCTTATTTCAACAAATTCATCTTCATCAGGAATATGCACCACTCGATCAGACCAAGGATAATAAACCCAAACACCATATTCTTCATTACTCAATGGAGAAATATGATTTCTTGCTTGTTCTGCTAACTGCTCATCAGTAAATTTGATATATGCCGTTCTCATTTTCATGAGTTCCTTAATCTGGTCAAACATATAATCGTGAACCTTAATACCTGGTATTTTTAATAAATTTTCAAACTCTTTTCTTTGGTTTTCATTTGTCAATCTGTAAAATACAGGTTTTACAGTCATTTCATTTTTCAACTGAATTTGTCTTAGTTCTGCAAGTTTTGATTTTATACTTTCCATTATTTATTTTTAATAAAACATTACTTAGCAAAGTTTAAAATTAATACATTTCAATTTTAAAAAATTTTAAACAGCTAAAAAATAATGAACTATTTTTACTACACGCATTTTTTTTAAATTATTAAAAAAAATGTTTTGAATAATTATTAAGAATTTATTACCTTTGAAAACAAAAGAGTTTATTTTTTTTGCTTAAAAATATTATCATTTATTAAATATAAATAAATAAATAAAATGGATCCAGTACAAGAAATTCATGTTTTGTATGTTGATGATGAAGCAAATAACTTAACTGCTTTTAAAGCCTCATTCAGAAGGGATTTTAAAATTTATACTGCTATATCTGCCGAGGAAGCAAAAAAAATATTAGCAGAAAATCAAATTCATATTTTAATTACAGACCAAAGAATGCCTGAAACTACCGGTTCGCAATTGTTAGCTCAAACCGTAAAGAATTTTCCTGACCAAATAAGAATCTTACTTACCGGCTACTCAGATATAGATGCACTTAAAGACGCTATTAATCTTGGGCAAATATACTGTTATCTACAAAAGCCATGGGACGAAACTCTTCTTCGTGAAACCATAAATAAAGCATTTAGCATATATAGTGCTAAAAAAGAAAAAGAAGCTATGACCGGTAAATTGATGGATGCAAATGAGCAACTTGAATTTTATTTAAGGCAAAAATTACTTTCATAAATTATATTGATTCAATATATAATTCTGAAAAGAATCAAATAAAGTTGAATATATAGCTAATGGAATAGATTTTAATCTTAATAAAGATAAAATATTCGGTATGGTTTTAAAAATAATGCAACTCGCATTGCATTATTGAGTAGAAGTATCAAAATTATTGATACGGATGGATGTAAAGCAAGCACAATTATTATCACAATATAAAAATTATGAAATTACCAATTAATGTTTTTAGTTGTAGAAGATCAACCCATTTACAGGAGGGGAATAATAAAAGTATTATCCTCGCTCCAATTTGTGGAGGTTTGCGATGAAGCGGAGAATGGGCAAGTAGCTTTGGATAAATTTCAAAACAAAGTGTATGACGTGGTTTTTATGGATATTGAAATGGAAGTGATGAATGGCGTAACCGCTACCCGGTTTATTAAAGAGAAATATCCTAAAACCATTATTATCATTTTAACCTTGCACGACACCAAACGGCTTATTGCCGAACTTTTTGAAATGGGTGTTAATGGTTATATTCTAAAAAGTACGGATGAGGAAGAACTTGTTAAAGCACTAACCCTTATTATTACCGAGGGTAGGCAATATTTTACTGACAAAGTGTATAAAATTTGGGCCGACTACCTCATAAATAAATCGGCCAAACCCTTACCACTGAGCGACCAACCTTATTTCGGATTTCGGGAACTGGAAATTATTAAACTCTTTTGCCAGCAACATACCGCCAAAAGCATAGCCGTCACCCTCCAACTATCTGAATCAACAGTAAACAATAGCCGTAGCCATATTATGCGAAAAATGGGGGTTGATAATATTGTAGGATTGGTGATGTATGCCGTAAAGCATGGTATGTATTTTCCTGAGTAAATTTTATATTTCATCAACTTGTTTCTTGATAAAAAATTGAGCTTGGGAGCATTGTTTTACCTTGAAATGCAATTGCATTCGCGAACACCTTTGAAAGTAAACATGAAAGGTAAGCATTTTTTGTTTCTTTTTTATCAAGACACCGAAGGTTCATGAACACCCGTAAAAATATAAACAGATAATGAGTGAATAAAAAAGAAAAATAGATAAAGCAACGCCGATTAAAATTCCTACATCAGGACTCTTATTGTCATAATAAAGTCCTCAAATTCCCCAAAAACCCATTTCCTCAAAAATCTCAATAATAGTTTTCTACTTTTTCAATAGTAGATTTCTGTAATTTTAGCGATGGATGAAAATTATCATTTTCTTTTCATCACTTTTGAGAAAAATATAGCAAAATGAACAGACTAATTACAATCTTCACTTTAGTATTTTTAACTTTTTCAGGGTATGCTCAGCCAGATATTGAAAATATTAACTGGTCGTCTTGGGGAAAAACCAACAGGTATTTTGTAAGCACACAGGCAATCAGCCCCAACCCTGTTCCTCCGGGGAAGGATATAACATGGGATTTCACAAATCTTTCGGGCCCAGCCAAAGATTCAATTTCCATATTAGACTATGGAGGAAACACTCCATTTAGTTTCGATTTTTCAAAGGCCAATGTAAATTTTGCCAGATACTACGCCAGCACGAATGAAACGTATATTTCCCATTATAGAAAAACTCAATTCGATTTTGCCTATATGGGTGATGGCCTTGTTGGAGGTGGGGCCGCCCCGTTTTCTTATGACCGTAAAATGTTTAAATTTCCCATGGCATTTAACAGTTCTTTTAAAGAGTTTTTATTCTAATAGTGGCAGTGTAGATGGATATGCAATGGTGAAATACGATGGATATGGAACTCTAAAACTTCCCGGTGGTACGTATAAAAATTTATTTCGAACTTCCTGTAAAGATTCTGTTTCGCCTACCAAAATTACGTATAGGTATGAATGGTTTGATATAGACAACCGTTATATGTATATGACCGTATCGGGTACTACAACCACCATTACGTATATATATAACCGGCCTAAAGCTTCCGGCAGTATTTCTTCTGGTATTTTACAAATGGAACTAAACGTATTTCCTAATCCCGGTTCATGACAGCTTACAGTATCCTTGCCTAATCCCATAAGCAATGGTTTATTGGAAATAACCAATATGTGCGGACAAGTGGTAATACAAAAAAATATAGATAACTCAATTATGAATTTTGAGCTAATAGATAAGGGAGTCTATTTGGTTAGCGTTTATTCGGATGGGCAAAAGTTCTTTAAAAAGTTACTAGTAGATTAAACCAAAATTAACCAATACCTGATTTTATATTATGTTTCGGTTAAACTTTAAAATTTAATATGTTTTATAGAATAAATAGTTTCGTTTTGGAGTTAAGTAAAATACAAAAGCCAGTTTTACCTATGATTAAAATATAATACCAATGGGCAAATTTCATTTTTTTACAAATCCTGATTTGCTTTTGACACAAATAAGTGATCAATCTTTTGGGGCAAAAAACTCAGTAACTATTGCTGGAGTGCAGTATGATGTATTTAATGCAGGCTCTTCACATACGGCTTCAACCAATCCTAAAATTTATGCTCCTTCCGATGGTATTATCTGTTTCCAAGAAGATATTTCTAATCCAAATTTATTGAATGCTATTATAAAACCAAAGACAAACAATTACCTTGATTTCTGTGGTGTAAAATTTTTTATATTGAAAGGAATATTAAAAAATAGTCTTGTACAGTCTTCGGGAATTATTAATCCCGTTGGGACTAATCCTTTTATTGATAGAATTTGGGCCTCACAAAATCTATTTAACAACCAACTTTTCTTCCCTCCAGCGTCTCCCCACTTGGCACTTCCCAGCCACCGTCTCGCCCTGCGTGGGTTTGAGGGATGGGAGGGCTGACGTGGCGGCTCCCCATTCATAGTCCTTTTACTCGCTAAAATCAATATCTGCCAATGAAAGGTAATTGGTAACAGGATAAATACTTTGCATGCCACAAATATAAAATTTTGCCGAACTATGCTCATAATCTTCAGGAGTTGCAGCCAAATTCCATTTGCCTGAACACGGGTTTAAGTGCATATAGTTCAGCTTTTGTTCTATAAACGCATTGCTTCTGCAATCTTTCCAATCGAAGGATGGTATCCAAACCTTATGCTTCTTATTTCTTAGCTTTTCGTTGGCACTTGCGGATTGTTCCAAAATATCAAGTAGCCGGTTTTCTCCATTGGCCTTTAACCCGTTAACTATATCATAAGCCATAAACCGTTTCCCATTACCCACAATGGTATTGATACCCTGGTTGGTTTGTTTAAATGCAATAAGGATATGGATATGATTGGGCATAATAACATAGCCTATTATGTGATGACCTTGGTTGACAATGAAATCAAACCATTTGTAAACAGCACCCCAGGCATTGGCCTTTTCAATCAATGGCAGCCAACCCAAACAGGTAAATGTTATAAAATAGGTTCCTCCGGTTTCAAAAATGTTTACTTTTACAGGCATTGAACAAAAATAAAAATAATCAGTATAATTGTTTTGTGTTTATTAGCCGCCACGTCAGCCCCATTTCTCAAGCCCTTACTTCGCGAGACGGTGGCTGGGAAGTGCCAAGTGGGGAGACGCTGGAGGGAAGAAAAATGAGGAAAGCCGTAGAGGCCGAATTTATTCCTGTATTTCCACAACCAGCCTTGCATGATTTTATAAAAAATGATGGAACTTCTGCTGAAAATACCAAGCCCGTAATTAGAGATAAAGATGATTCATTTTTAAAACCCACTCATGCGGATTTTAACCCCTTCCCAAGCGTGAGAAGGTTTACAGAATCGAGTAAAAACTATATTCGCTTTACTGATTTTGGGCTGGATGGAGGAACAAAAAACATATATTTTTACTGTCTTCAGGAAATGTCAGAAAAATTGGAATACGGCGAAATGAGCGAAATTCTTGGTCCTGTATTCCTTGTTAATACGTTTCCACCAGAAGCTCCCGGAATTCGAAAAATAGAAACCGTTTTAACCGACCAATATTTAGAAATCAGTCCGGGGATTAAATTTGAAATTAATCCTTACTTTGATTCAGAGGAAGTAAAGAAAGTTCGCATCTATCGCACTATCGAAAAGGAATCATCAGAATCTGTTCGTACAATGCAATTGGCAGGAGATTATGATCTAACAACTCCTATAAAGGATGAATTTACGGACTTAACTTTCCCACCCTTTGGTAAGGATATTTATTATAGGTTGGTGGCCTTACGAAAAATTAAAAATGAGTTTGAAGAATTTGAATATGTACCATCCAAACCTTCAGAAACAAGAATTGCCAAAGTGGTTGATAATATCAATCCTCCGTCTCCCGAAATATTAGTAAATATTGGGGCAACCCAAGTAATCCCGCCACAGTTACAAAACATTGACCTCTCTTGGGCAGAGACATGTTATGAAGGAA
This sequence comes from Bacteroidia bacterium, assembly GCA_020849295.1. Classification (GTDB taxonomy): domain Bacteria; phylum Bacteroidota; class Bacteroidia; order NS11-12g; family UBA9320; genus JABWCE01. The sequence continues at coordinate 44,326 of JADLGN010000012.1, forward strand.
AATATTCACTTTACAAGATGTCGGATTCTGGATTTTGGCAATTAGTGGAACAATTTAATTTTACAGACACACTAATTTACAACTATAGTACCTTGGATAAAGAGGATACTGATGGTGATACCATTTATCACCGGTTTAAAGTAGTGGCTGAAAATGCAAACGGATTATTGAGTTTGGATGAAAAAATATTGGTTTTATAGTAAAGTAATTTATGCCAAAAGTATTTATCAGTTTCGACTATAACGATATTAATTCAAAAAAAGTTGTAGATAATTGGATTCATCAAAATATTGGGGCCGATATTTCTTTTTCATCTTTAGAAGGACTTAGCTATAGCTCTAAGGGGGAGGATTTTGTAAAACAAATCCTTAGGGACAAAATTAATCAATCACAAGTTGTTCTGGTGCTCGTAGGAGATAACACACACAACAGGCCTTGGGTAGATTATGAAGTACATCATGCAAAAGTCATGGGAAAAAGGTCATTTGGACGCAATTACCAGGAACAAGAGGAGCCCCACCTAAAGAAGTGGTAAATATTGTGGGCGTTTCATTTGATTTGAATTCAATTCAAAGAGCAATTCAATCTTACTAAGACATTTTAATAGTATATGTTAGAATAGATATTATGGCCCACAAATGTTTCATATCATTTAAAACCACCGACTTTACCTACAAAAGACATATTCTTGAAAATTTGAAAGTTGACCTTGTCGATAAATCTCTTCATGAGGCAATAAATTCGGATGATGAAGATTATATTATGCGTAAAATTCGTGAGGATTATTTACGGGATAGTACAGTAACAATACACCTAATAGGTTCTCAGAGTTAAGAATTACTCGGTTGGGAAGAGCAAAAATTTATTAGTGTTTTGAAAGGACTAAATGTTTGCAAATGGTTAGCAAATCCTTCTAAATAAAAAGGGGTTTCATCTCTGAAACCCCTTGAGTGCGGATGATAGGACTCGAACCTACACGCCGCGAAGCACCAGATCCTAAGTCTGGCATGGCTACCAATTACATCACATCCGCAATAAGGTTTCAAAACTACGATTTATTATTAAATTATTCAAATAAAAAAAGCCGGAATTTAATCCCGACTTTTTAATATTTCTTTTAAAAATGCAAGATTAATTTACTTGCATTTTTTTTGTTATACTATATTTTGAATTTGAAATTGTGTAAAAATAAATACCTGCTTTTAATCCTTCTGCATTTATACTTATAGAACTATTGCCGGCTGAGTAAAATCCAAGATTTTCGCTTTTTACTATTTTCCCGGTAATATCAGAAACTGTTAAATCTAACTCGCTACCATCTCTTAAATATATATTAGTAATTGTCTCAGAAGCAAATGGGTTAGGTTGATTTTGACTTACAAAAAATATTTTGGGGTCAACGTTTACCTTATTTACACTAACTACATCTCCTATTTTGCTTTGCAAAATATCTGCAATCGGAATAGCTCTGTACATTATTCTGTTTTCATCATTTGGGTGTGTATTGCTATTTCCATTGTTTTGTAAATTGGTACCTGGCAAATCGTCTTCCTGATAAACTAAATGTAAAAAGTTATCACAATTTTTAGCAACAGAGCCAAATACATTTTCTCTGTTTGCTAATGTACCGTTTGCATTTGCAGTTATATTTTGTCCTATTGTCCAAGTTAATCCACCGTCAGTAGAAAACGAAACATATATATCTCGATAATTTGCATTGTATGGACTAACTGCTTGTTCATGTACAGCACTATATGTTACATATAAGTTTCCATTTGCATCAGTTGCTGATGAAGGGAAAGAAACAAGAGAAGTTGAGCCATATCTTGTAGCTGAAGAAACATTTGCAGGTAAGTTTCCGTTTGCATCAAGAAATGCAGTAGTTTCAGGGTTAATATCGAGTGTGGAATTATCGTTATAGTCTTTAGCCAAACCACAAGTATTAACACTGTCCCAACCTTCAGCCCAGTGTACTAATTCTGCTGTTCCTGGATAAAAATTATATGAATCATCTGTAGTATCTTCATCTGCTACATAACTTCTGCCAAAAAATACATGAACCTTAAAATTATTGTCAATTAATACATCTAATGAACCATCGTTTGTTTTTGCTCTGTTTGTAGTAGCTACATATTTTTTTGTAAATGGTGCATAAGGAAATTCTTCAACCATTATTTTAGCAAAATTATTTCCATTGTCAGTTGATTTATACAAAACAACATCATCTCCAAGACCTCCTATTACTATTGCAACTACAGAGTCTTTTACATCAATTGCATAATTGTCTCCACCACCTGCAACAGTTCTTGTTGAATCATATCCGGGCAAAACAATAAACTGCTTATCCCAAGTAAGACCTCCATCATTAGAACGACTATATGTTGATGGATTGCTTACTCCATTAAGTTTTACAACAGGAATACCATCAGATGTACTTGAATAATAATTTGAAACTAAATGAATATAGTTTTTATTATTTGAAGCAGCTCTTCCCCAGATAGAAACCTTATTATTTAATTGTTTTAAAACTTCTGTTTGTGTAGAAAAACTTGTATTACCTATAGCTGAATTTTTACTTAAAACCCATCCCCCTGTTGATGAAATATGTCCCATAGTAAACTCATAACTAGTATTTCCATTTTTAAGCAACCCAATGCTGGGCCAACCGGTACGTTGACTTTCAATTCTAGTATTAACCGATGCATTCCAAATTGTTGAAGATTTGTGATTATATCCAATACCTCTGCTTGGCCAATTTAGTTCACTAACAGAAGCTGTAGTCCATACTGCTGAAACTTGATGTGCATCATGCAATAATACTCTTCTGCCTACTGAAGCATTTGTTTGTAAATCATAATATGTTGAACCAATTAAAATTGCTGAATAACCAGGGTGTTTTTTGTTTAATTGATTAAGCGATTTTCCTTTTAAAAATGGGTCATAATTAAATTCAGTACGTTCAAAACTTTTTACATATTTTTGAGGTACATCAGATTTAGGATTCACTACCGTAACATTTTTTTGTGCCATTACAATTAATGGTAACATGCTTAAAATTATAAGTAACTTTCTTTTCATGATTGTTTAAAATTTTCAGGCAAAATAAAACATATTTTTTAATATATGAAATAATGTTATTTTATAAAAAATAAAATAGTTAGTAATATTTTACAAAAATGTGAATGGCTTTTTAAAAAAAAATTGGCTTACTTTGCATTATGGAATTAAAAGATGTAGCTTCAGTACATGGAAAATCGGGTTTGCACAAAATAATTGGCAAAGGTCCGTCAGGATTAGTTTTAGAATCAATTGACGAGTTTAAGAAAAGAACAATTACTCCATTATCTCAAAAGGTTTCAATTTTAGAAGATGTTTCTATATATTTGAATGATGGCGATTTAAAACTTTTTGAAATTTTTGCTAAAATGCAGCAAATGCAAAAAGACAATATTTTACTTTCTATCTCTAAGAATTCGTCTGGTGATGAAATTAAAAAATGGTTTACATCTATAGTACCTGATTTTGACAGAGAAAGAGTATATAATTCTGATATATTAAAAATAAACGGATGGTTTACTTTATTAAATAATATAATTGATTTCAGTATTAAGCCTACTGAAGAAACTATTGAAACTACTGTTGACAATGATAAAACAAAATCAAAAACTATTAAACCTATAAAGAAAGTTGAAGCCAAATCAAATGCTAAAACTTCAAAGGGTGTAACCAAAACAACCATTACAAGTAGAAAGATGAGTTAAAAAAATCTTTATTCATCTGGTTTTTCTTTTACTGAATTAGGTTTTAATTTTTATATATCATTTTCAAGATAGAAGCATAATTGTAAACTTTTTTTAGGACGAGTTAAACTCAAATATAAGCAAAAAGCTTCAAAAGCACTCAACCACGCCTGACGCCAAACCGAAGTTAGCTGCTGCCCGATTTGTCTCGTATTAATACTCTTTCCAAACTTATATTGAGTTTTTGTAGTCTTTGGATATACCCCAATGTGAAGTCAAAATAAATTAAAAATGGTTTAACAAAAAATAATTTTCAGATAAAAAAGTTTAGAAAATTAATAAAGAATTGTTTAAAAAGATTTTACTGTGCTTAATATGAGTTTTATAAGGTTGATAAAAGGTAAATTATAGTATAATTTCATTTCTTAAAAATCTAAAACCACTCGAAATCTACTTCAATTATCACCATAAGCTATTCTACATTTTATAAAAGATTAGAGGTGAGTTTAGTAAAGTTTTATGTCCCGCAGCTTACCGAAGAGCAACTTCAGAGCTAACCGACCTTAATTTTAAAAAAAAATAATTTGAAAAAAGAAACTTACCAAACCAATAGTCCTCACTGCTTTGTAGTAACTTTTAGTGACTGTTCATCGCCGTTAACCATATTTATTTGCAAAATAATACGGTCAAAAATAATTTAATGGTTCACCATAATTCTCCCCAAAAAGACTGAGGATTCATTTTGCACTCTTATCAAGTAAACACCTTTAGCCACCTTTATTTCAATATTGTATTTTGTTGCATGGTGATAAACTTGTGAATTTTTAATCTGGTTTCCTAATAAATCATAAACCTCAATGTTTACCTCTTTGGAAGGATTCTCAATTTCAACTTCAAAACTTCCAGCATTGGGATTTGGATAAACTTTTATTCCATTGTGCTTCTTAATATTGGCAATGCCTGCGGTTACTGAAACCTCTTTACAGGTTAATGAAGAACAAGCGTCTGCATTTATTACTTTTAAACAGGCCAAATATTTTCCTGAAAGGGGGTAGGAATAACTATAATCCTTATTATTCGAGGCGCTATCACCATTTCCAAATGTCCAATGATAGATTGTATTACCTGCTTGGGTAGCTTTAAAATCAACACGGTTCTTATTTTTGATGTAAGTGAAATCAGAAACCGGATTGGCATTAACCGTTACAGGTTTAGTAATTGAATCTTTACAACCATTATTCATTGTAGATGTAAGTGTAACATTATAAGTTTGTGATACTCCTCCTATTTTATAAAAATGTGAGGGTGATTTTAAGGTTGAATTTTCACCATCTCCAAATCTCCAGTTAAATTGAAGCATGCCGACTAATTCTGAGGAGGTATTTTTAAACCGGATCGTATCATTCTCACACACATTATCGGCTTCAAAATTCGGCATGGGGTCAGTAAAAGAAATTTTGTGAATGAAAGTATCTGCTACACCAGCCGAAAAAATAATCAACCTTGGATAATATACGCCATATTTTGAATATTGATGGGTTACATCACCCTTAATCTTGGAATAATTGGATGAACCTGAAGCTGTATCCCCAAAATCCCAATAAATCGAATCTGTTTCATAAGCGTCACCAAGCATGAAATTTACCGGCTCACCAATACATTTTGTAGCTACATTGAATGCTTCTGATTGAAAGTATGATGCTAAAAAGACAGGGATACCTATGTGACTAAAGAACATATTTTTTTTTATATAAATTGCCTGTTCTTTATATTTAAAACCACAATTTTTCCCTTCAAGGTTGGGGTATTTTACCACATGTAAAAAACTGTCGTTAGTACGTATATACAGTTTACCATCTGGTGCCAGCTGCATAGGATATGGCGCCGGATTTTTACCGATATACATGGTTGAATCCAGATAATAAACCTTACTTATTTTACTAATAGGTATCTGATAAATATTGGATAAATAGAGATACCTGCTATTGGGAGAAAATTCTATTCCGTATGACCCAACCATAATTTTTCTTTCATTATTAAGAGTTCCGGAATAAGAATCAAAATTGTAGAGGTAAACGCTTCGTAAATTTATATTGGGAACACCTATACTGCCCAAAGCCAGATATTTTCCATTTGGAGAAAATTTCATTTGACCTGTATTATAAAGAGAATCTCTATATGTTTTATTTTTTATAATTGTTGTACTTAGGCCATTGGGTGTAAGCTTAAAAATGAAAAGTGTATCCGTTCTATTTTGTTTAACTGCTATCCATACATCTCTTTTATTACCATGAAGCACCGCGGCAATCTTTTCTGCCGAGTTTTTTACCAGAACATTCCTTTGGCTTATAACCCTTCCTTTACCACCATTTTGCTCTATATCTATAATGGAATATCTTACCTCGTCCGCTTCAAGAGGCGGTGGATCGCTTTCTGTTGCCGTAAAAACATAATAATAGCGATAGCTATTTGGCAATCGGACGATGAGTGGGGCGCTTGGGCATGAATAAGAATGATAACCCCCGATACCCATCCCACCCTGCATTTTTTCATGAAAACGGTTCCAGACGGTGTCACCGTCAGTATAAAAGAGCAGGTTTCCCAGAGTATCCGCAATAGAGGCTGTACCTTCAAATCCATTAATTTTGGAATTGGTAAGAACTCTCGGAGGTTTATAATTAAAATCCAATCCCGAATGAGAAAAATACCAGATATTGGCTTCTTTTTGCGCACAGGAAGTAAATGCGAAACAAGTCAAAAGCCAGATAGAAAGAATACATCTCCTCATAATTAATTTCAAATTTAAATAAAATTTTTAAACCTAAGGGAGTAATTGAACACCCCCTTAGATTTATATATTATCTGAATTAATAGCAATCTATTTGAACTGTACCTTCGTTAGGATTAAACAGGATCCGGGATTATTGTAATTTTCAGATCACAACATCCGGTCATTGGAATGGGTCCGAATACAGCAGATGTATATGTCCAGGATACCAGATCGCCCCAATCTTCAATTACTGAGCCTGCTGAAACATCTACAAGTCTAATCTTGGTGGGGCACTCACAAGGTCCATTATCATCGCACCTCATGCATGCCAGATACCAAGTTGAATTTCCTGGATTAACAATAAAACTTGGATTAGCCCCTGAGGTACAATCGTAATAAGAAGTCCAGGTAAGATCACATCCTGTATTATTAACAAAATGGATTGTGTAACATGGGTCAGGTGAACATTCCCATGGATTACAATAGTAAAGTTGTGCTGATGATTTTTTTGAATAACCCATCAATAACAGCAGTACGAATAATAGTTTAATTATTTTTTTAATAGTTATTTTTTAAAATCACTGAAAATTTTAAGCATTTATTTAAAAGCAATAAAAAAAAAATCAACATATAATTTTTATAAAAAAAATAGGAAATTTAAAAACAGGCTAATATCTTAACAATGCTATAATTTTTCTTAAGTTCTAAACATTCGCATTTATTTTAATTTCAATTCTAATTTTTTTTCTACAATTTTATTTTTAGTTTGTATTCTAAATGTAAATAAGCCAGGTGTTAAATAATACTTATCATTTTTACCTTTCTTTAAAAATTTAGAAATCATCAAATTTTCATTAGCAGTAAATTTATATTGGTAATAGTTTACACCCTTATCAGCAATTATTTTTTCTAAAAGTATAATTACTCCTGCCGAATCTGTAATCACAATATCTATAGGTTGTTCTTTAGTAGAGAAAAATGCGATTTTAATTTCTTTTTCAACTACCGGCTCCCAAAAATCAGGTTTACTACCCCAATTTTGAGAATAAAAATTTTCTGGAATTTGATATAAAAACAGCTCATTTTGATTTATTAAAGTGTCAAGGTTATTAATTTCATTTAGTGAAATTACAATTATCGAACGACCATGCGTTCCTACTATTAGTTCATTTGTTTTATTATTAATTACTAAATCATGTACAGCAACTCTAGGTAAAGATGATAAATGTTCCCAGTTTTTTCCGCCGTCAAATGTTAAATACAGCCCATTATCAGTACCGATATATAATATATTTTTATTTTTAAAATCTTCGCGAATTACATTAATAGGCTCCATTGGTAAATTACCATTTATTTTTCTCCAATATTTACCAAAATCATCAGAAACTGCAATCATTGGCACAAAAACATCATTTCTCAAACCGCTGAATGTAGCATAAACTCTCGAGATTTTATGTATAGATGCCTGTACTCTTGTAACCCAGAATTTTGAATATTCCGGAACAGATATGTTTTGCCAGCTATTACCTCCGTCTTGTGTGATATTTATATTCCCATCATCACTTCCGGTATATATTAGTCCAAATTTTAGTTTACTTTCATCTATACAAGTCAAAGTGCCAAAAGGGATATTTCCTTCTTTTTTGCCTGAAGTAAGATCAGGCGAAATAATTTGCCAATTATCACCATTATCAAATGAACGAAACAGATAATTACCTCCTAAATACAAAGTATTTTTTACATGTTTTGAAAGTATGATTGGGGTTTGCCAATTAAATCTGTAAGGTAATTCACCAAGTTCATGACGGGGTGTAATATATTTCCTTGAGTTGTCAATATTATTTATTCTGAAATAATTTCCAAACTGATAACCTGTAAAAATTAATTTTTGCTTTGTATCAATTGCTGTTTGCATTCCATCGCCTCCTAAAATAGGTTGCCATGGATATTTACCATATTGGTGCCATGATTTTCCTTTTATGTAATTTCTTGAGCCTTTCCAAACGCCATTGTCCTGCATACCGCCATAGATATTATATGGTTCTTCTTCATCTAATGATACTGAATAGAATTGACCAACTGACGGCGAATTGCATTTTATCCAATTTCTGCCTTTGTCGTATGAAATATTTACACCACCATCATTTCCACATACAAAATGAGTAGGTTTATCAGGATTTATCCAAAGTGAATGATAGTCGGCATGTACATTTTCGTCATTTAATTTATAAAGGGATTTCCCACCATTATCAGATTTGGCAAGTACAACACCTAAAATATAAATTTCATTTTTGTTTACAGGTGATACTCTTATTTGCCCAAAGTAATAACCATAAGTATAATAAAAATTATCAATTGAATCATTCATTACTTCCCAATTTACTTTTTCTAATGATTCTGTTTTAATAATTAGTGCACCTTTTAATTTTGAATTGAAAAGATTGTTATTAGCATCACCTATATAATTAGCAATATCTATTATTTTGTTTTTGCCTTTTTTAATTAATTCTTTTACAGTTTTAGCTGTATATTTTTCAGGGAAATTATTATCTCTAAGATAATCTTCAAGTTTATTATCACTCAATTTTAGAAAACTTTCAATTGGTTTTTTGCTCAAATTAATAATATCTTCTATATTTAATTCTGAAGTATCTGAAATTATTTTTTTATTTGGGTTTTGATCATCTATTAAGGCGTATAAACCTGTTTTGCCGCTTTCGTTATATACTCCAAGTCCAATTCTACCAATATTATTCCCCGAAAATATTTTTTCCCAACTTATTCCTCCATTTTTAGTAATATAAATTCCCGAGTTGCTACCAGCCCCAATAAATTGGTAAGGATAGCGTATTCTTTCCCACATTGCTGCAATTACCGTTTCAGGATTTTGAGGGTCAAAACACAAATCAATTGCACCGGTTTTATCATTTAAATACAGTACTTTTTCCCATGTTTTACCAAAATCTACTGTTTTATAAACCCCTCTTTCTTCGTTTGCTGAGTTTAAATGCCCAAGAACTGCTACATATATGATATTGTCTTTTGTGGGATGTAACAATACTTTACCAATATGATGGCTTTCAGGAAGACCGCAATATTTCCAAGTATTTCCTGTATCATTTGTATAATAAACCCCGGTACCAGCATAACTTGAGCGGCTCGAATTGCTTTCGCCTGTACCAACCCAAAGCGTAAAGTTGTTCCAGTTTACAGCTATATCACCTATTGTAATTGAATGTTGATTGTCGAATATTGGTTTAAAAGATTGTCCATTATTATTTGAATACCACACTCCGCCAGATGCATAAGCTACAAACATTTCTTCAGGCTTTGCTGGGTTTACTTCAATATCTGTCACCCTGCCACTCATTATTGTAGGACCAATATTTTCATAAGGTACTTTATTAAAGTTTCCTTTTTTTAATATATCAAACCTCGATTTAATTTCATTTTGTGAATATAAAAGGTTAATAAAAACAAAAGTTGAAATAAATATTAAATAAAAATTTTTCACTTAATCAAAATCAATATTGCTCATTTTCGTTTGGGAAATCCATTGATTTAACATCGCCTATATATCCCTCTACTGCTTTTTTTACCCCATCGTGCAAATTCATATATCTACGTAAAAAACGAGGGTTGAATTCTTTTGTCATTCCAAGCATATCATGTAAAACAAGCACTTGCCCGTCAACACCACCACCTGCTCCTATTCCTATAACAGGTATAGTGAGTAATGAGGCTACTTTTTTGGCAAGTTTTGCAGGTATTTTTTCTAAAACTATAGCAAAACACCCGGCTTCTTCAAGTAATTTTGCATCGTTTATTAATTTATCAGCTTCTTCTTTTTCTTTAGCTCTTACTGTATATGTGCCAAATTTGTAAATAGACTGCGGGGTTAATCCGAGATGTCCCATTACCGGAATTCCTGCCGAAATTATCCTTTTTACAGAATCCACAACCTCAAAACCACCTTCAAGTTTTATTGCATGTGCACCAGCTTCTTTCATAATTCTTATTGATGAATTTAGTGCATTTTTGCTATCTGCCTGATAAGAACCAAATGGCAAATCGCAAACTACAAGAGCTCTATCAACAGCCCTTACTACTGACTGGGCATGATAAATCATTTGGTCTAAAGTAATAGGAAGTGTAGAAATATGTCCTGCCATTACATTTGAGGCTGAATCGCCTACTAAAATTACATCAATACCTGCACTGTCAATTATTTTGGCGAAAGTAAAATCATAAGCGGTGAGCATTGATATTTTCTCACCTTTATGCTTCATCTCTACAAGTGTATGTGTGGTTATTTTTTTCAATTCGTTAAAATTTGCCATTTCTTATTCTTTATTAATATCTTTAAGTTGATTTAAAAGTTGTTTGTTTTCCTCTTTTAATTCATTAATTGCTTTTGTGAGTTCTTCATTTTTTTTTCTTTCACGATTCAATATTTCGTTTAATGATAAAATTACATCTCCGTTTTTATCTTCTTCTATTGTTTTCTTTAGAATTTCAAATTCGGCTAGTAGTTCTTTTGACTTTCTTAATTCAATTTCAATTTTACCTTTTTCAATAAGTAATTTTTCATTTTGTTTTGTCAATTCTATATTTTTTCTCTCCAAAGAAGTGTCGGTATTGTTTTGTGTTTTACATTTTTCTAATTGACTGTTCAATTCACTAATTTTCTTGTGTTGTTTATCAATTTTTGCTTTAAGAATAAGTATTATTTCTTTATCATTTGAATCAAATTCTTTGTTTTTATTTTCGCTTATAACATCAGTATTTTCAATAGCCGTTTCATTTATTTTCATAGCTGTTTTACTATTGAAAATTTTAATATAATCAAACTTACCTGATGAGTTTTTATTTACAAAAAAGCCAATATTTCCGCTTTTAAATTTGGTTTCAACAAATGAAAATATAAAGTGAGAGTTTATGTAAAAATCAAATATGCCATCACTTGTATTCAAAGTAATTTCATTAAATGATTTAGATTTTATTTTTTTACTTTTAATCCATCCATTATCACCTGAATTTGAAATTATATGCCATTTTCCATTACTAAATTGTCTTATTCTATACTGGTTTTTTGAATTAATTTCGCAAACTAATGCACTATTGCCTTCAGGATTTGCATTTACAAGTAGTCCAATACTTTTTTGTATTGATTTAGAATCATCGGCTTTTAAAGATACAGAAACTGAATAGTTAGCAAAATCAGAATATGGTTTATGCATTGATGTTAAAAAATTATCAGTATTTTTATTTTGAATAAAGTAATAACCATCGCTAATTACAATAAATTCCTTGTCTGACGAACGCTGCTCCCATTTATCACTTGAATTAAAAAAATTTTCAACATACAATAAACTATCAAATGCTTGTGTGATTTGCTGAGAGTAACAATTTATTTGATATACGATTAATATAATTAATAAAATAATTCTCATTTTTGTATTTTGATAATGCACAAAACTAAGTTTAATTTTTTTAAATCAAGTAACACAACATTTAATCTGGTAATTCTAACCGTGTTATTTCTTTTAAATTCATGTAAAAATGAAATAAATGTTGCTGCACCATGGAAAGAAACATTGATAGTTTATGGTTTATTAGACCCTGCCACATCAGTTAATTATATACGAATTCAGAAAGCATATCTTGACCCCAACAGTAATGCTATAAAATTTGCAAGTATAAATGATTCAATTTATGCAGAAAAACTAGATGTGAAACTTTATGTAAAATTGAACGGAAACACAATAGATACTATCTTTCCAGAATATATAAATGGAGATATAGAGGGAATAAAAAAAGATTCAGGATTGTTTTCAAACTCACCAAATTATTTATACAAAATTACAGAGCCTATAAAAGCATCACGACTAAGCCCTAACCCTGAAGATTACACATATCAATTAGAAGTTTACGATAAAAAAACAGGTTATAAATGTTCATCTAATACAACTACTACAGGCTATCTTGAACCGCTAAGTCCTGTTACAAATAATATTACTCCTATTACCATTAATTCAAAAGTTGGAACATATATTACAATAGGATATCGCGAAGGTAGAAATGTGAAAACTTATGATATGATAATAAGATTTTGGTATAAAGAATATGATATTAAAACGCCGTCAGATACACAAACCAAGTATATTGACTGGGTTTTGTTTAAAAACAGACCAACAACTTCACTTAGAGGATATGAGTTGAAAATTACTTCTATAGAAAGTAATATTTTTTATGAGTTGTTAAATTATTCATTGAATGCTGATAGTGATATTAAGCGTATTCCTATGTATTGTGATGTAGAATTTTATGGTGCAGGAGAAGATTTATATACTTATATTCAGGTAAATTTACCATCGGTAGGAATAATACAGAAAAAACCTGAATATACTAATATTTCCAATGGATTGGGCTTGTTTTCGTCAAGATATATAACTGCATTCAGAAAAATACCAATTAGTGCCGAAATGAAATCTCAATTAAAAAATTCTGATTATACAAAAAGTTTAAACTTTTAATTTTTCTAAACTTACATCAAATTTTAACAGCTTTAATTTTTATTTTTTTCTTTTTTTTAAAAAAATACATTGCCATTCTAAATTTAAAAATATACGTTTGGATTTTGAAAAAATATGGTTGACAGGAAAATTCTTATCTTATTTTTAATTTTAAGTTTAGTTACAAAATATAGCTTTGGACAAAACATAATAAAAGGAAAAGTAATTGATAAGCACACAAATGAAAGCTTGCCTGGAGCAACTGTAAAAATAAAAGGAACTAATACAGCAACAGCAACCAATGCTGATGGAATTTTCACAATTGAAATAAAAAAATACCCAGTAACTTTACAAATAAAATATGTAGGTTACGAAAATTTTGAATTAAAATTAAACAACCATGCAGCATCTATCTTAAAAATTGAATTAAGCGAAAAAGGGCAGGATTTATCAGAGATAGAAATAAAATCAAGCCGTATAACAGAAAAAGAAAAAGAATCACCAATCACTGTTGAATCAATGGGAAGCAAACAGATAAAAGAAGCAGCCGCAAGTACTTTTTATGAAGGTCTTGGCAATATGAAAGGTGTTGATATTACTGCTGCAAGTCTTGGTTTTAGAGTAGTAAATACAAGAGGATTCAACAGTACAAGCCCCGTTAGGAGTCTTCAACTAATAGACGGAGTAGATAATCAGTCTCCGGGTTTAAATTTTTCTCTTGGTAATTTCCTTGGAGCATGTGAACTTGACTTAAAAAAAGTTGACATAATATCAGGAGCAAGTTCTGCTTTTTATGGTCCTAACGCATTTAATGGAGTGATTAGTATGGAATCAAAAAACCCATTTGATTCTAAAGGTTTAACAATTCAAACCAAAATTGGAGAACGCAAAATGCGTGAAATATCTATTAGACTTGCCCAAGTAATTAAAGGAAAAAATGGAAAAGAAAAGTTTGCTTATAAATTTTGTTTTTTCGGGCTTAGTGCTTATGACTGGGAAGCCAAAAATTATCTGCCATCAAGCGACTCTAAAGCAGGTATTGACAACCCAGGGCGATATGATGCTATAAATATATATGGTGACGAAGTAACAAGTTATGGCAATGATTTTACAGATGCCGAAAGTATGCGAACTTATCCGGGTTTAGGATTAATATACAGAGATGGATATAAAGAAAGTGATTTGGTAAATTATAATTCACATAACTTAAAATTTAATACAGCATTACATTACAAAATAACACCAAAAACAGAATTGATATATGCTTTTAATATAGGTGGCGGTACTACTGTATATCAAGGTGAAAATAGATACAGCCTAAAAAATATAAAAATGTGGCAAAACAGGATAGAATGGTATCAAAAAGACAAGTTTTTCATTAGAATATATTCTACACAAGAAGATGCAGGTGACACTTATGATGCTGTTTTTACAGCAATGAGAATAAATGATGCAATTGATAATAATGTTCACTGGTATGATACTTATCGCACTTTTTGGGCATATCCCGGATTTGGCTTTAAAGGTAAAGTAAAGGCTCTTCCGGGGTATCCTGAATATAGTATTGCTGATAGTATTTCAAAAGAAGAATGGGCAAAAACAAAACTTACCCCTTTCTTAAACTTATATAGAGATTCTCTTATAAAATGGCATAAACAAAACCTTGACAATGTAAATAGAAGTAGCTATAATAGATATGAACCAGGAACAGATAGATTTGATTCTTTATTCAATTTAATAACTTCAAAACGGTTTAATGAAAATGGCACAAAATTTTATGACAAATCAGCTCTCTACAATTTTCAGGCAGAATACAAGTTTACTCCTAAATATGGCGATATTATAACAGGTATAAGTGGTAGATTATACAAACCAGACAGTAAAGGAACTTTATTTAAAGATACTGCAGGAAAAGGAATCAACAATTTTGAATTTGGACTATATGCCGGATATGATAAAAAATTTAAAGACAATCACTGGAAAGTAAATATTACCACAAGGCTCGATAAAAATCAAAATTTTAATTTTTTGTTTTCTCCGGCTGTATCAGTTCTATATTTACCTCGCAAAGAACATAACTTTAGATTTACTATATCAAGAGCAATAAGAAACCCTACACTTGCCGATCAATATCTGTATTATAATGTAGGTAGAGCAATTCTAATTGGCAATTTAAGCGGATTTGATTCGCTTATTACACTCGAATCACTTGACGAATGGAGAAATAACCTTGATGTATCAAAAATAAAATACATCAAAGTAGCTCCTATCTCACCGGAAAAAGTTTTTACTTTTGAGTGTGGTTACAAAGCAGAGTTATTCAAATCACTTTTTCTTGATATGGGCTATTATTACAGCATTTATACTGATTTTATTGGTTATAATATTGGTGCAGTTGCAAGATTTAATATGTTTGGGTTTCCGCAAGGAGGTATTAGAGTTTACAGACTTGCAGCAAATTCACAAGACAAAGTAAATACAAGTGGATTCAATTTTGGTTATAGTTATTTTTTCAAGAAATACAGTTTTACCGGAAATTATTCGTTTAATACAATTAATCTAAGAAATACTGATGACCCTATAGTTCCAGCGTTTAATACCCCAAAAAACAAATTCAACCTCGGATTTTCCGGAAGGGAATGTAAACTACCTTATACAAAATACAATCGTTTTGGATTTGGAGTAAGTTATAAATGGATAGAAGGATTTGAATTTACAGGTTCTCCGCAATTTACAGGTTTTATAAGAAGTTATGATATGTTTGATGCTCAAATTAACTATTTTTTCCCAAAACAATATCTCACAATTAAATTAGGTGGTTCTAATTTATTTGGGGTAATGCCACTTTTTAGAAAAGATAGTGGAAATAAAATAAAAGCAATGTTTAACAACTCTAATACTCAGGTTTATGGAGGTCCTTATGTTGGTCGTTTAACCTACATTTCATTTTTATTTGAGTTGCCATCAAGAAAAAAATAATCAACTTGTATTTATAAATATTAATAATAAATTTGCCATTAATAAATAATTTTAAAATATGAAAAAAATTACAATTTCTCTTATCCTATCAGTTTGTTTTTTTGCTTTTAACGCAAATTCTCAAACTATTTACCGTTACAAAAACGAAGTATTTACCGATGCACAAGTTATGATTGCAAGAGGTATTACTTATGGTATCAATCTAAACTGGCTTATAATTAATCAAACTGATTTAAATACACCTTCAAATGGTCCTCAGGTTATATCTGAAATAACTTTTCTAAAAACAAAAGTATTGTCAGGACAAGCTGCAACAATTCCATTAAAATATTTTTATCCAAAATCAACCCCGCCAGGCGATTCTACTATATTAAAAGTAACACAACTCAAGATGGATGCCTATATGCCGAACTTGCTAAATGATACAGCAAAAAAACGCCCTGTAATTATTTATCTTCATACCGGTAATTTTTTACCTACAGGTATAAATGGAAGCCCATGCGGTGATAAAAAAGATAGTGTAGTTAATGATTTATGTAAAGCATTTGCAAGAAGAGGATATGTAGTTTTAGCAATAGATTACAGACTTGGGTGGAATCCATTAGCTGCTACTGTTGACGCAAGACGTGCGGGCTTACTTAACGCTGTATATCGTGCAATTCACGATATTAAAGAATGTGTAAGAGTAGTAAAAGGTCCTAATATGGCTCCATACAAATTAGATACTGATAATATTGCATTGTTTGGCGAAGGTTCTGGGGCGTATTTAGCTCACGCATATAATACGCTCGACAAATATCCTGAATTTATGACTTTACCAAAATTTGCTGGATATATTGATACATCAAAAGTTGGATATATTGACGGCACACACGGTATATTTAATCTTTATGCAAATAGCTCTGTAAGTACCGATGTAAAAGTAATAGGAACCATTGGAGGAGCATTAGCAGATACAAGTTGGCTTGAAGCAGGCGATGCTCCAATAGTATCAATGCAATGTGTTCGCGACCCATTTGCTCCTTTTGGTTATGGTATGGTAAAAGTTCCAAATCTCGGACTTGATGTAGTAGAAGTTGATGGAGCAAACAATACAATTGCTAGAGCTGATAGACTTGGCAACAATGATATTTTTGGTACAATACCTAATGGAGACCCATATACTATAAAAGCTCGTTCATTATACAACAAAACTGTAGATTATATATATCCGGCACCTGGTGATAAAATCACAATAAGAAATGGTGAAGGTATGTATCCATTCTTATTGCCTAAAGCAAGTACAGTAGAAACAAATCAAGCATCTCCATACCAATGGTGGGATCCATCATCACCAGAAGGTACATATATTGTTCAGGCTCCAAGCACTACGGCTCACATGGCTGCACTTGCTTCAAATACCGATATGAGCAAATCTAAATCTCGTTTATATCAAGATACAATTTTAGGTTTTGTAGCTCCAAGATTTGCTCTTGTAATGGGATATCTTACAGCTAATCAATTAAGCACAAAAACTGTAAAAGTAACAGGAGTAAAAATTTATCCTAATCCTACTTCAAACAAATTAAACATTCATTACAAAGGAATTATTAATAATATTTCAATTACTGACTTATCTGGTAAAACCATATTAACAGAAGTTGTAAACGATACTCATTTTACAATTTCATCATTAAACTTAAGTAAAGGTATGTACATTGTAAATATCAATACTAAAGATGGAAACGCTACCCAAAAACTATTAATTGATTAATAAAACTATTTATTTAAATATCAAAAAAGGTCTTTTTGTCAAAACAAAAGACCTTTTTTATTTACTGTAATTATCATTTAGTTTTGCCAATCTATGATTGGATTAATTAAGTTTACTGCAAAGCAACTTCTGTTTTGGCTTATTCTTTTTATATTATATCAATGTACTTTTTTATTTTTGTTTTCTAGTGAACTAACTAATATTGACTCTCTTCATATTTTATCTTCATTCAAATTTGGTTTAAGTCTCAATTTAGCTTCGGCATCATATATTACTATATTATCTCTGCTATTATATTTCATTTCTACATTTTTCAAATCAGGTTTATTTCAAAAAATAAACTATTGCTATGTTATAATTGTTGTGATAATTTGTTTTGTTATTAATACTGCCGACTTTTCATTGTTTCAAAACTGGGGTACAAAAATTAATGGAAAGGCAATATGGTATTTACAATTTTCTGATAGTTCTAATACAACAAAAGGCTATACAGGATTGTGGAAATATGCTTTAGCATTGTTTTTAATTTCATTAGCTGCAATTATTATTTACACTAAAATTTTAAATGATTTTAAACAAATAAACTTAAAAGTTCATAGTAGAGTTTCAGGGTTTTTAATTTTAATATTTATTCTTTTTATTGCATTAAGAGGCGGATTATCAGGAAAACCAATTGATAAAGGAAGTGGATTTTACTCAAAATATGCAGTATTGAATTATGCATCAATAAATGGATTCTGGAATTTTTTTGATCTTATTACAAATTTCAAAACTCCACCTAAGCCATATAGTTTTTTAAACAAATCACAAATTGACAGTATTAAAAATGAAATTATCAGTTCAAAAACCAAAAGTATTGTTAAACTGAGTAAGGTGTCTAAACCAAATATAATATTCATTTTTCTTGAAAGCTGGAATGCTGATGTTGTAGGATGTATAAGTGGCGAAAAAGGAATAACTCCTTATTTTGACAAACTGAGCGAAAATGGAGTTTTGTTCACTAATTTTTACAGCACGGGTTTCAGAACAGAGCAAGGTTTGATGGCAGCATTGAGTGGTTTTCCTGCTCAGGCACAAACATATCCTATGCTTGATTTTGACAGATTTGACAAGTATCCGAATTTAATTAAAGATTTAAGCAAAATTGGATATTACACTTCATATTATACAGGTGGCAATTCTCATTTTGCAAATACTGATGTTTATCTTACATCAGCAGGTATTGATAAAATAAACAAGGATTTATTAAAAACAGCCAAACGCAAAAGTGCTTGGGGTGCTTACGATGAAGAATCGTTTGATTATATGATAAATGGATTAAATAATCAAAAACAACCATTTTTTTCTACTATAGTTACTATAACCAGCCACGAATGGTTTGAAGCAGATGTGCCAAAAAAACACAAAGACAAAGACATAGTTTCAGCAAGATACAAAAATACAGTAAGCTATACTGACAGTTGTCTTTTTGATTTTATAAAAAAAGCTGAAAAGAAAGACTGGTATAAAAATTCACTTATTTTTATAATGGCTGATCATTCCTGCTCTTATCCACATCACCGTAAAATGAACGAACCTGAAAGATACCATATTCCATTTTTAATTACTGGAGGAGCATTGAATGATAAGTTTAAAAATATAAAAAACAGAGTTTCTGCTTGTCATTTAAATTTACCAGCTTTGGTTTGTGATGAATTGAATTTGAATAAAAGAAACTTTATTTTTTCTGAAAATTTAATTTCTGACAGTATAAGTTCTTTTGCTTACTATGCCTTTGATCATGGTTTTGGTATAATACAAAACAATAATCTTTTTGTTTGGGACCTGAATCTTAAGAAACCTATTTACAAACGTGGTACTGTTTCACAAACAGATTTTTTACAACAAAAAGGAAATTTCATTATGCAATATTCATCAATGCTTAAAGAAGAATATCAGGTAAAAAAATGAAATTAATTTTACATAGATATAAAAAAAATATTTATACTTTTGAATATCTTATAATAAAATTATGAAACAACAAACAACAAACAATTCCTTAAAATTTTTTTAGTTTTTTTAACTATTACTTTCTATTCCAATGATATATTTTCTCAGCAAAGCCCATTTGGAGTTCCATATTATTCTAATTGTTATCAAATAGTTGCCGGAAATTTTAATAGTACAAATAATAAATTCAAGTTTTTAAACAATTTAAATGGAAGAACTATTCAAATGATAAGTACAAATCCACTAGATATTATAGGGTTTGATGTATATTACAAAAAATATAATGATGAATGGGAATATTACGCAGGTTATGTAAATTTAGGTGATTCATATTATGCAAATCCTACAGTAAAATCAATTATTATTGTGCCTGACAACAATTCTGGAGGTGCTGCAAATTATGGAGAAACAGAAATTGAATTTGTTGATTTTGATTTTGAAATAGAATAGAATTATGGCAATCCACCATGTTTAACTTTTAATAATTTAAATTTTAGTTTATTAACTAATTTAGATGGGTTATGTAAACCTTATATTTCCTTAAAAATGCCCCAGAATGCAATAAATACATTTGGACTTGACAGTAATTTCAGTATGGAAGGATTAAGTGAAAATTTCGGATATCAAATACCAATATCTGATAGTTTCTGCGCAGCTAATCATTGCTTAGATACTTATGGCAATGTAACAGCACGCTGTTTCACTTTTAATTTTGAAATAACGCTAAAACCTTGCTTTGGGAAGGAAGAAATTTGTCCGGAAATAAGTTTTATAAAACCATTTTCGGTATGTTGTTTTTGCGGTTCATATAACAATCAAGGATATTAGAAAACAATTTAAGCCATGATAATAAAAAATATTTACTTTCTGATTTTTTTTAATTTAATATTACAAACTGCAATTTGTCAAGTTCGTATTATTGATTTACGCCTAAAAGTATTAAGTCCGATACCTAATAGCTATATAAAATCACCAGGGGTTATAGATTTAAAGTTTAGTATATTTAACAAAGATATTGATTCAATTTATAAGTCAGATACTCTGGTATGTTATTTTACAACAAGTGATTCTCATTTTAAATACAGATATATTTATTTTTCAAAAAATATTGCTCCGTATGACTCTGAAATATTCATTTCTAAATTACCTTTCAATTCGAAAAAAGATTATAATTATTGGAATGTATCAGCTTCTTGTCAAGTACATAATAGAAGTAAATTCATTCAAAATGAGACTGTCAGTCAACAAAATGACAATGGCAGTAGTTTTTTTCTTAAACATAGGTCGGCTACAAGTAATATAAATTCAATAAAAAATGATAATTTTGGTTTATTTCCTAACCCAGCAGATGATAAAGTATATTTTAATTTTAATGAAAATATTAATAAAATAGTTATATACGACATTTCTGGAAAAATAGTTAAAGATATTTCAGATAAATCTATTATCAAAAATGGAAATTTTCTAACAAAGGAATTAATTAACGGTCTCTATTATTTGAAAATTTTTACTAATAAAAAAATAGCTACTTATAAACTACTTATCAACCATTTATGAAAATAATATTTCTTATATTATTTATTATATCATCTTCAATCATTACAAAAGGTCAAGCTAGAAGCATTGATTCCGAATTAATTACTATTACTCCCAAACAAGGTGATTCTGTGGTTTCTAGAAAAAATGGAGTTTATATAGCAAAATACATTATTAAGAATAACGGACCAGATACTATTACTAATAATGATAAATATTCATTAAAATTGGTTTTTAGTAATGTGAATTATAATTCTTTTATAAATTTTTTTAGTAGGAATATTAATCCAGGTTATACTGATACGGTAGATGTTTCATATAAAATGATTTGGGATACTGATGCAAACAACGCCAGTTTTTGTACAAATTTGACAATATTTAACCCATATTATGATACTATTAAAAACGAAAGTGATATAACAAATAATATAAGTTGTTTAACTGTAAAACACATTTCAAAATTGGAAGTAAATGGAATTATCCAATTAAATACTTTAGTTTACCCTAATCCGTTTTATGATTTTATAAATATAAATTTGGGTGAAAGTAAAGCTAATAACAGAATCGAATTTTATAATATTTCTGGAATTAAAATTCTTAATTTTGAACTAGAATATTCAAATAATAAAATAGACCTTTCATTTCTACCTTCCGGAATATATTTAATTAAAATTGTTGCCGAAAAATCTTTATTGGTCAAAAAATTAATAAAACTATAAAAACATTTTTTAAATTTTATTTATCATTTTAAAATCCTACTACTAGTTTATAAGAAAATGTGCTGGTATTAGAAAAATTATACTCTGTACGAATCCTTGCAATAGATATTTTTGCAGAAAATCCAATCATAGCTTGTGTGCCTAATACATTTCCATCTTTTAGAATCACTTTTTCTGTTTTTTCATGAGTGTTTGATAAATATACAAAAGCTCCTGCATAAGGAGATATAAAGGTTTTCTTTTGCAATTTAATTTCTTTGTTAGCTGCCAAATCATACTATATACTTTTACATTCAAATCATCAGGTCCAAAAATCGAATTATATCTCACACATGCTGTAGCACTATATTATTTATTAGAAGTATCATTCAAAAAATTGTATTTAATTTGACCACCCAGAAGTCCGTAATTAGATTTGGGGTTTTGAGTAAAATAGATACCAAAATCTAATTTGCCTGTTAAGCCAATTCTACCGCATAATCTTGAGATAGGCAATCTTTCTCCTTGTTTTAGCCATTGAGTTTAATAAGGATGTGTAAATGTATTGTTCCATTAACCATGCGAATCGTCAATTTTTGTTTTCGATTGCATTAGCACAATTTCAAAATGAAATTTTCCCAACGGCTTGGCATCTATTAAAGGGCGATAGTAAGTTACTAAACCTGTTTCTCTCGTAAACATATGCCAATCGCCTTGAGTATGACTTGATCAATCTGATAAGAACAATCATCAATCATAGGATTTACATGCAGTTTTGGATGAGCATTATGCTGTCCGAAACTAAAATTTGATAATAATAAAACAAGGTAAAAACCTGTTTTTTTTTAATCTGATATTTTTTACTTTTATTGAGGGTGCAAAGTAATTCCCTCAAAAAAATAAAATCGTCTCAATCGTTAAGTTGATACGTTTTTTTTAAATATTTTAATAATTTGCATTATTTCTTATGTTTAACTTTTGCTTTGAATGGGCTTGGATGAATTTTTTTTGAGCTGAAGCCAAAAATTTTATATATAGGGTAAAAATTGAGCTTTGCAGTAAGAAAACTAATTGCTGAGATAATAAGTAACCCATATACACTATTTAAATATCCAATAATGGCTAGCGAAATACTGAGTGTAAACCTGATTAATTTATCGTCTTGACTAATATTTAACTTAAACATATCTTTTAAAAAATTTATTAAAATAAAATTTTAATATTTTAATATTTAAAAACTTAAAATATTTTTGGCAAAAAAATTACAAATCCCGTAAGTAAAGCGCCGGTACTAACTAACAATACTGCCCCAGCCGAAAGGTCTTTGATAACTTTTACTGTTGAATTAAATTCAGGATTTACAAAGTCACATAATTTTTCTATTGAAGTATTGATTATTTCAAAACTCCATACTACGGTAATACTTAGAGCTAAAATAGCCCATTCGGTTTTTTCAATTTTAAGAAAAACAGCCATAACTAATGCAATCAAAGCTATAAAGATTTGAATTTTAAAATTTCGTTGAGTTAAAAACATATATTTTAATCCATCAAAAGCATGATTTACTGATTTTATAAATTTTTTCATAAATTCAAAATAAAGAGAAATAGAATTTATAAATCATACTATTGATAAATATTATTTGCCAATACCTCAAATTATTTCGAAATTGCATAAAATTTCAAAATATATGTTACCCAAAACTAAAATTTTCATAACAATTATTTTTTTTACATTGTTACTTGCTTCATGCGAACCCGAAGAGTTTAAAACAAAAGGTGTTGTTTTGGAAGAATTAAGTCCTGAATATGCAATTCCAATTGTCAATTCCAATCTTTCTTTAGATAATCTTATAAGCAATACCAGTACAGGCTTTATAAGAAAACAAAATGACGGATTTCTTTCTATGGTGTACAGAGGTACTATGCAATCTTCAAAAGCAGAAGAAATAATAAATATTGCAGACCAAAATTATATTAAAAAAGTAAATCTTACATTATCACAAGCAAACGCTTTAAACAATGGACAACAACAGGTAATTGAGTTTCAAACTATACAAGGTTTTAATGCAGGTGGCAGAGAAATAGATTCAATTTGGCTTAAAGCCGGAACTTACGCCACACAACTTGAAAGTATGATTAAAACAAGTGGAACAATAAATGTAACAATTGTAGATGCAATAAAAAACAGTACACAATTAATTGCTCAAATTCCATTTAATTATCAAGGTAATTTACCTGTTAATGGAGCACAATATCTTCCACTTGTTGGTTTTCATTGGGATATGACAAAGGGTGGACAAGGATATAATGAAATAAGAATAAATTACAGCATAACTTTAAATCCAACTACAGAAACTATAAATGCAGGCGATGAAATCCAAATAAGCACTGCATTTCAAGGTATAAAATTCAGCCGTTTTTATGGCTATATTGGAAAAATTGATTTATTTGACAATAAAGACACTATTGATATGTCAATTTTTGACAATAGCAAAACCGGAAACTTTTCAATTGATGATGCAATAATTAAAATAAAGACCGGTAATTCTTTTGGTGCAGAAATTACAGGTGGAATTACAAATCTTGAAGGATATACAAAAGGAAGCGGAAATTACACTATTACTAATCCACCCAATCCTTTACCCATAAAAACACCTACAATAAGCGAAGCAGGTAAATTTGTTTATGATTCTGCTATTATGAATAAATCAAACTCAAATGTACCACAGGTAATTAATAACAAACCTAAACAAATAATTTTTCAAGCGTTTATAAAGGTAAACCCGAGTGGAAAACTGCAAAGAAATTTTGTAACAGATAACAGCCAGTTAAAAATAGATATTGAAATAGAACTTCCATTGTATGGTACAGCACAAAATATGGTGATGGAAGAAGAACAAAAAACTGAACTTGAAATGCCCGAAGACGAAGAAATAGTTGAAAATCTTATGATAAGATTTACAGGCAACAATGGGTTCCCTATTGATTTAAGTACTCAGGTTTATTTTGCTGATTCTTTCAATGTAGTTTTTGATTCTCTGTTTAGTAATATTAATTATAAATTTTTGGAGGCAGCACAAGTTGGGTCAGACGGAAAAGTAACTGTACCAACAAATAAAACAACAGATATAATGTTTGATAAAGAAAGGGCAAAACGGCTTTCGAAGCTTAGTAAAATAAAAATTAGAGCAGAACTTTCAACATTAAATAACAGCGGGGTTTACCCAAGTGTAAAATTATATTCAAATTATAAGTTGGGTATAAAAATTGGAATAAAAACTAAACTAAACTTAAAACTTAAGAATTTATAAATAAAATGAATAAATATATTATCTCAATTATAATTCTTTTTTCGGCATTTAATTTATATAGCCAGCATAATCTTACAATGTACAATATGCATACATTGCCTCAAAGGATACATACAAATCCAGCACAAATAATTGATTCGAGAGTATTTGTAGGAATCCCAGGGCTTACATCTGTTCATATTTTATATGGCAATAATGGCTTTAAAATAAAAAACATGGTAGGAATTGGCGATTCAAATAAACTTTTAATAAAACCCTTAGAATTTTATAACTCGCTAAAAAAAGATAATGTAATAAGCTCAAGTGGCAGTATAGATTTATTTTATATGGGAATAAAATTGCGAAAAAGTTTTTTTACACTTGGTATAAGTGAAAAATTCAAATCTCAAGTTACTTTTCCTAAAGACTTTTTGGGATTATTTATAATAGGTAATGCAGGTGAAAATATTGGAAAAGACCTTAACTTTAACTTCGGTTATGATATGATGTTATACAATGACATTAGTATTTCAATGTCAAGAGCATTTGCCAAAAATAAGTTAAGGCTTGGTGCCAAGGTATCATATCTCAACGGAGTTATGAATTTGAATACAGAAAAAAGCGAACTAATATTTAATACTCATCAAGACGATTTTCATTATACTATTAATAATAATGTCAAATTTAACGCTTCAAATATTCTTGACACTCTAAACAAAAACTTTGAGTTTAGTGAAAAAGATGCTGACTATAATATTCTTAAATACAAAAACAAAGGAATGGGCTTTAGTTTTGGTGCTGTTTATACAATAATACCAAAACTTACAGTAAATGCAAGTATTGTAGATGTTGGTTTTATAGATTGGAAAGACAATGTTGTCAATTACAGTACAAAGTATCCAAATAAAAGTGTAGAATTTTACGGACTGGACTTAAAAACAATTTTTGATGATTCTACAGATATGAATGAAACAATAGATAACCTATTAGATACACTTACAGATAAATTTGAAATGAATGAAACTTACAAAGGTTACAGAACAAAATTACCAACTACTTTTTATCTCGGAGGAAATTTATGGATAACCAAAAGGCATAATTTCGGTATTTTATTTTATGGAAATTATTATCAGAAAAAACTCAATCCTGCCTTAACTTTGTCTTTTAATGGAAAACTCACCAAAGTATTCGGAATTTCGGCAAGTTATTCAATGATTAACAAAAGTTTTGTAAATGGAGGTTTAGGTTTCACACTCAATGGAGGTCCATTTCAATTTTATATGGTTTCTGATAACATTATAGGGATGATAAAACTTAGAGATACCAATACTATTGATTTAAGGTTTGGATTAAATTTAACTTTTTTAAGAAAAGATAAACAAGCAGGCTTATCAGGCAAAGGGGTAAAAAAATAATTTATCTGTTTATAATTTGGTTTACAAAAGATAAAAATAACTGAGGTTGTAATAAACCTGTAAAAATAAATCCAAAAATTGCACCATAAAAATGTGCATCATGTCCAATATTATCATTACTGTTTTTTGCCATATATTGTGAATATGCCAAATACATTAAACCATAAATAAATGCAGGGATTGGGATAATTGCAAAAAGTAAAATTTTTTCGGCAGGTGAAATTAAAATAAATGCAAAAACTACCGCAGAAACTGCACCAGAAGCACCTACAGCATTATACCATGAATTGTTTTTATACTGAAAATAAGTTTTGATATTTGATATAGCAACAGAAAGTATATACAAAACCGGGTACATCCAAATTCCACCTGTAATAAAGTGTTTATAAACTTGTTCTATAAATTGTCCAAAAGAATAAAGTACAAACATATTTATCAGCAAATGTGTAAAATCAGCATGAAGCAAAGCACAGCTAAAAAAACGATACCATTCTCTTTTGTTATAAATATTATAAGGATTAAAAGTTAAATAATTGAATATTTTTTCATTTTGCCATGCCCAAAATGATATACCGCATGTTATTATTATTATTAAAACTGTAATATTCATTTATTAATTTTAAAATACATTTGAAAATTCAAACATAAATCAAATACAAGATTTTTGAAAAAAATAGTTTTATTGTCAGACACACATGGTTACATTGATAACAAAATATTAAAATTCTGTATAGATGCTGACGAAATATGGCATGCCGGCGATTGGGGTCCGGATATAAACCGCACTTTAGAAACATTAAATAAACCTATAAAAGGAGTTTTTGGAAATATAGATGGAACTGAAATAAGAAATATTTATCCTGAAACTAAAATTTTCACAATTGAAAATATGAAAATTGCAATGAAACATATTGCAGGTTATCCTGAAAAATATAATATTGAAACAAAAAGTTTGTTAAAATTAGAAAAACCAGATATTTTTATTTGTGGACATTCGCATATACTTAGGGTTATAAAAGATAAAACTTATAATTGTATTTATATAAATCCGGGGGCGGCAGGTTTTTATGGATTTCATAATATACGAACTATGATAATTTTTAAATTAGAAAACGGAAGGATTTTTGATATGAATATAGTAGAACTTGGAAAAAGAACTCAATATGAAAATAAAAAATAAATTATTGCTAATACTACTATTATTGATAAATATTTTCAATTGCGTTTCTCAACCATTACCTGATGGTAAATCGAAAAATCGCAAAGCTACAGAATTGTTTGATAAGGCTATGGGACAGTATGATTTATTGGAATATGAAAAAGCAATAGATTATTTAAAACAAGCAATAAAAAAAGACCCTGAATATATTGATGCCTATGATTTATTAGGGCAAGCTTTTATAAAAACCAATAATTTAAATGAAGCAGAAAAAACGTATCTTCAATTATATGAAGTAAACAACGAATATTGGATTTCGTACTATGAACTTGGAAACATTACTTTTGAAATGTCAAAATACGATTCAGCATTACTTTGGTACAACACGTTTTTAAAATATAAAAATTTACCTGAAACTGAAAAACTCGAAGCAGAAAAGCAAATAAAAAGTTGCGATTTTGCTAAAAAAGCTATTAAAAATCCTGTAAAATTTTCTCCTGTAAATCTTGGAAGTGGAGTAAATTCAGTATTAAGCGAGTATTTTCCAACATTAACTGCCGACGAACAAACTATGTTTTTTACATTTATGGATGCTCGACGTCAAGAAGATTTTCTTATTTCAAAATTTGCAGATGGCAAATGGCAAGACGCAATAAATATGGGGCAACCAATAAATACTCCAGAAAATGAAGGTGCTTCATCAATTTCAGCAGATGGGCAATACTTATTTTACACAGCTTGTCAAAATCCACTTAATGTTGGCTCATGCGACTTATGGTTTACCTTTGTAAAAGGCGATAAATGGCAGCAACCAATACATATGCCTGATAATGTAAATACAAAATACAAAGAAACACAACCATCACTAAGTGCAGATGGCAAAACTCTTTATTTTTCAAGCAATCGCCCTGGAGGTTATGGAGGAATGGATATTTGGAAAACAACTTTTGAAAATAACTTATGGACAAATCCTGTAAACCTTGGCAACATTATAAATACACCATTTGATGACGAATGTCCTTTCATTCATCAAGACGGTGTTACACTTTATTTTGCATCAGATGGGCATCCGGGTATGGGAAACAGAGATTTGTTTTTTTCAAAACTTAATAATGACGGAACTTGGCAATCACCAGTGAACTTGGGGTATCCGATAAATACCTCTGGTAATGAAGAAGGACTAATAATAAATCGCTCAGGTACTACAGGCTATTTTTCGAGTGATAAAAAAACAAACCCCGGACATTTGGGCAAAGTTGATATTTATAGTTTTGAAATACCCGACAATATTAAGCCGGGAATAGCAAGTTATGTAAAAGGAAAAGTATATGATGAAGAAACAAAACAACCTATTCAAACTCTAATAGAACTTACAGACTTGGGTAGTTCAAAAATTGCAGGATTTTGTAAATCAAATATTCTCACAGGAAGTTTTTTAATAGTAATTCAGGGAAATAAAAATTATGGACTAAATGTGAATGCCCCCGGCTATTTATTTTTTTCAGAAAATTTTTCAATTAAAGAAAATCCATCATCAAATCCTTATTTGATTGATGTCCCACTCAAAAAAATAAAATCAGGAAAATCTATACAACTTTACAACGTGTTTTTTAATGTAAATAAATCTGAGTTAAAGCCTGAATCAAAACCCGAACTTGAAAGGCTTTTAAGTTTGCTTAAACTAAACCCCAAAATACGAATTGAAATTGTCGGACATACTGATAATTCAGGCAATGAAACTATTAATCAACCCTTATCTCAAAATAGAGCAAAAGCAGTTTACGACTGGTTAATTGCTAACGGTATAGATGCTGCAAGAATGACCTACATTGGTTACGGCTCTACTATTCCAATAATGAGTAACGACACCGATGAAGGCAAACGCAAAAACAGGCGTACTGAAATAAAAATAAAATAAAATTCAATTTTGATTTAAACATATTTGTAATAATTTCGCAGAACTGATTATGGAAGAAAAAAGAAAATATGTAGGTTTTTATTGGGCTATGTGCATAGTATCATTTATAGCTTTAATCTTATTATTTATATACTCACCAGGTGGCTTTTGGATGGGATTGCCTACATTTTTTGGCGGTCTAGCACTTGCTATGGATTGGGTTTAATTTTTTTCAAGAAAAAGACTTTTTAGGCAATTCCAAAGTCTTGCTTTTAAGTCTTGGCTATTATTTATTTTTAATAAACCATCTGTTTTTAATAGTTTGTTTTTTTCTGTAAGAATAATTCTGTATTTGTTTTCTTCAGAAATATTATCATCCCAAATCAAAACTATTCCATTTTTCTTATAAATATTATTAATATCTGTTTCATTCAAAAAAACTAAGTCTAAATCAGAAATTTCAATTTTTATTGCACTTATTATTTTATTAAAAAATTCCTTTTCTTCTTCATTCATCTTATTGACAAATGCCATTGTTATTTTTTTTGTAGTTAAACTTTCTACATTATCTGTTTTAGTTGATAAATCATTTTTTTTTAATAAATAAAAATTATCATATAACAAGCTTAATGATCCTTCTTCTATTTTCATTTTTAGTTTTGAATTGATGCAAATTAATAAAGAAATTTGTACAAAATAATTTATGTCAATAAAAATAATTACATGTAAAAAATCAAGAATAGATAAAGTTGATTTTCAAAATTTATCTTTCGGAAAAGAATTTTCTGACCATATTTTTATTACAGAGTTTGATGGCAAAAACTGGGTAAATAAAAGAATACAACCTTTTGAAGCAATACCCTTAAATATTACTTTATCTGCACTTCATTACGGTCAGTCAATTTTTGAAGGATTAAAAGCTTTCAGAGATATAAATAATCAAATACAAATTTTCAGACCAAAAGATAATTTTATAAGAATGAATAAAAGTGCAAATAGAATGTGTATGCAGGAAATCCCTGAAGATATTTTTTTTAGTGGTTTGGTTGAGCTTTGCAAAATTGACAATAAGTGGATTAGTAATATTCAAGGAAACTCATATTATTTACGTCCATTAATGTTTGCCATCGATGATTCATTTGGGGTGCATGCTTCTGAAAATTATGTCTTTGCAATAATAGGTTGTGCAGTTGGTGCATACTATTCAAAAAATTTAAAATTAAAAGTAGAAACAGAATTTTCAAGAGCCTGCATTGGAGGTACAGGTTTTGCCAAAACTGCCGGTAACTATGCAGCATCTTTGCTGGCTACTAAAAAAGCCAACAAAGAAGGATATGACCAAATTTTGTGGACAGATGTTATAGAACATAAATATATAGAAGAATTAGGGTCTTCTAATATTTTTTTACTTTATGAAAATAAACTAATAACACCTAATTTAAGAGGTACCGTGCTTGATGGAATTACAAGAGATTCTGTTATTAAACTTGCAATAACTTTTGGATATAGTGTAGAAGAGCGTGTCATTTCAATAGATGAGATAATTCAATTGCATACATCAAATAAATTGATTGAAATATTTGCTACCGGAACAGCCGCTTCTGTAATTTCAATTAAAGAACTCTCTTATTATGGGCATTCTATAAATTTAGAAATAAAAGAAAATAATCTGGCTTCAAAACTTAAAAATAAACTTGAAGAAATTAAACTATCTAAAACAGATGATATTTTTAACTGGAACTTTCATGTTAAAATTTAGTTTTTTGTAAAATTAAAAACTAAGTAAAAAAGAAACGGGGCAGTCTCTCGACTACCCCGCTACAAATTAACTAAACCTTATGAATAAACTGATTCAAACATATATCATTTTTTTAATATTTTGAAATACTTTTAAAAATTTATTTTTCTGTTAATATTTTAATTCAAAATAAATTTTAACTTTACTCTGTAAATTTAAGTAAACTCTTTGTAAATCTTACACCTATGGTATCATTTGCAGGTACATCAATATTTGTAGATTCGTGATAAATAATACCAATTCCACTACTATACACATTAGTCTTGATGTGATTTTGAACACTATTTACGGTACTATCCATTCTTACTTTTATAGATTTTGTATATTTTTTATCAAATAAATTGAAATCAAAACCCAAAATTGAGTATTCAAATTCCTGATAATCGAGATTATTAAATTCGTTTCCATTCCAATAATATTTTAACGAAACAGGAAAAACCAGTTCGGTTGTTAATATATTATCTTCTTTATGTAAGACTTTATATTTTTCAATTTCATAAAAATGATACTTGACAAAATTCCATTTTAATGAATCATAAGAATGATATCGGGCAAATGTATAAACAGTTTTGATTGAATCTCCAAACTTATAAATAACATCTTCTTTAATATAAAAAACTTTTTTTTCGCCGCCCAATGGTGTTCCTTGATACCCTATTCTGAAAGAATCAGCCTTGTAAATAAATGACTGTCCTAATTTTATCGGGAAATACTGATGTCCAATATCAGTAACTATAGGTTCGTATTTATTTTTCCGACAATTAGTAAATAATGCCATAGCAAATACTACAATAAAAAAACTTTTTAAAACATTATTCATCTTCACAAAATTAATATATGAAATTTACAAAAAATTAACCAAATAAAATAAAGCGTCTATAACTTTAGAATATAACGCTAATATTTGATAAATTTGCACCTCGTTTTTTAAAAATAAAATGCAAATACTCAACGGAAATCAGGTAGCAAAAATTATAAAAGAACAAATAAGCGAAAATGTCAAAAAACTAAACGAAAAAGGATATCGCAACCCTCATCTTACTGCTATTCTTGTAGGAAATGATGGTGCAAGCAAAACATACGTAAACAGTAAAGAAGCTGATTGCAAGCAAGTAGGATTTAACTCCTCTGTTTTTAGATTTGAACAAGATATAACAGAAGATTTTTTAATTGAAAAAATAAAGGAAATTAATCAAAATCCTGAAATAGACGGGTTGATAGTTCAATTACCACTCCCCAAACATATTTCAGAATTAAAAGTTACCCAAACTATAAATCCTGAAAAAGATGTTGATGGGTTTCACAGTATGAATCTCGGGAAATTAATGAAAGGCGAAGATACTTTTATTCCTGCTACTCCTTTCGGTATTTTAATGATGCTCGAAATTTATAATATTAACACATCAGGCAAACACTGCGTTGTGGTAGGAAGAAGTAATATAGTAGGAAGGCCTATGAGTATTTTGATGTCACAAAATTCAAAATTCGGAAACTGCACAGTTACAATTTGCCACAGCCGTACTCAAAATCTTGAAAAATACTTAAAAGAAGCAGATATTATAATAGCGGCACTTGGAAAACCTGAATTTGTAAAAGCAAATATGGTAAAAGAAGGTGCTATTGTAATTGATGTAGGAATTACAAGAGTTGAAGATAAAAATAATGAAAAAGGTTATGTACTAAAAGGCGACGTTGATTTTGAAAATGTAAAAAATGTTGTTTCTGCTATTACACCTGTTCCGGGTGGCGTAGGACCACTTACAAGGATAGGATTACTAAAAAATACTTATAAATCATATTTGAAATCTCAAAATATTGAAGGATTTGAATAATAAATTTTATCCTTTATATGAGATAATTTACACAATACAAGGAGAGGGTTTTTTTGCCGGCACACCTGCTGTATTTGTAAGGCTTGGAGGATGTGATGTAGGATGTCATTGGTGTGATATTAAAAATAGCTGGGATAAAAATCTATATCCTCAAAAAAGCACAAAAGAAATTATTAATGAAATAAAAAAATTTAATACCAAAACAGTAGTAATTACAGGTGGAGAACCTTTGATTTATGAATTAAGTGATTTAACCTGTTTTTTAAAAAACGAAGGTTATAAAATTCATTTAGAAACATCAGGAGCATATCCACTTTCAGGTACTTTTGACTGGGTTTGCTTTTCACCAAAAAAGTTTAAAAAACCAGATAATAATTTCGGCAAAAATGCAAATGAATTAAAGGTTGTAATATACAACAAAACTGATTTTGCTTGGGCTGAAGAAATTAAAAAAACTGTAAACTCTGAGTGTAAATTGTACCTTCAGCCAGAATGGGGCAAAAGAGAAAAAAACAACAAACTAATCATTGAATATATTAAAAAAAATACTGAGTGGAAAATTTCACTTCAAACCCATAAATACTTAGATATACCTTAAAATTATTATTTAAAAGAAAAATAAAATTATGTCATTACAATGTGGAATAGTAGGACTACCTAATGTAGGCAAATCAACACTTTTCAACTGTCTTTCTTCGGCAAAAGCAACTGCAGCTAATTTTCCTTTCTGCACAATAGAGCCAAATATAGGTACAATTACAGTTCCTGATGAACGTCTTTTTGAGTTAGAAAAACTGGTTAATCCTGAAAAGGTAATACCAACAACTATTGAAATTGTAGATATAGCTGGACTTGTAAAAGGTGCAAGCAAAGGCGAAGGATTGGGCAATCAGTTTTTGGGTAATATTAGAAATACCGATGCAATTATTCATGTTTTACGTTGTTTTGACGATAATAATGTAATTCATGTTGATGGAAGTGTAAATCCTGTTCGTGACAAAGAAATAATAGACACCGAACTTCAAATAAAAGACCTTGAAACTGTTGATGCTAAACTATCAAAAATTTCAAAAGCTACAGATGTTCAATCAAAAAAAACTTCTGAAATTCTTAAACAGGTAAAAAAGCATTTAGAAACCGGGCAAAACATAAGAACCATGCAATTTAATGAGGTTGAAAAAGAAATTATTAAAGAATTTCAATTTCTTACTGCCAAACCTGTACTTTACGTTTGTAATGTTGATGAGAAAAGTGCGGTAATCGGTAATAATTACACTTTACAAATTCAAGAAATTGCCGCTAATGAAAATGCTCAGTTTATGATAATATGTGCAAAAACAGAAGCAGAAATAGCCGAACTTGACCGTGAAGATCAAATTTTATTTTTAAACGAATTAGGTCTTTCACAAAGTGGAGTGGGCAGATTAATTAATTCAGCTTATAAACTGCTCAATTACATAACTTATTTTACAGCAGGGAAAAAGGAAGTTAGAGCATGGACAATTACGCTTGAAACCAAAGCACCGCAAGCTGCAGGTGTTATTCATACTGATTTCGAAAAAGGATTTATAAGAGCCGAGGTTATACATTTTGCTGATTTTATCAAATACAAATCAGAATCTGCTTGTCGTGACAATGGAAAACTTAATATAGAAGGAAAAGATTATACAGTTCAAGATGGTGATATTATGCATTTCCGATTCAATGTTTAATTCATTTAATTTTCAAAAATCAATCAAATTCTTGTAAAAAATCAGAATCCATTATCTTTTGAACAATAAACAATAGATATTTCATTATATAATTGTATTACAAAAATGAATACTTCAAAAAATATAAATTTTATTGCTTTTGATGTACCATACCCTGCCAATTACGGAGGTGTCATTGATATTTTTTATAAAATTACCGAATTAAAAAAACTGGGTTATAATATTTATTTGCATTGTTTTCAATATGGAAGGAAAAAATCTGAAATTCTAAAACAACATTGTAAAAAAGTACATTATTATCCACGTAAAACCTTCAAAAATCTTTTAATTGGTGATATCCCTTATATAGTTGCATCAAGGCAAAACGATGATTTGCTTTATAATCTTAATCAAAATAGTTATCCGATATTATTTGAAGGATTGCACACTACTTTTTTAATAAAACATCAAGCTCTAAAACACAGATTTAAAATTGTAAGAACTCATAATATAGAGCATGATTACTACAAACATCTTGAATTGGCTGAAAAAAATTTTTTCAAAAAATATTTTTTCAAAATTGAAGCCGAAAGATTAAAAAAATATCAAAATATTTTGCGTTATGCAGATTTGATTTGTGCTATCTCACCTTCCGATTTTCAGTATTTTAATAAAAAATTTGGTAAAACTATTTATCTGCCTGCATTTCATAGTAATGAAGAAGTAAAAATAAAAATCGGCAAAGGAAATTATGTATTATATCATGGAAATCTATCAGTAGCAGAAAATCATCAGGCAGCTATGTTATTGGTAAATGAAGTATTTTCAAAAATTACTTTACCATTGATAATTGCAGGCTCAAATCCCAAAAAAGAACTTAAACAAGCAATAGATAAATTTAAAAATATAGAATTAAAAGCAGGCGAAAGTGTTGAAAGTATTAATAATTTAATTTCAAATGCACAGATTAATCTTCTTTATACCAAGCAAGATACAGGTATTAAATTAAAACTTTTGAATTCTTTATTTTTAGGAAGACATTGTATTGCAAACAGCAAAATGACAGATAATACAGGACTTGAAATATTATGTTTTAATGCTGATACTCCCGAAAAAATTATTGAATTGGTAAATAAATATTTCAACGTATTGTATAGTGACAATGAAGTAAAAAAGAGAACCGAATTTTTTAAGAATAATTTCAGGAATAAAAATTCTGCTCAAATATTAGATGAAATATTGTCAAATAACGTACTTCCAGAAAATATAAAACTAAACTCACAAACTGCCACAAAAAAATCAAAATTAAAAAGTCTAAATACTATTTTAAACGTATTAGCTATCTGAAAATTTAATTCTTGATTTATCAAAAATTAGTTATTAAGTTTGGAGAATAATTGAAAAAATTACCTTTTTTAAATTATTAATTTTTTTAAAATTTTCACTTAAACAAAAAAACTATGGCAGCAGAAAAAAAAATCTACGAACTACACCATGAAAATCAAGAATGGCTAAAAAAACTTTCATTTTACAAAGATGAGCTTAAAATTTATCAAAAAAGAATTGAAGAAATAGCTCCTCTTAACACAGCTAAGGATTTTCAAGCAATGGTTGACCATTATCAAAACCAGTTTTACATACACCTCGACAGAATAAACAGCCTAAAACACGAGATAAAAAATGATGAAAAAACAATTGAAGGCTCTGTAGTAAATAATTCTGTAGCAGTTGACCACCGCAGTATGCCCGACCACGAATCACAAAGGGAAAAAATTGAAAGATTTGAAGAAATTTTTGCTTCATTAAAAGAAGAATTCAATTCTTTTCTATCAAAATATTTATAATAAAGTCAATTACAAAATATTTTATAAAACACTTACAAGTATTTTGTAAGTGTTTTTTTTAATAAGAAATTATCAAATCGTTCCAAGATTTTACTGTATTATATCCATTTAAAGGGAAATAATTTAAAGCATCTTTGCGTGTAGCAAGAACAAAATCTCCACCCCAGGCGCCAAGAGACTTAATGGCTCCTTGATAATCATTAAAGTGTTGTTCCTTAATTGCCTTAGTTCTCAAAACTTTTGACATTATATTTTCATGTTCTGCAATTAAATTTTCAAATTCTTCTAATTTTTTGCATTTAGTCATTTGCAATGTGATTTCGCTTATTTTATTAAGAGTTTTATTGTCCCAATACTTATTTTGTTCAAATTTTAAAATTTCATTATCACTTTTTTGTTTTTTATTTAAATGGACGAAAAATATTTCGTTTGCAAAAGGTGGTAAAAACTTTATAGTTTCTATTTTGGGTTTACCTGCATCAAGTTGATAAATTAAAGGCTTTTGCTCTATTGCTACAGCAATATCATAAGCACTTCCTTTTAATGAATCAAAAAAAAGCAAAAATGGATTTATTTTAAACCAATTTGCCACATTACAAATAAGTGTACTACTGCTCCCAAGTCCCCAATCTATTGGAAATTGAAGTGTTGTAGAAATTAAATAATCGGTATTATTATTCAAAAAAAACGGATTCAACCTTATTGCATTTTCTAAGATTTTTTTTAGTAAAATTATTCTTGTATCATCTGCTGCCAATCTATTTGTTGATTTTAAAAGATTATTAACAGTTAATATAAATGAAGTTTCTAACCAAATGCTTTTGTCAGATTTGTATGCTACCCATAAAATTTTACCTGAGCCATTTTTTGATTCTACTTCTAATGTTTGACCATATTTTGTAGGCAATGCAAAAGCTTTAGCTCCATTTAAAATAAGATATTCGCCACTTATCAGTAATTTACCACAACAGTAAAAAATACTTTTCATCAAATATTTTACATTTAAAAAAAATTAATATTAGCTATTTCTTATTTATTCTTAATGTTGCAAGGTTTTCAATGCCTCTTATTTTACAAAAAATTTCGATTGTAGAATAGTAAGTTGGCACTTTATCTTTAAAATATTCAATAATTTTTAATTTTTCTTCTTCACTTGCTTCAAGTTGGTTTAATATATTAAGCAAATGCATTTTCATGTGACCTTTTTGAATTCCAGAAGTTACGAGGCTGCGCAAAGCAGAAAAATTTTGAGCTAACCCTGCAGCAGCAACTATACCCATTAGTTCACTTGCTTTAGGATTGCCAAGAAGTTCATGCGAAAATTTTACCATTGGATGTAATGATGTAATTCCGCCTACTGTACCTAGAGAAAGTGGAATTTCAATCCAAAATTTGAAATTTCCGTCACTTATATCAACATGTGTCAGACTGCTGTATTTGCCATTTCGCGATGCATAAGCATGAACTGAAGCTTCTATTGCTCTAAAATCATTACCTGTTGCAATTGCTATTGCATCTACCCCATTCATTATTCCTTTGTTGTGTGTTACAGCTCTATATGGTTCTACTTCGGCTATTCTCACTGCCGTTTTAAACTTTGAAGCAAATTCTGCAGGATTTATTTCTTTATCAACATGCAATTCATCTATTGTGCAATTAACTTCACTTCTTACTATGCACTGTGGTGTATAATTGCTAAGGATGCACATTATAACATTAACATTATTTTCAGTAAGGTTACTTGCAAACAATTCGTTTTTAAAACATTTAGATATTTCTTCAAGTACGGTATTTATAAAATTTGCTCCCATACTGTCACATGTTTCAAATGTTACCTCAATCTGATAGTAGTTTTTTTCAAGCTCGGTTTTGTCAATTATTGAAAATTCTTTTATTCCTCCTCCACGCAAACGCATATTTTGAGTTATTCTTTCAGTTGACTGTAACAGTTTAGATTTTATTGATTTGAAAAATTTATTTAAATCATCAAAACTATTGCCTTCCCATAAAAAATGAATATGTCCGATTTTGGTAGTTGAAATTACAGTAGATTTAAAACCTCCTTTATTAAGCCAAAAATTTGCTGCTTTTGAAGATGCCGCCACTACCGAACTCTCTTCTATGGCAAGCGGCAAGCAATAAAGTTTATTATTGATTAAAAAATTTGGTGCTATGCCATAAGGTAAATAAAAATTACTAAGAGAATTTTCAATAAATTCATCATGTAGCTTTTGAATATCGGCATTGCTATGCCAATAGCTTTTTAATGTATTTAATGATTTTTCGGCATTATCAAAGTAATTATAAATTATCCACTCTATTTTGGCTGCTTTACTAAGTTTACTAAAACCTTCGATTGGATTTTTTTTTGTCATTTATTATCTTTTTATATTAAAAACTATTCCAAAGTTGTAAAACTTCGTTCCAGTTTCTTTGTCCTATTAAGCAATTCATTTTACCTGATCCCATTCTTATTGGCTGATTTAGAACTTCATTATTTAAATATTTTTCGCTTAATAAATCTATCAGTTCAATATCTTCTTGTTTTGTAGCGTCCATATCAAGATTTATTATATTTTTCAGTTGTTCTTTTGAAAATCCTTTTGGGCTTTCCCATATTTGGGTTTCACTATTAAAAACCGGCTGAATTATTGGATTAGCTCTAATAAATTTTACTTTTTTATCAGGTTCAAGTTGCGCATTAAGCATTGTATATGCAATGTATGATGCAGAATCAGGAGGATCACTAAGAATAGAAACAGTCATTTTTAGCATATCATCTTTAAATTTTTGCTTTACTCTTTTTTGAACAAGAAAAGGATATTCGGCTTTTACCGGGTTTTGTGGGTCGGTTTCTATTGGCAATACTACACTTCCTGTACCTAATGATAAAATTTGTATATCGTCAGGTTTTATTCCGTTATTCACTGCTTCTATTACTGCGACATGTACAGGATTATTGTTTCCGGCTACTGCTCCATCCCAGTAATACTTCTCAATATTTTCTAATTTTCCATTTGATTTTGTTTTAAATTTTGCAGGCTTGTCAAAGTAATTCAAAGGTGCATTGCTTGCAGCATGTACTGCTTCTACAAGCGTACAACTTCTAAACTTTCCTTCGGGTTTTATACCCCACTTTTTTTCAATATTTACTGTTTCAGACAAACTATTACTATCTGACCTGAAAAATGATGCTCTGTTTCTTTCGTAATCATAAGTACAAATAATTATTCTAAGTTCGCTTTTTCCAATAAATGATGGAACTTGAGTAATATCAATCTTCGAAATATTTTCAAGAATATTGTTTAATGATGTGAGTTTTCGTTCTGCTGAGTACTTTGGTCCTATTTTAAAAAAATTTAAAATCTTTGTAAGCAGACTTTTTTCAAAAAAATCAAGTTTTGAAAATACAGAATTTCTTTTTTCTGAGTTTAATAAAATTTGAGCAATACTTTCTAAATCATATCCATTTGCCATAGCTGCAAGTGCAAGACTACCGCCTGAATTTGCAACAGCCATATCAAAGTTTTGTAAAACGGCATGACCTGAGACAGTTTTGCCAAAAAGTTTTTGTAATACTCTTATTTGAATTAATGCCCACGAACCACCGCCATCTAATGATAATATTTTGAAAGGCTTCATTTTTTATTCTATTTTACTCCAATCAAAAGCAGGTCCTATATCCCATTTATCTGCTCTAAAATTTACATGTGAACATATACCGTTAAATGTTTCTGCTTCTGCCGAGGAAAACAAATTAAACCTTTTGTTTGAAGGCAGAAAAGCATAAGGAATATTGTATTTTTTAGTCAAAAACTTAAGTAAAAGTTTCAAACTGTTGTATTGAGCCTGAGTATAGGTTGCAAAATATTCAAATCCTCTGTAAGCAGGTATTTTTTTGTAAAATGATGTTTCGTCTAAGGTACAGTAAATATCATTATTACTGTAAGTTGTTACAAGATTATTTCCTATTTTTTTAAGACATCCAATATTTGATATTTCTATTGCAATGGTTTTGCTGCTCATATTTGTATTGCCACCTATAGCGTTTTTACCTAAATGATACGACCAATACTTTGATGCCCACAGATTGTAAATTTCACCACTTCTTGCAATTACAAATGGTACTGAAATGTGGTTCCCGGGTTGTGTAAGTGTTGCTATATCTCCTTTAAGGTATCCGGCAGTAAAATGTAATACTATTTTACTTTTAGAATTTATTTCTTCAAAATAATATGACTTATCATTATTATCTCTAATACAATCAATAAGTTTTAGTTTTTCTGTAAATCCTGCAACGCTCACTTGTTCTTCGTTTAAGATAAATTGTTTACCAAAAGCGTCTTTACCACTTGTTCTAAAACTTGTTTCGAGTGAATAAATGCTTGTTGCTTTCATTTTATAATAATTAAATTAAATATTTCTTCTTTTAAGTTCGTCTGTAATGGCATCCAGTTCTCTACCCATTTGACCAGCCATACTGCTATTTTCTCTTGCTCTGCGCCCGAGGTAAGGCATTACTGCTTCTATGGGCCCATAAGGTAAATATTTCACAACATTATAACCTTGATTGGCAAGATTAAAACTTAAGGTATCACTCATTCCATACAACTGAGCAAACCAAAAGCGTTTGTCATTTTTTTCTACTTTAGCTTCATTCATCATTGTTGCAAGCATATCAGAACTACTTTCGTTATGTGTAGCTGCACAGGTTGAAACAATATCAATGTTTTTGTAGCATGTTCTTAATCCTTCATTAAACTCTACATCACAACTAAACTTGGTGTCGTGTATAGGATTTGGATAGCCCATTTTTGCAGCTCGTTTCCATTCTTTTTCAA
This sequence comes from Bacteroidia bacterium, assembly GCA_020849295.1. GTDB lineage: Bacteria > Bacteroidota > Bacteroidia > NS11-12g > UBA9320 > JABWCE01. Next base: position 86,075 of record JADLGN010000012.1, read on the forward strand.
TATATGCACCCCTTACAAGTTTAAAACCAAGATAGTAACCTCCTGCCCTTGCTTCTTCTATACATTTTTTTATAAAATTTGACCTGTCTTTTCTATACAACTGAACGGTATTATATATAAGTGCTTTTTGTGTATTGTATTTTTTCATCATTTCATTAACAATACTATCAACTGAATCCTGAAACCATGATTCTTCAGCATCTATAAACAATCTTACATCGTTTTCTGCCGCTGTTTGGCATAGCATTTCAAATCGTTTTCGTATTTTATAATATGAGTCTAATTCTTGTTCGTTTAATTTTTTCCCTTCATCTAATTTAGTCAAAAGTGCAACACTTGCTATACCGCTTGGTTTGAAAACACAAAAAGGAAACTGAGGTTTTCCTTTAGTGTAAAGTATAATGTTTTTTATTTCGTTTGCATTTTTTTCATAAGACTCTTCTGTACCTTCTCCTTCTACTGAATAATCGAGTATTGTACCAACTTTGTATTGCCATAGTTTGTCAACTGTTTTGTTGCATTCTTCAATATTTTCTCCACCACAAAACTGCGAAAAAACTGTTTTTTTAATTAGAGATTTTATTGGTAAGCCAATTTTTAATAAAAATGAAGAAATTGGCGGTCCGTAAATAACCAAAAAGTTAAATTTAAATAATGAAAAGACAAACTTTGATTTCTTTAGTTCTTCATTTGATTTGTACTTAAAAGCTATTTCGGTATCAGAAAAATTAAATTCGTTATATATCATAATAATTGGCAAAAATAAGTTATTATTAAATTTATTTATTTGATTTTTTTTTAATATTGAACCATGATAAAAAAGGGAATTATTTATTTAACTTTACTTTTAATAAGCAATTATTTACATGCACAAAAACTAATATCCTTGGAAGATATTTGGAAAAATGGTGTTTTCAGTTCGAAAAGTGTTTATGGTTTTATTCCATTGAATGATGGTAAAAGCTATTGTAGAATGGTAAATTCAGCAAAAAACGAACAATTTGTTGTTAAATACAGCTATGAAACCGGGATGGCTCTTGATACTTTAATCAACTCAAAAACTATTGCTCTTAATAATAATTTGGGTGAATTTTTCATTGAGAGTTATACTTTAAGCAAAGATGAAAAAAAAGCAATAATAACAAATGGTTCAAACAGTATATACAGGCACAGCAGTGAAGATTATTCTTATGTACTTGAATTGGCAAATCATAAACTTACTGCTGTAAGAACCGAACGGATAATGTATGCAACAATTGACCCAACAGGGAAAAATGTAGCTTATGTATATAATAATAATTTGTATGTATTTGATATTATAAAAAACAAAACCAAAGCTATAAGCAAAGACGGTTTAAAAAACAAAATTATTAATGGCGCAGTAGATTGGGTATATGAAGAGGAATTTAGCATGAGTGTAGGTTTTTACTGGAACAATGACGGCTCTTCGATAGCATATTACAGATTTGATGAATCAAAAGTCCCTGAATTTTCAATGACAAAGTACGAAAACCTATATCCAGAAAATTATACTTTCAAATATCCAAAAGCCGGAGAGCCAAATTCTACTGTTGATGTTTTTGTCTATAATTTAAAATCGGGAAAATCAAAAAAAATGAATACTGGATCTGAAAACGACCAGTATATTCCAAGAATTACATGGACAAACAACAATAATCTATTATCTATACAGCGATTAAACAGACTTCAGAACAAATGGGAACTGCTTATAGCTGATTCAAAAAACGGAAATACAAAAACAATAATTGAAGACACTGACAGATATTATATAGACATAACAGATGATTTAATTTTTCTGCCCGACAATGAAAATTTTATTTATACAAGTGAAAAAAGCCAATACCGACATATTTATATGTATAAAATAAATGGTGAATTTATAAGACAAATAACTTATGGCGAATACGATGTATCAGAAATTAAAGGGTTTGATGCATTAAACAATACTATTTATTACTCTTCTTATGAAAATTCGCCCCTTGAAAAACACATATATAAAATTGATATAAATGGAGAAAGCAAAACAGATATTACTCCACAAAATGGTATGCACAATGCTACTTTCAACAATACTTTTACATATTTTATACACTTTCATTCAACTATCAATTCACCTTCAGAAATATCAATTTGCGACAATTCCGGAAAAACAATTAGATTTCTTGAAAAAAATGATAAACTGAAAAATAAAATTGCAGAATATAAATTTTCAAAAGCTGAATTTGGCAAACTACTAATAAATACAGGCGAATCATTAAACTACTGGATTATAAAACCTTTGAATTTTGACAGTACAAAAAAATATCCCTTGCTTATGTTTGTATATGGAGGACCCGGTTCTCAGCAAGTAACTAACTCTTGGGGCGGAGCAAATTACCTATGGCACCAAATGCTTGCAAATACCTACGGATACATAATTGCTTGTGTTGATAATAGAGGTACAGGAGCAAGAGGTTCTGTATTTAAAAAAATAACTTATCGCCAACTTGGAAAATACGAAAGTGACGACCAAATTAGTGCAGCAAAGTATTTTGGCAATTTAAATTATATAGATAAAAACAGAATCGGAATTTGGGGATGGAGCTACGGCGGATTTATGAGCAGTATATGTATAACCAAAGGAGCTGATGTATTTAAAACTGCAATAGCAGTAGCACCGGTTACCAATTGGAGATATTATGATAATATTTATACTGAAAGATACATGCAGTTGCCAAAAGATAATGCAGATGGATACGACGATAATTCTCCAGTAAATATGGCAGACAAGCTCAAAGGTAATTATCTAATTATTCACGGCACTGGAGATGATAATGTTCACTTTCAAAATTCTGTTGCAATGGTTGACAAACTTATAGATTTAAATAAATCATTTGAGTCTGCCTACTATCCTAATAAAAATCATGGAATATATGGGGGAAATACAAGACTGCATCTATTTACACTGATGACTGATTTTATTTTAAAAAAATTATAATCATAAATTCAAAAATTAATTATTAATTGCCAAAAATTTAATAAAAAGTAAAAATGAGCAACTCAAACGAAAATCATCCAAAAGGACTCTACTTATTGTTTTTTACAGAAATGTGGGAAAGGTTCAGCTACTACGGTATGCGAGCTATTTTCATATTATTTCTAACCAAAGCTCTTCTCCTTAGCGACAAAGATGCTTCAAATATTTACGGAAGCTATACAGGGTTAGTATATCTTACTCCATTACTTGGCGGATATCTGTGTGACAAGTTTCTTGGCAATCGCCGTAGTATTCTTATTGGCGGTATAATGATGGCAATAGGTCAGTTTCTTATGTTTTTGTGTGGAAATATGGTAACAGATGCTCCAATGGCAACTACAATAATGTGGATAGCTCTTACAGTATTGATTATAGGAAATGGGTTTTTCAAACCAAATATTTCTACAATGGTTGGGCAACTATACAACCCTGGAGACCGCAAAGTAGATAGTGCATTTACAATATTTTATATGGGTATAAATATAGGTGCTTTCTTTTCACCATTGATATGTGGAGGATTGGGCGATACTGGTAATGTAGCAGATTTTAAATGGGGATTTCTTGCTGCTTGTATAGGTATGCTTATAAGTATAATTTCATTCGAAATTTACAAAAACAAGTATTTAAACAATTCTGACGGTGTTGCTATCGGTATGCCTGTAAAAAAACTTGATTTTAAAAATCTAGCTATAATATTAGGAACTATAGGTGTAATTTTCTTTTTACTCAGTTTTAAAAAAATGTTCAATAGCGATATTGATTTGATTAGTTATCTTATTTATGGTGCGATGGTAGTAGTACCACTTGTAATAATAACTGATAAATCTCTTACTAAGGAAGAAAAATCAAGAATTTCAGTAATCTTTATCCTCGCATTTTTTGTAATTTTCTTTTGGAGTGCATTTGAACAAGCAGGTGCATCATTAACATTATTTGCCGATAAACAAACTGATAGGCATATAGGCTCTTGGGAAATGCCGGCAAGCTGGTTTCAATCTGTAAATCCTCTCGGAATTATTATTCTTGCGCCAATATTCTCTTTCTTTTGGGGTATGCTTTACAAAAGAAAACTCGAACCTGCATCGCCTATGAAAATGGCTTGGGGCTTAGCACTTCTATGTATTGGTTATTTTGTAATTGCATTAGTAGTAAAAGATACTGACAGCGCAGCTAAGGTAAGTATGTATTGGCTTCTTGCATTATATCTTCTTCACACCATGGGAGAACTTTGCCTTTCACCAATAGGTTTATCTATGGTTTCAAAGCTTGCACCTGTAAGATTTTCTTCACTGCTAATGGGAACTTGGTTTTTGGCAAATGCCGCAGCAAATAAATTTGCAGGAACTCTAAGTGCATTAATACCACCATCAGATGTTACTGCTACAAAAGAATATCCATCTATCGTAGGATTTGAAATTACAAATCTTTATCAGTTTTTTATGGTATTCATAGTAATGAGTGGAGTTGCAGCAGCATTACTTTTTGTGATGAGCGGCTTATTGCGAAAAATGATGCACGGAATAAGATAATTTTTTTATCATACAAATTAAAATAATATATGTGGGGAAAACATCCTAAAGCATTGCCGTACCTATTTTTCAGCGAAATGTGGGAAAGGTTCGGGTACTATCTTATGATTGGTATTTTTACACTTTATCTCAAAGATGTAAAAGAAGGATTTGCAATGAATGAAGCCGAATCTGCCGACCTATACGGAACTTTTATAGCATTGGTTTTTCTCACTCCTTTTATAGGCGGCTTACTTGCCGACAGGTACCTCGGATATAAAATTTCTATAATTGCAGGTGGTCTTATGATGGGTGTAGGATATTGTATGATGGGAATTCACAATATCACAGCACTATATATAGCCATGACTTTGGTTATTTTAGGAAATGGATTTTTCAAGCCAAATATTTCTACTCTCTTAGGAAATATTTACAGTATTGACAAGCACAAACACCAAAAAGACGAAGGTTATAATATTTTTTATATGGGAATAAATATTGGAGCTTTTATTTGCAATTTTTTTGGGGCTGCACTTCAAATAATGCTTGGGTGGAAATGGGCTTTTATTGCAGCAGGAATAGGAATGTTTATAGGTGTTTTTGTTTTTATAAGCGGTACAAAACACTACAATGGTTTTGATTCTAAAAAAGGGGTTTCAGAAGGTGATATGTCATTTACTAGAATTATTTTAACTATTCTTCTCCCTGCAATAGCATTTGGAATTTTAGGTTGGCTTATCCCAGGAAATATTTTTGGAAGTGACAGTACTGATGCCTTTATATTAAGTTGTATTCCTGTTATTTATTTCTATTCTTCCTTATATTTTAATGCAAATGAAGATGAGAAAAAACCTATTGGAGCTATGCTGGCTATTTTTGCAGTCGTTATTTTATTTTGGGCTGTATTTAAACAAAACGGTTCTGCCCTCAATACCTGGGCTGACAGATATACTGACAGAAAATTAGAAAACTCAACAGCTACCTTACTTGACAATTTAAAACAATCGAGAAAGCTGACTTATTCAATAGATTCTATTGAAAAATATGATGAAAAATTCAGATTGATAAAACAAGATGGTAAAATTGTAAAAGAATTAAATTACCCTATTTATTTCAGAAATGAAAAAAAATCTGAACTACCTAATGAAGGAGAATCTGTAAGTGTATGGGCAACTAATCTCAGCCAATCAATCAATCCGGGTTGGGTAATCTTGTTAACTCCACTTGTAGTAGCATTTTTCACTTTCTTACGCAGAAAAGGAAAAGAACCTTCTACCCCATCAAAAATAGCTTTAGGATTGTTTATATCAGCACTTTCGGCACTTGTAATGTATGCAGCAGCCAAAGCCGGAAACAATGGAGCTGAAAAAGTAAGCGTTTGGTGGCTCGTAGCTTCTTATGGAGTTATTACAATAGGCGAATTGTTTCTTAGCCCAATGGGACTTAGCCTTGTATCAAAGCTAAGTCCACCAAAAATAACAGCATTAATGATGGGAGGGTGGTTTTTATCTACTTCTATAGGAAATAAGTTAAGTGGAGTTTTAGCAAGTTTATGGGATAAATACGATGATAAATCCAATTTCTTTTTGATAAATTTCTTATTATTATTTGGAGCTACGCTTTTACTTTTATTAATGCTAAAATGGCTCAATTCAGTGATGAAGTCAAAAAATATATAATATGACAGAAAATATAACATTAAATCAAATTCAAAATTTTGAAGGGAAATATCCTAAACAATTGTGGTATCTCTTTTTTAGTGAAATGTGGGAACGATTCTGTTTTTACGGAATGCGAGGTATGCTCACATTCTTTATGGTAAATCAACTTTTTATGGACGAAAAAGTTGCTAATCTTCAGTATGGAGCTACTCAGGCTTTTGTTTATGCTTTCACATTTATTGGCGGATTATTTGCCGATAAAATACTTGGTTTCAGAAAATCATTATTTTGGGGAGGTTTGTTAATGATAACAGGTAGTTGCATACTGGCATACGATCCTAAAGCTTTTTTTTTCTTAGGCATTAGCTTTAATATTATAGGAACAGGATTTTTTAAACCCAATATCTCTACGATTGTTGGGGCATTGTATAAAAAGGATGATTCTCGCCGAGATGCCGGATTTTCTCTGTTTTATTCAGGCATTAATATTGGTGCCCTTTTAGGGGGATATGCATGTATTGCAATAGGCAAAGGTACTTTTTTAACTCAGTTTGTTCCTGAAAATTTAAGATGGAATGTAGCGTTTGGTCTTGCTGCAATTGTTATGGCAATAAGCCTTCTAACATTTACTTATACTAGAAAATCTTTGGGACCTATAGGACTTTCTCCAATTGACATTACTGAAAAGTCAAACAGTTTTTTTAATAAAAAATGGTATGAATATTTTGTTTATGCAGGAGCACTTGCAATTATTCCATTAATTATGATGATGGTTGCTAATACTAAATATACTGATTGGTTTATGTATTTTATTGGTCCTTTCAGTTTAATATACTTATTTTATGAAATGAGCAAACACTCATCATCAGAAGTAAAAAAACTTTTTGCTGCATTACTTTTTATCATTTTTTCGGTTGTTTTCTGGGCAATATTTGAACAAGCCGGAGGCTCACTTAGTATTTTTGCCGCAAACAATCTAAATGATAAACTACTTCAAACAATTACCCTTGACCCTAATGGAGTGAATAATGCAGCCAATTCTCTGTTTGTAATAATTTTTGCTCCGATTATTGGTATTATTTGGTTATTTATGGCTGCAAAAAAAATTGAACCAAATACAGTAGTAAAATTTGGTCTAGGCTTTTTGTTTCTTGGAATTGCATTTTATACATTTTATTCAACCAGATTTTTTGCAAGTGCCAATGGAATTGCATCTCTTGATATTTTTACTCTTGCTTATTTTATTGTAACACTTGGCGAACTCTGCCTTTCACCTATAGGTCTTTCTATAATGACAAAATTATCACCAGCCAGATTACAGGGCTTGATGATGGGAATGTGGTTTTTGGCAAGTGCATACGGACAATATGTTGCAGGGTTATTTGGGGCAAGCATAGTTTCTGATGATAAAAATGCAAGTGCAATGGACAAACTCATTTCTTATACAGAAGGATATAAAGATTTCGCATTATATGCTGTAATAGCTGGCGTTATTCTTATTGCTATTTCTCCGCTTATGCGAAAGCTGATGCAAGAAGTGAAATAATTTGTATTGTCCTAAAATAGGTTTACACAAAAAAGTGTAAAACATTGATAAAAAATTCACTCAAAAAACAATAATCAAAACAGAAAGATTATAGTAAAATTATTATCGATAAAATTCAATTATTGTAAGCCATTCACAGGACTAAAATGAATTGTAAACTTATTTCAGGATAAATAAATAAAAACTGTAAAATTTTTTTAGGACGAGACATTATATAATCTGCCCACATCCTTGGGGCACCGGCATAGTCCCACATTTGCCGTTTTATAAAGAAAAATGACTTATCCGATTTGGCATTTTTTATGTGACAAGTAGTTTCATACTTTATAGATGGAGAATATGAAGTTTCGTAAATTTTAGTTTTAATACCATTTCTTTCTTTAATAATCATTGTGCTAAACTCTCGTTGAAGAGGCTTCTCTACAATGTAATATGGGATGA
>JADLGN010000013.1 GCA_020849295.1 Bacteroidia bacterium
AGAGTATCGCCATCATTAATATTATCATTAGCCGGAGTCCACTTAGTGCCATTCCATTTAAGAACCTGATTAGTTAAAGCTCCGTCTTGAGCAATTTGCGAAGGATTGATAAAACTTCCGTTAGCCAAAGCCTCTGCTTGAGAAGAGTACAAAGCATAAGGCACACTCAGCAACTGATGAATACCAGTAATACTGTAACTTATACCACCTGTAGGGTCACTTTCTACTTTAATAAAAATAGGACCATTAGCCCAGTTGATACTGCTGAAAGTACCTACAACAGGAGTGCCGTTACCGATTTCAACAGTAACCAATCCATTTGCATTGGTAAATGGTGGAGGAGAATAAACTTCGCTGTATAAAACAGAACCGGAGGCTGAGCCTTGCAGAAAACTTACTTTCATGCCAACTGCAGAATTAGTTACTAAAGCCCCGCCTGTATTTCTAATAACAGCCTGATAGGTTAATTTTTGAGGAGATTGTGAGTATCCTGTTTTAATAAGGCACACAATTGCCAATACAATAAGATTGATTTTTGATTTCATAATAAATTTTTATATTTTTGAGTTAAAAGATTATTTTTAAGATTTTAGTAGAAGAAAGCAGTTTATTATCACTGAAAATCTGAAGGAAATAAACTCCGGCTGCCAAGTCAGTAGTATTAACAGTAGTTAGCGCATCATCAATAATATTTTCAGCAACTTTTTTACCATCAGAAGAAATAAGTTTATAATTCATAAGATTATTATTATTAGCATCTAATTGAATGAAGAAAAAAGAATTAGCCGGATTTGGGTAAACGCTAATATGTGTCAAATCGGGACTTTTTTTATAACTTATGGTTAAAAATTCTTTGGGTTGCTGTACTCCTTGTAAAATGATAAAACTTGAATTGGTCTGATTGGTATAAAGCGGTAATCCGACAGTATAAGTAGCAGTACCGCCGGTACCTGTGGCTGTTCCTCCTGTAACAGAAGTTTCATTTTGCCCAAAAAGGTTATGGCAAAATAAAGTAAGAATAAAGATGTAAATATTTTTCATAATGCTGCAAACATAAATTAAAATTTAATATTAAAAAGTAAAAAAGAGTTAATATGCTTAAATACTTTAAAAAAAATATTTAAAAGCCTAATAATTAATAATAAAAAATTTTTGTAGGGGAGAAAAAAAAGAAATTACTTAAAAACTAAAAATTTTTATCAATAAGATAAACAATAGCCCCAATTGCACCGGCTCCAAGTTCGAGCTCTCTTTTATGAACATTTTCAAAAACATCAGTTTCTGCATGATGATAATCAAAATATCTATGAGAATCAGGAATAAAACCCATTAAAATCATATTAGGGTTTACGGAAACTGCAGAATCAAGTTTTAATGGGTTAATATCCACACCTCCGCCCCAAATGCTTTTTTTAAACACATGGCATCCGTAAGGTTCTAAAAGTTTTTTATATCCTGAAATAATATTAAAAATACTATCTGGAGCTGATATAGCAAATCCTCTCGGAGTATGTCCTCCTGCATCACTTTCAAGAGCCATAAGATGTTTTTCGCCACGCAATTTTACCCATTTTGCATATTCCATAGCGCCACGTGCTCCATTTTCTTCATTCATAAACAATACTACTCTAATTGTATGTTTTGGGCGATATCCATTAGCCTTAATTAAGTTTAGTAATTCTATACTATGAACAATCCCTGCACCATCATCATGAGCCCCTTCGCCCATATCCCAGCTATCAAGATGCCCTCCAACCGTAATTATTGTTTCAGGTTCGGTTTCTCCTCTAATTTCGGCAATCACATTAAAACTTTGTACATCAGGCAATGTTTTACAATTCATTTTCATTACTACCCTTAAGTTCGGTTTTTTTCTCATTTCTTCTAATAGTAAGTCAGCATGTTCTGTACTAATAGCTGCAGCAGGTATTTTATTGTTTTGGTCAGAATAGCTCATACTTCCTGCGTGAGGGTGATTGTCTTTTTGTAATGTCATACTTCTTACCAAAACACCCACAGCACCATATTTTGCTGCTTGTGACGCACCTGAATAACGTTGATTAACACATGCTCCGTAAGATTCAAATACATTTATTGTTTTAGGGTCAAATGGCTTATTGAAAAGCACTATTTTCCCTTTAATATTTTTTTGTCCAACATTTTCTAAATCTTCAATACCGTTTACAACCACTACATTTGCTTTTATTTTTCTTTTAGTACCAACGGAACCTCCAAGTGCAGTAATATTTAACTTTATGTCATCATGATAAATATATGCACGTTGAATATTGCCACGGTGCCAACGAGGTACCATTACAGGCATTTTGTAAACAGTGTCAACCCACATTGATTTAAGTAAATTATATCCCCAATTTACTGCCGAATCTGCCTGCTTTGTCCCAGTAAATCTATTACCAACTTCTTTACATAAAACTCTTAGATTTTTGTAAGCCTGTCCGTTTTCTAAAGCCATATCAAAAATTCGCCTTATTTGAATAGAATCTTTTTCAAATTGACTATAAGAATCAATTTTTAAAAAAATCAATAAAAATAAAATTATAATATTTTTATTAGAAAAATTAAGCTGTAACAAGTGTTTCATTTTTTGTATTTGAAATTAGGATTCCTTTAAAAATTATTAATAAACCAAAAATTGTAATAAAATGTGCCACATCATTTTCGTTAAACCATACACTTAAAGCAAATTTTAAAGATTGCAAAATACCAGACAATATAATTAATATAAAACCCAAAGCAATATTTAAATTGCCTTCTTTATTTTGTACTGAATTATAAATAGAAATAAAAATAACTATAAAAAAAGCTATAGCTGTATTCCATTTATTAATTATAAAATTGTTATTTATACTAATAAAATACAGCGAAGAAACTAATAATGTTGTAAAAAATAAATTGAGATATTTTCTGAATTGCTCATTTTTTAATGTAGTAACACAAGCAATTGCTGCACAAAATGTTGTAATAATCATCATTATTCGAGAAAATAACATAATTAAATTATTTTTGTAATTGAATAATGCATGTCCGAAAGCACCGAAAAAAGCAGTAAGAGCTAAAAAAAAATAAAAATATGCCCAAAGATTAATTTTGTTTTTTTTTAAATTAAGTGAAAAATAAATGCATAAGAAAGATATTAGCAAATCAGTTATTGATGTAACTGGTTCGTTTATTGAGAAGCCTGAAAATACAATAGAAGGTTGATGCATAAAAGGCTACAAACATAGTGTAAAAAATAAAAGATTTGAAAAATGAAAAATATAAATAATGTAAAAAAAGTAACTTTAGTATTAGTTTTATTCATAACATTAGCATTTGTGAATAAAGAAAAAAAAGAATTAGATGGAATAAAGTTTTTTAAAGGTTCATTAAAAGAAGCAAAAGCAAAAGCAAAAAAAGAAAATAAACTGATATTTATTGATTGTTATGCAACATGGTGCGGACCCTGCAAAAGCATGACAAAAAAAGTTTTTGTTAAAAAAAGTGTAGGAGAGTACTATAATAAAAATTTTATTTGTCTAAAAATAGATATGGAAACTGCTGAAGGAGAATCGTTAGGTACAAAATATACTGTTGAAGCCTATCCTACATATTTGTTTATTGATAATAGTGGTAAACTTGTACATAAAGATTTAGGATATTTAGACCCCGAATCATTCATAGAACTTGGGAAAAATGCATTAGCCAAAAAATAATTATATAAAAAAAATCAAAAACTTTTTTTTTAGAAAAAATATGTAAATATTGCATTTTTTTAAAACTCTAAATAATTAGCCTATGGTTCAAAATTTACCTCAAAACAAAAATGAATCTGACAAACGGGTTCGACCTTTATTTTTAACAGTTCTATGTATTATTTCCTATTTAAGCAGTGCTCTTATCCTATGGAACAGCATTGGAAATATGGGAGAAAACGCTGATGATGAGTCAAGTCAAAATGCTTTAATTTCTACTATTGGTGCAGTACTTACAATAATTGGTACTGTACTTATGTGGAACACTAGAGTATTTGGTTTTTGGCTTTTTTTCGCAGGAACTGCAGCTATTATTGCAGGTGCAATTGTACTTTTCGGGATTGAATATCTTAAAAATCCCGAAACAGGTTATTCTGCTTACCTTAGTACGGTATTATTGGTATTGTTTGCCGTACATTACAAGTATATGGATTAGAATTTTTTTAAGGTCAGATTCAAAAAAGCAAAACAGGGAGGATTATTTTTTAATCCTCCTTTTTTATTTTTAAAAAATAATATTACTTTTGCACTCCTTTTCGGATTTTGGAGAACCGAAATTGTAAAAAAGAAAGTAAAAAATGGCAACAAAAATCAGATTACAAAGACATGGACGCAAAGGACGTCCTATTTTCCACGTAGTGGTGGCAGACAGTAGAGCTCCTAGGGACGGAAGATACATCGAAAAGCTTGGGATTTATAATCCAAATACAAATCCGGCAACAGTAGATATCAATTTCGACAGAACCCTTGGATGGCTTCAAAAAGGTGCAGAACTTACAGATACTTCAAGAGCTATTCTGTCTTACAAAGGTATTTTGCACAAAAATCATTTGCTTAATGGAGTTAAAAAAGGAGCGCTTACAACTGAACAAGTTGAAGAAAAATTCAATCAATGGCTTGAAAGCAAAGAAGCAAAAATTTCAGGTAAAGTAAATTCAATTGCTGATTCAAAACAATCAAATGCTAAAGCAAACCTTGAGCGTGAAACCAAATTGAAAGAAGCAAAAGCAGCTAAAATTATGCTTAAAAATTCTGAATTGGCAGCAGAGGTAGATATAAACACAGAAACTACCGAAGAAAATACAAAATCAGAAGATACAATTGAAACATCAGCAGAAACAACAGAAAATGTTGTAGATACTGTTTCAGAAAATATTTCTGAAAGCACAGAAGTTTCTTCAAACGAAGAAAATTCTGAAAATACACCTTCCGAATAGTAAATTTATTTTATTGTTTTGGAAAATCTGATACCCATAGGTACAATTTCAAAAATTCATGGGTACAAAGGTTATGTTAAAGCGATATTAAATCAAAAAGAAATAAAAAAAGGGGAAGCGTTATTTATTGAAATCAATAAAAAGCCGGTTCCCTTTTTTGTTGATGAAATTAGCACCTCTGCTGAAGAATTTCTTATAAAATTTGATGATATAAATAATTCAGAAGAAGCCGAAGAATTGATTGGGTTAAATGTTTTGATAAAATCTGAACAAGCAATTTATAACGATGAATCTTATTTTCTACTTGAAAATTATAGTGTAATAGATAAAAACACAGGATATGCAGGTAAAGTAATTTCGCATATTCCCAAAGCAGGTCAGGATTTAATACAAATAGAATTTAATGAGAATATTTATTATTTGCCTTGTGTTCAGCAAATAATTAATAAAATAAATCATAAGGATAAAACTATATTTACAGATATTCCAGAGGGAATAATTTCATTAAATGAGAAATGTTGAATATTGACATAATATCTGTATTGCCCGAGTTGCTCAAAAGTCCACTTGAACATTCAATATTAAAAAGGGGAATTGATAAAAAATTATTTTCAATAAATCTGATTGATTTAAGAATGTACGGCAAAGGCAAACACAAGCAAGTAGATGATTACCAATTTGGTGGAGGTAGCGGAATGGTTATGCAAATTGAGCCAATTTTTAATTGTATAAGTCATTTAAAAGAAAAGAGAAATTATGATGAAGTAATATTTTTATCACCGGATGGTGAAATTTTTGACCAGAAAACAGCTAATAAAATATCACTTTACAATAATATTATTTTGCTTTGCGGACACTATAAAGGAATTGATGAAAGGGTAAGAAAACATCTTATAACAAAAGAAATTTCAATTGGAGATTTTGTGTTAACAGGGGGCGAATTGCCTGCATTAATAGTAGCAGACGCAGTTTGCAGATTGATACCCGGAGTATTAGGAAATGAAGAATCTGCACTTACCGACAGTTTTCAGGATAATCTCGTAGCACCGCCTGTGTATTCACGACCTGCTGAATTTATGGGATGGAAAGTTCCGGATATTTTACTTTCGGGAAATTTGAAAGAAATTGATAAATGGCGTGAAGAACAATCTATTAAAAGAACAAATCAAAAAAGACCAAATATTGATTATTAGAAAAAATTAATTTTTACAAATGCTTCCTATATTAAAAAAACCACTTGTATTTTTTGACTTAGAAACAACTGGTATAAGTACTTCAAAAGACAGAATTATAGAATTGTATATTATAAAAATAATGACAGATGAAAGCGAAATCCATCTTCATAAATTTTTTAATCCGGGAATCCCAATTCCACCTGAAGCTACTGCAATACATGGAATTACAAATGAAGATGTAAAAGACAAACCAATGTTTGCAGAAAAAGCAGAAGAGATTAATACATTTATTGATAATTGCGATTTTGCAGGATTTAATTCAAATAAGTTTGATGTTCCAATATTAGTAGAAGAATTTTATAGAGCAGGAGTTGAATTAAATATTGAAAGTCGCAAATTTATTGATGTTATGAGAATTTTTCACACAATGGAACCACGCAATTTATCGGCAGCTTACAGGTTTTATTGCAATAAAGAATTAGAAAGTGCACATTCTGCAAAATTTGATACTATAGCAACTTTTGATATTTTTAAATCTCAGTTAGACAAATACAATGAAATTGATAAATCAATAGATGGCTTACACAAACTAAGTGCTTCAAACGGACAGGTTGACTTAGCAGGAAGAATAATTTTAAATCAGAAGAATGAAGAAATATTCAACTTTGGTAAGCATAAAGGAAAGCGAGTTATTGATGTATTTAAAGCAGAGCCGAGCTATTATAACTGGATAATGGATAATGATTTTCCTATGAACACAAAAAATATTATTACTAAAATAAGACTAAACTTGATTAATGAGTAATACTTTAAGTATTAAAAATACAAACTGAATTTCTTAATTAAGCGAATTTTCTTGATTTTTGCAATTGATATGACGGAAGAAATAAGTATTTCCAATCAACTAACATTACAATCAGTAAGCGATTTTTTAAGTAAAAAACAAAAAATTGTTATTGACCAGGCAGCTAAAAAATCAATTGAAAAGTGCAATAAATTTTTAATAAAAAAAATTAAAGCAGAAAATAGTCTTTATTATGGTATAAATACCGGTTTTGGCTCACTTTGCAATACAAAAATTTCAAAAGAGGATATTGAACAATTACAGGAAAATCTTTTAAAATCTCATGCTTGTGGTGTTGGCGAAAAAGTACCTGAAGATGTGGTTCGTCTTATGATTTTGTTTAAAATAAAATCGCTAAGTATGGGCTATAGTGGTGTAAAGATAGATACAGTACAACGGCTTGCAGATTTTAATAATTTGAATTTATTACCCGTTGTTTATAAACAGGGTTCTTTAGGAGCATCAGGCGATTTGGCTCCATTGGCACATCTTAGTTTGCCAATAATAGGAAAAGGTAATATTGGAAAATACAGGTCAGAAAGTGTTTTAAAAAAATATAATCTGAATAATTTAAAACTGGGACCAAAAGAAGGTTTGGCACTAATTAATGGTACTCAATTTATGACAGCATATGGGGTATATTCATTATTACTTGCCTACAAATTAATAAAATGGGCTAACGAAATAGCGGCAATGAGTCTTCAAGCTTTTGATTGCAGTATAGAGCCTTTTTTGCAGCCATTACATAAAATAAGGAAACACGAGGGGCAGCAAATAATTGCAGATATCATTTATAAAAATCTGAAAAACCAATCAAAAAACAAAAAAGATAAAAAATACGTTCAAGACCCATATTCATTCAGATGTGTTCCTCAGGTACATGGTGCTACATTAGATGTAATTTCGCAAGTTGAAAAGGTTTTTATTAATGAAATAAATTCTGTTACAGATAATCCAAATATTTTTGTAGAGGAAGATTTAATACTTTCAGGCGGAAATTTTCATGGGCAAATTCTTGCACTACATGCAGATTTTCTTGCAATGGCAATTGCTGAACTTGGCAATATTTCAGAAAGGCGTACTTATAAACTTATTTCTGGAGAGAGAGAATTACCGGCATTTTTAACACCTGAGCCCGGCTTAAATTCAGGATTTATGATTCCTCAATATACTGCCGCTTCTATTGTAAGTTTAAATAAACAACTATGTACTCCATCATCGGTAGATAGTATTGTGAGCAGCAATGGTCAGGAAGATCATGTTAGTATGGGAGCAAATGCAATGCTCAAATTAATTAAAATAGTCCAAAACACTACAAAAGTTTTAGCAATAGAGTTGTTTACTTCTTCTCAAGCATTAGAATTCAGAGATATTAATAAGTGCTCAAAAAATACAATAGAGTTGCATAAGCTAATCAGACAACACATTCCATTCATTAAGTCAGACTGCGAAATGTACGATTATATAAATATTGCCGAGCAAATTATTTTAAATGGTTAAACAAAATTTAAAAAAAAAGCAAAGTAAAAAATGAAATTGAAATTTTGTGGAGCAGCAAGAACGGTAACAGGAAGTTGCCATTTGCTAACTTTAGAGAATAATTTTAAAATACTTCTTGATTGTGGACTATATCAGGGACACGAAGATTTAATAGAAGATTTTAACAGCCATTGGAAATTTAACCCTCAGGAAATAAATCTTTTGGTAGTAAGTCATGCTCATATAGACCACATAGGCAGAATACCAAAGCTGGTAAAGGACGGATTTACTGGCAATATTATTTGTACGCATGCTACACACGATTTGGCTGCAATTATGCTACTAGACAGTGCAACAATACAAGAACGCGATGCAGAATGGGCAAATGAAAAAAATATGAGAAAAAAAAACGGTAAAAAAAATGAAGCACTATACACTGTTGAAGATGCCAGAGCATGTATGAGTCAGTTTGTTGGGTATAACTACAACCGCTGGAATAAAATAGCACCGGGAGTAGAGGTCTTTTTTACCGATGCCGGTCATATTCTTGGAAGTGCAACAGTTACTTTAAAGATAAGAAAAAACAGTGAAGAGTTTACTTATTTGGGATTTACAGGTGATGTAGGAAGAAAAGCACGACCTATTCTTAAAGACCCTGTGCAGATGCCTCAAGTTGATTATTTGATTAGTGAAAGCACTTATGGAGGGCAATCGCATGATGAAATGCCGGGAGATTTAAATCATTTTTGGGAAGTCGTAAATACAACATGCAACATAAACAGAGGTAAATTAATAATCCCTGCTTTTAGTGTTGGCAGAACTCAAGAAATAGTATATATGCTTGATCATTTGCAAAGCAAAGGACAACTTGGGAAAATTAAGGTATATGTTGATAGTCCGCTTGCAGTAAATGCTACTGATATTTTTACAGTCCATCACGAGTGTTTTGACAATGAAATTCTCGAATACATTACAATAAATGCAAATCCATTTGGTTTTAATGGGCTTAAATACATAAGAAGCGTAGAGGAATCAAAAAAATTAAACGACAGTAATGAGCCTTGCATAATAATAAGTGCAAGTGGAATGGCAAATGCAGGAAGAGTAAGACACCATATATATAATAATATAGAAAACTCTGATAATACAATTTTATTTGTAGGATATTGTGCAGAAGGAACACTTGGTGCAATACTTAGAGAATATCCAGCAACTGTTAAAATTTTTGGAAAAGAACTGAAAGTAAAAGCAGATATAAAAATTATGGATGGATTGAGTGGTCATGCAGATCATGATGAATTGATTAAATTTATAAGTACTCAAGATAAAAAGGTATTAAAAAAAATATTTTTAGTTCATGGCGAATACGACCGACAGCAAATATTAAGAGAAGCACTTATTAAAAAAGGTTATAATGAAGTAAATATTCCTCTATTTGGTCAGGAATACGAATTGAAATAAAGAAAAATGAAAAACACAAATTATTCTTGTTTGTTTATAAACATCAAAAAAAGATAAATATACTCAAATTTTAAAAATACTATATTTGCCCAAAAATGCAGTTGTTCAATACCCACAAAGAGTTGATTTATGAAGCAGTAGAAGCATTGGCTACACGCAATTTCCACACAGTTTATATTGAAGATTATAAAGAATATTCAGAAGAAGAAAAAGATAATGGTTTGATTGCCTTTCAAACCAAATTTAATACAGATTTTAATGAATTAAATATAAAATCGGATGTTTGGGTTGGCGAAGAAGTATCACCATATCTGCAAACTGGATTAGGAATTAGATACCCATATATTGACGCTCAAACCCTAATAAATAACGCTCAAAAAAGCAGTGAAAGCTGGAAAAAAATTGATATTGAAGAAAGAGCAGGAATATTAACGGAAGTACTTGAAAGGCTTAAAGACAGATTTTTTGAAATTGCTTATGCTACTATGCACACAACAGGTCAGGGGTTTGCAATGGCATTTCAATCTTCCGGACCTCATGCTTGCGACAGAGCATTAGAGGCAATTGCAATGGGTTTTAGTGAAATAAAACGTTTCCCGGAGCAAATAAAATATGAAAAAAAAGTAGGGAACAATTCATTTCAATTAAAAAAAACATGGAAACCAGTTCCCAGAGGAATTAGTCTTGTAATAGCATGCTCAACTTTTCCTGTGTGGAATAGTATTCCGGCAATTTTTGCAAGTCTAATTACCGGCAATACAGTAATTGTTAAGCCTCATCCAAAAGCTGTTTTACCTATTGCAATAGTTGTTTCAGAATTAAGAAAAGTTTTAAAAGAATCAGGAATAAAACCTGAAGTAGTACAACTTGCAACAGATATTACTGCTAATCCTATTGCTACAAAACTTGCCGAATCACCTGAAGTGAAATTAATTGATTATACAGGCAGTACCAAATTTGGGAACTATATTGAGTCTCTCGATAAAATTTCATTTACCGAAAAAGGAGCAGTAAATCCAGTAATAATTCATTCTACAAAGGATATTGAAGCAATGATTCAAAATCTTGCATTCAGTCTTGTTTTGTATTCAAGGCAAATGTGCACAGCACCTCAAAATATATACATTAGTTCTGATGGTGTAAAAATTAAAGACGGATATGTTTCTTACGATGACTTTTGTGATAGGTTGCAATTAGCTGTTAATTCAATATATGAAAAAAAATGGGGTCCATCATTAATGGGATGTATTCAAAACGACAATACATTAAAACAAGTAAAGGGAATTTCAATGGCATTAGGTAAAAAGATATTAGACAATGGCTCATTTAAAATGCCTGAACATGATAATGCCCGTACACAGTCATTGAAAATTTTGGCTCTCGATAGCGGAAAACAGGAAGTATTTCAAAGAGAAATATTTGGGCCAATGGTTTTTATTATTAAAACAGAAAATGTAGATAGAAGTATAGAACTTGCATTGCGTGGTGTAGAGCAATTTGGTGCAATTACCTGTTTGGTTTATTGCTCAGACTTTATGAAAAGCAAAGAAATTGAAGAAAAATTTAACAATGTTTTTGTTCCTGTAACATTTAATCTTACAGGACAAATTTTTGTAAATCAACATTCGGCATTTTCTGATTTGCATGTGAGTGGCGGAAATGTTTCAGGCAACGCTTCTATTGTTGACCCATCATACATTACAAAAAGATTTGTATGGATTGGCAATAGGTATATGATTTGATTTTTTGAATATTTTGACACATTCTGTAACACATAAATTAGTTTTAGAATTAAGTGGTAATAGTTTGAATATTGTTACTATTAATAAAGAATTACATATAGTATCATTTAGTAGTCATGATATAGTAGATAGTGAATCACTTGATAATATTTTAAAGGAATTGCCTGAAATTTACTCAGAAGTAAGTTTACTTATTTCAAATGCTGATTTTATTACAATCCCTGAAAGTTTTTTGGAAAGTGATATTAATAAAATCTTTGCTTTAAGTTATAATTTGAATTATGACTTTGTGCTAAATACTGATAAAACAGAACTTGGTATTTGTATTGTTTATCCAATTGATATTTCATTAGTAAATTTAATAAAAAAAAAGTTTACAAGAATAAATATTCAAAACGAATCAAGTATTATTATAAGAAAGATATTTAAAGAGATTAACCTTAAAAAATCTATTATTTTTATTACAATAAATAGTGAAAAACTCAATCTTTATGTTATAAAAGAAAACATTCTGCAATTGTGTAATTCATATTTTGTAAAATCATTGGATGATGTGTTTTATTTTGTAATGCTCACAATAGAACAACTTCACCTACAACCAGACGAAACCGAATTAGTTATTCTTGGCGAACCGCCTGACAGAAAAGCAATTTTCGAACTTTTTAAAAATTATATTAAAGAAATAAATATTTGGCTTGAAGAATATAAATTCATTTCAAATACAGGAACTAACCAAAAAATTGAAAGCTCATTTGCATTGCAGCAATTGATATGCGGATTGTAGGAGGAAAATATAAGGGATTTAGATTTATGCCATCCCGAAATATAAATGCACGCCCAACCACAGATATGGCAAAAGAATCACTTATAAATATCTTAAATTCGGGAATTGGTATAGAAGGTAAAAATTGTCTTGATTTATTTTGTGGAACCGGTAATATTTCTTTTGAATTAGCATCGCAGGGTGCAGCAAATATTACATCTGTAGATGTAAGTAACGAATCTGTTTTATTCATAAAAAAAATATTCGATACCTTGCGTTATTCAGGTTCTTTTGTAATAAAAAAAAATGTTTTTAACTGGATTAAAGAAAATCATACAATAAAGTATGATATAATTTTTGCTGATCCACCTTATGATATTATAGAAATTGAAACATTACCTGATTTAATTTTAAACAGCGATTTAGTTCATGATAAAACAATATTGATAATTGAACATAGGTCAAATTTTAATTTTATACATCCCAAACTAATTAAGCAAAGAAAATATGGGCAATCATCATTTTCATTTTTTAACTATTAAATTTGATAACTAAAGGATCTAATATACTTCAAAAACTGTGTTTAATTCGAGAACTTCATGAGTTTTTATAGTTTTGAACTGTTTAAAAACAGAAACTTTAAATTCATTAATTAGTAATTTTTGTTGTTTTGAAAGAGCTATGCTGTTTATTAGCATTACTGCATTATTATTCATTAACTTTTTAATTGAACTTATAAAACCTTTATCAAAAATTTCTGAAGGCATTTGCAAATCAAAGAATAAATCAATTATTACAAGATCATAAGTTTTGTGTAGTTTTTTAATTTCATTAAATGCATCTCCACAAATTATTTCAGTATTAGTAAAGTCAGTATTATCCCAATATTTTATCAATTTAATTATTTCAGGGTCAATTTCAATAGCAGTAAAATGAGGGATTAAATTATATTTTTTTTGAAGAATATTTATTACGCTTCCTGTTCCCAGTCCCAAAAGTAAAACATTTTCAATTTTTAAATTTCTAATGTTAGTTCTGTTAAAAACAATCTCAAAAACCTTGTGCAGATTGCCATAGCTGTAATTTGCATTTTTGGTATTGAGTAAGAGCTTACCTGCTTCAAGTTGTAAACATAGCCCTTTACTAAATTTTGAAGGTATTTTTTTAACAGTTATTACAAAAAAATAAGAAAGCAAATGCTTTAGCCATGAAATTTTCATTTATTTTTTTAAAATTTATTCTTCCACATCATGCTTTCAACTGGTTTCATACTTCTCTTATTATATTTTGAATTTTGTTTTTTATTGTATAGTTGCTCTACTTCGCCATCAATACAATGATATATAAGTTGGGCAATTGGCATACTTCTATAAATTCTTATTGGGTGAATACATGAAATTTCGAGAGTCCATGTATTACAAAAACCCGGACTACCAATTCCTGAAGTCGAATGTATATTTATTCCAAGACGGCTTACACTTACTTTGCTTTTAAGTAAAGGTATATGTTTATGTGTTTCGGTATATTCTTCAGTTACTCCGAGGTATAAATTCCCTGGAATGATTACATAACCATCTAAAGGAATTTCGAAAAGTTCAAGTTTGTTATTTGACTTTGCATCTAATACCCGGTCCTTGTAGCAGCCTAAAAGCTTGCCTAAATGTAAATCGTAGCTATTTGAGTTGAGAGATTCTTTTACAAAAGGTTCAATCAAAATATGCCCTTTTTCTATTTCTTCAAGAATTTTTTTATCACTTAATAACATATAAGAATCAATTAAATTTTTTAGAGTGTGCAAAATAACGAAACAATTCAATGACAATATTTTTTAATTGTATTTTTTTATTTAATCTTCAAGATATTTTTGTAATTCAATGTCTTTTTTACTCCCGGAATTAATATTAAAGATAAAAAAATATTGTGATTATCAGGAAAGATGTCATAAGGAAGTAAGAAATAAACTTTTTGAAATGGGATGTAATAATGATGAAGTTGATGAAATTTTGGTTCAACTTATTGAAACCGGTTATTTAAATGAGGAAAGATTTGCCATAGCATATTCAGGTGGAAAATTCAGAACAAAACAATGGGGAAGAAACAAAATAAAGCATGAGCTAAAGTATAGAAATATATCTGACTATTGTATTAATAAGGCTCTTGCAGAAATTGACGAAGTGTTATATTTTAAAACTTTGATTGAGCTAATTGAAAAGAAAAAAATCAAGAAAAATGATTATAAAACTAAACAAAAAGTTATAAGCTGGCTAATGGGGAGGGGGTATGAGTTAGATTTGATTAAAAAAGCAATTGAGCTAAATCAAAAATAAGTCAGAAGCAATTTTATCGGCAAATAACATACCTTTATTGCTAAGTTTTATTTTAATATCATCAATTTCCAATAATCCTGATTCGGCGTAATTTTTCAATATTTCATTAAAGTGAATAAAAATATCAAAACCAAACATAAGCGATACATTTTTAATATCAATACCCCAAACTGTTCGTAACGAGGTAAGTATATAATCGTTGTATTTTTCTTTTTTATTAAGATTTTCACTGGTGTATAACGGACAATTTTGGACAATAGATTCTATATATTTATTATTATTTGCTACATTCCATCTTCTTTCTGCAAAATTATATGAATGAGCAGATGGACCTATGCCAAGATATTTTTCGTTTTTCCAATATGAACAATTATGAACAGAGTAATTATTGCTTTTGCAAAGGTTTGAAATTTCGTAATGTTCCCAATTGTGTTTAATAGCCCAATCTTGAAGATACCTGAATTGATTTGCCTGTTTATTTTCTTCAATATTTTGGTATCTGCCTGTGTCAATTAATTTTTTTAATGGTGTTTTTTCTTCTACTGTAAGGCTATAGCATGACAAATGATTGATTCCCATTTTTTCAACATTACTAAGATTATGTTTCCATTGTTCATCTGTCAAGCCTGGGAAACCGTAAATCAAATCAATACTGATATTATTAAATCCTACATTTTTTGCATTTGTTATACATTCATTTGTTTGATTAGCATTGTGCGAACGATTCATCCATTTAAGGTGCTCATCATAGAATGATTGAATTCCTATACTTAATCTGTTAAAACCTAAGCTGAACAAATTTTTACAATAGTCAAAAGATAAATTATCAGGGTTTGTTTCAATTGTTATTTCTGAGTTTGGTGCAATTGTATAGTTTTCAAAAATGCTGTCAATTATTGTTTTTAATTGCTCTACACTAAGTATTGATGGGGTACCCCCTCCTAAATATATTGTGTTGCAAATTTCATTTTTCTCAAAAAATGCTTTATTATTATTTCCGTAAAATTCAATTTCTTTTTTTATAGATAATACCATACTGTCAATATTTTTTTTATTTACTGAGAAATGAAAATCGCAGTAAAAACAAGACTTGTTGCAAAATGGTATATGAATGTAAATTCCTGGCACTAATTTGAAAGTAGATTTAAAAACAGAACATATAAAGTTTATGTTTTTTGTTTTTTCTTTTTAGCCGAAGGGAAAAGAATATTATTTAATATAAGTCTGTATCCCGGCGAATTAGGGTGTAATGAAAGTTCGGTAGGTGGTTCTTCAATAAAATGTTGATAGTCTTCGGGGTCGTGTCCACCAAAAAAAGTCCATGTACCTTTGCCCATTTCTCCATGAATATAGCGTGCTTCATTCATAGCTTGATTTTGTCCCATAATTAAAACATCACTTTTTATTAATGATTTGCGAAAAGAAGTGGTTTGTCCCATAAATCCTTTTACAACTTTTTCGTGATTCTGGCAAAGTATAGTAGGAACAATATCAAATTTTGCAGAAAAATCAAACAACACAAAATAGTCATTTTCTTCAGTCACATTTCTTTCAAAATGTTGCATATCAATATTTGAAATCTCATAAACCCATGGATTTTTTTCTAATTCATAATCCTTGAAAGCAAAAGTATTATCATAATTTAGTTTTGATTGTGCATTTGGGTCCATTCCATCGCCATCAAACATACTTTCACAAATGTCAACTCCATCTGCAGACAAAGCTATATCATAACTATCTGTTGCACTGCACATGGCAAAAAGAAAACCGCCTCCAATGGTATAATCTCTTATTTTTTTTACTACTGCAAGTTTTAGTTGCGATACTTTTTTAAAACCATATTTGGCAGCTACAGCTTCTGCTTCTGCCACCTGGTCTTTGTACCATTGAGCTTGATTGTACGAAGCCCAAAATTTTCCATGTTGCCCTGTAAAATCCTCATGATGTAAATGCAACCAATCATACAAAGCAAGTTTTCCGTCCATTACTTCATCATCAAAAATTGTGGTGTATGGAATTTCTGCATAAGTTAGCACAAGAGTAACAGCATCATCCCAAGGTTGCTTTGATTTTGGGCTATAAACTGCAATTTTAGGTGCTTTTAGTAATTTTACTACTTCCATATTTATTGCCGGATTTGCAATTTCGGCATATATTTCAGAAGCAGCATTGTCAGTAATTTTTTGATATGAAACCCCTCGTAGCAAACATTCTTTTTCAAATTTTTCGTAATTGTCAAACATAAAACTACCTCCTCGATAGTTCAATAACCATTCTACTTCTTTGTCAAAAGTCAAAATCCAATATGCAATACCGTATGCTTTAAGGTGGTTTTTTTGGGTATTGTCCATAGGTATTAGAATTTTTGACGCAAAAATATTTGCAGAAATTGTTAAAAATAAAATTATTAAAGTGAATTTAATTTTCAAGTTGTTAAAAAATTGAAGTAAACCTTGCACCGGCATAAACGGACATAAAACAAATAATATTGCTCAAAATTACATAAAAAAATGCAGTAAAAATTTTACCGGAGTTTATTAATTGAATAGTTTCAAAAGCAAAAGCAGAAAAAGTTGTAAAACCTCCAAGTAATCCAATTATTAAGAAAGCCTTTAAAGTTGTATTTTCAGGTTTTATTACGCTGTAAAATATCCCTATTAGTAAACAGCCAACGATATTAATCAGAAAGGTTGCAAAAGGGAAATTGTTTTGGTTTTGTTTAAATGCTGAAGAAATTAAAAAACGCAATAATGCTCCAATTCCTCCACCGGCAGTTACGGCAATTATTAAATTAATGTTTTTTAATATATTCATAAAAATAGAGTTTTAATGAGTTGAGTTTTCCTTGCATGTTGTAGCTCAAAGCTTTATTAAGCAATCCGTTTTCATCGTAAACAAATTCAGTCCAAGTATTATTACTGTAATGTGTTTTTATAAGTTGAGCTTCTGTGTTATAATAATTCCACCCTTTGCTGAATGATTCTGAAGGAACTTTTTTTTCTGTCGAAAACTCAAGCAATTTTTTACTAATTGGGGTAAATTCAAAAGTTTCTTTTTTTATCAATTTCATTTCATTGTTATAAGTCAATACTGATTTTAAATTTTCAAATGAATCGTAAGAATATTTTATGAAAAATATTGCTGTATCAAGCCCAAATATGTTTATATTTTTTACTTCTTCTACTTTTTTCTGTTTGTTGTACTTAAAAATATTTAAAGAAATACCCGAATCATTATTGTCTTGATTTTTATAAATTATTTTTTCCTGATCACCATTTGTATTGTAATAATATTTTGTGAAATTAGTTTTACCATAGCTGTTTTGACGAGTAAAAATTAATTGATTTTTTGAATTGTAGGTGTTAAAATTTTCATGCGAGCCTTCCCAACCATAGCAGCTTAGCTTATTATTTTCGTAAGTTAATCTATAAAGTGAATCATATTCGTATATTTCACTTTTGCAACTGTCATTCATGGTTTTGCGAGGCAATATTGGTAATTTTACATATACCCACATTTTTTTTATTCCTAACTTATTAAACAAGGCAGTATCTATACCGTCTTGCCCAAATGTGTCTGTAATTTGTATTGCAAAAATTATTGCAATGAATATTAATTTAACAGTCAATTTCATTTTTATACTAAATATTTACTTTTTATAATAATTGGCAAAAGGTACTTCTTCCAAATCAGAAGTTATACCGTTTAAAAATTTGTTGTATGCTGCAAATGCAATCATTGCAGCATTATCAGTACAATACTCAAAAGACGGAATGTATATTTCCCAATTTTCAGTTTCGGCTTTTTTTGCAAGTTCTTTTCTTAATAAACTATTTGCAGCTACTCCTCCAGCTATTGTTACTTTGTTTATCCCTGTTTTATTTACAGACTTTTGCAATTTTGTTATCAAATAATTTACTATTGTATGCTGAATAGATGAGCAAATATCAGACAAATTTTGCTCTACAAAAGTTGCGTTAAGTTTTGCTTGTTTATTTATAAAATACAGCACCGAAGTTTTAAATCCGCTAAAACTGAAATCAAGACCTGGCACATTGCCAATGGCAAACTTGTATGCATTTGCATTGCCATTTTTCGAATATTTATCAATAAGTGGTCCCCCGGGGTAGGGTAATCCTAAGATTTTTGCAGTCTTATCAAAAGCTTCGCCGGCAGCATCATCAATAGTTTTTCCAATTATTTCAAATTCTGAATATGATTTTACTATTATAATTTGTGTATGACCACCTGATACCAAAAGGCATATATAAGGAAATTCAATTTTTTGATTTTCTATTAAAGGAGCAAGCACATGTGCCTCTAAATGATTAACTGATACAATAGGTTTTTTTAATGAAACTGATAATCCTTTGGCAAAACTTGAGCCTACAAGTAAGGAACCTAATAAGCCGGGTCCGCTTGTATATCCAATTACATCAATATTTGATATATAAGTTTTTGCTTGCTTTAAGGCTAAATCTACTACATGAACAATGTTTTTTTGATGTGCTCTCGAAGCAAGTTCGGGCACTACACCTCCATATTTTGTATGTATCAACTGGCTTGAAACTACATTTGACAATACTTTGCCGTTTTTTATTACTGATGCTGATGTATCATCGCATGATGTTTCGATAGCCAAAAGAGTAATATTATGGACAACTGTTTCGTTTCTTTGCAAAATGAACTGCTTTAATAAGCTGCAATTTTAGCTATTTTTGCAAGCAAAGTATTGAAAAACTTCAAAAAAATATACAAGTGGATTTTTATAATCGTTGCATCTTTTGTTTTTCTTATAATTGCTGCAATAGCTCTACTAAGTTTAAAATCTGTTCAAAATTATATTGTACAAAAAGCTACAGTTTATTTATCTAATGAACTAAAAACAACAGTTAAGATAAAATCAATTGATTTTAAGATTTTAAACAGAATACAGTTAAACGGACTTTATATTGAAGATTTGCATAATGATACTTTGGGCTATTTTGACAAACTGGATATAGGTTTTAATTATAAAATTCTATTTAGTAAAAAACTTAATCTTGCCAGTGTAAATAAAGTAAAAATAAAAAATTCAGTAATTAAATTTATAAAATATAACAAACAAAGAGATTTTAATTATCAATTTCTGGTTGATTATTTTACAGCGCCTAATACTAATAAAACAGGCGGAAAAGATTTTAGTTTAATAATTAAAAAAGTAAGTTTAGAGAATATAAAATTTATTTTGATTCAGGGCGATAAAAGCCCTCCTGACGGAAGAGCCTTTGATGAAAACGATATGGTATTTAATAATATCTATAGCGATATTAATTTATTTAAACTAATAGGTGATTCAATAGTTATGAATATTGATAAATTCATTTTTAAAGAGAAATCGGGGCTTACATTTACAGAATTTTCTTCTAAAACTACCATTTCTTCAAGTGTTATGGAATTTAACGAATTGCACATGAAAACTCCCGAATCTGAAATTAAAAATTATGTAAAACTTTCTTACAATGGCTGGAATTCGTTTTCAGATTTTGAAAAAAATGTTCAATTGAAATTTGATTTTGATAAAAGTGAAATTTCTACACGTGATATTTCATATTTTAGTAACTATTTAAAAAACTATAATTTTAAAACATCTATTTCGGGCACTGTTAAAGGCACTTTAGCTTCAATTAATTCTAAAAATATCAAATTAAAAGTTGGAGAACTAAACACGATAGAAGGTAGTTTTGAAATGAAAAATCTTACAAATACCGACAATCTTTCATATAACCTTTATATAAGTAAAATGACATTGAACCCTTCAAATATTCAGCAACTGATTAAATACAAATTTCCTGATGAATTGTTGAGAATTGGTTCGATAAACTATTTAGGAACAATAAAAGGCACTTTGCAAAATATCAATTCAATAGGACTGTTTGAAACTACAGTTGGAAATATAAGAACAGATATCGGATTTGTTTTTGAATCTGGTAAAGTACCTGAATATAAAGGAGAAATTGATGTTTTTGCACTAAATACAGGTAAGGTATTAAATACCTCTAAGACAGGTTTTCTTACTATGTTTAGCAAAATTGAAGGAAAAGGGTTTACAATAAAAGATGTAAACACTAAACTCATAAGTAATATTGATAATTTTGAATATAATGGTTACAAGTATGTCAATGCAACTTTAGATGGCATATTTGAGAAAAAGAAATTTACAGGAAACTTTAAAATTGATGACCCTAATGCAAATTTTAATCTTACTGGAAATTTTGATTTTAATGAAAAAGAACCAACCGGCAGTTTTTTAGCTACATCAGATGGAATAAACTTAAAAACTCTAGGTTATAGTGATATAAACATTAGCAAACTTAGCGATGTGAATATTGAGTTTGAAGGGGATGACATTGATAATATATCAGTTCATGCTATACTAAGTAAGATAGAACTTGAAAAATTTGATGAGATTTTTTCTATAGAAAATATAAAATTAGATGCATTTGGAGTATATAGCAATCGCTCAATACAACTAAGCAGTGATTTGGGCAATATTTCGCTGTCGGGTAATTTTAAGCTTTCTGAAATAAATAAAATAAGTAGTGTTTTTCTGTATAATCTTTTCCCTGAATTTTATACTAAAGAAAAATTCGATAATCTCCATGTTGATATTCGCTTTGATACTGATATTAATAATTCGAGATTTTTAACACCATTGTTTTTCCCTGATATTAAGTTTTCAGGATTTACTTGTACGGGAGTTTACAATTCGCAAAATCAAAATCTGGATTTAGTGGCAATGGCAGACAACTTTAGCTATAAAAATTATTCTTTTAATGAAATAAATATTCAAAGCCAAAAAAAACCTGATAAAAAACTTGCACTTTTAACAAGCGTTGAAAATGTAAATTATAATGATAGTCTATTTACAAGAAACATTGAATTAGATGCTGATATTGGTTTGGAAGACATTGAGTTTAGCTTGAAAGTATCTGACACAACTGACAATATCAGTTTAAATACTGCCGGTCAAATTTCTCTAATCAAAGATACTGTCGGTGTGAAATTTATAAATTCATCAATTTACATTTATAAGAATCAATGGAAAATAAGTGATGAAAATTATTTGACATATAATAAAAACTCAATCAGTATAGATAGTTTTAAAATTACACATGGATTTCAATATTTATTAGCAAATGGAAAAATAATCAATAATGAATTTAATGGACTTGATTTGGATATAAGTAAATTTAGCCTTGATGAGCTAAATCCTTTATTAAGTAAGAAAAACATAAGTTTAAAAGGAATAGCCAACAGCAAGATTTCATTAAATGGTAATATTTCTAAACCTGTAATCAAATCAGAAATTTCAATCAAGGATTTATTTTATAATAATGATTCAGTAGGAGACGTTGAACTTACAACACTAAACAGTGAAAGTAAATATAAAATGGATGTTTTTGGTAAAATTAAAAATGGATTTGTTAATAATCTTACCATTACCGGAAACATAGATGTAACGCCCGAAAAGGAAAGATTAAATCTTTTTGTTTCTTTAAATAATACGAGCATAAAACCCTTTGAAACATTTACAAAAGGACTATTTTCAAACATCAAAGGAATTATTGATACCGCTGTTTTAAAAATAAACAGTGACTTTAAAAAAACAGAAACCTATGGTGAAATTATGGTAAATGATGCAAGCATGTTTATGGATTATCTTGGAGTACCACTTATAGTAAATAAGGCTAAAATAAAAATCAACAACAATGAAATAAATCTTGGGGAGTTTGAAGTTGCCGATAAATACGGCTCTAAAGCAATTGCCGGTGGTAAAATTTTTCATAAGAATTTTGAAAAAATGAGATATGCAATTTTTATGAAAGATCTTAAAAACTTCAATTGTATGAATTTAACAGAAGAACAAGGCAAACTTTTTTTTGGAAATGCCTTTGTTGACGGAAATATGGTTTTGAGTGGTACAATGAATGACTTATACCTTAATATAAACGCCAAAAGCAGAGCAAAAACTGTAATTTCATTGCCACTTGTAACAACAACAGAAACTACCGGACCTGATTTTATTAAAATAGTTGACTTAAGAGGTACAGATAATTACACAAAAACAAAGAGCCTTACAGGTATTACAATGGATTTTAATTTTAATATTACAGACGATGCAGAAGTGAGATTGATTTTTGATTCGAAATTTGATGATGTAATAAAAGCTACAGGCGAAGGAAGTATTAAAATGGAGCTAACTACTTATGGCGATTTTTATATATATGGAAGCTATATAATAGACAAAGGAAGTTATAATTTTACAGCTTTAAACAATCTGGTAAATAAAAATTTAAAAGTAAAAAAAGGTGGAAAAATAATATGGAACGGCAATCCTTACGAAGCCGTTGTAGATTTGATGGCTACAACTACTGTAAGTGCTGACCCTTCTGTAATAATTCCAAACATAAATCCTGCTGGTATTAATAATACTGTAGGTATAAATTGCAATATTTCACTAAAAGATAATTTGTTTCATCCGCAAATAAATTTAGGAATTGATATATCTGACGAAAACCAATCTACATTATTTTCAAATGCAGATTTAACAAATGCAATAAATTTGATAAAAACAGATCAAGAAGAAATAAATAAACAATTTATTAATTTACTTGTTTTTAACTCGTTTGCTCCAACAAACCCGGGCATTTCAACTGCAACCACATCAAATCTATACTCATCAGTACAAAATAGCATTGGAGCATTTATGACTACACAAGTTAATAATTGGCTTAGACAGATAGACCCTAATTGGGAGTTAGGTATAGACTGGAGCAATAGTGGAAATACCGAAACTCAAAAACAAATTATGGTATCACTAAAGCGAAAGTTATTTAATGAGAGAATAGAAGTAGGAGGAGTTTACGGACAGGCAGGAATTTCATCTTATGATGTAAATTTAAGTTATAAAATTAAACAAGATGGACGTTTAAGATTAAGAGGTTTTAACCGCAGAGCTACTGATCCGCTTAGCGGAAACAATACTTATATAAATTCTTCAGGTGTAGGTTTGTACTACAGAAAAGAGCTTGATTATCTTTTTCCTAAATTCAGGAAAAAAATTTATGACAAAAAACATAACTAAATTTTTTAAAACTCAAACTGTTCAAATATTTCCCAGTTTTCAGGTAAATCCATTGAAATGTATTTTTTACAAAGAGAAATATATAATTCAATTATTCCATCATTAATATTTGTGTTACTCAATTCTTCAAAAGTTGTTTGAGCTATTTTAAATTTTTTTTTATAAAAACTATTTATTGCAAAATTAATTTTATCAATAATTTTGAATTTTATAAGTATGAGTATCAGAAATATTAAAAAACCACTTAGGTTCGTTTTACTATTAGGAAACACATTGTTTATTTTATGGGTTTTGATAAATGGTGTAAAAGAAAATTTCAGAGGCAATGAAATTGAGAAATTATCATATTGTTTACTTCTTATTTTGTTGGTGTTAAACTCATATTTTATTTTAAAGTATTCTGAAAGTTAATTTATAATATTTTTTAAATATTCCGTACATTATTTGTTATCAATATTCTAATTACATATTAATAACAAAAATGGCAGAAAAACAACAAATTAAAATTTATTCAGTTTTAATCAATCCTATTTCTTCCCCTTTTTTAATAATAAAATTCAAAGCTTCTTCGTAATCATTCTTTATTACACCATCAAGTATAGCATCTTTCAATGAAGTTTTAAGAATGCCAATTTCACGCCCTGCACCAATATTAAAAATTTTCATTATTTCATTTCCATCAATCGGTGGCTGCCAGTTTCTAATACGGTCGCGTTCTTCAAGGTCTTTTATTTTTTCTTCAACAATTTTCAGATTGTTCACATAGCGTTTTTGCTTATTTTCATTTTTAGTTGTAATATCTGCTTTGCAAAGCAAAAGTAAACTTTCAATGTCTTCTCCTGCATCAAACATTAATCTTCTAACTGCCGAATCGGTTACAATTTCCTGAGAAATTACAATTGGTCTTAAGTGTAGTTTAACCATTTTTTCAACAAATTTCATTTTTTCATTTAATGGCAAACGTATTTTTTTGAAAAAACTCTTTACCATTCTTGCACCCTTATCTTCATGTCCATGAAATGTCCAACCTTCGCCTGTAATAAATTTTTTAGTTTGAGGTTTGGCAATATCATGCAGCAATGCAGACCATCGCAACCACAAGTCTTCGGTATCCTTACAAATATTATCGAGTACTTGAAGTGTATGATAAAAATTGTCTTTATGCGAAATGCCGTTTATTGTTTCTACACCGTATAAATTTTCAATTTCCGGCATTACATATTTCATCAACCCGGTTTCAAACATTAGATTTAGCCCAATTGAAGGTTTATTAGTTAACAAAATTTTATTAATCTCATCACTTACTCTTTCCATAGATACTATAGCGATTCGTTCGGCACATTTTTTAATACCACTTAATGTATCATTGTGCAACTTAAACCCAAGTTGCGAAGCAAATCTAACAGCACGCATCATTCGTAGAGGGTCATCATTAAAAGTAATTACCGCATCAAGAGGAGTTTTTAAAATCCCGTTATCTAAATCAGAAATACCTCCGAATATATCGTATAATTCACCGAAATTATCATTATTCATGCTTATTGCCAGAGCATTAATTGTAAAATCTCTACGGCTAAGGTCTTCCTCAAATGTACCTGGTTCTACTTCAGGTTTTCGGCTGTTTTTTGAATATGATTCTTTTCTTGCTCCTACAAATTCTACATCCCAATCTCCAATTTTTATCATTGCTGTCCCAAAATTTTTAAAAACAACTACTTCGGGTTGAGGATTAATTTTTTTTGCAACTTGTGTTGCGAAGTATATTCCATCTCCAAGTACCATAAAATCTACATCTTTTGAAGGTCGTTTCAGAAATAAATCACGGACAAATCCCCCAACTACATAAGTTTTTACATTTTGTTCGGTTGCTGTTTTTTTTACAGTTTCAAATAAAGTATTGTTAAACTCCTCAAACATCGCAGCAAAAATAGAAATGATAATTGTTAATTCTTAATTTTGTTGTAAATGTTACCAGTTTATACTTCTGAAAAAATAAAAGAATGGGATAAATATACCATAGAAAACGAGCCAATTAGTTCTGTTGACTTAATGGAACGTGCAGCAAACGCTTGTACCGAATGGATAATAAATCACATTAGTCCCGAATACAAGATAATAATTATTTGCGGAGACGGCAATAATGGGGGTGATGGACTTGCAATAGGCAGATTGTTGCTTCACTATAAATACATAATTGAAATTTTAATAAGTAATTCAGAGAAACGCTCTTCTGATAATTACACTAATTTAAAAAGAATTGAAAACTATAATCCATCATTAATAAAGGTAATTAATGAAGAAAGTTTTTTTAAGTTTAACCAAAATAGTGTTATCATTGACTGTATATTTGGTGTGGGATTTAAACCTCCTGTTGATAATTTTTGGAAAGGAGTAATAAATTCAATAAATGATACAGGTTGTAAAATTATAAGTATTGATTTGCCTTCGGGGCTACCTGCCGAACCTGAAAATGAAAATGAGCAAAACATTGTTAAAGCATGGCATACACTTACATTTCAAGTTCCAAAAATTAGTTTATTAATGCCCGGTTGGGGAGATTTTACTGAAAATTTTACAGTTATTAATATAAACCTCAATAGCGATTTTATTCTTCAAAATCCAACTAAACTAAATTATTTCACTATTGAAGATGCCAAAAAAATTTTTATTAGAAGAAATAGATTTTCGCATAAAGGCAATTATGGTCATGCACTTTTAATAGCAGGAAACGAAGGCAAATGCGGTGCAGCTATTATGAGTTCGAGAGCTTGCATTAAAAGCGGAGCAGGACTTGTGTCGTGTTTTTCAAACAACTGTTGTGATGCAAGCATTGTAAATTCAAGTCCTGAGGTAATGACTGAGAAAGAAATTTTTGATTTTGATAAATATTCTGCAATAGGTTTAGGTTGTGGAATAGGTACAGATAAAAATGCCGTTGAACTTGTAGAAAAGATAATAAAATCAGCAAAAATTCCTTTGGTAATAGATGCAGATGCAATAAAAATAGTTTTTGAAAACAACTTTATAAAACATACATCAAATGTAATAATTACACCACATCCTAAAGAGTTTGACAATATAGCAGGACAATTTGAAAATTCTTATGAAAGATTTAAAAAAGC
This sequence comes from Bacteroidia bacterium, assembly GCA_020849295.1. Lineage (GTDB taxonomy): Bacteria > Bacteroidota > Bacteroidia > NS11-12g > UBA9320 > JABWCE01. The sequence goes on from JADLGN010000013.1 coordinate 27,010, forward strand.
ATCGCAATTGGCAATAGAAATGAAAATAATTATAGTACTAAAAGGAGCTAATACTGCAATATTTCTTCCCGAAGGCTCTGTTTATTTTAATAGCACCGGAAATCCAGGAATGGCTACAGCCGGTAGCGGAGATGTACTTACAGGTGTAATAACATCATTTGTTTCGCAAGGGTATTCATTAACAAATGCTGCCATGTTGGGGGTATTTATTCATGGTATGTCAGGAGATATGGCAGCAGGTTACAATTCTATAACAGGGCTAAGTGCTACAGATATTATAGATTTTCTTAACCCTGTTTTTAAAGAATTGGAAAATTATTATTAAAATTAATTTTCAGATTTAATCAGTTCTATTTCTGCAAATATTTTTACTTCATCACTTACAAGAACTCCACCTGCTTCTAAACCGGCATTCCATGTAAGATTCCATTCACTTCGGTTAATTTTTCCGTTTAAGTTAAATCCGGCTCTTTCGTTTCCCCAAGGATCTTTACCGGTTCCACCAAATTCAACATTCATTATTACCGGTTTGCTTATTTCTTTAATTGTTAAAATACCATGCAAACGATAATTGTTTTCAGCAATATATTCTAATTTGTTTGACTCAAATTTTAAAAAAGGAAAATTTTCTGAATCAAAAAAATCTGCTGATTTTAAATGTCCGTCTCTTTGATCATTATTACTGTTGATTGATGCAGTTTCTGCTAAAAACTCTATATTAGCAGTTGTAAAATCTAAACCTTCACTTGCTACTTTAATACTGAATTTTTCAAAGTAACCTGATACGTTAGAAATCATCATGTGTTTTACTTTAAAACCTATTTCGCTGTGAGTGGTATCAAGATTCCACGTAATTTTTTTTGATTGAGCTGATGTTGTCATAGTTTTTTTTAAATACAAAATTGAACTGTTTAGCTCATCAAAGCCTTGATAGAAGTTAAGAAATTGTATTGACTTATGTTAAGGTTAAAAAAAAACTATTAATTAGGTGTTTTTAAAAATTTCTGATACTCGTCAATAATTGCATTGTAAAGCATTTCGCTTACATATCTTGCACCTTTGGTACTGAAATGTGTAAAATCTTTAGCAGCAAGATTATTTTCAACCCAACTACTCATACTGTTTTTTCCGCCCATAGCCGCATATAAATCCCAAAATGCACATCCGTTTTCAAAAGCTGCATTTTTCATCGCATCTCTTATTAGAGTAATATTTGGATACGATTCGTATCCTTCGGCAGTTTTCATACTCATATCAGACGGACCAATAACGAGAATTGAGGCAAATGGTGCAGCAGATTTTAAAACTGAAAGTTGCTTTGAAAAAGCGTTTTCATACCAGTTATAGTTATTTTTAGGATCAGGTACCAAATTTATTCCGTATTGTAGAATTATTAATTTTACATTCATTCGTAAAAATAATTCATTAAGAAGTTTTCTGTTTATATTGTCAAAACCTAAGGCAGAGCTACCTCGCATAGGAAAATTGTCAACTGCTACTCCAGAACTGCCATCGAGTGCAACTCCGTAAAAATAAGGACTTTCTCCTGTAAAATTTAATGTTGCACCTTTGTTATTCTCACCTATTTCCCATGATTTACATTCAACATAAGATTTTGGCAGTATTTCATTTTTATTAAATCCATTTTTTGATTTCAAATTAAACTTGAATGAATTATCAGCCGAGTATAGTAAAGTAATTTTATTGTATTGTCTAACTCTCGGAAAACTTGAAATCGCATTAGAAATGTCAAACCAGGCATCAATTTTATCGGAATTTGTACTTCTGATGGTATCGTATAATACTACAGCTGAATCTGTAATATATTCAAAAGTTCCATCAGGATTTTCTATTTTTTTGCTTGCGTATTTTTTAATTATTTTTAATTCAGTATTGACTTGAGTGTTTGTTAAAGTTTCTGTTGTATATCTGTATGATGAGGCTCCGATTCCATAAAAACCGTTTTTAATTTTAGCAGTTTTTCCATAAATGGCATATTTTACCCAATTTTTACTTTCTGATTGTTTTACTGATATTCTTGAGTTTGAAATATCATAAGGTAAAACAATGCCAGGTCCCCAACCTCCAAATCGCAACTGCAAACGATTTCTTAAATAATCGCTAATTCTATCGCCTTCAAGTTGCGAATCGCCATAATGAATTATTCTTATAAGAGAGTTTAAGGATTCAAGTTCTGCTAAAGATTTAAAGAAAGCAGTTAATGCACTTTTATTGTTTGCCGGATATTGAATTTTCTTTTCTGCAGATACTATTATTTCTTCAAATTTGTTTTTGCCAAGTTTCTTTGTATCTAATGAAACAAGGCTTGTATCAACAGTTTTAATATCTGCAATTACTTTTTTTGCATCAACTACTACTTTTTCTTCTTTATCAAAAATTTTGTTTAATGATACAAATTTTAATGTGTAATTGTTAAGCAGTTTAATATTACCTGTAGGGAAAATAAAAATTATTAATGCAAGTAAAACATTAAGCAATATTAATGCTCCGAATATTTTTGCAGGCGATATTTGAGCTTTCCCCTTTTCAATTTTCATTTAACAGTTACCTTTTCTTTTTTTTCTTTTTTTTGCTATTTGAAGTTTTGGACTTTATAACATATATTTTTAGCTTTTGCCCGGGAAAAATATTGTTTTTTTTAAGGTTATTCCACTTTTTAATATCGGTTATTGTACAGTGATATTTTTTTGCAATTTTTGTTAATCCATCACCTTTTTTTACTTTATAGATAATAAGAGTTTTGCCCTTTGTGTTTTCAGATTCTGTTTTTGGTTTAGGTTTTTCTATTTCATCGTTTTCTGTTGTTTCATTATTGTTTCCATCTTCTATATTTTGATAATTTGAGCCATCGTCAATTGCTGAAGTGTCATTTGCAGTTTTAGGTGTTTTAGGTCTGTTGTCTGGCATTGTTACAATTAGCGGTTCTTTGTCTTTGAAAATATAAAGTGAATCTTCTTTCTCTTTAAATATTTTAATTTTTGACGAGGGGATATAAATGAAATATTTTTTAATACTATATGGTACTATTCCTTTTTTATATATCGGATTGTATTCTTTTAAAAAATTTTTATCAATTCCTGTAATTTTATTTATTTGGTCAAACGTAGTCCAGTTTTTAATATAAACAGTATCTGTTTTTTCGGGCTTATATGTATGTACTTGTATTTTGTGATTTCTGAAATGATGAGTAATATAAATTCCAGCAATAAACTTAGGGACTGCTACTTGAGCCAATGGTGAAAGATAATTATGAATTTTCCAATACTCAAGTTTTCCACCACTTTGCCTAATGGCTTTATTCACTTCTATCTCTGAAGAATAAAATGCTGCAATGGCAAGATTCCAATCTTCATAAATTTTATATAAATCTTCAAAATAAAGAATAGCTGCTTCGGTTGATTTTTCAATATCTCTTCTTTCGTCAATATATGAATTAATCTTTAAACCATAAGTTTTAGCTACATAATATTTCATTTGCCAAACTCCCGAACCGCCTTCTTCCGATATTTTTTGATTATTCATACCGCTTAATGCAAATGAAATATACTGTAGTTCAATTGGCAATTTGCTGTTTCTAAGTTGTTTTTCTATGTCGGGCAAATAATAAAATGCTTTGCTAAGCTGAGTGCTTATCTCTGTATTATTGTAATCAGTATATTCATTTATATACAACTGCACATACTGGTTATATTCTATTGGTATTGAACTTTTGATTTTATCAATTCGTTTTGCAATTGTGTCAAAATAACTTTTGCTAACATTTGATTTTGCTAAAGCCGAATTTGGCAAAAGCAATGAAAAATTGATAGTGATTAATAAAAATAATTTTTTCAATTTACTGTCTTATTAAATGATTTCTTCGCTGAGGTATTTTGCAAAGTTAATAAGATGTTTTTCATTAAATAAGTCTGACATTAACTGAATACCAATAGGCATTCCACTATAATCTACACCTGACGGAATACTAATAGCCGGATTGCCGGCAAGTGGTGCTTGTACTGTAAATATATCAGCAAGATACATAGCAATTGGGTCGTTTATTTTTCCTCCTATTTCAAATGCTGTTGTAGGGGTAGTTGGATTAATTACAAAGTCATATTTTTTAAATAGTTCTTTTGTTTTATTCTGAATTATACGCCTTACTTTTTGTGCCTTTGTATAATATGCGTCATAATAATCAGAGCTAAGTACAAAAGTTCCAGACATTATTCTTCTTTTTACCTCATCACCAAAACCTTCACTTCTTGATTTTTTAAATGTTGATTCGAGGTCAATACTGTTTTTACTGCGATATCCATAAAGCAAACCTGAATATCTGCTAAGATTTGAAGATGCCTCGGCAGTAGTTAATACATAATAACATGGTACCAAATAATCAAGTAAGTCAAAATTTACCGGCTCTACAATATGTCCTGCTTTTTTAAGATTTTCAATAATTTGGTAAGTTTTGTTTTTTATTTCTTCTTGAACTCCATCGTTATTAACATAATTTTCAAGATAAGCAATTTTCAACTTTTTATCCTGATTTTGAAATTCAGTATAATTTTCAACAGGTTTTTCTGAGCAAGTAGCATCATATTCATCGTTGCCAGAAATTATTTCCATTAATAATGCCATATCTTCAATGGTAGAAGTTATTGGTCCTATTTGGTCAAATGAAGAAGCATAAGACAAAAGACCATATCTGCTTATTCTGCCATAGGTTGGTTTTATTCCGAAATTTCCAGTAAATGCCGCAGGTTGTCTTACTGACCCTCCGGTATCAGAGCCAAGAGTTGCTGTACATAAATTTGCTTGTACTGCAACTGCTGCTCCTCCTGAAGAACCCCCTGAAACTTTATTATTATCAAAGGCATTTAACACAGTGCCATAAGCAGAATTTTCATTTGATGCTCCCATTGCAAACTCATCACAATTTAGTCTGCCAATAATTATAGCATCTTCTGCTAAAAGTTTTTCTACAACTGTAGCCGAATACTGCGATACAAATCCTTCAAGAATTTTGCTTGAGGCAGAAACTCTATGATTTTTATAACATATATTGTCTTTTAATCCGACAAACATGCCGGCAAGTTTCCCTGTTTTTTTGCCAGATTGTATTTTTGTATCGAGTAATTGAGCTTGTTGCTTTATCTCATCACTATAAACTTCAAGAAAAGCATTAAGATGTTTGTTTTTATCTATGTTTGATAGATAAAATTCTGCCAGAGCAAAACACGTAATCTCGCCTGATTTTACCTTTTGAGAAAAATTGTTAAATCCCTTTTGGTAATTCAATTTTTAAGAATTTTCTTCATTATTTTTTTTGGGTTCTTCGTTCATGCCTTCACGAATTTTATCTTTTACATCGTTTTTGGCATTGTTAAACTCACGAATTCCCGATCCTAAACCTTTCATTAGTTCAGGAATTTTTTTACCTCCAAAAATTAATAAAACTACAAGCAGTATCAATAGCCACTCAGAACCGCCCGGCATTCCAAATAATATAATTGAGTTCATTTTTTTTTCTACAAAATTAAATTAATTGAGGTATTTAAAAAATAAGCAAATACAAATTTATTTTGCAGTAAAAAATTATATGTATAGTAAGATATTTCTTAAATACGGAAAAGAGAAGTCGTTGCTGAGGTATCATTTATGGGTTTTTAGCGGAGCAATTGAAAAAACTGAAGGCAATCCTGAAAACGGAGATATTGTTGAAATTTTCTCATCAAAAAATGAATTTTTAGCTTTAGGTCATTATCAGAATGGCTCTATTATGGTAAGAATATTATCTTTTGAAAAAGAAGTTATAAATGTTGAATTTTGGCTAAAAAAAATAAACAACGCGTGGGATGTTCGAAAAAAATCAAATTTACCAGAATATGGATTTACCAACGTTTTCAGACTAATTCATGGCGAAGGTGATAATTGCCCCGGTTTGGTAATTGATGTTTATTATGATTCGGTGGTTGTTCAGGCACACTCTATAGGTATGAGTAATTCAGCTAATGATATTTTATCAGCTTTGAATTTATTTGATAAATTAACTTTTAAAAATATAATCTTAAAAGATGAAGTTAAAAATTTTGTTAAACCATTTTTTGGGAATGAGAGCAAAACAGAAGTTATAGAAAACGGAAATAAATTTTATATTGATTTAATTTCAGGGCAGAAAACAGGCTTTTTTATTGACCAAAGAGAAAATCGAAAATTATTGGGAAGTTTTTGCAAGGACAAAAAGGTATTAAATATGTTTGGATATACAGGGGGATTTTCTGTATATGCTGCACATGGCGGTGCTTTGTTGGTTCATACTGTTGATTCATCAGAAAGTGCAATACAAACTGCAAACAATAATATGAAACTAAATAATTACAGTAATATTCATACCGGATTTGTAGATGATGCATTTGAATTTTTAAAAAATATGAATGAAGAATATGATATTGTAATACTTGATCCACCTGCTTTTGCTAAACATCTAAAATCCCTTTCAAATGCGAGAGAAGCATATATAAGACTGAACAAAGAAGCATTTAAAAAAATTAAAAAAGGGGGAATTATATTTACATTTTCTTGTTCGCAGGTTGTTTCAAAAGAAATTTTCAGAAGTGCTGTATTTACTGCTGCAATACAGGCAAAAAGAAATCTAAGAATTTTAAGTCAACTTACCCAACCTTCTTGCCATCCTATAAATTTATTTCACCCTGAGTCTGAGTATCTCAAAGGACTTGTACTTTATGTTGATTAATAATTTACAAATAAATTTATCTTGCTTGCGTTATACTTTAGTTTTGCAAAAAATATTGATTTGAATAGTAACTTTAAATTATTTTTACTTTTAGCTTCGGTTTATTTTTGGTCATGTAAGCCTGAAACTTTCACTGATAATACTAATGACAAATTAGTTTTTAGCCACGATACAATAATTTTTGATACAATAATTTCACAGATATATAAGGGTACCCCCAAATCTGTAAACAGACAGTTTGTTGTAAAGAATAAACACAGTAAATCAATAAAAACAAGCATTAAACTTGCAAATGGCAGTTTGTCAACTTTTAGGCTAAATGTAGATGGAGAACCTGGAATTCAATTTGATAATATTGTAATAAAACCTAAGGACAGTATTTTTGTTTTTGTGGAGGCTTATGCAAATCCAAATCACAACCCCTTAGGAAATCCTTTAATATTACGTGATTCAATTGTATTTCTTACAAACAATAATTTGCAAAATATTCAACTTGTGGCTTGGGGACAAGATGCAAACTTTTTTTTATCTGATTCGGTTTCAGCAAATACTGTTTGGAGTGATAAAACAAAACCTTACGTAATTTATGATTTTTTTAAAGTAAAAGAAGGAGCTACATTAACCATAAAAGAAGGAGTAAAAGTGTATTTTTCTCCATATTCTGCAATGTGGGTACAAGGTACACTTAAAGTGGAAGGGATTAATACCGAACCTGTAATTTTTGAAGGCGATCGCACATCAGATAAATATTCTGACAAGCATACCTTTACAAAATATTACAACGTCCCAGGGCAATGGTTTGGCATATATTTACAATACCCCTCAAAAGGCAATACTATAAAATATGCAAGAATAAAGAATGCTACAGTTGGAGTTTATATGGATTCCTCATCTTTTGACGGAAATGCAAATGTGAGTATTTATAATACTTTTATACAAAATATGACATACAGTGCAGTAAGAGGTACAAGGTCAAAAGTATATATTGAAAACAGTGTACTTGCTAATTGTGGCTCAGCATGTCTTTATACATTTAAAGGTGGTGATTATAACTTAAAACATATAACCGTTTCAGGTTATTGTGATTTTGGAAGTTCAAATGATCCGGCTTTAGCAGTTACAAACAGATTAAGAAACCAGTTTGGGCAGATTTTAGAAACATATTCAATTGCATTTTCAATTATCAATTCAATAGTATGGGGAGAACTTAAAGAAGAAGTAATGCTTGATATTGACGAAGCAAAACTTATATCATTATCACCACTTAATTCTCTTTTTAAAACAACAAACGGCACATTAAGCCAAACAATAACTGAAAATGTATTAAACAAAGAACCAAAATTTAAAGATTACACAAAGTATAATTTTGACCTTGATACTCTATCTCATGCAAAAGATATTGGCAAAACTCTTACACCACAAATTAATATTGATTATATGAACAGACTTCGCGATACTAAACCTGATGCAGGAGCTTATGAAAGAACTGAATAGATGATAAATAATACTGCATTAATAATAAAATCATCAAACAAAATTTGCAGTGAATATTTAAAAAAATATTTACCTATTAATTTTAAATATGAATATTGAGTTTTTTAAGCAAAAAGCTAAAATTAAGGCAAAAGAAAATCTTCGTTTTTTAGAATTTTTGAAAAAGAAAAAACCGGCAAACCTTGATTTGGAATTATTAAACATTCACAATGAAATTTTTAGTAAAACTGATTGTTTGTCGTGTGCTAATTGCTGTATTACTACAGGACCATTGTTGCTGGAAAAAGATATAGAAATTATTTCAAAACATCTTAAAATAAAACCGCGTGATTTCATAGCAAAATATCTTTATAAAGACGAAGATTTTGACTGGGTTTTTAATACTATGCCATGCCCGTTTCTGGCTGCTGATAATTATTGTATGATATATGACTACCGCCCAAAAGCATGCCGTGAATATCCACATACAGATAGAAGAAAATTTTATCAAATAAATCATCTTACGATTAAAAACATAGAAATTTGTCATGCAACTTTTGAAATCATTGAAAAGCTCAAAGAGCGAATAAAGTGATGTTTATAAAACTTCAATCAGTAGTAATTTAATTTTAACTAATTTTGCCCTATGAGGATTCATTTTATTTCAATCGGTGGTGCAGTAATGCACAATATGGCAATTGCACTGCACGATATGGGAAATATTGTTTCAGGTAGTGATGATGAAATTTTTGAACCAGCACTTTCAAGATTAAAAATCAAAGGTATTTTACCTGTGAAATTAGGCTGGGAAACGTCAAATATTGATAACACTATTGATTTTGTTATACTCGGTATGCATGCACGCAATGATAATCCCGAGTTGATTAAAGCAAAAGAACTTGGGATTAAAATTTATTCATTTCCGGAATATGTATATCAGCACAGTATAAATAAAACACGTATAGTAATTGGAGGGAGTCATGGCAAAACAAGCACAACAGCTATGATTATGCATGTATTAAAGTATTATAATTTAGAATTCGATTATCTGGTTGGGTCACAATTAGATGGTTTTGAAACGATGGTAAAACTAAGTGATGCCCCGATTATAGTAATAGAAGGTGATGAATATTTGACTTCGGCAATTGATTCTAAACCAAAATTTTTGTGGTACAAACCTAATCTTGCTGTAATCACAGGTATTGCATGGGACCATATTAATGTTTTTCCGACTTTTGATATTTATAAAAAACAGTTTGTTGATTTTATTAATACAATTGATAAAAAAGACACATTGATATATTGTGAATCCGATGAAGAACTTAAAAATATAGCTGTAAAGGCAAATTGCAATAAAATTCCATATTCATTACCAGATTATGAAATAATAAATGGTGAAACCTATATTAAGCATAAAAAAGAAAAATACAAACTTTCAGTTTTTGGCAAGCATAATTTGATGAATCTAAATGCAGCAATGAGAGTATGTGAAAAGTCAGGAATTAATAATATTGAATTTCTTAAAGCTATTTCAAATTTTACTGGGGCAGCCAAAAGACTTGAAAAAGTTTTTGACAATGGTAAAATTAAAATTTTTAGAGATTTTGCCCATTCCCCTTCAAAACTTAAAGCTACTGTAAAAGCAGCTAAAGAGCAATTTGAAAAAAGTAATATTATTGGAGCATTCGAACTTCATACATATAGTAGTCTTAATGCAGATTTTCTAAAAGAGTACAAAAACTCCATGGACGGTCTTGATAAAGCAATTGTTTATTACAATAATCATGTGTTTGAATTAAAAAAAATGACTCCATTAGATTCGGAATATGTAAAAAAAATGTTTGGCAATGTATTAGTTATCTGCAAAAAAGAAGATTTACTAAATGCTATTAAGCCGATAAAAGAAAATAGCGTAATACTGCTAATGAGCTCAGGTAATTTTGATGGACTTACACCTGATTCGTTGGTTTCTTAAAAAGTAATTAAATATAATCGGCAATTATTCAGGCATCTTTTCTCCATTACGAAAAACCGTTTTTTCAATTTTGTTTTTTACTGGCTCAATTGATTGGAAATATCTGTAAAGTGCTTTAAGGTCAATTTCGTTTAATCTTGAAAATGCACCCCATGGCATAGGCGAAAATTCATAAATAGGTCCCTGTCTGAATCGTTCAATAAATGCTTTTTGATTCCAATTTGCAATTACACCGGTTTCTTTATCAGGTGTAAGATTTGGTGTAATAAATGAAAATCCTCTTGCTTCTTCTATCATTCTGAAACCACCGGCAAATGGTTTTCCAACAAATTCTCCAGTTTTTATATTTCTTTCAGTATGGCAACCGTAACAGTTTGCAACTGTGTTTGCAATATATTTTCCATATTCTACTGTCGAGTCTATCTTTATAGATTTTTGAGGGATTTTTTTTGGATTTTCAGGTTTTAACAATCCAAAAGCACTCAATGCCTTGCCAAGAAAACTTAACTGAGAAGTTTTAACTTTATTTTTAACAGGAGGCTGAGAGCGTAAAAAGGAAATTATTGCAATCAAGTCTTCGTCTGTCAAATCTTGATATGGCATAAATGGAAATAATACAGAATTGTCATGTTTTACAGAGTGTCTTAAAGCTCTTGCAAGTTGTCCGTCTGTATATTTTCCTATACCGGTTTCAATATCAGGGGTAATATTTGGGGCACGAAAAATTCCGGGCGGAATATCCAATTCCCATCCACCACTCAATGGGATTTGTAATCCTTTTTCTACATCATTATATTTATCCATTGGAATATGGCATGTAGCACAATGAGAAGGTCCGTAAACAAGATATTTTCCTCTTTCAATTACAGACGAATCAGTGCTTGCTTTGAAATCGGGCAGTGCAACATCATACTTTTTATTCCAAGTACTTAAAATAAAAATTACAAGTACAGCAATAATGATGATTATTGCTAATAAAATTCGCAAAATAATTTTTTTCATAGTTAATAAAAATTTATGTTATTAGATATTTAATAAAACAACATTAAAAATTTAATATATAAAATCAAAATAGTTAATTAAAAAAAACTTTGATTATAACTTGAACTATTTAAGAAATAGTAAATTAAATTTTGAAATTGAAATTTCAAATATTGATGATTCAAAATATTCACCATCTAAATGCGCTGGCATTTGTAGTTCACATTCAATTTTTAAATTATCAATTTTTCTAAATTCGAAAAATGAATTGTTGAAATTGTGTTTGCCATTTTTAATTATATCAAGGTAAAATATTCTTTTAATTATAGGTATTGGCTTAATATGCCACAAATCAAAATACCAGTCGGTTGGGTCTGCATTCGGAGCTATTTTAAATCCTCCACCGTAAGTAGGACCATTAGCTATAGCTATAATCAAAGCTTTCCCAAGATTTGTATCAAAACTTTTGAAAGTGAAAATTCCACTTAAAATAGCGGCGTAGTATTTTAATATTGGTGGAATATATTTAACCCTTTCATTAGCTTTTTTGGCAACCCAACCATCAAAACCAATTCCAAGTCCGTTAATAAATTTTTTACCATTACAAATTCCAATATTAACATGCAATTCTTTTGGAGATTTTAGAATTCTTAAAATCTCATCTATTGTTTTGTCTTCATACAAATAAGTGGCAAAGTCATTTCCAGAGCCACAAGGTAAGATTATTATGGGTGTTTTATAATCATCAGGCAATGCATTTACCACATCATTTAATGTACCATCGCCACCTGAAATTATCAGCAAATCAATATTAGAATTTTTGGATATTGTATTTTGTATTCCTTGATAATCGCATTTTGATTTTGTTAGGTATAGTGTATAATTAAACTCGAAATTTTGTAAGATTTCAAAAACTTTATTTATTATTTTAAGTGTTTTCCCTTTGCCGGCAACGGGGTTTGATATGATTAAAGCATTTTTCAAATCATTTTATGTTTTTTGCTTTTTGCCATATTTGTTCCATTTCTTCAAGAGTCATTTTATTTAGAGCAATATTTTTGCTTCTGGCTTCAGTTTCTATCATTTCAAATCGTTTTTTGAATTTTATATTTGTCTTTTCAAGAGCATCGTCAGGATTGATATTTAACCAACGTGCGTAGTTTACAAGTGAAAAAAGTAAATCGCCAAATTCCTCTTCTTTATATTTTTCATCAGCATCTTTAAACTCATTAAGTTCTTCTTCTACTTTATCCCAAACCTGATTTTTATTTACCCAATCAAAACCAACTTGTGCTGCTTTATCTTGCATTCTGCTTGCTTTTACTAAAGATGGGAGTGAAGCAGGCACTCCTCCAAGAACCGATTTATTTCCTTCTTTTAGTTTTATTTGTTCCCAGTTTTGTTTTACATCGTTTTCGTTGTTTACCTTAGTATTTCCATAAATATGAGGGTGTCGAGTAATCAATTTTTCACAAAGACTATTAATAATGTTTGTAATATCAAAAGCATTTTTTTCGCTTCCTATCTTGGCATAAAATACAATGTGCAAAATTAGGTCGCCGAGTTCTTTTTTTATTTCATTTAGGTCGTTTTTGATTATTGCATCACTTAATTCATAGGTTTCTTCAATAGTTAGATGCCTCAATGTTTCGAAAGTTTGTTTTTGGTCCCAAGGGCATTTTTCGCGGAGTTCATCCATAATATTCAAAAGCTTTTCAAAAGCAACAAGTCTTTGGTCATTATTATAATTCACAATGCGAATATAGTTTTTGTAAGTAAAATTGAAATTATAATAATTATGTTTGCAAATGAAATTTTTATGATAGAGGCATTATATAATTTTGATATAGAACTATTTTATTTTGTAAATCATGTGATTAGAAATGATTTTTTTGATATGATAATGCCTATATTAAGAGGGAAATTTACATGGATTCCTTTATATATTTTAATAATTTATTTAGTTATTAAAAAGTATAAAAAGTCAGGCTATTTAATAATTCTATTTGCATTGCTTACTGTGTTTTTTAGTGATTTAATAAGTTCGCAAATATTAAAACCTTTTTTTGAGAGAATAAGACCCTGTAATATTGCTGATTTTGCAGACTGGATAAATCTACCAATTGGAAAAGGCAGTGGCTGGAGTTTTACATCATCTCATGCTGCAAATCATTTTGCTCTTGCTATATTTTTCTCACAAATTTTCGAAGGATTTAAAACTAAAAAAAGTATTTTGCTTTTATTTATACTTTGGGCTTCGGCTATTTCATTTGCCCAAGTTTATATTGGGTTCCATTTTCCTGCTGATGTATTTGCAGGTGCTGTAATAGGAATTATTGTAGGATTAACAGGAAGCCTTATTTGTATGAGAAAAATTAAGAAAAGAAAAATTGATTATTAGTTTTCCTTTTTATTTTTCTGAAAATTTTTCTTTTTAGAATTTTTAAATTTTATGGCAGATTCTTTTGGGTCAAAATCAACTTCTACTATATCTCCATCTGCAATATTTGATTTTAGAAGTTCTTCTGCCAATGGGTCTTCAAGATATTTTTGAATAGCCCTGTTTAATGGTCTTGCTCCAAAATCTTTATCATATCCTTTTTCAACAAGAAAATCTTTGGCTGCTTGTTTCATTGTTATTGTAAATCCTACGCCTTCAATTCTTTTTACAAGTTTATTTACTTCTAGTTCAAGAATTTTTTCAATACTTTCTTTATCGAGTGAATTAAACACAATTACATCATCAATTCTATTTAAGAATTCAGGTGAGAAAAATCTTTTTAGAGCATTTTCAATTACCGATTTTGAGTGAGATTCGTTTGATTTTGTTTTTGCTGATGTACCAAAACCGACACCGGCACCAAAATCTTTTAATTGACGAGAGCCTATGTTAGAAGTCATAATGATTATTGTATTTCTGAAATCTACTTTTCTTCCAAGACTGTCAGTTATATGACCTTCGTCTAATACCTGTAATAAAATATTGAAAACATCAGGATGAGCTTTTTCAATTTCATCAAAAAGTACAACACTGTATGGTTTGCGCCTTACTTTTTCTGTAAGTACTCCTCCTTCTTCATAACCAATGTATCCGGGAGGTGCTCCCACAAGACGGCTAACTGCAAATTTTTCCATGTATTCACTCATGTCAATTCTTATTAGCGATTCTTGTGTATCAAACAAATACCGTGCAAGTGATTTTGCAAGTTCTGTTTTTCCAACCCCTGTAGGACCTAAAAAAATGAATGAACCTATTGGTCTGTTAGGGTCTTTAAGACCTGCTCTTGTTCTTTGAATTGCTTTTGCAAGTTTTATAACAGCCTGCTCTTGTCCTATAACTTCATTTTTTAAATCATTAGCCATAGTAAGCAATTTTGTTCCTTCGTTTTGCGAAATTCTTTTGGTTGGTACACCGGTCATCATTGCTATTACTTCTGCTATATTTTCATCTGTTACGAGATATCTATGTAATTTATTTTCTTCTTCCCATCTCGATTTTGCAATATCGAGTTGTTCTAAAAGTGATTTTTCTTTATCTCTTAGTTTTGCTGCTTCTTCATATTTCTGACTCTTTACTACCTTATTTTTTTCGTCTTTTATTTCTTCAATTTTTCTTTCGAGTTCAAGAATATCATTTGGCACTACTATATTGCTCAAATGAACTCTTGCTCCGGCTTCGTCCATTACATCTATAGCTTTGTCAGGCAAATGGCGGTCGCTTATAAAACGAACACTAAGTTTTACGGCAGCTTCTATTGCTTCATTTGAATATGTCACAGAGTGGTGGTCTTCATATTTATCTTTAATATTTTTAAGAATCTGAATTGTTTCTTCAGGTGTTGCCGGCTCTACAAGTACTGGTTGAAATCTGCGTTCAAGAGCTCCGTCTTTTTCTATATATTGTCTGTATTCGTCTAGTGTGGTTGCCCCAATACATTGTATTTCTCCTCTTGCAAGTGCAGGCTTAAACATATTGGATGCATCAAGAGAACCAGATGCTCCACCTGCTCCAACAATAGTGTGAATTTCGTCTATAAAAAGTATAACATCTCTTGATTTTTCAAGCTCGTTCATTACCGCTTTCATTCTTTCTTCAAACTGCCCTCTATATTTAGTGCCTGCAACAAGTGATGCCAGATCAAGTGTTACAACTCTTTTGTCAAATAATATTCTAGAAACTTTTCTTTGAATAATTTTTAGAGCCAAGCCTTCAGCAATTGCTGTTTTACCTACTCCAGGTTCGCCTATTAAAACCGGATTGTTTTTTTTTCGTCTTGATAATATTTGCGAAACTCTTTCTATTTCTTTTTCTCTGCCGATTATCGGGTCTAATTTTCCGTCTTCAGCAAGTTTTGTAAGGTCTCTGCCAAAATTATCAAGAACAGGAGTTTTGCTTTTTGGATTTATTTTTTTAGGATCGTTTGGTTTGCGTTCACCATAAATATCGTCTGGTGTATCACTCGGAAATTCATCTTTTATCTCATTATGATCATCAGCTTGTGGAGGTGGTAATTCTGTCAGATTATCTTCTATTGCATGTCTGAATGATTCGTAATTAATTCCAAACTGTAAAAGTATTTGTGAAGCTATATTATCTTCATCTCTCAAAATAGAAAGCAATAAATGTTCTGTACCTATTAGGTCAGATTTGAATAGTTTTGCTTCGAGATATGTAACTTTTAGTGCTTTTTCTGCCTGTTTAGTAAGTGGAATATTTCCTAAATTTAATGGTCTTGAAGATGTATCGCGAATATTGTCTTCAATACTTTTCTTTAATCTTAATAAGTCAATTCCCATTGCTTTAAGATGTATTAATGCTTTTCCTTCGCCAAGTCTTAAAATACCAAGCAAAATATGTTCGGTTCCGATGTATCCGTGACCAAGTCTAATTGCTTCTTCTCTGCTATACTGTATTACTTCTTTTACGTTAGGTGAAAATTTTGCTTCCATGCTCCTCTGTTTATTTATGCCTTTATTTAATATAACAAATATACGACCAATTTATTTTTGTAAATAATGACAATTTTAATTTTTTACTTATTGCTTAATAAATTAGACAAAAGCATATATGGATTTGTTTAAAGCAAATCTTATATATTTGAATTAACAGAGTTTTAGAGTATTTTTTTACTCAATATTTTTTTCTGAAACTTTATCTCTCCTCCTTTTAATAACTTGAAGAATATTTATATTTATTTCTGATATTTCTTATAGTTTACTAAATTTTCTAATTGGAATTTTAACACTATCGTAAAGTAGGCAAACTTGATATAAACCAGATGGTAAGCCCTCACAAACTACAGTAGCTTTATTGTTTTCAAATTCTGTAACAGCAACCTGTTTGCCTGAAATATCGTAAACTACCAACTGTGCACCTGTATAATTATCATTAGCTTTAACTGTAAATTTATCATAAGCGGGATTAGGATATAAAATAAACTGAGTAAACTTATTAATTTTTTTAATTTCTGATGATCCTTGTACTGACAGCTTAGCTACAAAAGAATTAATATTCATGCCTGAATTTGTTAATGTAGTAGAACCAATTACAAAATTGGCAGCCATATAAGCACCACCTACTATTAACCCATTTGGAGCTATTGCCATAGCATTAGCAATATCTAAATTACCTAACATACCATCTCCGGCTCTGTGTGTTGATAACACTGTTCCGTTATTTGAATTTAATCTGATAACTGAAACGTCAAAATAAGACATAGGAGAACCCAAAAAAAGTGTATCAACTCCATAACCTGAAATATAAACATTTCCATTATTATCAGCATCAACTGAAGTAGAATGAGAGTTTTCAGCATTATTCAATCGCACTGAGTAATGTTCAGTTCCATTTTTGTCTAGTTTTAGAAGGTAGCGACTATTTAACCCACTACCCGACTTTGCATTGTAAACTGTACTAGATCCAAAAGCTAAGGCATCGCCTTCAAAATTTCCTGTTACATAAACACCGCCCGAATTATCTAATGCTATACCAACTGCTTCATCTGTTTTAGTGCCACCATATTCTTTTCTCCATCCTGTTCCACTATTTAATGGGATTTTTTCTACAAATATATCGTTGTAGTTAGGAGGATCTTTATAAACATTGCCTGCAACATATACATTGTTTCCTTCGGCATCAACTCTCATTGCTCTTGAACCACCATTTTCAGCCCCAATCTCTTTGCTAAACACTCTAATTACTTTTTGAAAAACACCTGATGAATTATATTTTACTAAAAAACTGTTTTTGTATTGAACACCAATAAGAGTATCAGTTCCGGTTGGGCCAAATTGTATGTAGGTTAATGAACCAAAACTACCTGCCACATATATATTTCCATTTATATCAATATCAAGTGCACGTCCTTCAACACCATTTGTACCCCCATCTTTAGCTCCATTAATAACCATTTTTGCATCTCCGTCAGAGTTGTATTTTACAACAAAATAATTATTGTAACCAGGTCCAAAAGGATTGGTAACAGAATATCCGTTTCCTAAATCTAATGTGGCTTCTTGTGTGTTAGCCAATATGTACACCATTCCGTTTGCATCTACTTTTAAATCTATGGCTGTATTATGATTGCTTGCTGTTCCTATTTGTTTTGCCCATTGCAGTACTCCTGCAGAATTGTATTTTACAAAAAAGATTCTAAAAAGTGTAGAACTGGGCAGAGTTGTAGAACCAAATTGTATCGATCCACTATGGTAATATCCTATTGCATAAACATCGCCGTTTGACTGATTTGTTGCAACTGCAACTACTTGGGATTGTACCGTACCGTCACCTTGACCTGATTTTGCCCATGCCCAGTTTTGAGCTTTGCTATGCATAGAGCTAAGTATAAAAAATAGGATTAAAATAACATTTTTTAAAAAGTAAAGATTTTTTGTTTTCATATTAATTTTATTATTGATTTTTTAATTATTATTTTTTTATAAGTGCTAATATTTAATTAAATTAAATATATTCATATTAGAAATTTTAAACAAAACTAAAATAAAATTTTAAAAAAGATAAAATTATTTAATTTTTTAATTTAACTAATTATTCTATCAATAATTTTAGTTTTATTAGTATTATAAGATAATTATCAGCCCCCACAAATCAAATTTGATAACAATTATTTTCAAAAAATACTGTTTTTAAATCATACCGATAATTATCCAAGCTGAATTTTATTTTTTTTTGGTTTTTTTATGCTTTTTATGAAAAAACTTTTTTTTGGGCGGTTCATCGCCAAGATATGAAGGGCATGTTTTTGCTTTACAACCAGTTTCTATTGTAATAACAGTAATTATTGTTATAAAAATAATTATTACTTTCTTCATTTTTTATTTTTTTAATTCATATTGTACTACTTTACTTGCACTTTCTGTTATATACTTTGATGCATAAACCGACAGGCTCCATCCTAATGGAATTATATCACCTTGAAATCTAGGGAGCATTATATTGTATATTTTGTCAGTTTTTCTTAATGAAGTGTGTTTAATCAAATTCATATTATAAGTACCGCTTTTATACCATACATTAAGGTAACCTATAATTGGAGACATAAACTCGTACATGCCTCCAAGTGGTTTGGTTAAACTGTAATCTTTATTGTTTCTTATAAATATTAATTTTATTCTGATATTTTTATTTTTCTTTTGAGACACTATGCTTAAACGGCTGTAAATATCGAGCAAGGTAGATATTCCAAGATTTTCATAATACCCCCCGTCTCCGGCATTTCCCCATATTTTATTTTCTTTATCAAAAATAAGTCCTGCAGGTGTTAAATAAGGGAACCTGGCACTTAGTAATGCCGATGTACTGAAAGAAACATCTTTACCTGTAATATTTAGCAAATCGGTAGTTTCAAAAAATTGATCTTGAGTAAATTTTACAGGACTAATAAGAATCCTTTTCCCTGTTTCAATATGTGTTGAATTTAAAAAAATCATTGCATCAGGATTACTATTCAATGAAATGCTGTAATCTAAGAATCCAGTTCTAAAACTATTTAGCGATGAGTTTGATTCGAATGAATTTGTCCAGTCATTTTCCCATGTCTTTTCTAAAATTGAGGCTCTGTCTAATTGTTTTAAGGGAAATGGCAAAAATCTTTGCAGTGCATCAGGAAACATTGCAAATGCCATAATTGGAGATAAAAAATCGTTGTTCAAAAATTTTGATGCACTTGTCTGAACTTTTTTATCGTCAATTTTTTTTTTTGTAAAGTCATAAGCAATAGTCCCCAAACTACCTCCCGATACAGAACTGTATGCAAGAATATTATTTTTAAAATCAGGAATTTTTGTTGTCAGTTCTTTTAATACTTCATAGGTCCAAAGTGCTGCTCTTGCTCCACCGCCCTCACTTGCAATAAGGTAAACATTTGTGGTGTCATTTGTTTTACATTTTTTATCAAGCCACAATGAAATATAATCGTCAATGGGCATTCTACTATCATCTACTATGGTTTTTGTAGTTCTTATTGCATGATTATTATTTATAAAACTAAATGCAAACCAACAAAGAAAACAAAAGAAAATTATTGGAAATTTAAATCTGTATTCTAAAATAGTGAGATGAGTAAAAATAGTCATCCATACTATAGTTGCAGCTATTACAAGACCTGCAGAACCTATAAACCGTGAAAAACTGATTGGAAATAAAAAAACCAATAAAAAAAACAAAGCTGTAAAAATTAATCTGATGTAAATCCACCATTTTTGTTTTGAATATAAAAACGAAACAGGATACGATTCGCTTTTTACAGGGATATAATCAATAAGGAAACTTAATAAATAATCTTTTGTTTTTAGGAAAACAATTAGCTTTCTTCTATATACAAGAAATGTGTAAACAGAAACTGCCAGAATAATATAAATAATAAGCAAATAACTATATCCTTTGCTTGAATTAATTGTAGCATAAATTATTATAACAAATGGCAAAACCGCCAAAAGGCGCGGAATTATTACTAAAGTTCTTACAGCGTAAGTTCTGTAAAATTCAGAAAAATCAAATGTTTTTATATGGGTTATTAACCTTGTTGAACGCCAATTGCCCCAACCCCATAAGACAAGGAAAAAAAACAAGAAAACAGTGTGTCTTGTTCGCTCAGGGTCATTTAAGTCGAAATGAAGTGTTCTTATCACATCTTTGCCCTGCCCGAAAACTGCAAGCATCAAAAACCCAATAAAGTTAAAAAATAAAATTACCCAACAAGAAACAAGTATTTTGTGAATATTGAATATAGTATTGGGCAAACGCATTATATATTAAGTTTGAGTTTGCTAAATTAATCAACAGATTTTAAAATAATGATGATTTTTTTTTATAAAAATCAAACACTCATTTTTTGCCTTTTTACCAAAAATGGAAGTAAAATCTGATCAATCGGCAAAGCTACATCAGCAGGTATATAGTCTATTTTGTATTGTCGGCATTTATTAGTTAGGTTGTTTATGAATTCTGCGGTTTGCTGTTCGTATGATTCTTTAATTTCAGAGGGAAATAATTTTACTTTTTCACCACTTTCTATATCTTCAAAAATGTAAGGTCTGTTTTCAAAATCAAACTCAATTTCAGATTTTTTGTCAAGCGTATGAAAGAGAATAACTTCGTTTTTGTTGAATTTCAGGTGTTGTAATGCCGAAAAAAGTTCACTTTCATTGCCTGAACTTTCCATCATATCACTAAAAATTATTATAAGGCTTCTTTTATTTATCTTTTCTGCAATTATATGAAGTGCAGGTATAATATTACTTGTTTTTTTAATCGGATTTTTCTCAAGTAATTTTTCAAGTTCGGTTATTAATACCCGCTTATGACTTTCTGTTGATTTAATATTAGAAGTAAATTCTGTTTCATCAGAAAAAAAAGTAAGACCCGAAGCGTCTCTTTGGTTTTTAAGCAAATATATTATTGATGCTGCCGCAAGAACTGAAAATCTTATTTTGTTAAAACTTTTTTCGGGATAATACATTGATGAAGAAGTATCAATTAAAATCTGACATCTCAGGTTGGTTTCTTCTTCAAATTTTTTTGTAAACAATTTGTCACTTCTGGCAAAAAGTTTCCAATCAATATTTTTTACCGATTCACCTGAATTGTAAATTCTGTGTTCGGCAAATTCTACTGAAAATCCATGAAACGGACTTTTATGAAGACCTGTAATAAATCCTTCAACAACCTGTCTGGCAAGCAACTCAAGATTGCCGGACTTTAACAAGTCTTCATTTTGTATCAAAAAAATGTGATTTAAATATGGTCGTCAAGTTTTTTGGTAAGTACCGATTTTGGTACAACCCCTACTTGTCTGTCAACAAGTTCGCCATTTTTGAAAAACAGCAAAGTAGGAATACTTCTTACTCCATATTTAGCTGATGTTTCAGGGTTTTCATCAACATTTAATTTACCAATTATTGCTTTATCTTTATACTCAGAATGTAATTCTTCAATAATTGGTGTAAGCATGCGACATGGTCCGCACCATTCTGCCCATAGGTCAACCAATACCGGCTTTTCTGCCTTTAATACATCTGTGTCAAAATTGCTGTCTGTGAATTGTAATGCCATTTTTTTTATTTTTTCAAAATTAATCTAAATATGCTTAAGGATTTCAAACTTTATTCCATTTTTATTAACGTGTCAAAATTTCATTTATGACTAGAAAAATCATAATTTTATATACAAGTTATTATTCTTGGAAAATCCGTATCCGTATTCCTTACACAAAACACACAATTTATGAAATAGACGGTTAATAAACTATTTTATCATCAAAAGAATGTAGTAGGTCAATTAATTATATACCTAAAGAATCTTTATAAAATATTAGATATTCTCCATATTCTCATTAACGTCTGTTTCCCACCAAGTCGGGACCTTTTTTAAATTAAAATTTTATTTAAAAAATAGTGGTATAAATGAATTTTAAGGGAGTTTTTTGTAAGATGAGTTTTAGGATTTTTTCTTCAAAACAAGCATATCAAACAACAAATTTTCAATTTTAAGCCACTCTATTTAAGCAAAATGACTCGTCCTAAAAAAAGTTTACTGTTTTTATTTATTAATCCTGATATAAGTTTACAATTCATTTTTAGTCCTGAATTGGGTTTACAATAGTAGTTTGTTTTCGATAATAATTCTTCCACAATCTTTCTGTTTTTATTTTAGTTTTTGAATGATGAATACAGTTTAGAGTAAAGTTACCTATGCTCATGTGAAGTCTTCTGGTTTTAATTACGATGTTGTAGCCTAATTGACGCATCCGCCTTAATAATTGACCATGTTCTTCGTCTTGCCCAGTATATTTCTCCCATATTTATTCTTTGGTACAGCCACTTGAAACTAATTCCTGAATGATTGAATGTTTTTCTGTTTCGGTAAAATATTTACCCGCTATTTGAATGATTTTTTTGCCCATTTTTTACATTTTTTTGTGTAAACCTATTTTAGGACCAGACATTTTTCATTTTAATTTATTTTTTAACAAATAACAAATAAAAATAAAAAATGTAAAAGCATGATAATCAAATTATTTTTTTTTATTTAAAAGATAGATTTAAACTATTTAGTGAACTTTTTTAGCTTTGAAATATAATAAAAATTGTAATAATGAAAAAGGGGATACTATGGTTTGTAGCAGTTTTGGGAATTATAGCCGCAGGTTTATATTATTGGGTTTTTCAAACACCCGGTAAAAATATAAATGAATTTTATCTTGTGCCTAAAGATGCAATGTATATTATTGAAACAAATAATCCGATTGATAACTGGAAGCGATTTTCAAAAAGTGATGTCTGGAAATTTTTAAAGAAACAGAAATACTTTGGTGAAATAGGGCGTAATGCCGATTATTTGGATTCGTTGATAAATGACAATTCAACTCTTTTTAAACTTTTCGGAAATCGTGATATACTTATTTCAGCACATAAAACTTCAGCCAAAGATTATGATTTTTTATTTTTAGTTAATATTAAAAAAGGTTCAAAAATTGGATTTATCGAAGAAACCATAGAGCAAGTTTTAAAAGCATCGGGTTTAAGAGTAGAAACTAAGGAATTCAAAAATAAAACTATTATAAGTGCCTATAATAGGGCTACAAAAGAAACATTGTATTTTTCAATGGTTCAAAATTATATGTTGTGTTCATATTCTAATCAACTTATTGAAAGTTCGATATTAGAGGTAGAAGAACCCCACTTGGGTAGAGATGAGAATTTTTTAAATATATATAATGAAACTGAAGAAGATGGACTTTGCAAACTTTATGTAAATTATACTTACTTAGATGAATTTATGCAATGTTACAGTAACGATCAAAATCCAATGATAAAGGATTTGAGTAATATTTTATTGTATAGCGGACTAAAGGTGGAGGTAGAAGATGAATTTTGTTCACTTGAAGGAAATACAAATATTAATGATTCAATTGACTCATATCTTAAGGCATTAATGCTATCTGGCAAAGGCGAAATTACATCTCAAAAAATATTACCATCAAGAACAGCAGTATTTCATTCACTTGGTTTTGTAAACGGACCAAAATTTTATCGAAATTTATTAACGGTATTGCAGTTAGATGAAAGAGGTTATAAAGAATTTGAAAATAATAAACGCACTATTGAGAAACTATTGAAAATAAATCTGGAAAGAGATATGATGAGTTGGGTTGATAATGAGGTAGCTTATGCAGAAAATGAACCATCAAAATATACTGAACACCTTGACGACATAATGGTGGTAATGAAAGCTAATGATATAGATTATGCTAAAGAAAGACTTGATTTTATTGCAGAACAGGTAAAGAAAAGAACACCGGCTAAATTCAGAAAGGTTGATTATAAGAATTATGTTATTCAATATTTAGATATAAAAGGTGTTTTCAGAATGTTTTTCGGAAAATTGTTTTCAAAAATAGAAAAGCCATTTTATACAATTATTGGAAATTATGTGATATTTAGTAATAATCCACGCACTATTGTAAGTGTAATAGAAGACTACGAATCAGGAAATACTTTAGAAAAAAATCAGGAGTTTGATGATTTTATAGATAAATTTAATAAGCAATCTACCATTTTTTCATTCATTTCTTCAAACAAGCAATTTCCAATAATGGTTAAGAAAATGGATGCTAAAACACGAAAATCAAGTCTTGAAAATGAAATTTATTTTAAGTCGTTTCCTCAAGTTGGTTTTCAGATTACAGAAAAAGAAAACAAGTTTTATACAAATGTAAGATTGAATTTTTTAGAGTATAAACCTGAAGCTGCCGAAACTATTGATAGTGCAGCATTGCAAGAAGAATCAGCACAAGATATGCTTGACTCTATGGATGATATTCAAAGATTTATTTCAGAAAAATTTGAGAATAATGTAATTAGGGATTTTTATGCTAATTCTGATAAATTAAGGTTTGAAGCAGAAACTAAGAAAGGTGAATTGCATGGAAGATATCGTGAATTTTACGAAACCGGCGAATTGAAACTATATGGAAAATACCGCAGAGGAGAAAAACGAGGAGTTTGGCGATATTATAATAAAGAAGGTATTCTTGAAAAGAAAGAAAGGTTTGGTTTGATTGGAAGAATGTTTAACAATAATTATGAAGAATAACTAGATAAAACTGCATCATCTAGTATTTTTTGCAGCTTTGGAATATGCAATCTGTAATCAAAATTTTCGGCAGCTACATTTTTACCCATTTGTCCTATTTCATTAAACTTGTCATAATATTTATATCTGTTTATTATAGCTTCACTTAATTGTTTGGGATTATCCGGAAGAATAAGGTAAGAGTTTACATCATGTTCAAGATATTTTTCAATATCGCCTACTTTAGTGCAAATAGTTGGTATTCCTGTTGCAAGATATTCTCCAAGTTTGGTAGGAAATCC
>JADLGN010000014.1 GCA_020849295.1 Bacteroidia bacterium
AGTGGGAGGTTTTTTATCGGCTTTTTTCCCATAATATATTTCCATATCTCCAAACTGCTTGTCGGTAATACAAAGTATTCCAATATGTCCTTTTTCGGGTAATATTTTTTTTACACGTTTTATATGTGTATCTGCATTTTCGCGGCTTGAGCAATGTCGTAAATATATACTGAACTGAAACATGGTAAACCCATCTTTTAGTATTTCTTTTCTGAAATTTGAAGCTGTTTTTCTATCGGCTTTTGATTCGGTTGGCAAGTCAAACAGTATTAATACCCACATAATTTTATATGCATTTAATCTTTCACTAAGCATATTATTTATTTCATAGTAGGGTATGCAATTTTTCTGATTGTACCTTCATAGCATTTTACAAGACTTGCACTTGTTTTGCTTATTGCTACTGATAGTGGGCTTGTTTCACTATTTATAGTAACATCAAGCGTAGGTATAAGTAATAGCTGAAATTTGTTTTCTTTACTTATTTCTTCGTTTGTTTGATTACTACTCACCATTTCACATATCAGTTTGTCAACTACCGGACGGTATGGTTCCATAATATCGTCTGCAAGGCAATATGCATTGTACTTGTTGCGGTGATGTATGCCAAATGCCGGCAAAAGTCCGCTGCCTGTAAGTGCTCTGGCTACAGCAGCCCTAAGTATAGCATAGCCGTAATTGAGCAAGTTATTAGGGCTATTGCCTTCTCTGCTTCTTAAAAATTTTCTTTCTTCACCAAACAAATATTTCCAGTAATATGCAGCTGCTCTGCCTTCAAAATTTTCTGGATCACCACTTCGTACCTGCTTTGCAAATGAGATTAACACATTGGGGTCGCCATTTCCTTGAGATTTGATTACAGCTGCCTGATTTAATATTTTTTGTTCTACTGTTTGTGCCCAAAGTTGTTTTTTTAGCGGTTGCGATACCTCTGTTTGTAAAGCGAAACGCTCTGCTTGAAGTGTGTTTCCGTTGAGGTTGAGAAACATTCCGATTGGATGATGTGTATTGTCGCAGGTAATTATTGCCACATTATTTTCAAGTAGTTTGGCAAGTAACGCTTGGGTAATGGTTATTTGCTGGTGGTCTAATATAACTAAACCTATATCTTCAATAGGTATTGAAATAGGTTTATCAATACTTTTTTGTTCTATAAGAAGTTGTTCGTTCTTGGTTTTTAAATATGCAGGATTTCCAAAGTAAAGTGTACGTTTGATCATAACTTGATATTTTTATGTTAATTCAGATTCTAAATTTTTGTAAGATTCAAACTGTATTTGTTTTGCGGTATGTAAGGAATTAAAGTTATGTATAGTACCAAACAAATATTCAGCTAAATCAAAATTTGTTGTATAAAAACTTTTAAATGTTGTCCATTTCCAATCTTGTAACTGTGATTCAAATCCGTGTTTTATAGGGTTTAGATGAATATAAAAAATTATAGTCCTAAGATAATCTTCATTTAAAATCTCTTTTCTCTTAAAATTTTTAATAAACAGAGAGCCTCGTCTGTTATATACTTTATTAAATGCTTGGGAATAGCTGCTGAAAAAATTAGAAAACTGCTTGCTTAGGAACTTT
The DNA here is from genome assembly GCA_020849295.1 of Bacteroidia bacterium. Lineage (GTDB taxonomy): Bacteria > Bacteroidota > Bacteroidia > NS11-12g > UBA9320 > JABWCE01. Next base: position 1,582 of record JADLGN010000014.1, read on the forward strand.
CGTTTTGCTGCTTCGATTTCGTCTAACTTTTCTAAAGTTCCGAACTTTAAAAAAGTTGAAGAAGAAGAAAAGTTAGAAGCAATCTCTGCTTCGCTTTTAATTTTTACCAGCAAATGAAAATGGTTCGGCATCAGGCACCAGGCAATGGTTTTGGCAATCGGGTCAATATGCTGATGGTATTTTTCAAGAAAGAAAGGATAGTTCTTTTCTTCCCGAAACAGATTGTCATCACCATTGGCGTGGTTGAAGATATGGTAATAGGTATCAAATTCCAACATCTTAATTTTTTTTATTAAACCATTTTAAAGTATCAAACTTATTTTTAATATTTTTATAAACTATTTTAAAGAATTGAATTCTTTAAAATTTTTATTAAATCATTCCAAAGTTTTAAACTTTGGAATGATTGGTTAGTTTATACGATTTTAATACTCTCCCACACCAATAATATCGCCCAAATGATTGGTGCGGACTTTTATAATTTTATCTAATCCTTTAGAACTTCTGAAATCTCTCCAAGTAGTTTCTTTTAAGACTGAAGAAAAATCTGCTACTGTTGTTTCTAAATGGTGTCTGAATACATAATTCTTTTCAGAATATTTCTGCACCCTAAACAAATTTTGGCTAATCAGTTTTTTGTTTTTTGGGTCTAACAAATCAATTTCATTAGGATTAAAACCTGTTTTTTCATTCGGAAAAACAAAGAGTTCATTTTGCTTCATGGTAAATAAAAACTGCCAACCTTCGCTTTGTTTGTAGCTTTTGTCGATGATGTCTAAACCTAAATTTACTCGGGCAACTGCTTCATAAAGCGACACCACATTTTCTTGTAAATTTCCTTTTTCATCTCTGTAAACAGCCACATGGTGATTGTTTCCAGTTTGTACATAATCAACCGGTATTTTATTTCCATTATTATCTAAAATAGCTTTACCAAAATGGTCTTTTTTATAGTGCAAGGCTTCGGCATTACTTACACCACTGATGGTAACTCGTTTAATAGCAATCCCTTTTTCCTTGTTGAGCCAGATGGGGTTTTTGTCTAAGTCAGAGAAGGCTTTTTTGGGGTCGCCAACAAATTCTTTCAAGCGAGCCAGCAATTTTCGTTTGATACCTTCATCTAAAATTTTCTCAATCGTTTTTTCATCTTTGAAGTTGTCTGATGTTACATCTTTTCGAATAGAAAAATCTTCTACCAACCAAACTAACTTAACTTTTTCAGGTAGTTTTTCTGTTTTTTCTACATTTAGATAAATTGGGTTTTTATCCAAGATATTTTTACCCGTAAATGCTTTTTTAGGATCGTTTCCGTTTTCTTCTAAGCGTTGCAATAAAAGCTTTTTGTAAAGCGGATTTCCTACTTTTTCAATCGTTTCTTTATCAAATTTAGCACCTACTTTTTCCTCTTTCTGCTCATAATATTGATACTTGCCATACACGGTTTCTTTGTGCAATTGTCCACGAGGAGTTAAGACCGCTTGTCCTTTTATCGTTTTTTCATTGCCGTCTTTGTCTTTTACAGTCGAGGTAACACTGTTTTTTGCTTTGTTGATGTTTTTAGTAGCAACCTTGTTTTTAGCCTTGTGCGATACAATCACACTTTCCAAATGTTCTTTAGCTACTTGTCGGAAGTTAGGAATAGGCTCTTTGAACACTCGTTTTTTATTGCCTTGGTCGTCTATTCTAATTTCTGTTTCTTTTTCTTCAATACCCAACACATCACGGGTAGAAAGCTTTAAGCTGTTGGTATCTATGGCGGTTCTACCTTTTGCATTGCTGATGGTATCGTCAGATTTCTCGTTTCTTCTTGCATTCAAATTATTCAAGTACTGAATAAAGCTGCGTTTAGTAAAAGCAATGGTCAAAGCATCCATAGCATGGTGACGGTGGTCGTTTCGTTTGGTCCAATCTTTAATCACTTCTACTTGCTGTCTGTATTTGCGTTCTTCCATTTCGGTCAAGTCTAATGCTCGGTATTTTGGCAAGTTGAGTTCTTTCATGATGTTTACCAAATCCCAATCTTCACGCAATCTATCCGTAATTTGCCCCGAAGTAGAAACCACAGAACGGGTAATACCAAACAACATTTCTTTGGCTTTCTTGGCAATGTATTGGCTATCTCTCAAATCTCGCTCTATAAAACCTTCGCCAATTTCAGAAGCGCGTTTTTGAAGTTTTTGGTATTTAGCTTTGGAGATGCCTTCTTCTTTATTCTTTTTCCCTTGCTCAAAAAGATTATCTATTCTTTGTTGATAAGCAGAAAGTCCAGCTTCACCAAATTTACTTTCGATATATTCAATAGCAGTTTGGTTTCCCTTATCTAAATTATCTTTCCGATAAACTACGGTTTTGTTGGAAAAACTATCGTCAAACAAACGAGATTGGGGAATGATATGTTCAATATCTACTTGTTTGCTAAATAGTATTTCTCTAGGAATATAAGTATCGGTGTATAAATCTTTGTAACCGTTGTTTTTGAGTTCTTCGTAGAGTTTATAACGAATGATGTCATTACGAGTTGGGTTTTTTAAACCAAATTCTGCTTGCAGGAGTTTGACTATTTTATCATGTGCTGTTTTTGCCGAGTTGATATTGGTCGTCATTTCCGCTCTTTCCGTTGCATTCTTTTTCAATTCCCGAGCTAACTCAATCCGAATTTCATCAAATTGGAAATTGGGTTCTTTTCCTTCCGATATTAATTTGTCATTTTCTTTGTCAATAAGTGTGTTTACTACATTCACCATTTGGTTGAGAATTTTCTCTACCACTGGATTACGGAGGCTGTTTTTAGGTAATAAATCTAATTTTGATTTTAAGATGCGATTTTCTAATTCTTCTTTAGTTAACGAATGTTTGGAATGGCGGTATCCAGCTAACTCACACGCCTCACTGTATTTATTTTCTTTGATGTACGGATAAATCTTTCGCATGGCTTTGGTAGAAAGACTGACATAATCATCCTGAAAAACAACATTTGCCAATATTTTAGCGTGTTCAGGTCTAAATCCAAACCTGGAGCAGAGTTGTTTTTTTAATCCGATGTTATCGTTACCATAAAGTTGAATATCTTCATGACTGTATTTTTTAGTATCGTCTTCTGCCGAATATAGCAAATGCCATAGCTGATAAGATGCTTGATTTTCAAATGCTTTTCCTTCTAATTCTGCATCAAAATCTAGGATTTCTGTGTTGATTTCTAGCACTTCAAAAATGGCTTTTACCATTTCCTTGATTTCAGAAGCAGGAGTTTTTAATTCTTCTATATTGATATCATCCTTATCAGAAAGTTTTAATAAATCTTCGTTGTAGCCTTCTATTTCTAAAATTTTTAGATAGGCATTGTATAAAGCTTGGTTGGTACGATTACCTTCTAATTGGGTGTAGTTCATTTCCCAATCTTTGGGTTTGTATCCTAATATTTCAATGATTTGATTGGCTTTTAAATTGCCTTTGATATTGAGTTCTTCAAAAACATGGTTTCTAGCAGCTAAGTCCAATTCAAAAATTTCTTTTTCTTCTTCAAATAATGAAGGCTGATTTTCTTTCTTAACAGCTCGCTTTTTACTCCCTGTTTTTTTGATTAAAACATTATGTAAATTTTGCCAAATTTTAAACTCTTGAAACAAAGGAGAAGACTTTGGAGCTACACGCATTCCAATCGTTTTCTTTTTGCCATCTTTCTCTATTTCTTTGCTTTCAAATTCACAAAAGCTGATCAAACCTTTTTGAGACTTCAATTTGCGTTGGTAGAAAATAACAATATCCCGAATTTCTTCTTTAAGTTTATCGGTAAGTTGCGGATGGTGTTTTGCTTGTATTGTCCATATTTTTTCAAACTCATCTAAATAATCTTGACGGTAAAAAACTTGATTCTTAAGTGGTGTATGTCTATTTTTTAATAATTGATTATATTGATTTTGCCCTACTGTTTCGTGGTTAAAAAATAGCTCTTTACTTCTATCGGAAATAGCACCTAAATAACCGCTGGAGTTATTGAGATTATTGTTGATTTCGGTTAAAACATAAGCTACTTGTTCTTTATCTAATTGCTTAAACACCGCATCGTTTCGCCATTTATAAGCTTGCAATTTCTTTTGATCTCGAACATGAAGTTTTATTGTCTTTTCATTTTTTAAATCATTGTCAATGTCTTTTATTTCAGCCGTATTAAATTGGTGTTTTGTCCAGAACAGAGCAGAAGTAGCTCTTTGTCCTTTTCCTTGCAGCTCTTTGTAAAACTCATTGGTAAATATTTCAGGATAAAACTGCTTTTGATAGTTCCAGACTTTATCAAACTCACTTTGCAAATCAGAACGGTAAAAGTCATCAATATTCTTTTTTCCTGTTTTAAGTTTTTGAAATACATACTGCCCAGGAGTAATATTTTCATCGTACAACTTTTTCGCAATTCCCATCCCGTCAATCGCTTGTCCGTCTTCACTATTTTTTGCCTTGCGGCTGCTTTTGTAACCTCTCTTTTTATTGATAGCAAGAAGTACTCTTGCTAATTCATTGAGTTCTATTTTTTCTGTTGCTGCCTTTGAACGCAATGCCCAAGTTTGAAAAGTGGTTTGTTTACCATCTTCGCATAATTTGGTTTCACTATTGATGATATGTGCTTTAGTAAGCACCTCAATCAGGTTTTCTCTACGCAACTGATAGCGGTCTAAATTCCTTCTGGCACCACGTTTTAAAGTTCTATCTGCATTTGTTGTAATTGCTTTGCCCTTTTCAAAATTTTGTTGTTCATCTGTTGTTAAAGGATTTACACGAACACCAATCTGCTTAATTTCAGTTTCGTTTTGTGTTTCTCCTTCGGTAACATAAGCCCAGCCAACACTATTTGTTCCTAAATCGAGTCCTAAAATTTTTTTCATAATATTTATTTTTTGTGCAATTTAAAAAAAAATGTAATATTGTATAACGAAAAGAAAGCAAATCACAATAAGGATTATTCCGTTGTGAAAAATTTACTACGGGGCATTCGAAAGTTTGCCTCGTTTTTATTTGTAGTAGATTCCATCTGTTGTTCCAACAAAATGTCGTACTTGCGTTTTCATTTGTTAACTGATAAACTACCTTTGCAGCACTTGAAATGGGAACTTGGTATTGAGTGTTACTTTTTTATTTTATTTTTAAAAGTCTTTTTTAGTGAAGTTCCTTCGAAAATATCATAATAGTTGAATATAGAATAAGATTTGGTTTTATTGGAAAACCAAATCAAACAAGGACTTTGATTTATACTCAAATTTAAATTAGTTAATAATTGATTCTTATCTGCTAAAAAATAAAATTGTTTTGCATTGGTAAATACCCCTGAAAAATACTTTTGTGCTACTTTTCTGCCTTCTATATAAAGATAATAATTGGTTATAATAACTAAATTTGATTTCTTGATTAAAAACTTAGCTAAAGTCTCTTTACATCCGGTGCAAGATGGTTCAATACTAAAAACATAAAAAGTTTCTGTAGTATCTTTTTTAAATAAATAACTTGAATCACCAACCGAATTAAGAACTAATAATTCATCTAACTGTTTGCTCTTATTAAACGAAGCGAATAAAAGGAATAGGAAAAATAATTTAATAATTTTCATTGAGCCTATATTTTAAAATTATTGGAATAGGGTCATTTGACTTTAACCATTTTTCTTTTTCAATTATCCATTCTTTTATTGTTAATCCAATCGGACTAATTGGTGCTGCAAGTTCGAGTTTAATTAAATGGTTTTTATTAAACAAATGATAACTATTGCTACTAAAAATAAAACAAAATGTACTATCTGTTTTTCTATCCATTTGCAAAGGTGTAATATCTTCTTTATTAGTTCTAACGAAATCCCAGCTACCAGCATCATTTTTTTTAAAAATATCATAATAGTAATTTAAAAAATTATAATTATCAATTATTCTTTCCCTTCTCTTAATAAACAAAGTTGTGTCATCAATAAAATTTGAACATTCAAGTCTCGAAATTTTGCGATAAGAGAAACTATCCAATAATTTATAATTGAAAAAGTCATTATGAAAAACTCTTCTGAAAGAATCTGGCGGATCTACCCAATCTGGCGAATAATGATTTAGCTTATTAATTATTTGTAAGTTGAAATTCACTTCGTAAAAAATATAAGGCGTTTGAATTACTACTACTATTGAGTTTTTACTAAATGAAAATGGACTAAAAGGAGCGTATGTTGTATATTCCGGATATGGTATCTGAATCTCAATCGTTTTAAGTAATTTTCCTTGTAAGTCAAATTTATTAATAAAACATACTCTTGTTTCTTGGTTTGGGTGAGAAAAATAGTAATGACAACAATATAAAAATGAATCTGTAAGCATAATTTGTAAAGGCATTACATTTGTCGGGATTAGTAAATCCTTCTTAAAATATTTTTTATTTTTTTTAAAAATTATTATACCACTCCAAGTACTAATTGCCATTTTATTTCCTTTAATTGAAAAATTAACAATTTTTCTTTCCCTTAAATCTTTATCTTTAGTATATAATATTTCATATTTCATTAATTCAGAATCGTCTTCTAAATTCCGTGTTTTAACAAATAAAGAATTATTTTTATCATAATAAAGAATTGAGTAAGTGCTCTCGTTTGCATCTATAAAGGCTTCTGATTTAATACGCTTTTTAACATCTATTTCATTGTCTTTTATTAAAGATTTGAAAATAAATTGTTGATTTTGACTAAGTGCATTAAAGCATAAAAATAAAAAAGCAGTAAATATAATATTCTTGCTTTTTGATAATAAAAGTGATGTAAGCATTAATTAGCTGTTATTAATAAGTTATATTTTTTACCACCTTCCATTTCAGTTATGGTTGCAGCAATATAATAAACAATACCATCCGAACCAAGAACACTTATTGATAATGGGAATAATTCATTATCCTCACCATCGCATAAATCTTCGAACAATACCTCACAGTATAATAAAACATTAGCAGGTAGTTCATATATATCTTCACCACCTCCACCACTTGGATTTGCTAAAGATTGAGGACAGGCTTTATATCCATTACCGGCACAAAATATAGTCACATCCTGCCCAATTAATATACCATACAAATCATAATGATTATCTACTACTCGGTCTGCAGTACTATATCCACCACCGCCATTATTTAATACTGTTCTACAAAAATTATAATAGAATTGGTTAATTTTAGCTATTGAATTTACCGAATAACAATAAATAAAACTTAAAAATATTATTATTTTTTTCATAATGTTATAAATAAATTGGATCTAAAATATAAAAATCTGAATCTATACTTCCATCTGAATTTGTAGTCCAAGTAATACTGAAAGTTCTGTAGTAAATCTGACCTGTTGGCGATACAAATGTAACTGTTCGTGATTCTGAACCACTTGCTTGCCCCGTCTCAATTAAAGCCTCTGCATCATTTATCATATTGTTTCCAATTACCTATTCAGCAGCAGTATATTCATCACATGATTCTAAATCATTTGCAGGTAATGCTGCGTTGGAAGCTCCACGACGGCATTTTAATTCCCCCGCATCTCTGCACGTTATATCAACACCGGTTGGATACAAATTACCATTAGAACCTACATCATAAGTTGTACATTTAATAACAACGCCATAGCCAAATCTTAACTGGTCTCTATGTTTGTGAACTCTCCATGCAAAACTGTCAACACTAATTAGCAATAAACCTAACCCGATTAAAATTTTAAAACTCTTTAATTTGTTAATTTTTTGTAAATTCATAATAAATTTTTCTTCAATAATAAATAATAAATAAAAAATAAAAAATAAAACGCTTATAATCAGCTTATTTATTTTTGACTGATATAGTGGAAATTATTTGATATAACTATAATTTAATGATTTATTAATAAAGTCAAAGAATAATAAATATGATAATTATATAGCCTACATTCTTTCAGGAACTTTGATACCGAGAAGTTGCATGCCTTTTTTTATAACATTGGCGGATAAAATGCAAATTGCCAGACGATTTTCTTTAAGAGCCTGTACCTGTTCGCCAAGTATAGATAAGTCGTGATATAGTCTATTGAAATTTTTTGCAATTTCATACATATAATTTGCAATTAATGACGGGTTGTAGGTTTGGGCTGCGGCTTTGGTTTTATGAGTGAATAAAGACAACGAACGTAAAAGTTCTTTTTCAGTTTGGTGCAGCGGGGCAGAAACATCAACTGTGTATGTTGAATTTAAATTTTTAAGTACAGATGATATTCGAGCAAAAGTATATTGTATGAACGGACCAGTATTTCCATGAAAATCTATTGACTCTTCGGGATTAAAAAGCATGCGTTTTACAGGTTCTACTTTGAGTAAATAATATTTTAAAGCTCCCATAGCAATAGTTTCATAAAGATTATTCAGTTCAGTATTGCTAAATCCGTCTGTTTTCCCCAATTGACCCGTAAGCTTTGCGGCAGTATTGTGCATTTCGTCCATAAGTTCGTCGGCATCTACTACAGTTCCTTCGCGGCTTTTCATTTTACCACTTGGCAGGTCAACCATTCCGTAACTGAGGTGATATATACCATCAGCATAAGGTTTTTTTAGTTTTTGCAGTATTAGTTTCAATACTTTGAAATGATAATCTTGTTCGTTTCCAACAACATAAATTGACTTATCCATTTTAGTATCATGGTATTTGAGTTGTGCTGTGCCAATATCTTGTGTAATATAAACTGAGGTACCGTCTGCCCTTAGTACAAGTTTGCGGTCTAATCCTTCGTAAGTAAGGTCAATCCAAACGCTGCCATCGTTTTCTTTTATAAATACTCCCTGCTGCAATCCTTCAGTAATGGTATCTTTACCTAGCAAATATGTATTGCTTTCGTAATAATATTTATCAAAACTTACTCCTAGTCTCTTGTAGGTTTGCTCAAATCCGCTATAAACCCACTCATTCATTTTTTTCCATAAAGCTATAGTTTCAGGGTCGTTTTTTTCCCATTTTACAAGCATTTGTTGTGCCTTAACTATTGAAGGAGCAATTTTTTTTGCTTCATCATCCTCTATTCCTTTTTTCTTTAGTTCTTCTATTTCTTTTCTATAAGTTTTGTCAAATTCTACATAATATTTTCCAACAAGATGGTCGCCTTTTAGCTGGCTTGATTCAGGTGTTTCGCCATTTCCGGTTGCCCATGCATGCATACTTTTGCAAATATGAATTCCTCTGTCGTTTATTAAATTTGCTGATACAACTTTATAACCTGAAAATTTTAAAATTTCGGAAATTGAATACCCAAGCAATATATTTCTTAAATGACCAAGATGAAGAGGCTTATTGGTGTTAGGTGAAGAATATTCAACCATAACTGTTTTTCCTTTTCCTACTTGATTTTTGCCAAAATCGGAGTTGTTATAATTATTTTTTAAAAAAGTGAGCCAAAAATTGTCGCTTAGTTCTATATTAAGAAAACCTTTTACAAAATTAAAATTACTTATAAATTCACAATTTGATTTAATATAGTTTCCTATTGCATTAGCTGTTTCTTCGGGTTTTTGTTTTGAAATTCGCAGAAAAGGAAATACAACAAAAGTATAATCACCTATATGGTCTTTGTTTGTTTTTTCTAACTTTATCGAGCTTTCTAATACTTTCTCATTAAATAGTTCATTAAAACTATCTGCAATTTTTGCAGTTAATATTTTTTCTATTTCCAATTCTTTTTTTAAAATGTATAAAATTTACTTTTTCCATTTAATACTACATCCTACGGCAGGTATTTCAGGATAATCTACTTCAAGTCCATCAAGCGTATATTCAATGGCATCTTCAAGATATACGTTGGTTACAGCATTTTCATTTTCCCAACTATTGTCTATGGCGCCTTTATATACAAGTTCGCGTTTTGAGTTAAATAGAAATGCTTCAGGAGTTCTTACAGCCCCAAGTTTACTCACTACTTCTTGTGTAGGATCATGAAGATATTGAAACTTCCCTTTAATATACTGTTTTTCTAACTTAATCATATTGTCAAAGCTGTCATCAGGATATTGCTCAGCATCATTTCCATTTATAATGATTACAGCAAGATTGTCTTCTTCAAATCTTTCCCAAAGTTTAACTATCCTGTTCCAATACGCCAAAGCATAAGGACAGTGATTGCAAGAAACTATAATAAGTAAAGCATTTCTGTCGGCAAATGTATAATTTGAATAGTTTTTTCCGTCAGTTGCTTTAAGATTAAAATCGAATAATTTATCACCTATTTGCATAGTGCAAATTTACAATTTTTATAATGTTTAATAATTCATTATCATAAACAGAAAAATGATATAATAAAAAATTTGTGATTAAGGTATTTTTAAATATAAAATTAGTTTCATAACTTTGATATAAAATAAAATAGTTATGAAAAGAGTAAATACTGTATTAGGAACTCTACTTTTATTTTTTAACGTATATGCTCAACAAACTTTTTATGGAAAAACTGCAACTCTAAAATTTAATGGAGCAGATGAAGTATATATAAACAATAGCTTCGGTTTGCCATCTTATGTTCAATTTGAAAAATCTCTGAATATACTACCTGATGATTTTGCAGCAAGTCTTATAAAAGAATTTAAGTTTGAAAAAAACAATCGCTTTGTAAGATACAGTACAGATGAAGATGATATAGGGATGGTACATTACCGCTATCACCAATATTACGGAAAATTTCTTGTTGAAGGAGCAATGCTTATAGTTCATACCCGAAATGGTAAAATTGTTTCTTTTAATGGCGAGTATTATCCTGTGAAAAACATTTTGAGCAATAAAATTATTGATAAATCAACTTGTATTGAAAAATTGCTCGATAAGAAAAACAAATATGCCTGGCAGGTTGATTTTGAAGAAAAACTGATTAAAGAAATTAATAACAACCCCGATGCAACTTGGTATCCTAAAGGCGAACTTATAATTTGTGCCGTAAATGGCGATTTGCAAAAAGCCGATTTTAGATTGTCGTGGAAATTTGATATTTTTTCAATTGAACCTTTAGACAGGTCTTATTTTTATGTAGATGCATTAAAAAATGAAATTATCAATACTCAAAAAATTCTATGCGAAACCGATGTAAAAGGGAAAGCAATTGCAAAATATGCAGGAGTGCAGACAATTACAGTTGATAGTATAAGTTCATCAAGTTACAGGCTTAGGCAAACAGGTAGAGGTGGCGGAGTAGATACTTATGACAATTCAAACGGTAATGATTTTTATGACAATAATAATGTGTGGGACAGTACTACATCTACACGACAAATGGTAGCTGCTGATTTGCATTATGGCACAGAAAAAACTTTTGATTATTATAAACAATACCACAACCGAAACAGCTATGATAATAACAATGCTAAGATGATTGCAATACTTGGCGGAAATTTTGTAAATGCGTTTTGGAATGGTACATACTCTACTTATGGTATGGGCAATGGTGGTAGTTGGGGACCCGTAACAGGAATTGATGTGGTTGGACATGAATTTACACATGGAGTTACTCAAAAATCTTCAAACCTTGTATATTCAGGCGAACCGGGTTCTTTAAACGAATCTTTTAGCGACATATTTGGAAAACTTGTAGAATGGTATGGTTTGTCATCGAAATTCAGTTGGTATATAGGTAAATTTGGAGCAGGTTCAAATAAAGGTTTCAGAAACATGTCAAATCCTAATGAATTTGGCTGCCCCGACACTTATGGAGGGAAATTTTGGAATGCAGGAGATATAGTTCATTACAACAGCAGTGTGCAGAATTTTTGGTTTTATTTACTTTGCAAGGGCGGTAGCGGAACAAATGATTCAAATTATACTTATAATGTTGACAGTATTGGTTTTATTAATGCTGCCAAAGTAGCTTATAGAAACAATGCATATTATCTTTCTACAAATTCAAAATTTAATGATGCGAGATTTTATGCAATAAAATCAGCCGAAGACATATTTGGGCAATGTACACGTGAAATAGAAGCTGTAACAAATGCATGGCAGGCTGTAGGAGTGGGCAGAGGATATATAACACCTATTGGAAAGCCCAAAGGCACAACTATAAAACCATATAATGAAAGATATTGCACCACAGATAGTGCTATTTCATTAAAATTTATAAATCCTTATACTTATACTGCTATAAAATATTTGTGGAGTTTTGGTGATGGTAAAACTTCTACTGATATACATCCAACACATATATTCAACGGATATAATGTTTACAGAACTATACTAAGAACAGAATATTGTTTTAAATATTACTATGATACAAGTTATATTACAATTTCTCAAAAACCAATCGTAGATTTTACAATTAATGAACCCGTACAATGTGTTGATAAAAACAAATACACATTTACTTCATTTGCATATTCAAAATTAAAACGAAAAATAACTTTGAAATGGGAATCAAATCCTCTTAATGTAAGCAGTAATGATTCAGTTGTACATGCAGTTTTCAATACGCCAAGTGTTTACGATATAAAGCTTGTAGCAACTGACGACAGAGGTTGTCCAAATGAAATTACCAAACAAGTAAATATTATTGAATCCCCCAAAATTGATTTTAGTTTTAAAAATTCATGTCCAGGAATGAATATTCCATTTACAGCTTTAAATTTACCTGATACTTCTAAAATAAAATACTCGCTTCACTGGGATTTAGACGAAGGAGATAAATTTACAGGCGAGAAAACTAATAAAATATATAAAAATTACGGAGTTTATAAAATAAGCTTATCTCTTAGAGCTTCTCTAAAAACCTGTACAGACAGTATTCAAAAATTACTTACAGTATATAAAGAACCATCCTCAGATTTTACTCACGATAGCCTTTGCCCGGGTGTTGAAAGTATTTTTAGAAAAATTAAATCAAACGATTCGCTTAACTATTTTGAGTGGGATTTTGGAATATACAAACCAAGCGATAAAGAAATAGTGAAAAATGTTTTTCCTTCTGCCGGAAAATATACAGTTTCATTAAGAGCAGTAAGCAAAAAATGTATAAGTATTACAAGCAAAGCAATTACAGTAAATCCTAATCCTATTGCCATGTTTACAGCACATGATGTATGTGAAAATGTTAAACAGGTTTTTTCAAACAAAAGCTCGGTAAGCAAGGGAACATTAAAAACTTTCGAGTGGGATTTTGGAGACGGAAATAACGCTTTGGTATTTGAACCCGAAAAACAATACAACAATTATGGAAAATACAATGTAAAACTTAAAGTTTCTGACCAACGTGGTTGTTTTGGGTATAGTAATATGGATATAAATGTATTTTCTACACCAATTACTAATTTTAGCGCAGAAAATATTTGCTATGGTTTGAATATTAATACAAATAACAGCAGCAATGACCCACAGGGAAACAGCCTCTCATTTAAATGGTACATGAATGGAAACGATTTTGCAAACACACAAAATATTATAATTTTAAAACCATCAATTGGCTCACACATTTTGAAACTTGAAACAACAAATGACAAAGGTTGTATATCTGAACTATCAAAAACTATTGTAGTGAAACCTTTGCCCAATCCTACATTCACAGGTTTTGGTACATTGTATTGCATTGGCGAAACTCCAAATCCGCAAGCAATAGAAAGTGGCGGAAAATGGTATATTAATTCAGAAGTTTTCTTACTATCTTTCAAGTTTGCATCAAAAGGCATCTTTGATATGAAATATGTAATAGAAAAAGATGGTTGCAAAGATTCAAGTACACAATCTACATCAGTTATTGAAGCTCCAGAATTAGAATTAGGAAACGAACAAAGATATTGCGATTATACACAGGTAAATCTTGATGCAAGCCAAACAAATACAAATTCGTATAAATGGAATACCGGCGAAACAACTTCTTCTATAACTGTGAACAAAACCGGAACATATACAGCTACAGTAAATCATCGCTGCAAGATTTTGTCAGATTCTGTTCACATTTCAATTTTTGGAGATGAGTGCCCATGGTATTTGCCAAACGCATTCACACCAAATGGTGACGGTATAAATGATGTTTTCGAAATAGGTGGAAGAATTTTTAAAGAAATTGAAATAGAGGTTTACAATAGATTATATCAAAAAATTTATACTTATAAAGGCAACTATAAATCATGGAACGGCGAGCTAAACGATGGAAGTATAATTGGTATTGGGGTTTATCCTTGTAAAATAAAACTAACAGGATTTAATAATGAAATATTTGAAGAAAAAATGGCTCTTACAATTGTAAAGTAATTATTCGCCAAAATATTCTACAAATTGCCTTTCAGTTTCATAAATTTTTATACAATGCAATTTTACTCCGTGTAAATGTGGCAAAAGTTCGTACCACATAGCTATTGCAAGATTTTCGATAGTTGCAATTTTGCCCTTCATAAAATCAACATCAAGATTTATGTTTCTATGGTCAATTTTGTCAACAATTACACTGTTTACAATATCTTTAAGAACTTTTAAATTTATGACAAAACCAGTTTCAGGACTGGGAATCCCTTTAACAGTTACATACAAATCAAAATTATGACCATGCCAATTTGGATTTGAACATTTGCCAAAAACTTCAAAGTTTTTTTCATCACTCCATGACGGGTTATATAGCTTATGTGCAGCATTAAAGTGCAATTTGCGGGTAACGTAAACAAGTCCTTTCTCGCTTTCCATATTATTTTTTGCAAAGATAAATATTTAAGTTTACCTAATATTTTTTATATAATATTTTAAAAACATACAAATTCATAACTTATTTTTGAAAAATAATCAATAAAACAATGCGATTACTTGTAGCCACCGACCTTTCTGAAGCATCAAACAAAGCTCTGATGAGTGCTGTAAATATTGCCGGAAAAATAAAATCCGAAATTATTTTGCTGCATGTATTTGAAGTATCTGACATTGATAAAAGTGCAAAAAAACTAGTTGGTTCAGGTTTTTTAAATCGTGAAATAAAAAATCAACTTGAAGAAATAACTTCAGATATTCAGAAAAAATACAACATTAATTCAAGTTATCTTACCAAAGAAGGCGAACTTTTTGAAACATTAGCAGAAACTGCAAAAGAAACTAAGTCAGATATTATTTTTATTGGTACACATGGAGTTCATGGAGTTCAACATATTACAGGAAGTTTTTTGGCAAAAACAATCAATTCTGTAAATATTCCTGTTTGGGTATCAAAAAAAAATACTGTTATATCAGAATATAAAGACATTTATATACTCATTGACGAATTGTTTGACAATCCTGTAAACGACATATTGCTCGAAATTGCTGAAAAATTCAATTCAGTTTTGCATTATTATTTTACCGAATCAACATCGTCTTTCACTTCAAAAGAATTAATAATTAAAATTCAGACAGTAATTGATAATACCAAAATAAAATATACTATATCATCTCTTAACGGAGAAGAAAATATAAATCAAAAATTTGTTGACAAAGCAAGTTTGTCTTCATGTTCACTTATGGTACTTGAGAGAAATAATAATGATATTTCACCGTTGATTGACATTTTTAATAATAAAAATAGCATAGAAGTACTATGTTTGAATTAGAATAAAATATACCATAATTGTGTTGACCAATATCATTAAAATCCGTTGACCAACATCATAAAATTAATTAATTACAACTTATAATTTTGTTAATTGGATTTATAGTCCATTAGCAAAATTGCATAATAAGGTGTTTAAAAGCAAAGTAATATTTTCAATAATTCTATTGATACTACCATTAATATTGGTTGCTAAAAATTCTTTATTTTTAAAAATAAACGAAACAACTGGTGCTTATATCCTTATTTCAATTCTTGTAATTTTACTTTTTGTAATATGGCTACTTATAAGACATATTAAAAAATCAACTGATTATTTTGTAGATAACTGGAAAAACGAACAAAGAAAAAGTATAGACAGTAGTAAATTACGTAGTTTATTTTTTCTTATATCAACAACAATTGGCAGTAAATGCGTATTTGGCAATAATGATAGTTTAAGCATTTTGTCAAACACAAGTACTACATTGGGTTTGCCTAATTTTTTATTTTATCTCGTTATAAGTTTAATAATTTTAGAAGTTGTAGTTATATTTTTTTTGTTAAGTCAGGCTAAATTATTGCTTAACAGAAAAAAAGACCTTGAAAATAAAGTTTAAAGAAACAAATTCAATCATTGTTTTAGTATTGTTGATTTAAATTAATTTTTTGTCTCCAAAATAGTGAAAGAAAAATCTAAACAGAGGCTTTCTCTCGAAAAATACCTGTCGCTTTTAAAGCAAAATTCAAGCGAAAACAGAAGAGGTAACAAAATTTATATTGAAAAATCAAACGGCAAATATTATGAAATAAGAACTTGGGTTAGTTATGTATTTTTCATAATATTTGTTACAGTTCCTTTTATTAATATTAATGGCAAACCAATTTTTTTATTTAATTTTTTCAAATCAGAATATATCATTTACGGACAAATTTTTAAGCCCGAAGAATTTTATTTTTTTGGATTAACATTAATATTATTTACTGCATTTATATTATTGTTTACTTCAATTTTTGGGCGTGTGTTTTGCGGATGGATTTGTCCTCAAACTGTTTTTATGGAAATGTTATTCAGAAAAATAGAATTTATTTTTAATAAATACAATGTTAATGAAAATACTGAAGAAATAAAGGATAAACTAAAATTTAACACAGTATTAAAACATATCACTTTTCTTGCAATTTCTTTTTTAATTGCTAATATTTTGCTTATGTACATAATTGGATATGAAAAAGTATTAAACATTATCGAAGAACCTTTGGAAAATAATATTTTAGTTTTTCTGGTAATAGTATTTTTTTCATTATTGATATATTATATTTTTTCTTTTTACAGACAAAACGCATGTATAAATTTTTGTCCTTACAGCAGGTTGCAAAATGTTCTGTTTGATAAAAATACTTTACTTATAGCTTATGATTTTAAGCGTGGCGAACCACGTGGAGTAGTTGAAAACGATAACCCAACTATGAAAATAGGAGAATGTATTGATTGTAGAAATTGCGTAAAAGTTTGTCCTATGGGTATTGATATTAGAAATGGAATACAAAGAGAATGCATAATGTGTACATCTTGTATTGATGCTTGCAGTGCAGTAATGTATGATTTGAGAAAAACAAAATCTTTAATAAAATTTACAAGTGAAAATCTTATAGAAAACGGTGTAAAACCTAAGCTAACCAATAGAGCAAGAGTGAATTTTTTGCTCATGGCGATAATCTCAGCCATAATATTTTATATTATTTTTTCTCGTTGAGAAAACAAAAGCAGATATAATTTTATTAAATATTATAATTATAAAGCGAGTTTAAAGAAATATATTATATTTTTGGCAAAATTCAATTCGTTTAAAATTAATAAAAGTAATGGCAGATTTTAAAAAAAATTCAGTTTCTTTTGTCATACTATCTACATTTTCGTTAATACTGTTGCTTGGAGCATTGTCGGGAGATTTTAAAACTTTAAATCTGGTTTTTATCAATCTCATTTTTATCAGCCTTGTATTTAATAATAAAAAAATAACTTTATACAGCGGTATTGGAGTTAGCTTACTTTTTAGCTTGTTACCATTGGTTTTTAAAGATAAAAATTTAATAAACAATGACCAACTTATATATTGGGGCACTTTATTTTTAATATTTATAAGCACAATAGTATCGCTTTTTATTTTAGACCTTAATTATAATATTAAACAAAGCCTTAAGCACTTCTTTTTGCTTTACGAATACTCTACAGAAGGAATAATAATATCTGATGAACGAGGAAGAATAATAATGGCTAATCCTACAGCATGTGGTATGTTTGGGTATAACGAAAATGAATTGAAAAATCAACCCGTAGAAATTCTTATACCTTCAAATCATAAAAATTTGCATCCTAAAATGAGAATGGATTATGTGAAAAAGCCATCAAACAGGCAAATGGGAGCAGGAAGAGATCTTTCGGGGATTAAAAAAAACAGCAGTATTTTCCCTGTAGAGATTAGCCTAAGTACATATACTGACCAAAATA
The DNA here is from genome assembly GCA_020849295.1 of Bacteroidia bacterium. GTDB lineage: Bacteria > Bacteroidota > Bacteroidia > NS11-12g > UBA9320 > JABWCE01. The sequence goes on from JADLGN010000014.1 coordinate 19,623, forward strand.
AAACCTTTGTAATAGCCTTTATTGTTGATATTACTGTAAGAAAAAATTCTGAAAAAATTATTATTCAAAAAAATGAATCGTTAGAACAAATGGCTGCCGAACTTGCCAAACTAAACGAGGAGCTTGAAGTAAAAGTAAACGAAAGAACAAATAATCTTCAACAGGTTATGAAAACCCTTGAAAAATCTGAACTTGAATTGAAAGATGCACTTGCAAAAGAAAAAGAAATGAGTGAAATAAAAAGCAGTTTTGTATCAATGGCTTCACATGAGTTTCGCACACCATTAAGTACTATTCTGTCGTCGGCAAATATTATGCAGAGATATGAATATACTGATGAACAGGATAAAAGGAATATTCATATAAAAAAAATTAAAGAATCTGTAAGATATCTTAATGAAATTCTCGAAGATTTTTTGTCATTCGGCAAACTTGAGCAAAGCAAAATAAATGTACAATACAGCGATGAAAGCTTGAATGAAATAATAAATAGTGCAATTGACGAATTAGAAATTCTTAAAAAACCAGCACAGCACATTGAATTTTATTTTGAAGGCAGTGATAGGATAGAAACTGATAAAAACTTGCTTAAAAATATTTGTATAAATTTGCTGACAAATGCAATAAAATTTTCGATGCCGGATGGTAAGATAATAATTAATTGTATAAACAGACCTCAAATGCTGAAAATTGAAATAAAAGACTTTGGCATTGGAATACCTGAAGAAGATAAAACACATTTGTTTACAACTTTTTTCAGATCAAAAAATGCTGTAAATATTCAAGGTACAGGTTTGGGTTTGCATATTGTTAAAAGACATCTTAACTTGCTGAATGGCGAAATTTATATTGACAGTAAATTAAACGAAGGAACAATAGTTACATTTATTATACCAAAAAACACAAATGAACAATAAGAAAACGATATTGATAATAGAAGACCATGATGATATAAGGGAAAATATTGTTGAAATATTAGAACTGTCGGGGTACAAAACCTATAACTGTGAGAACGGAAAAAAGGGATATGAATTGGCACAAAAGAAAAACCCCGATTTGATAGTTTGCGATATTATGATGCCTGAAATGGATGGTTTTGCATTACTTCATCTAATTAGAAAAGGCGAAAATACACGTAACATACCTTTCATATTTTTAACAGCAAAAACCGAGAGATCTGATTTTAGAAAAGGTATGGAAATGGGTGCTGATGATTTTATTACTAAGCCCTTTGAAGATGTAGAATTACTTAACGCTATTGAATCAAGATTTAAAAGGAATGAGTTGAGTGAGAAAGCAAAAATTTTACAAAAAAATCAAGGAAAAATTGATATTAACCAAATAATTGATGAATTTGGAACAAGTCAGAAATTGGCAAAAAAAGAAGTACTATTCAAAGAAGGGAAATTTGCAAAAAGTGTATTTCTGATAAAATCAGGTAAGGTAAAATGCGTAAAAATAAGTGAAGAAGGCAAAGAACTTATTCTTGATATTTATGGGCCAAATGATTTTTTGGGTTATATTACTTTACTTGGAAGCGGTGTTTATGACGAAACTGCAGTTGTAATAGAAGATGCTGAAATAATAAGTTTGCCAAAAGAAGATTTTATGCAACTTATATTTTCAGATATAAATGCTGCAAATACACTTATTAAAAATATTGCAAAAAATATTAAAGAAAAGGAAGATAAGCTAGTAATAATGGCTTATGGTAATTTAAGAAAAAGAGTAGCCAAAACATTAATAGAAATTGACAGCAAATTTAGAAATGCCGAAACAGATGCTTTGCTTGAAATAAAACGTGAAGAACTTGCAAGCTATATAGGTATTGCTACCGAGTCATTAATAAGAACCATAAGCGATTTTAAATCAGAAAAACTAATTGATATTAAAGAAGGGAAAATAACAATAATTAATCGAGACAAACTAAAACATCTGCTTTATTAGTTTCTTATATCTTGTCCCCACATCATTTTGTTGCGTAAGGCATCAAGATAATTATCATCTCCCAATCTTATCAAATTAAAAGTGAAATCAGCTTTTCTTACTGCTATTTGAGTGCCTTTTTTTATAGAGCAACTTTTACTGTCAAGACTTAGTAAATAACTCTTTACTCTTCCTTCTATTTCAAATGAAAGAACAGTATTGTCGGGTATTACTATGGGTCTTAAGCTTAAATTATGAGGTGCTATTGGAGTAATAACAAAACTTGCAGACTTGGGTATGAGTATAGGTCCTCCGCAACTTAATGAATATGCTGACGAGCCGGTTGGAGTTGCTACTATCAATCCGTCTGCCCAATATGAATTCATAAATTCACCATTAAGGTATGTATGGACAATAATCATACTTGCACTATCTTTTTTATGTATTACAAAATCATTTAGTGCATAAGGAAAACCATCAAAAAAATCATTTTCAGATTCAAGTTTAAGTAATGTGCGTTTATCTATTCTATACGATTTCAATATAAGTTCGTCTATTACTTTATCAATATTTTCGGGATTTGAGGTAGCTAAATATCCTAATCTCCCTGTATTGAATCCCATTATTGGTATTCCTGAATCTTTTACAATATCAAGTGTGTCTAAAATAGTTCCATCACCACCAATACTAAGCATATAATCAATTTGTGTATCGAGGATATTTTCGTTTGTAAATACCTCATATTTTTCATTAGAAAATATTTTTAAATCATTGAAATACTCACTTATTTTATCATGCACAAATGTTTCAATTTCTTTATGTGCAAGACTTGCCAAAAGATTTTGCAAACATTCTATAGCTTGTTTGTTTTTTAGGGTTCTTGCGTATATTCCTATTTTCATTTAGAATGCTTTTTTAAAATGAATGTTTAAATTTTTTTCATTCAAAATATTCATTGAATATTCTATTCTTAAAATTTTATCGTTCAATACAACAAAGTCAATTCCGGTTCCATATCCAAATAATAATCTGTTTGCAAGATTGTTTTCAAGCCTCAAATAGCTTTCTTGCCATTGATTGTTATAAGTTTTACCACCATCTGCAAATAAGTTCAAATATGTTCCCAATGGCAAACTAATATATTTTTTATTCAATTTAAAAGGAATTTTTAATTTATATCTGTTTAGCAAAGCGTATTTAAAATTTAATTTGGCTAAAACAAAAGCATGACCATCTATTACATATTGTTCGTATCCTCTAACATAATCACTATATCCAAGTGCCTTAAAATTGTAATACGGTATGTAAGGTATTATTTGATTAGAAATTTTAAACTTGAAAAAAGCAGATGTATAAAGGTTTTTTGCAGCTTTTATATAATATGAAGTTTCAAGCATTTCACTTATCACTTCTGCTGAAACATTACTTTTTATTGTACCTAATTTAATTTCATTTTTTAAGCTAAACCCGGATAGCGGATAGTATTTGTTATCTCTTTTTTCTATCAGGAAAGTTTGTTTTACATTAATTTCATTTTGAGTTTTGCCTCCTAATAAAAAATTTCTATTAAGGCTGTCTTTTATTATTTGCTCATCAATTTTTATGTTATTAAATTCAATTTCCCATTTCTCTGTTACAAAATTGTTTTTTCTTATATTGAAAGAAACATAGTTTTCCCATCTTTGTATTAAAGGTTTCTCATAGTTTTTATAAAACTGAAGTTTATTGTTTTTTGTAATATACCATATTTCTTTGTTTCTTTTAAATAGTGTAGAAAATTCAGCACCAAATTTTGTTGATTTTTTAAAAGAAGTGACAGAATAATAAATGCCGTATTTTTCTGTATAACCGTTAATTAAAGCTATTTTTATAGTTTCGTTTCTGCCTTTAAAGTTGTATTTAAACAAATACAATCCGTAATTAGTTCGGTTTAGTTTATAGTCCATATTTTGCCATTGCTTAAAGTTGCGGTCAGACAACTCAAAACAGGGCATGGGCCATAAATACCAAGTTTCACTTACATCTACATTTATAATAATATGTTGTGTTTTATATTCAGTAAAAGTAACATCAGCAAATACAAACAGATTGGTATTAATAAGCAGATTTTTGCTGCTTACAGCCATTTCAGCAAGTTCTGATTTTTTATAAATTTCTTTGTATTTAAATAGCAATTCGTTTTCAATAATCCATGTTTGGGTTTTATTGTTTCCGGTTATTATAATAGAATCAATTATTACATTATAGTCAATACCGGCTTTGGATTTCTGACTAAAAATTAAAAAGAATAAAATTGTAAATAATATAGATTTTAAATATTCTTTAGATTGCACAGTAAATTTACAATTCAAGATATTTTACAAGAGAATGATAACGGTCTTCCACATCATTTACATAGCTTTTGTTATTAAAAGTATCGGTAATTTCATATCCGAATCTTTGCAATGAAAATACAATTCTGTCAATATACTTTGTATTTAACTTTATGCTCAATATTATTAAATTTGTGTCAGTCACCTTAAATATATTTAAACCTATAATTTTTGCATCTTCACTTTCAATTATTCTGTTAATTTCATTAAGCGAATAATTATAAGATTGTAATTTTAGATTTATAACGCTGCCTTCAGCTTGCAAAGTATAGCTGTTTGCCAAATAATTAATTATACATTTATAAGAAATATTACCGGTATATTGGTTGTCATTATTTACAGTAACCAAGTATGGTGCATTATCTCTAAGCAAAAAAATTATTGCATCATAAAAATGACGGTTTTCATTTATTTCAAAATTATAATTAGTTGTAATTACAGGTTTAATTACTTGATTTTTCTTTATTTTTTCTAAATCCTTTTTTAACAAATAACCTATAAGAGCATTATTTTCTGCAACAGGTAAAATATCTTGTTTTAAAATATCGAATGATTCAAGTGCAAAACCTGCGGTATCACTTGGTTTAAGTGGATATATAAGATTGTCTGCAAGGTTTTTAATGATCATACTGCAAAATAAATGAATTTAACCAGTTTTTTAAAATTTCTATACCATATTCCGTTAGTATAGCTTCTGGATGAAATTGAATACCCCAAATAGGCAAATTTTTATGAGAAATTGCCATAATAGAATTATCATCTTTGCTAATTGCTGTTTGAATTAATTCATCATTTATTTTTAAATCAATAACAAGAGAATGATAACGACAAACTTTTATATTTTGCGGAATACCTTTCCACATCTCATGTTTTATCATATTTATTGCTGAAATTTTTCCATGCATAGGATTTGTAGCTTTAATAAGTTCGGCACCAAAATAACAACCTAAAGCTTGGTGTCCAAGACAAATACCCAGAATTGGAACTTTGCTGTTCCAGTAATCAATTATTTGCATTAGATTGCCCGAAGCGTAAGGAGTTCCAGGTCCGGGCGATAACACAATTCCTGAAAAATTATATTCTGATAATTCTTCAGCAGTTTTTTCATCATTTCTTATTACTTGCACTTGTTGCCCCAATTGTAAGAAGTAGTCGCAAAGATTGTAAGTAAAAGAGTCGTAATTATCAATTAACAGAAGCACTCAGAATTTTTTTATTGCAAAATTAAATTTTTTCTATTCAAAACCTTATTTGATAAACTTTTGTATAAATTATTTAATCTTAAATTTTTATTTAAAAAACTTATTATCTTGTTTTGTAAAATATATGGATTACAATAATCATTTTCATTTGGACGAAAAAATTAAAAAAGCTTTCGAGTTACAAAAATGGCCAGAAATAAAAAGTACTGATAGTTGGAATATCTTTAAAATAATGAGTGAGTTTGTTGAAGGATATGATACGCTTGCTCGTATAGGACCCTGTGTTTCAATTTTTGGTTCAGCACGTACAAAGCCAGGTACAAAGTATTATAGTCTAGCAAACGAAATAGCTGAAATGTTTAGTCGTGCAGGACTTGGTGTAATAACCGGCGGTGGTCCAGGAATAATGGAAGCAGCAAATAAGGGTGCCAATGAGGCAGGCGGAAAATCTGTAGGATTAAATATCAATTTACCATTTGAACAATTTCCCAACCATTATATAGATTACGACAAACTAATTCAGTTTAAGTTTTTCTTTGTAAGAAAAGTAATGTTTATGAAATATGCCCAAGGATTTGTAGTACTACCCGGCGGATTTGGTACTCTCGATGAATTGTTTGAAGCCTTAACTCTTGTGCAAACTCGCAAGGTTGAAAAATTTCCGATAATTCTTGTAGGAAAAGATTTTTGGAATGGTTTGATAGATTGGATAAATAATGTAGTAATAGAGCAGGAAAAAAATGCAGATAAAGAAGATATTTTTCTTGTAAAAGTAGTTGATACTGCCGCAGAAGCTGCCGAAGAAATATTTGATTTTTACAGTAAATATTCATTAAGTCCGAATTTCTAATAATTAAACATAGTGTATAATGATAATACAATTGTTGCATTAGCAACACCAACAGGGGTGGGAGCAATAGGTGTAATAAGGCTTTCGGGAGCAGATGCAATTAATATTGCACAATCTGTTTTTTCAAAACAAATATTAAATAAGCCATCTCACACTTTGCATTTTGGAAAAATTATAAACAATATAAATAATGAAGTTGTTGATGAAGTTGTATTATCAATTTTTAAAGAACCCAAATCATATACAGGAGAGAATGTAATTGAAATATCTTGTCATGGTTCACCTTTTATTCAACAAAAATTAATAGAAGTACTCGTAAACAAAGGAGCAAGGTTAGCCAAACCAGGCGAATTTACATTAAGAGCATTTTTAAATGGCAAATTAGATCTTGCACAAGCCGAAGCCGTTGCAGACTTAATAGCATCTGATAGTGAGGTATCGCATAAAATGGCAATTTCACAAATGAAAGGCGAGTTTTCAAATAAAATAAAAAACTTACGCCAATCTTTGATAAATTTTGCTTCACTTATTGAATTAGAACTTGACTTTGGCGAAGAAGATGTAGAATTTGCAAACAGAAAGCAATTGTACAGTCTGGTAGAAGAAATCAGCGAAGTAGTACGAATGCTGAAAAAGAGTTTCGTAGCAGGCAATGTTTTGAAAAAGGGTATAGCTACAGTTATTGCAGGAAAACCAAATGCAGGTAAAAGTACGGTCTTAAATGCCTTGCTGAATGAAGACAGAGCCATAGTGAGCAATATTGCAGGTACAACACGCGACACAATAGAAGAAAGCCTCAATATAAATGGAGTTCTTTTCAGAATAATAGATACTGCCGGAATTCGAGTATCAACTAATGAAATTGAAGATTTAGGCATAAATAAAACTTTTGAAAATATAGAAAAAGCCGATTTGATACTATATGTTTTTGATGCAAAAAAAATGACAAAAAATATATTGAATGATGAATTAAAAAGTCTTAAAACATCAAAAAAAATAATAGCAGTAGCCAATAAAACCGACTTATGTGAGATTGAAGACTTAGATAAAGAATTTAATAATTTAGACTATGAAATTGTATTTATATCTGCTATAAATAAAGAAATAAAAGTACTTTTAAATGTTCTTGAAAAATATGCATCAGAACTAAATAAGCAAACAGAAACAATTATAAATAATTCAAGACACTACGAATCTTTGTACAAAACCGAAGAGTCATTAAACGATATAAAAAATGGGTTGAATAATTCAATCAGTTCTGATTTACTTGCCTTAGACATACGTCAAGCATTGCATCACCTTTCAGAAATTACAGGTGAGATTTCATCTGAAGATTTGCTTGATAACATTTTTAGCCGTTTTTGTATCGGAAAGTAATTATCTTTCTTTTGTTGGACAATTTTAAACTATATATATTTTTTATGAAAAAAACTCTAACTATAAACATCAGATTTTGAAGTTTTAGTTTTAAAGAGGAAATTTGTAGTTTTAAATGAAAAAAATATTTTTACCTGCTATTATACTTGCATTAGCATTAAGTTCTTGTGTAAGCAAAAAAAATTATAAAAAGAAAGTTATAGAACTTCAATCTTTAGATTCTTCATACCAAAAAGTACACCATGAACTTGACATTTGTCTTAAAGATAAAAATAATAATAACGAAAAAATTTCAAAACTTGAAAGTGAGCTTGAATATGTGAAATCTGTAAGTACAACTTTATTAAAACAATTGAATGATTTATCAATCATTACAAATTCTCAGTCAGAAAGTATCAAAAAATCTTTGGAAAATATTAACTCAAAAGATCTTTACATAAAAGGATTGCAAAAAGAAATATCAAGAAAAGATTCATTAAATATGGCTTTAGTTCTTAGTTTAAAAGGAGCTTTAAAGGATGTGAATGATAAAGATATCCAAATAAATGTAGAGGGTAGTGCGGTGTTTATTTCCATTTCAGATAAAATGCTTTTTAAAAGCGGTAGTTATGAAATATCCCCCGAAGCAAAAAATGTGTTAGGCAAAGTAGCAGATGTTATAAAAGCTCAACCAAATATACAGTTTATGGTAGAAGGTCATACTGATAACAAACCTATTTTTAAGGGTCAAATAAAAGATAATTGGGATTTGAGCGTATTACGTGCTACTGCGGTTGTAAGATTATTACAGTTGAATTATGGAATTGAACCCAACCGAATGATAGCCGCCGGACGAAGTGAATACGTTTCGATAGCTCCTAATACAACCGAAGAAGGCAAGGCATTGAACAGAAGAACACGCATTGTAATTTTACCTGAACTGGATCAATTCTTCAAGTTATTAGAAACAAAATAAATTTGGCTTAATTTGTTATTATATTTTATATAGCAATAGTAAAAAATACTACTAAAGTGTTATTTTACTTAATATTGTTATTATATTTATTTGTATCATAAAAATAAAATAACATTAATGAAAAATATTTTATATATAGCCATTTTATTAATTGTACTGAGTATTTCTTGTACTAAAGAAGATAATACAAACACACCTGAACCTAAGTCACCTTCGGGTTTTGTTCCACCTTCAATTAATTATTGGATTTTAAACGGTGATACTAACTTTTCAAGCGCAGATGCCGCAACTGCAGGTATTATGGGAAATAGTTTTGGTCTTAGCAAGCCTTTTGGCAGTTATAGTAATTATAGAAATTTAAGCGTACAATTTAATAGTGATAAAATGATTAGAGATTCTATCCCCGAAGGGTCATATAAAATTTTTCATATTGCAAAAGGCACTGAGCCTCCTAAAAAAGGTACTGACAGTGCATTACTGCAAGTAACAGTAGTGCCGTATTATTATTGGGGTAATGGAGGTGTTGTATATATATCAAAAAAAAATAACAAATTGCGTTTTACGGTTGATGTTACTCTTAACTTAAAAGGTGTAAAATATCCCGACATTCATACTTTTAATCAAACTGCCACAACCAAATTCAGTTGGGAAGAATTATAGAATAATTAATAATTTAAAAATATGAATACCTATCAAAATAAATTTAAAATGTTAATCTATATAAACAGGATGTTTGCATTGATTTTAATTAGCTGTTTTTCTCTGTTTATTTGTAATTATATTAATGCACAGAACCCCGAAATTCTTAAAGATATAACAAGCGGTACACAAGGAACTAATATAGAAACGGTTTATTATCCTGTTGACCATTATATGTTTTTTATTAACAATGATGATTCAAGTGTTTGGAGAACAGATGGTACAAGTTCAGGAACTGTTCCTATTTTTAAATACTCCAATTTAATTAACAATTGGACTCATTTACCTTACGGCTTTATTAAAGCATCAGGAGTGATTTTTTTTGCAATTCAAACAATTGGAGACACAGTTGGACTATTTACATTTACTCATTCTAACACTACACCTGTGCTGTTAAGGAAATTCAGATATGTTACCGGTGGTGGACCATTATATTCAATAAAACTACAAAGACAAATGGTAGAATTTAATGATAAATTGTATTTTAATGCAGCAGATTTTTATAAAGGAAATATAACAAATAACTTAGGCAGAGAATTATGGGTAAGCGATGGAACTTTGAATGGAACAAAAATGCTTAAAGACATAAACCCAGGTAATTATGGTTTCGACACCGATAGTGATCCAACAGGTTTTGTAGTTGCTTATGGGAAATTGCTGTTTGGAGCCAGAGTTCAAGACGGACCAAGATATATTTTTAAATTATATGAAACAGATGGAACTGAAACAGGAACTAAGCCTTACAAATATGGAATTATACAGTTAGCTGCTTCTTCTTCAAATTCAATGACGGCATTTGCTTTTCAATTCTACAAAGGAACTCTTTACATAGTTGTTAAAGACTTTTTAACTCCCGGTTCAGATTTAAGCACAGTTCATAAATTAGTTAATTTCAACGATATTCCAAGAAGTTTTTCAGCCTATAAGTTTTCGGGATTTGGTTTTTTAAAAGATAAAATTGTGTTTGGAGGAATACCTTATGATAAAGGTCCGGCAGACCCTATAGGTGCTGAATTATATTTAGTAGATACTTTACTGAACTACCCAATACAACCGGCTTTAATAAAAGATATAGCTGTTGATGTAGGAGGATATGGGTCTGCCCCAAGTAATTTTATTACAAGTAATAATATGTTATACTTTACTGCTATGGATTATGTTCAATTTGGACAAGTTTGGAAATTTGATTTGAGTAATAACTCGGTAGTACAGGTAAGTCATATTCAGTCAAATGCTAATAATGTGAATTTCTTTCATTCAATAATTCCTTTTAATAACAATATTTATTTTGAAGCTAGAGATTCAATGCATGGCAACGAATTATACAAGTTAAATCCTATGAATGATTCTATAACCTATTGGGATATATACCCCGGGACTTATGATGGATTTATAAATGCTAACAGTAGTTATTCGTTCTGTCAAGCCGGAAAAGTTCTTTACTTTTTAGGAAACGATGAATCGCAAGGAATGGAAATATGGAAAATTGGCAACAATGCAGCAGGTGTAGAATTGAAGATGATTAATGCAAAAGTATTTGCCAAGGTTGTTCCTAATCCGGCAAATGAAAACGTGTATATTGATTACAAAGAAGAAGGAAATGTAAGGCTGCTATTATTTGATGTATGCCATAGATTAATGGAGTCACAGACAGATGATAATAGAAACTTTAACATAAGTAATTTTGCAATGGGTATTTATTACTATAAGATAATTAAAGAAAACAGTATAATAGGTTTTGGAAAATTAATTGTTAGACACTAATAGGACGACTTACAAAAATCAATTGTTACAAATTCTTTATAAACCTTCTTAAAACTCAATTTTTAATTTAAAAAAAACTGTCTTGTCCTAAATTAGGTTTACACAAAAAGTGTAAAACACGGATAATTAAAATCATTCAAAAAAACCCTAACAGGGTGTAGATTTGCGATACATACAATCTCTATTAGGACACTCCAGTTCTAAGACCACCGAAATATATACCCATGTAAGTACAAAAGTGTTAAGCAATATTATTTCTCAAATAGAACGTTTGGATTTATAAAAAACAAGATTTAACATTGCATGGTGCAAATGAAAAAAGAATTCACAAATTATATTTTGAAATTTCAGAATTCACATTCATACAAAGAAAAAATACACGCAATATGCGGGTATTTACTAGTTAGCGGCAACCTTAACAACCGACAGCACAATACTGACTAAACAGACAACAATGAAGAAAATAATTTACATCTTGACAGCTTGCGGACTTTTTTGTTCGTGTAGTAACAACAACCAAACTGCGACACAGCAGACAACCGCAACGCAGGCGGACAATCAGAAGATTTTGACTGAAACAGCTTTTGTAAAGCTTGACAACTACGAGTATCAAGACAATACAGGTGGCGATTACTCTGGTGGTAGCAAAGACGGCAGGACAATCAAAGTTACAGGCAGCACTAACTTTCCCAACGGGACAGCAATTGAAATTCAAACGACAGGATTTATTGCTTCATCAAAAAAAGGCGGCATGTCAGACACCTATGAGGAAGTAAAAGTGCAAGACGGTAAATTTTCAGCGACTTTGAAACCTTGGAACATCACTGACCAAATTGAGTTTCGCATTTTTGCAGACAAGCAAAGTCCAGAGGTTTTGGACATCATCGGCAAGACAGGTGAGAAAATTAAAATTGACCCGGCTAACAAGGACGACTTTCCCGAGATTGTAATTTTCCAATCGGACGACTACAAAGTAAACGAGGATATTATCGCCAAAATTAGCGGTGGCAAGCCGACAGTTTATAAGTTACAAAAGCCATCCGAACTGACAAAGCCCTATGAAAAAAAGTTGGCAGAATTTGTGAAATGTTGGAAGGAGAAGGACTGGAATTCAATGGCGAAACATTGCCAAACTTCGGAAGGAACAAACGCAAACAATTTGAAATCTTTTTTTGACATAGTTAAGATTTTGAGTTTTCAAGTAACTGGTTCAAGACAGGGTTCTCAACTTCCAAGCGGAAACATTCTTATGGAAGTTGACTTCACGGCTGACATTGAAAGTTCCAACGAAATGAAAGGAATACAAAAGAAACACTTGAAAGCAAATGTTATTCAAGAGGGAAATAGTTGGGGCGTAAACTCATCATCTATAACACGAGGACTTTATGACTGAAGGCAGAAAGGCAGCCGCTAACAGCGTGTTGCCTCAATTGGCGGTGACGTGCAAAATTGAAGCTGAGTGCTCCTATCAAACTTTTGTGCTGGGTGACAGTGAAGTGCTCCGAAATCGCCAACTGCGGCAACACGCCAACCGTCAAACTGTCTAAAAACTAAAAAATGAAGCGATTTTTAAATAAAATACTCGGAAACCTATCTTTGAAAAAATTATATATTCGATTCTCGAAAGGTTCATTTTGGGTTTTTAGACAGACTGCC
>JADLGN010000015.1 GCA_020849295.1 Bacteroidia bacterium
GTTATCGGTCAGCTTAAAAGACGACAGTGCATAAAATAAACAGACGACAAGAAAAGAAAATATGATACCTGACTACCAATCAATAATGCTTCCAATGCTCCGACTTGTTTCGGACAAGAAAGAACATAAGTATCGTGACTTAATTGAAAACTTGGCGACCGAGTTTAAAGTGACAGACGAAGAACGCAAAGAACTTTTGGCAAGCGGACTGCAAGCAATTTTTGACAACAGAGTTGGTTGGGCAAAAACTTATCTCAAAAAAGCGGGACTACTTGACTCTCCCAAACGTGCAACATTTGTAATCACACAACTTGGACTTGACACCTTAAAGAAAAATCCCGACCGAATTGATGCAAAATATTTAAGACAGTTTCCTGCATTTCTTGAGTTTCAAAATGCTAGCCGTAACGACAACAACAATGACGAAGAAGTAACAACTCAAGAACCGAGCGACCAAACACCCGAAGAAAATCTAGACAAAGCATATCAGAGAATACGCAAATCGTTAGCATCTGAACTGCTCAACAAAGTTGTTGACCTATCGCCAACATTTTTTGAGCGACTTGTGGTTGAACTGTTAGTAAAAATGGGTTACGGTGGTTCAATCAAGGACGCAGGTAAAGCAATTGGAAAAAGTGGTGACGAAGGAATTGACGGAACAATAAAGGAAGATAAACTTGGACTTGATATTATTTACGTTCAAGCAAAGCGTTGGAAACCGGGCAATGTTGTCGGACGACCAGAACTTCACAAATTCGTTGGTGCTTTAGCTGGACAAGGTGCAAAAAAGGGAATTTTTATAACGACATCTAATTTCACTAAGGAAGCGTTGGACTACACACCAAAGAATGAAACTAAAATTGTTCTCATTGACGGTGAACAATTGGCTCAACTAATGATTGACTACAATCTTGGTTGCACGACACAACAGATTTACGAACTTAAAAAAATTGACAGTGACTATTTTGGCGAAGATTAACGGACACGACCGAAAAGAAAGCCGAACCGATAACAACGGGTTTAAGAAATTGGCGGTGACGTGCTTAATTGAACATTTTACCTCGCATCAACTTTTGTGGTGTATTGACAGTTTTGTGCTCCGAAACCCGCCACTGCGCCAAGCACCAAACCGTTGGTGGCAAGTTTAGACGGATACTCAACCAAACGAATATAGAATGCAACATGGACGCAAAAAAAGTATTACTTGATTTTTTAAAAAAGCCACTTGACACAGCTGACAGTGTATTTGAAATCTTTGCAACTATACCAACTGCAAAGATTTATAAAGGCAGCAAAGCAGGCGAAAGGTTTTTATTCATTAAAGGAAATCGTACTGATGCCGCTACTTTGGTAGCACACGGTGATACCGTTTTTGACGTTAGTGGTGAACACGAAATTATTGAAGACGGTGATATTTTTCGTAGTGGTAGTTCAAAATACGGCATTGGTGCAGACGACCGTGCAGGCTGTGCAATGCTTTGGTTATTTAAAGATTTGGGACATCACATTCTTGTGTGCGACTATGAAGAATCCACTCACAAAGATGCAATCGGTAATTGTGTAGGTTCTAAGTATTTAATGAGAGAACATCAAGACATTGCAAAGATAATAAACAACTCGTCTTTTGTTTTTGAATTTGATAGAAGGCTTGCTTATGGTAGCAGAAAAGAACATTACACTTGTTATACCTTGCCCGTTTCACAAGAATTCCGTGATTTTATAGAGACAAATACTGGGTTTATTGATGATGATAAAAGTGGCTATACCGACATTATGGAACTCTGCACAGAAGTTTGTGGAGCAAATATTTGTGTCGGATACTCAAATGCTCATTCCTCAAACGAAAAAATAAGTATTTCAGCTTTTCAAAACACGTATGAAATAATGAGCAAACTATTGACAAGAGAGTTAAAAAGATTTCCTTTGAAAGGGAAGGAAGGGACCACACATTTTCCACCAACAAAAACACCCGAATGGCTAAAAATAATTACGTCATTATATCACTATGAACCAAATGATGAATTAAAAGAACAAATGAAAATGGGCATAAAAGAAAAAATGAAAATGACAGATATAGTCGATATTTTAAAAGACAGTTTGTTTTATAGTGGTTGTGGAAATGACATTGAGCCGATTACTTTTTTTGAAAAGCACATTCATTCTTTTGTTTTTTGCTTAGACACTTCATATAATTTGGAATATGATTCTGAATTTCCAAGTGTTAAAACACAACTAAAACAGAATAATTTTAAGAAAAGAGTAAATATTGACTTGGATATTAATTTTTTGATACAGAATGGTTGGTTTCAAAAAGGTGACGATAGATTTAACAATGAATTAAAAGCTAATTGGAGCATTTGGGAAAGAAACAACGGCTTTTTTAGTTTGGTGTTTATTTACTGCGATTCATTTACTCTTTGGAAGAACTTATACAAAAGCAATCAATCTTATCCAATAATATTTTTCTTTCAAGGAATGTTTGACGCTTGGAAAGGTGGATTGGGGAAAAATGAAGGCGGTGAATTTGTTGTAAACTCAGAAATATATTGTGACGGATTTTCTGTTTATAGAAACACAAATTTTATAAATCAGGATAGAAAATGAATAAAAAACCAGCCACCAACATCGTATTGGCAATAGGCGGGCTGAACGACTTCGTATCAACAGAAGTGCAAAATTCAACTTCTGTTCTTCGATTGAACTTCAGTGCTAAAATCCCGCCCATCGCCAATACGTGGCCCGTCAAACTGTCTAAAAACTAAAAAATGAAGCGATTTTTAAATAAAATACTCGGAAACCTATCTTTGAAAAAATTATATATTCGATTCTCGAAAGGTTCATTTTGGGTTTTTAGACAGACTGGCGTTAGGGGCAATCAAATGAAGACAACACCTCGACAAAATAACAATGATTGAAATTCCAAATTGACGACAACAAAATGTCTCTAAAAGAAGAACTGATATACATTGACGGGAGCAACAAAACTGATGATATTGTTTCTTACCGCTTCATTGGAATGGGTTTCAACAAAGACAAATGTGCTATCAAATTTAAAAACAATAATAAAGAATACATTTATAATGCGGACAAGGTAAAAATAGTAAAATCTGCCATTAACAGCGAAAAATCAAATAATCTCTTTCAATATCTCAGCGAAATTGCAGAAACTGTCGGTCTTACAACCGAAGAAGGAAAAAATATACTTGCTGACAGTTACTCAAAAATCACATTCATACCCGAATACTCCATACTTGCCAATTTTCTAAACGGGGCGCAGCCGAAAGCAAATAATTTTAGAAACCCGATTGAAATATTTCCTTTTGGCTTCAATGTAAGTCAAAAAGAGGCAGTAAACAAAGCATTTCATTCGTCTTTAAGTGTAATTGAAGGACCTCCTGGAACGGGCAAAACACAAACAATTCTGAACATTATCGCCAACGCCGTAATGAACGGACAAAGTGTTGCGGTTGTGTCGAGCAACAACTCCGCAACAAAAAATGTCTATGAAAAATTACAAAAAAACGGAATTGAGTTTATTGCCGCTTTACTCGGAAATTCTACCAACAAAAAAGAATTTATTGATTCTCAAACAGACATTCCCGATTTGTCGCAATTCAATTTGTCGGACAAAGAAAAATCAGGCATAAAACATAGCTGTGAAAACCTTTTCAATCAACTTTCGGATTATCTCCTACAAAAGAACGAATTGGCATTACTAAAGCAAGAACTCGACTGTCTGACAACGGAATATAAACATTTTCAAGATGAGAATAAAATAGAAAATGATATTGATTTTTTAATGAACAGAACAGCCGATAATATACTTGGGCTTTGGGTTGCGATAGAAAATCATGCATTAACGAACAAAAAACTAACTTGGTGGCGCAAATTGCGATATTGGTTCAGATATGGAAGAAAAGGAAAAACCTTATATGATATTCCTACTGAGAAAGCAATACTTATTTGTCAATCAAATTATTATCCCGTAAAAATCGAAGAACTTAAAAACAGGCAAAATGTATTAGATACTTCTCTTAATCGTTTTTCTTTCGATGACAAAATGCAAGAATATAGCCAACTTGCTATGCAGCTTTTCAAGTCGGAGCTTTACAAAAAATACAATCGAAACCAACGAAAAAGATATGAAATTTGGGAGTTGCGTTCAAGTTCGGAAAAATTCCTAAAAGATTATCCTGTTATTATGAGTACAACTTATTCATTACGAAGAAGTTTAGCCGAAGAAATAACTTATGATTTTGTGATTATTGACGAATCTTCTCAAGTTGATTTGGCAACAGGCGCACTTGCTCTTTCTTGCGCTAAACGAGCTGTGATTGTTGGAGACTTAAAACAACTTCCGAATGTAGTTGACGACAGAATGAAAGAAAAAACTGATGCTGTTTTTGACATTTTTTCTATTCCTGAATCCTATCGCTATTCCAATCATAGTCTGCTTGCCTCAATTATAGAAACATTCCCAAGTGTTCCCAACACACTTTTGAGAGAACATTATCGTTGTCACCCTAAAATTATTGAGTTTTGCAATCGAAAATTTTATGATAGTCAACTCATTATACAAACGGAGTCTAAAGGTGAGCGAGAGCCATTGATAGTTTACAAAACTACGGCAGGTAATCATGCACGCGAAAGAACAAATCAACGCCAAATTGATATGATTATCAACGAGATTATTCCAAACGAAAAGCTCGAAGGCATTGATTTGGGCATTGTGACTCCTTATCGGAATCAAACAAACGCCTTGCAACAAGCATTTAACAACACACAAATCAAAGCCGACACAGTTGATAAATTTCAAGGAAGAGAGAACGATGTCATTGTTCTTTCGACTGTTGATAATGAAATTTCAGAATTTACCGACAACCCTAATCGATTAAATGTGGCTATTTCGAGAGCAGTCAAACAACTTATTTTGGTTGTGAACGGTAACGACAGCGACAAAGACAGCAACATTACTGACTTAATCCTTTATATTGACTACAACAACTTTTCCGTAAAAGAAAGCAAATTGCGTTCTGTTTTCGATTATTTGTACAAAGGTTACGAGCAAAAACGTGCTGAAATAATATCAAAAAGTGGCAATAAATCCGACTTTGACAGCGAAAACTTAATGTACGTATTAATTTCAAACACACTCAAACAGGACAAATTTTCAAAATATGATGTTACTTTACACTTTCCTTTGCGCAATGTTATTAGGGATTTTTCCTTGCTTACAGACGAGGAACAAAAATACGCACGACACTATAACACACATTTGGACTTTTTAATTTACAATAAACTTGGTAAAAATCCGATACTTGCAGTTGAAGTTGATGGGTTTGAGTACCACAAAGCAGGAACAGAACAATCCGAGCGAGACAAGAAGAAAGACAGGATTTTAGCAAAATACGAGTTACCATTACTTCGATTTTCCACAACAAGTAGCGGCGAAAAGCAAAAATTGATAGACAAATTGACAGAAATAACAACATAAAAAATTGACTGCCCCTAACACGGTGTCATACGCCATAAGGGTTTTATAGCAATTTGCAAGTGCATCACTCGCTGGCAAAGTTTGTAACGATGGATAGGAAAGTGTCCACGAATTCCCTTACGGCGCATTCACCCAACGCCAGTCTGTCTCCCGCCAAGTCGGGACAAGTCAAAAACCTCTTTTATTTTCATAATTCTATTCAAAAATATCAGAATAAATCAATTATAAGAGAGTTTTATTTAAAATAAATTTTAGTTTGTAAGTATAAAAGTTGAAAAAGATAATAGTGTCTTGTCCTAAAATAGGTTTACACAAAAAAGTGTAAAACATGGACAAAAAAATCATTCAAAAAGCGGGTAAATATTTTACCGAAACAGAAAAACATTCAATCATTCAGGAATTAATTTCAAGTGGCTGTACCAAAGCAGAAATTTGAGAGAATTATACTTGACAAGACGAAGAACATGGTCAATTACTAAGGTGGATGCGGCAATTAGGCTACAACACCGGAATTTAAACCAGATGACCTCACATGAGCATAGGTAACTTTACTTCAAACTGTATTCATCATTCAAAAACTAAAATCAAAACAGAAAGATTTTGGAAGAATTATTATCGAAAATAAACTACTATTGTAAACCCAATTCAGGACTAACAATGAATTGTAAACTTATTACAGGATTAATAAATAAAAACTGTAAACTTTTTTAGGACGAGTCAGAAAAATTATTTCAAAGCATTATAAATTACGTCCATTATGTCGGTTCTTACATTTTTAGATATTAGTAGTTTATTTTCTGCACTTGGATGAACGCGGTTTGATAAGAAAACATAAACAAGTTCTTTGTCGGGGTCTATCCAAAGGCAGGTACCTGTAAAACCGGTATGTCCAAAACAATTGTCGGAAGCCATAGGAGAAACCGGACTTGATTTTCCGGGAGAATTTTCAGCTTTATCAAAACCGAGCCCACGGCGGCTGTTTTTATTTTGCCTCGAGCTAAACTCGATAATTGTACTCTGTTTTAATAATCTTTTACCATTATAAAAACCATAATTTAACAACATCTGACCAATTTCTGCAAGATCGTGTGCATTAGAAAACAAACCGGCATGTCCTGATATTCCTCCAAGAAGTGCAGCCGATGGGTCATGCACATAACCTTGAAGTATGCCTTTTCTGAAATCGGGATCTTTTTCGGTAGGTGCAATTTGATTTTTTGAAAACTTATTAATTGGATTGAAGGTTAAAAATTTCAAATCCATTTGCCTGTAAAACGTTTGCTCGAGATAGTCCTCAAATTTTTGATTAGTTATATTTTCAATTACAAAACGCAGCATTATCATTCCCAAATCGCTATATACATATTTGCCTTTTTGCCCTAAAGGCGAAGCAGCTATTTCATTTATAATTGTTTTCTTGTAGTTTTTATTCACATATAAATGATTTCCTATTTCAAAGCAAAATTTATCACTTTTTTTATCTGACAGTATGCTGTCACGCATTTTAGGATTATTTTTAAACGAATTATAAAAAGGGATAAAATCTTTTAAACCCGATTCGTGAACAAGAATTTCTCTAATAGTTATATTTTGTTTATTGCTGCCTTTCAATTCGGGTAAAAACTTATGTAGTGAATCATCAATATTTAATTGCCCGTTTTCTTTAAGCTTCATTATTGCAAGCGTTGTAGAAGCAATTTTTGTAATAGAAGCAATGTCGTATAATTGATTGTTGTCAATTTTTACCGATTTATCGTAGCTTTGATAACCAAAAGATTTTGAATAAACAATTTTTCCTTTATGTGCAACTAAAACCTGGCAACCTGGCATTGCTTTTTGTTTTATTGCTTTATTTACTATGCTATCAATTTTAAGAAGTTTTTTTTGTTTTAAACTTGTTGATGAGCCGGCAATTAATTTATCACTTTTGTAATTAGTGACTCCTGAATTTATTTTATACTCATTGCTTACGGTTATACTTAGTTTTGCATCAGCTTTTTTCATCCCCCATAGCACATCTGCAGCGGCTTTGTGGTAAGGTTCTTCATCGTTAAAAGCAAAAACACAAGTGGCAATACCCGGAAAATTTCTCATTGAATACGGATTGCCAAAACACACAAGAGATACATTAGTTTTTTCTTTAAGTTGGCTTACAAGATTACAGGCATCGGTAGTTATTCCATAATTATCTTTTGGGTATTTTCCTACTTGATGCAGCCCAATAACTACAAGGTCGTAAACTTCGAGTTGTGATACAATATTAGTGCAGTATTCAACCCCAAAATTTTTGCCAACTGTAAACAAATCACAATTGCCAAGTTCTTTAGTATATTTTTCAAAATAGGTAGGAGTATTATTGCCCAATGCTAGTACAGCTATTTTTTTGAAAGGTTTTGAGAATAGAGGAATAATTCCCAAATCATTTTTCGCAATACAAATTTCGCTTTCTATAAGTTTGTTATATAAGTTTAAGGCATCTGTATTATTTAGGTCTTCAATAATTCCAGGATAAAACAAATTTGTATTTTTATTAAGACCGGCAAATACTTTTGCTTCCAAAACTTTTTTTACTCTTAAATTTAATTCTTCAATTGAGAAACGACCATTTGCAACGGCTGCTTTAATGGTGTCAATAGCAAGTGGTACATTTGAAGGACAAAGTAAAATATCATTTCCGGCCAAAAGTGCTTTTAGTTCAAGTGTTCCAGGTGCAAAAAACTTTGAAGCTCCTTTCATATCAAGGGCATCAGTAATTGCAAGACCTTTAAAATTAAGGTCAGTTTTTAGTAATTTTTTTACAGCTGTTTCTGATAATGAAATTGCCAAATTTGTTGTTGTATCAATTGAAGGCATATATACATGGGCAGTCATTATACTCATCACGCCACTATCAATTAAGTATTTGAAAGGTTTTAGCTCAATAGAGTCAAGTCTTGCTCGGTTGTGTGCTATTATAGGTAAATCTTTATGCGAATCAGTTTTGGTATCTCCATGACCTGGGAAATGCTTGGCACATGCAATTACACCTTCGTCTTGCATACCTTTAGCATATAGCCAGCCTTTGCGTGCTACATTGTCAGGGTTTTCGCCAAATGATCGAAAATTAATAACAGGATTTTCAGGATTATTGTTTACATCTATTACCGGTGCAAAATTTATATGAATACCTAATCTTTTACATTGTTTGCCAATATCTCTACCCATAAGATATATCAAATTTTCATCTTGAATTCCTCCTAAGCCAACTTGATATGGATAAGTGATAGTATTGTCTAATCTCATTGATAACCCCCATTCTCCATCAATACTTATTATTAGAGGGATTTTTGAATTTGACTGATATTTTTGAGAAGTCAAAAAAAGATTTTGAGGGTCAGTTTTGAAATAAATCAATCCTCCAATTTTATATTTTGTAACTAAAGTGTCAACAAAATCAAGATGCTTTTGACCCTTTGATGGTCTAACTTCGGCAATTATTAATTGAGCAATTTTTTCTTCAATGCTCATTTTTGATAACACCTCATCAACCCATCGTAATTTGCTGGTACCTTTTAAAGAATAAGGATTTTGGGCAAATCCAACAAAAACAATCAATGTAAAAATTAACCAGCGCATTTTTAATTAAAACTACAATGTTAAACCCTAATTGAATATATATATTGTATAAATTATCAACGCAAGTAGAATAAGTTTGTTTTTTTTAAACAGTACAATTTTTATTAACAAACAATATTATTTAAAATATTTCTAAATAAGTATTAGCTTTGCAACTCAATTTGAAACTTTCAGAACTAAAAAAAGGTCAAACTGCCGAAATTTTATCATTTGAAAACGATGAACTTAAGCTGAGATTTTATGAAATGGGCTGCCTGCCGGGCGAAAAAGTACAAATAGAACTTGTTGCACCACTTGGCGACCCAATAGCAATAAACATAAGCGGGTATTTACTAAGCATAAGAAAAAGTGATGCTAAATGCATTAAAATAAGACCTGAATGAATAAGGGAGAAAAAGTATTGAATGTATATCTTGCTGGCAATCCTAATTGCGGAAAGTCTTCAATATTTAATATTCTTACAGGACTGAAGCAGAAAACCAGCAATGTACCGGGCACAACTATTGAAATTCGCAGCAGTACTATTATATCTGAGTCCGGAAAAGCTGTCAGATTATATGATTTGCCTGGAATATACAGTATAAATCCTGTAAGCAAAGATGAGCAAATAGCTTGCGAACCTTTTTTAAATCCCGATCATAAAAAATTTCCTGACCATGTAATAATTGTAGCCGATGCTTCAAACCTCAAAAGAAACTTATTGCTTTTTACTCA
The DNA here is from genome assembly GCA_020849295.1 of Bacteroidia bacterium. Taxonomy (GTDB): domain Bacteria; phylum Bacteroidota; class Bacteroidia; order NS11-12g; family UBA9320; genus JABWCE01. The sequence goes on from JADLGN010000015.1 coordinate 9,824, forward strand.
AATTGTAGATCTTGGGATACCGGTTTCTTTAGTTTTAAATATGGCTGATATTGCCGAAAAAAAAGGAATTGTTATTGACATTGAAAGGCTTGAAAAAGAGCTTGGAGTAATAATAATTAAAACCTCTGTAAGAAATAATGAGGGAATTGAAAAATTAAAATCACTTGTTTTTAAAGAAGGATTTAAGTCACACTTTAAAAGTTACGAGCCTCCATCTCTTAAGCAATTTATTTCAGATACAGACATTGATCTATCAAAATATAATGATTACCAGGCATTGCAGCTTGCATACCGCAATACCGAAATAGTAGGGGCTAAAGCTCATCGTAAAATTTTCGAAGAGCAGAGAGCTATGGAAGTTATGGTTAGGTATAAAGCAATTGATAAATTAATATCAAAAACAATAAGGATAAAAGACCATAGTAAGTTGTTTTCTGAAAAATTAGATAAATATCTAACTCATAAAATTGGTGGTTATTTAATTTTTTTAATTATTCTAACAGTTATATTTCAATCGGTTTTTAAAATTGCCGAATATCCAATGGGACTAATTGAAGATATGTTTAATTATCTTGGCAATTATTTTTCAGAAATAATACCTGACGGGATTTTTCAAAGTCTTGTTGTAAATGGAGTTTTAGCAGGATTTTCAGGTGTAATTACATTTATACCGCAAATAATTATATTGTTTTTCATTTTGGCAATTTTAGAAGATTCGGGATACATGGCTCGTGTTAGTTTTATTTTTGATAAAATAATGCGAAAATTTGGTATGAACGGAAAATCAGTCTTACCAATTATAAGCGGAGCAGCCTGTGCAATACCAGCTATAATGAGTACCAGAACAATTGAAAACAAACGCGACAGGCTTATCACTATACTTATAACACCATTTATAAGTTGTTCGGCAAGATTGCCAGTTTATGTAATGATGATAAGCATAATTCCTATAGACTATAAAATTTTAGGAATTTTTAATCACAAAGGATTTTTACTTATGGCTATGTATCTTTTAGGAGTTGTTACTTCTTTAATAGCTGCAGTAGTTTTAAGTAAAATTATTAAAAACAATGAACGTTCGGGTTTTATTATGGAAATGCCCAATTATCAGCTACCGCGGGCAAAAAACATATTTACTACTTGCTATATAAAAGCCAAAAGTTTTGTTTGGGAGGCTGGTAAAATAATATTTCTTATTTCGATGATACTTTGGTATCTTACATCTTTTGGTCCAACAGAAAAAATTAAAAAAATAGAACAGAATATTGCAGAAAAGGTATTGAATGGAGAAATTACACACGAAGATGCATCGCACCTTTTATTGTCTGAAAAACAAAAATATTCTTATGCAGGATACTTTGGTCGTACGATAGAGCCATTAATAAAACCCTTAGGATTTGATTGGCGAATAGGAATTTCATTAATCACATCTTTTATTGCCCGTGAAGTATTTGTAGGTTCTATGGCTACAATATATGGAGCAGCCGAAGATGATTACATAAATATTAGAGAAAAATTGCAATCAGAAATAAATCCTGAAAGTCAAAAGCCGTTTTTTTCAGTTGCAGTATGCTTGTCAATTATGATATTTTATTCTTTGGCAATGCAATGTGCAAGCACCCTCGCCGTAGTTTATAAAGAAACCAAACACTGGAAATGGCCAGTTATACAGTTTGTATTGATGAGTATTACAGCTTGGTTGGCAAGTTTTGTAGCTTACAATATTTTTTCAAAAATTTAAACAAATTTTTAGAATAATTGTTATATTTTTGCAAATTCTTAAATTAAAGAAATAAATTTATCACTTTAAACGTCTTTCTAATAGAAAAAAAACAAAATGAGGCAGCTTAAAATCAGCAAACAATTTACAAACCGTGAAAACAAGTCTTTAGATAAATATCTGAACGAAATTTCAAAAGTACCGATGATTGATGCTCAAGAAGAAGTAGAACTTGCAAGAAGAATCCGCGAAGGAGATCAGGCTGCTTTAGAAAAACTTGTTAATGCAAACTTGCGATTTGTAGTTTCGGTATCAAAACAATATCAAAATCAGGGATTAACTTTAGGAGATCTAATTAATGAAGGAAATCTTGGATTAATAAAAGCTGCAAAAAGATTTGATGAAACCCGTGGTTTTAAGTTTATTTCTTATGCGGTATGGTGGATTCGTCAATCAATTCTTCAGGCTCTTGCAGATCAATCAAGAATTGTAAGATTGCCATTAAATAAAGTTGGTTCAATAGGTAGAATATCTGCTATGGCAGCCAAACTTGAACAACAACATGAGCGTGAACCAACTGCCGAAGAAATTGCACAAGCTTTGGATATTCCATTAATAGAAGTTGAAAATGCACTTCGTTCAGCCGGCCGTCATCTTTCTATTGATGCACCACTTACAGAAGGAGAAGACAATACTTTACTTGGTGTTTTAGATAGTAATGATGAGCCTCGTCCTGATTCTACACTTATTAGCGAATCATTACAAAAAGAAATAAGCCGTGTAATAAGTACTCTTAGTGATAAAGAAAGAGATGTTTTGAAATATTACTATGGACTTGACGGAGGACCAACTCATACACTTGAAGATATAAGCGAAAAAGTAGGTCTTACACGCGAAAGAGTTAGGCAAATAAAAGAAAAAGCACTTAGAAGACTTCGCAAATCTTCAAAAAGCAAAATTCTAAAATCTTATTTAGGTTAATAAAAAGCTGACTATCCTTTTACTTTTATATTACTAAAAACGCCGTTAGTAATATCTACAGAATCTGTTTTTAATGGTTTATTTGGATCAGTAAAATCAAGAGTATATGCTTTTGAACTAAAAGTACCTGAAACTGTATTTGAAGAATTTTTTGTAATAGTAATTTTACCACCATCAAAATACCATTTCTTTTCTTCTGACTGAAGATAAAGGCTTCTGCCGGTATATTGAAATTCGCCAATTGTAAACGGTTTGTCTGTTATAAGCACATTTTTTAAAGCAGGTAAACCCATATCTAAATTGTAATCGCTGTTTTTGTCATATCCGGTAAAATAAATTTTACCGCCGTAAAGCGCTTCTATTTTTGAAAAAGTAATTTTATTTCCATTAAAATAAAAACTAAAATTAGGGTTTAAATTTATTCCTGTTTCGGTATTTCCTCCGCCTCCACCACCATTATTTGTAGTATCTTTTGGATCAATAGGAGGAGCGTCATTATTGTTTGATGTACAAGAAGTAAGAAACGAAAATAACGCAATAAGTAGCAAGTTTTTGGCTTTTTTTAACATATCAAAAATTATAAACGGCGAAACTAATTAGATAGTTCAATTTTTTGAAAATCTTTTATTAACATAAAGTTGAGAAAATTTACTTAAAACTAAAACAGAATGTAGTTTAAATAAAAATAAATTATGTTTGCACCCTGTGGGCAGTTTGTATTTTGCATCTGATTTTCATCTCGGTATTCCCAGTGCCGAAGAAAGCCTTTTAAGAGAAAAAAAAATAGTAAAATGGCTTGAAACAATAGCTCCAGAAGCAGAAGAGATATTTCTTGTAGGAGATATATTTGATTTTTGGTTTGAATATAAATATGTAGTTCCAAAGGGTTATACAAGATTACTTGGTTGTCTTTCAAAATTGTCAGATTCAGGTATTAAATTCAGAATATTTAAAGGGAATCATGATATGTGGATGTTTGGATATTTCGAATCAGAGTTTGGAGCAAGTATTTATGGAGATGAATACATTTTTGAAAAAAACGGTAAAAAATTTTACACTCATCATGGCGATGGATTGGGCAATGGTGATAAGATTTTTAAGGTTTTGAGAAAAATTTTCAGAAGCAAATTTTGTCAAAAATCTTTTGCATTTTTTCATCCTTCCGTTGGTTTGTCAATAGGAAATTATCTTTCATCAAAAAGTAGATTGGCACAACAGAAATACGAAAACGAAAATATTGATATACAAAGTGAGTGGCTTGTACAACATTGTAATGAAATATTGAAAACACAGCACTTTGATTATTTGATTTTTGGGCATAGGCATCTTGCTCTTGATATTAAATTAGGAGAAAATTCGCGTTATATTAATCTTGGAGATTGGTTTAAATATTGTACTTATGGTGTTTTTGACGGAGATAATTTTGAACTGAAAAAATTTGAAATTTGAAAATCTTAAATAAAATATTACTTCTTTTTATATTATTTTTTTTAAGTAGTTTTATTTTTCAATCTAAAGAAATAAACGGAGTATTTAGGTTTTTTACTACAGATAATATTGGCAATATTTATGCAATTACTGCAAAAAATGACATTGTAAAATACGATAGAAATGGAAATAAAAAAGCTGAAATTAATTTGAAAGTTTTTGGAGAAATTACCTCAATAGATGCGGTAAATCCTTTTGAAATATATGTTTTCTATCGCGATTATGGTAAAATTATATATTTTGACAACAATCTTAATAAACTTGGTGAAACAGACTTATACAGTAGTTTAGGCAAAAACAATATACAGGCTGTTTGTCGCAGCTACGACAATGGATTTTGGTTTGTTGATTCAGAAACATTAAAACTAAAGAAATGTGATAAAAAAGGTATTGTTCAAACAGAGTCGGTATTTCTTTCAACCTTGTCTGATTCCACTTTTATACCTCAGTTTTTGATAGACGATGGCAAGTTTGTTTATTTAAAATTCAGCAATAATAAAATAATGAAATTTGACGGCTTGGCAAATTTTATAAGTACATATAAGTTACCACAGTTTACAACTTTTCAGTTAAAAGATGAAAATATATATTTTAAAACAAATGAATCATATTTTGTATTAAACACTATTACATTCGAAATTTCAAAATTTCAATATGAATTTGAAAAAAAATACTTAAATATTAGAAACGAAGGAAAAACCATGTATTTACAAGATACATCATCAATAAAAGTAGTTTACTTAAAAGATTAATTTGAGTTATGCTTTTTAATTATTTTTGCACCCATGCTTGATAAGCTTGAAGCAATACATGCGAGATTTAAAGAAGTTGAACTGCTGCTAAGCAGTGCCGATGTGATGTCGGACATGAAAAAATTCAAACAATTAAACAAAGAGTATGTTGAATTAAAAGAAATTGACGAAATTTTTCATAAATACAGAAATATATTATTCAATATAGATGAAGCAAAGCATATACTTGCAAATGAAAAAGACGATGAGTTGAAAGATTTAGCAAAATCTGAACTTGAAGAGCTTACAATTAATCAGGCAAATTATGAAAATGAAATTAAAACCTTGTTATTGCCTAAAAATCCAGAAGACGGCAAAGATGCCATTCTTGAAATTAGAGCAGGTACAGGTGGCGATGAAGCAAGTATTTTTGCTGGAGATTTACTTAGGATGTATTTAAAATATTTTGAAAAAAAAGGTTGGCAAAGTGCAATTTTAGATGAAAACGAAGGTACGGTAGGCGGATATAAAGAAGTAATAGTAGAGGTGAAAGGTAAAGATGTATATGGTATTCTTAAATTTGAAAGTGGAGTACACCGTGTTCAAAGAGTTCCTGATACTGAAGCAAGTGGCAGAGTTCATACCTCTGCAGCTACCGTTGCTGTATTGCCAGAGGCAGAAGAAGTAGATTTTTACTTAAATCCGGCAGATGTAAAAATGGAGACTTCACGTAGTGGTGGTGCAGGTGGGCAAAATGTAAACAAAGTGGAAACAAAAGTTCAGTTAACGCATATTCCTTCAGGAGTTGTAGTTGTTTGTCAAACAGAACGTACACAGTTGAAAAATCGCGAAAAGGCTATGGATATGCTCAGGTCAAAGTTGTATGAAGAAGAGGTGCGAAAACATGAAGAAGAAATAGCCGGCAAACGCAAAACAATGGTTAGCACAGGCGATAGAAGTGCAAAAATAAGAACATACAATTATCCTCAAGGAAGAATTACAGACCATAGAATTGGCCTTACATTATATAACCTGCAAGAAGTAATGAATGGAGATATTCAGCATATAATTGACCAATTGCAAATTGCAGAAAATTCAGAAAGACTTCGCGAAGGAGGTATTTCCTAAAAAATTTTTTAAAAAATGAAACTTTTTAAAGGTATTTCATATTTAATATTTATTTCTGTTTTATTATCAAACTGTAAAAGTACATCAATGAAAAATATAATTATTACTCAAAAAGCACCTGCACCAATTGGTCCATATAGCCAGGCTGTTATGTCAGGAAATACTCTATATATATCAGGCGCTATAGCCATTGACCCTAAAACTAACAATATGGTTCAGGAAAATATTGAAGCCGAAACTAATATGGTTATGAAAAATTTGGGGGAAATTCTAAATGCTGCCGGTATGAACTATTCAAATGTTGTAAAAACAACAATTTTTGTAACTGACCTTGCAAATTTTTCTAAAATCAACACTATATATGGAAGTTATTTTAAAGATAATTTTCCTGCAAGAGAAACTGTTCAAGTATCAGCTCTACCTAAGGGAGCCAATGTAGAAATTTCTGCTATAGCAGTTAAATAATTTTTTCTTAAAAATTTATTTGTATAAGTAATTTTTATTATTACGTTTGTATGATAAAAAAAATAATTTATGAAAAAAATAATTAATTTACTTAGCCTTTTGGCTTTACCGTTTCTTAGTATTTCGGCTACTAATGATTTTTCTTACAACAAAGAAGCTTTGTCAAATGATTTTTCAAAACTCGAACAAATTTCTGTATTTGTTGACCAAAGCAATGTAAGTTATTCAGAGATATCAAAAAATCCTGTTTTTAAAGGAAATCTTGATTTAACAAGTCATATTTCTGTAAAACCAAATTTCAGTTTTGATGAAATGGACTGGATATCTTTTGCTTGGGGATTTCTTTGCTGTCCTGTAGGATTTTTTATTGTTGTACTTGATGATGATAAAACAAAAGAGGAAAAAACCTCATTTTGGATTGGAGTAATTGCAAGCGTTGTATTAAGCACTATAAGCTCAATTGCATCAGCAAGTATGGGATACGCTTATTAATAACAGAAAAATTTATTTTTTAGAAAATGCAAAATGGACTGAAATTTCATTTTGCATTTTTTTTTCGTTCAAAAGTTCGATAGCATTATTTAAGTGCATATAATTTTTAAGGTAATTCTCAGGACTTAAATGCCTTAGTTTAATTTTAAATTTCTTTATTATTTCTCCTGTAAATTCAAAGCAATGTTTTAAGAAGTTTCTCTTTACAAGACCTAAAGTCGCAGTATTGTTAGTGTTAGCTTTGCTTAAGTAAAATTTTAAAGCTAAATCAGTCATAGGGATTTTTGATGATTTTCGTGCATTATACTTAAAACAATGGCTATTAAAAGCATTTTTCCATGAAAAGATATAATCCTGACAATTTTCAAGTTTTGAAAAATGAGTAAATAATATTGAATTTTCGTTAAGCAGTTGAACGTCTCTAAGAACTTTTAATGTATCAAAACCAAGATTTAGCAAAGCACAAATATTAGCATTTCGTATTGTAACTGCCCTGTCCCATTTTTCTTTATTTTCTGTAACTTTTGTCCATTTTCTGTTATATTCATCAATAAATGAAGTATCAGTTTTATCATAAAACCATTTGTAATTTCCGTTTTGGTCGCGATATCCCCAGTTCTTTTCAGTTTTATTATTTATTGTAGCAAAAATTATATTAGAAAAGCTTAAGATTAAAAGAGCTAATACAATTATTTTTTTCATAACACAATAGTTTGTATTTATTATTTTAAATGGTTCTCAGTTCTTTTAAGAGGAAATTCTTTAACTTTTCTGTTAAAAATCAAAGGATAAGATTCTGTAGTTACAATAGCAGGGTCAAGCCCAAAGCCTTTTTCTTCACTAAGCCCAATTTTTTTAATAATAGAATGACCAAACACTAAAAGTTTGTCAAAAAATTGCATTTCGTTTTCGTAAGAAAATTCTTTTTTAATAAGTACATATCTAAAGTCACCACCCACAAAACTATATTGTGTGCGATACTTAAGATCAATATCAAGTTCATTGCTAGCAATCATATCTTCAATAACTTTGCGAAGCAGGATATTTATTTTTTGTTCAACTCTAAACCCAAGTTTAAAATCAACTCTGATAATATCATTAGGTACAATTTGATTTACACTATATTCGCATGTAAAAGGATGGTCTTGTACATCTACATGTACCAACCAATATACATCAGCACGTTTGGGCTTATTTTCAAAAATGGAGTAAATAATTTTCTTTTCAACACGGTCATTTCTTTCGCTACTTGTAAGAAAAACCAGATTTGTAGCGTATTTAGGTAAAGTTTTATCATTGCTAAGTTTATGTAGCATTGGTATAAAGGGATTTAGTTCAACAAATTCTACCAGTTGATTTCTGATTTGTCTAGCTCTGAACCATATAAGCATTAATGAGACAATACTTGCAGTAATAATTAGTGAAATATAGCCTCCTTTTGAAAATTTTTCGAGATTTGCAGTTATGAATGCAACATCAATAGTAAAAAATATGGTTGCATATAAAATTGTATAAATAGGGTTCAATCTTAGTTTAGTTCTTATATAAGCTGTAAATAGAATGGTTGTCATGGTCATTGCAGTACTTATTGCAAGGCCATAAGCTGCTTCCATGTGTGAAGATTCTTCGAAATAATATATAATAAAAATACAACCTGCCCATAGTAAAAAATTAATAGCAGGCACAAATATTTGACCTTTTTTTTCAGTTGTATAAACCATACGCATTTTTGGCCAAAATCCTAATCTTATCGCTTCACTTATTAATGTAAATGAACCTGTAATCATTGCCTGGCTGGCAACTATAGCTGCAAGAGTAGCTATTACAACACCTATTATTAGAAATTGCTGTGGTAATAATTCGAAAAATACTCTTTTTTCACCCAAAACTTCTCCTGTATGTTGTAATAACCAAGCGCCTTGCCCAAAATAATTAAGCAATAAACATGTCAAAACAAAAATCCAACTTATACGTATATTTTTTTTACCGCAATGCCCCAAGTCGCTGTAAAGAGCTTCAGCTCCGGTTGTACATAAAAATACACCGCCCAATAAGTAAAATCCCTTAGGATAAAGTACAAGCAATTCATACGCATAACGAGGGTTAAATGCTTTTAAAACTTCTGCATTTTCGAAAATTTGATTTGCTCCAAAAAAAGCCATCATAAAAAACCAAATCATCATCACAGGTCCAAACCATTTACCAACAGTATTAGTACCAAATTGCTGGATAATAAACAGAATACTTATAATAACAACTACTATTTGTGTAGTAGGTAAATTAGGAATTCTTGCTTCAAGACCTTCTACGGCAGATGTTACAGAAATTGGCGGCGTTATTATACCGTCTGCAAGCAATGCTCCACCACCAATAATTGCAGGGATGAGCATGTATTTTGTTCGCCTTTTAATTAATGCAAAAAGAGAAAACATACCCCCTTCACCTTTATTATCAGCATTCAAAATTATTAAAACATATCTAATTGTTACATGTAATAACAAAGTCCATAGCACACAACTCAATGCTCCTAAAACCAAACTTTCTTCTATAATTTTATCTCCGATTATAGCATTAAAAACGTATAGAGGCGAAGTTCCTATATCACCGTAAATTATACCTAAGGCAATTATAACACCTGCAAGATTAAACGGAATATGATGATGTCCGTTATGATTTTTCATATATTTTTGTAAATGGCAAATTTATACCAGCAAATAATACTAAGGTAAATTTTTAAATATTTTATATTGCCTAATAATCAGTATATTGCCATAGTTTGCTTTTATTTAAAACAAAATTATACTATTTAATATATTTTTTAAGTAATAAGTATACGTGTTTATCAATTGGCAATGAAAGTAAGTCAGAATTTAATTGTTCTGGTTTTATCCAAAAAAAACTCAACTTATGTGTAGGATTTTGATAGCTCTCAATGGGAAATTTATTTATGTCAGGGCAATTTATAATATCAATTAAATAATATACTGAGATAATTTGTTCGTTTGGATAAAAATAACTTTTCTGAAAAAAGTCAGTTGTATAAAAATGATTGATAATTTTTATTTTCATATTGAGTTCCTCTGAAATTTCTCTTTTTAGGCTATCTAAAAGCCCTTCTCCAAATTCTAATCCACCTCCCGGAAATTTCACTATTTCGATATCATTAATATTTTCTCTAACAAGCAAAAGATGACCTTGATTAATGCAAATACCATACACTCTTACATTTAATTTATTGATTTTAGAAACAGTTTTAAACATCATTAAAATTAAACAAATTTAATATTAAACAAACATTGATAATATATTTATGTTTTCTAATTTTGAACGCATAAATTTTTATGACATTCAATTCAATAAAACAAGATTTTTCATCAAGCATTGCTGTTTTTCTTGTTGCATTACCGTTGTGTCTCGGTATAGCCCTTGCATGCGGAGCCCCTTTGTCATCTGGTATTATAGCCGGTATAGCAGGTGGCATAGTTACTGGGTTAATTAGTAAATCTCATATAAGCGTAAGCGGTCCGGCAGCAGGTTTGGCAACAGTTATATTATCTTCAATAAATCAACTTGGCAGTTTTGAAATTTTTATATCTGCTGTTTTGTTTGCAGGTGTTTTTCAAATATTAATTGGAATTTTCAAAGGAGGTTTTATTGCTAATTATATACCATCAAATATTATTAAGGGACTACTTGCAGCAATAGGAATAATATTAATTCTTAAGCAACTTCCTCATGCTATGGGCTTAAGTTTTGAAACATTTAGTGAGTTTTCATATAACCAAACTGATGGAAAAAATACATTTACAGAAATTTTTGATGTTATAAAATACTTTTCTCCTGGAGCTATCGTCATTTCTATATTTTCATTTTTGATATTGATATTTTGGGAAAAACCTTTTATAGGATATTTTAAATTTATTCCGGGAGCATTAGCAGTTGTTTTATTTGGAATATTGATGAATATAATTTATATGAAGTTTATTCCTGAGTTATCATTACAAATCCAACATGTAGTAAAAATTCCAAAACCCAATAGTTTAACATCAATTATAAGTTTTCCATCATTTTCATCAATTGCAAATCATGATTTTTGGATTATTGTAATTACTTTGACAATTGTAGCATCACTCGAATCATTAATCAATCTTGAAGCAGTAGAAAATATTGATCCGCATAAACGTCAGGCTTCGCCTAATAACGAACTTATTGCACAAGGTGTAGGTAATATTTTTTCAGGATTTTTTGGTGGGCTACCTATTACATCAGTAATTGTAAGAAGTTCTGTTAACGTAAACTCTGGTGCTAAAACTAAACTTTCAGCAATTTTACATGGAGTTTGGTTATTGGCAGGAATATTTTTTCTTAGTGCATTTATTAACCTAATTCCACTTGCTTCTCTAGCTGTAATATTAATATTTACAGGATACAAATTAGCAAAAATTTCAATTTTTAAAGAAATTTATAAAAAAGGGTTAAATCAGTTTATTCCATTTATATTTACAGTGCTGGCTATTGTTTTTACAGATTTGCTATTAGGAATAATAATTGGTTCTGCTGTAAGTATGTTTTATTTGCTTAAAAGCAATTTTAAAAATCCGTTTTTACTTGAAAAAGAAACATTGTATATAGGAGAAACATTGAGAATGGAATTGCCCAATCAGGTATCTTTTCTCAATAAAGCAACAATAAAAGACACACTATGGCATGTCCCGACGGGGTCTAATGTTGTAATAGATGCTACATATTGCGATTTTATTGATAATGATGTTTTGGAAACAATAGAAGATTTTAAAAATACAGTATCAGTTGAAAATAATATAAAATTAAACCTTATAGGTTTTAAGAATCAATATCAACTTGAAGACAGAATACAATTTGTAAATGTACTTGACAAAGAAACGCAACAAAAACTTGCTCCAGAAGAAATAATAAACATACTGAAAAAAGGCAACGACCGATTTGTAAATGGAAGTATAAGCGAAAAATACCTTAAACATCAGGTAAATGCTACATCTTTTGGGCAAAATCCATTTGCTATAATTTTAAGCTGCATAGATTCAAGAACCACTGCTGAACATATATTTGACCTCGGACTTGGAGATATTTTCAGTGTACGAATTGCCGGAAACATTATTAATAAAGATATTCTTGGAAGTATGGAATTTGGGGTACACTTGATTGGTGTAAAATTGGTAGTTGTATTAGGTCATACAAGTTGTGGAGCCATTAGAGGGGCTTGTGATAATGCTAAACTTGGCAACCTTACTGAGCTTTTAGATAAAATAAAACCGGCAATTGATATTGAAAAAACAGTGAATGAAAACAGAAATGGTTCAAATAATGAATTTGTAAATAAAGTAGCCGTAAATAATGTTTATCTTACCATAGATAGGGTACGAAACGAGAGTGAACTTATTTCTCAATATGAAAAAGAAGGAAAAATTAAAATAATTGGAGGACTTTATGATATTGAAACCGGCAAAGTTGATTTTTTTGAATAATTTATCAAAAATTAAAATATTATGAAACCTACGTTAATTAAAAATGCTTTAATAATAAATGAAGCAAAATCATACCATGCTGATTTACTAATAAAAAACGACAGAATTGAAAAAATAAGTAAAAATGGAATAAGTGATAATAATTATGAAGTAATAGAAGCTGAAAATTTATGGCTTATACCAGGGGTAATAGACGACCAAGTACATTTTAGAGAACCAGGGCTTACACACAAAGCCACAATAAAAAGCGAAGCTGCTGCTGCTGTTGCCGGCGGTACAACTTCTTTTATGGAAATGCCAAATACAGTCCCAAATGCAGTAACTCAGCAGTTGCTTGAAGAAAAATATGCCATTGCATCACAATCTTCACTTGCAAATTATTCGTTTTTTATGGGTGCTACAAACAATAACCTTGATGAAGTACTAAAAACAAACCCCTTAAATGTTTGTGGAGTAAAAGTTTTTATGGGTTCTTCAACAGGAAATATGCTTGTTGACAATCCTTCATCATTAGAAAATTTATTTAAAAACTGTAAACTGCTTATTGCTACTCATTGCGAAGATGAAAAAGTAATAAAAGATAATCTGGCAAAATATTTATCAAAGTATGGAGATAACATACAACCATGCCACCATCCAGAAATTAGAAATGTAGAAGCATGCTACAAATCTTCAAAATTTGCCATAGAACTTGCTAAAAAATATAATTCACGTCTTCATATTTTGCATATTTCCACCGGCAAAGAAATTGAACTATTCGAGAATAATATTGTATTGAGTAAAAAAAGAATTACTTCAGAAGTTTGCGTTCATCATCTTACTTTTGACGATAGTGATTACAATACTCTTGGAAATAAAATAAAGTGTAACCCCGCAATAAAAAATATAACAGATAAACAAAAACTATGGAATGCCCTTAATAATGACTTTCTTGATGTAATAGCAACTGACCATGCTCCTCATACTATTAATGAAAAAAACAATAATTATATTAATTCTCCTTCAGGTTTACCATTGGTTCAACACAGCTTGCAAATAATGATTGACCATTGCAAAAACGGTTTAATTAGCAAAGAAAAACTGATTGAAAAAATGTGTCATGCCCCGGCAGTTTGTTTCAATATAGAAAATCGCGGATATATTAGAGAAGGATATTTTGCTGATCTGGTTCTATTAAACCCTAATAAAAGTTATACAGTATCTAAAGATAACATTTTGTATAAATGTTTATGGTCGCCATTTGAAGGTAAAACTTTCAGTTCTTCTATTGATTCCACATTTATAAATGGTATTAAAGTATTTGAGAAAAATGCTTTTATAAGTAATGTAAATGGAAGAAGGCTTGAATTTAAATAGGTTTTTTACATTAAGAAAATATGGCTAATAATATTTGATGTATATTCCATAATATATGAGATTTGAAACTAACAAATTATGTTAAAAAATTACAATTTAAAAAATTAAGTATAAACATGCTTATTATTTCACCCATTTTACACCTTTAAGTCTGAACTTGCTTAATGACATGACAGGTTTGTGTTTCATAATTGGTGGATTGAATATTTGAAAATAACTTGAGAGAATTTAGAATTTTTTGCTTTTTCGCATAGAACTTGATATTTTAATCCTATAGGATTAAAATTAATCGGGAAAAAAGTAAAAATATAAAGTGAATTTTGGGTTGAAAATTTCTTTATATTGAACCATAGAGGCTGAAAGTCATTAGAGATTTTTGAATTTAATTTATCTTTATCACAGTAAAAATGATTTAATGTTGAATTAATTAACATAAATCTGTTATATGATAGTTTCCAGCTATCAATATAATATTTTTTCTCTCCATTTTCAACTTTTGAATAATAAACACAAAAAATTGAATCGTTAATTGGTACTAATTCACTTATATAGCCATATACTTCTTCAAATTTACTCAAACTATCAGTTAAAATAGAAGTACGAGGATCTAATTGGTATTTTTTTTGTAAATGTTTTAATTTAGATTTTAATTGTGGGGGGTTAAAAATTATATTTGTGTCCATTTGAATTATTTTATTTTCTGAAATAGAATAATAATATAATTTATAATTTCCAATTTCAGAAAATACCAAACCATTGCCAATTGGACATACCCATTCATAATTTGAAGTTATACCCAAAAACTCATCCGTTTGGTTGTCAATTACATTGTTATAATTTATATACCTTAAATTGGTATCATAAGTTTGAACTTTAGCATTGAAATTTTTTTGTGCGATGAATGCATATATCTATTAATATAAATAACAACTAAATTAGAAATAATATCTACCTTTTCATAATTTCTAATTCCTTTTATTCCCAAATTAGCAGAACTTATTAATCTATATATGTGTCTTTTGTTGTTTTTGTTAAAATGATATATTTTTTCTGGAGTTAATATATAAAGATTGTTGTTTAAAATAGCAATATCTAAAATAAATCTTATATTTAGCCGATAACCGTCTTTGTCAAGTAATTGAAAAGTATGGCTTCGTATAGCAAAATAGTCATAAAATATAATTATCATAACTTGAAAAGATTGTAATACGGTTGTTTAATACTTTTACATGATTATCTGGCTTATATATATTTTCCATTTCACATAGAATTGTGTCTAATGTAAAAATAGATTTAGTTTGTGCTAAAGAATAGAAACAGTATTGGAAATACAATATACAAAAGATTATAATTTTTATTGTTGTTTTCATTAATAAGAGTTGCAAGTTTGTTAACTAAAAATAGATTTTATTTATATTATAAATTAAGTTCGATAAGCAAAAAGTGCTATACAATTAATATCAACTCCCCAATCAAGTTTTCCGTCGCCAAATCAATCTCCCATTGGAATTAGTGTTCTACTTACATAGTTGCACAAGTTCCCAAAACAACCAAACTTTTCTCTACTTAAAACTTTTTCAACTGCAAATAAATTGTAGCTTATTTAAAGCATAATAGCAATAATAACTTTTTTTTCATAATATTTTAAATATTATAGGATTTTTATTAAAAACCATAATTTGACATTATACAATAAGGGCTTTAATTTGCAGTTTTATTTTCAGATGAAAAAAATTGCAGTAACAGTAATAATTTGGGCTATGGTTTTATGCTTATTTTATTCGTGCAAGTCGGGTAAAACATCAAAATCTAAAAAAAAAATAAGTTATAATTCACAAAAACTTTTCAATAGCAACTATTACGAAGGTTCAAAGCAAAAAATACTTGGCAATTATAATGAAGCATTAAAAGAGTTTAAATCAGCTCTAGATATTTTACCACAACACCATGAAACTATGTATCAGATAGGGAATATTTATCTTAAACTGAACAAAATTGAAGAAGCCAAATATTGGAGTTTGAAAGCATTGAAACTAAATAAGAGTTATAACTTTTGGTATTACGAACAACTTATAAAAATTTATAATATTAACAAGGAATACAATGAATCTTCTGAACTATATTCAACAATCATAAAAAAAGAACCTTCTCGAAAAGAAGTTTACGAAAAGGCAGCCGAAATTTTAGAATACACCGAGAATTATGAAGAAGCAGCAAATTACCTTAAAACGTATATTGAATTGTTCGGTCCCGAAGAAGATGCATGTAAAAAACTAAGCAAATATTATGATAAACTATATAAACATGATGAAGCATGTAAAATTTTAAAACTACTGTCTGACACATACCCGAGTAATACCAAATTTCTTGGACTACTTGCAGAGCTACAGGTAAAATATAGATATTTCAATGAAGCAAGATTTACATATTACAAAATATTGAAATACGATGAAAATAATGGTTATGCATTTTTTGGTTTAGCAGATATTTTTAAAAAAACAAAGAATGAAGATTCTTCATTTTACTTTTTATGCAAAGGTTTTGAAAACAACAAAATAAATATTCAGCATAAAGTTAAAGTTATTTCATCATATTATTTTTTGATGATTAAAGATGAAACAAGTAAAAACAGAGCATTAGAACTTGCAAAAAAACTTATTACAGCACATCCTACCGAAGCAGTTTCTTTTCAGGTTTACAGTGATATGCTTGTAAATGTAGAAGAATACAATGAAGCCAGAATATACTTGAAAAAAAGCTTAGAAATAGAAGCAAATGATTATAGATACTGGCAAAAACTATTTGCAATAGATGTAAAACTAAAAAACAATGAATATCTTTATGAAGACAGCAAAAAAGCACTTGAACTTTTTACAACTCAGCCCGGTTTGTATATAATAAACAGCTCTGCCGCATTTAGAACAGAAAGGTATGACGAAGCTATTAATATATGTAACATGGGCCTTGATATATCATTTAAAGATACAGAAAAAAATCAATTATACCTTACTTTGGCTGATTGCTGGTATGGGAAGAAAAATATAGAAAAAACTGATTTTTATTTTAAAAAAGCAATTGAAACATTACACAACAACTCACTTGCGCTAAATAATTATGCCTATAATTTGTATAAGCGAAACGAAAAACTTGACAAAGCTGAAGAAATGGTACTAAAAGCAATTGAATTAGAGCCCTCAAGTGCGAGTTTTGCTGATACTTATGCCTGTATTTTAATGGCAAAAAACAACCTTGACGAAGCAGAAAAATGGTTTAAAAAAGCATTGGTTACAGAACCCGAATCTGCAGAAATACTTGAGCATCTTGGCGATTTGTATGTAAAGAAAAATAACTCTGAACTTGCAATAGAAACATACAAAAAAGCATTAAAAAACGACCCCGAAAATAAATCACTAAAAAATAAATTACAAATAAAGTAGAATGCAAAAATCAATATACTTTTTATTAATTCTATTATCATTATACGCTTGTAGATCTACTAAAAATAAAACAAAAAAAAGGATTGTAAAGTCAACAAAAGATACAAGCAAACCTATGTTGCCTGATATTAAAAACACATTAAACAAAGAATTTGAATATGACTATTTGAGTTTTAGAGCTAACTGCGACTACAAGGATGAAAATGCTGACCAGTCATTCACAATGAATTTAAGAATGAAAAGAGACAGTATAATTTGGATTTCGGTAACTGCGGTTGGATTTGAAGTAGCAAGGGCGAGATTTGACAAAGACAGTGTAAAAATAATTAATCGTTTGGAAAAGAAATATTACATATACGATTACAATTTTGTAAAGAGAATGTTAGGCACAACACTAAGTATAAGTCAAATTCAAAATTTACTAACTGCAAATATGCTCTTTAGTCCTGAAAATTATATTTCAGCAAATATTGAAAACAAATACAGAACCAATCAAGGTTATATTGAAAACCTTATGACCATTAATGATAAACATAAAATTACAGAACAAATTTTAAAACATCTGGTAGAAAAAACTGAGGCAACCGTATTATATTCAAATTACAAAAAAGCAGACAAGCAGCAATTTCCTGGCGAAACAGAAATAAATGTAACAACAGCAGCACGAAATATTAAACTTTTATTAAGGTCAAGTAATATAAGCACTGACTCAATTTCAGCATTTCCATTCGAAATACAATCGAAGTATGAAAGAGGTAATAAGTAAATTTTTTATTTATTTTTTAATTATATCGTCAATATCTATTGAGTTAAATGCTCAAAGTCGCAAAGAGCTTGAGAAATTGCGAAAGAAGAAAGAAAAAGAAATATCAATTACCAAAAAGCAACTTTCTGATACTAAAAAAAAGAAAGAAAAATCAAACGATGTACTTACAACACTTCAGAAGCAAATAAGCCAAAAACAAGAGCTTGTAGAAGTATATCATAGTGAACTCGGAAAAATAGAAACCGAGATTGATATAATGAGCGAAGATGTAAAAGTGCTCAATAGAGAAATTGAAATACTAAAATCTGAATTTTCAAAATTAGTAGTTCAAGGATACAAAGCTCGTCATGCCTCATCAAAAATAAATTTTCTATTTTCTTCCAAAACATTTCCGCAGGCAATTAGAAGATTTGTGTATTTGAAAAAAATACTCCAATTTAGAAAAAAGCAAATTTCGCTAATAAAAGCAAAAAAATATGAGAAGCACCGAAGCCTTGAAAAACTCGAAAGAGTAAAAGCCGAAAAACTTGGAATAGTGAAAAAAAATGAAAAGATTAAAACTGAATTAGAAGATGATAAATCAGAAGTAGAAACATTATTGGTAGAATTGGGACAAAAAGAAAGAAATCTTCAGGAAGAACTAAAAAAGAAAGAAAAGGCATATCGCGATTTAGATGCAGCAATTAAGCGTGCTATTGAGGCAGAAATAGAAGCAGCACGCAAAAAAGCTGAATTAGAGAGAAAAAGAAAACTCGAACAACTTGAACGTGAAAAACGAAAAAAGAAAAACAATACAAACAAAACTGTAAAAGAAAAAGAATTAAAAATAGAAAAGACATTTACTGATAATGGATTTGGCGAAATGAAAAACAGGCTTCAGTGGCCAGTTAGCAATGGCAGTATAAGTCTGGGTTTTGGCAATCACAGACATCCATCTTTGCCTGATGTTACTATAATAAACAATGGTATAAATATAGCTGTAATGCCCGAAAGCAATATAAGAGCAGTATATGATGGAGAGGTTTCGACTATATTAAAAATACCTGGAATGAAAAATACTCTTTTGGTTAGACATGGAGAATATTTTACAGTTTATTCACGACTTGAAACTATTGATGTACAAAAGGGAGATAAAATAAAAAGAGGTCAAAAAATAGGAAAAATATGGACAGATAATGATGGAAAATGCGAATTACATTTTGAGATTTGGCAAGGCAATCAACGCCTTGATCCCGAGAAATGGTTGATTGATAAATAAATTATTTTAAAATATCTCTTGAAATTACAATTCTTTGTATTTCTGAAGTTCCTTCATAAATCTGAGTAATTTTAGCATCACGCATAAGTCTCTCAACATGATATTCTTTTACAAAACCGTATCCTCCATGAATTTGAACTGCTTCTACAGTTGTTTTCATTGCTACTTCACTTGCAAATAATTTTGCCATACTGCTTGCACGGTCGTAGTTTAAATGATTATCTTTTAACCAAGCAGACTTAAAACATAACATTCTTGCAGCTTCTATTTCTGTAGCCATATCAGCAAGTTTAAACTGAATTGCCTGATGGTTCATTATTTCTTTTCCAAATGCTTTTCTTTCTTTTGAATATTTTAAAGCAAGTTCATAAGCTCCAGATGCAATACCCAAAGCTTGAGAAGCAATACCAATTCTGCCTCCGCTAAGTGTTTTCATGGCAAAAGTAAAACCAAAACCGTCTTCACCTATGCGGTTTTCTTTTGGTACTTTTACATCTTGAAACATTAATGAATGAGTATCGCTGCCTCTTATTCCAAGCTTGTCTTCTTTTTTGCCAACTGTAAAGCCGGGCATGTCTTTAGTTACAATTAATGCATTTATTCCTTTGTGTTTTTTTTCAGGATGAGTTTGGGCTATTACCAAAAAAGTATCAGCGGTACCACCGCTTGTAATCCAGTTTTTTGTTCCGTTTAATAGATAATAATCACCTTTGTCTTCGGCAGTAGTTCTTTGTGAAGTAGCATCAGAACCAGCTTCGGGTTCTGATAAGCAAAATGCCCCATGAATTATTCCTTGAGCAAGCGGTTTTAGATATTTTTGTTTTTGTTCTTCAGTTCCATAAGTTTCAAGACCCCAGCAAACAAGAGAATTATTAACAGACATAACTACCGAAGCCGAAGCATCAATTTTTGATATTTCTTCCATTGCCAGAACATATGAAATTGCATCCATACCACTGCCTCCGTATTCAGGTGAAACCATCATACCCAGAAAACCAAGTTCGCCAAGTTTTCTAACTTGTTCATGTGGAAATTTCTGATGTGTATCGCGTTCTATAACTCCTGGCAATAATTCGTTTTGTGCAAATTCTCTTGCCGCGTTTCTTATCATTAAATGTTCTTCAGATAATTCAAAATGCATTATGTAAAAATTTTCTGCAAAAATAATTATTTGATTCGGTTAAAAAATTAGTTACGGAAATTCTATTTTAGCAGATTAAAAAGAAAGTATTTTATGAGCAAAGAAAAAGTGCTAATTATAGGCTCATGTGGGCAGGTTGGAACTGAACTTAGTGAATCATTACGCAACATTTACGGAAATTTTAATGTAATTTCTTCTGATTTAAAAAAGCCACAGTCAGATTTTTGGAACCAAGCTCCTTTTGAAACCCTCAATGTTTTAGATAAAAAGAATATTTCTGAAATTTTTTCTAAACATAAACCAAGTATTGTATTTCACCTTGCAGCATTGCTTTCGGCAACTGCCGAAAAAAATCCAAAGCAAGGATGGGAATTGAATATGAATGGATTGTTTAATATTTTTGATGCTTCTATTGATTTTGGAGTAAAACGAATATTTTGGCCCAGTTCCATTGCAGTTTTCGGTCCTACTACACCAAAAATTAACACTCCTCAGAAATGTATAATTGAACCAAACACAGTTTATGGTATAACAAAACTGACAGGTGAGAGGTATTGTGAATACTATTTCAATAGATATGGTTTAGATGTAAGAAGTTTGAGATATCCTGGTTTGATAGGTTATAAGTCTGACCCCGGAGGAGGTACAACAGATTATGCAGTAGAAATATTTCACGAAGCGTTAAAAAACAAAAGATATACATGTTTTTTAAAACCCGATACAAATTTACCCATGTTATATATGCCCGATGCTGTAAAAGCAACACTTGATATAACTCACGCAGCAAGTGAAAAGATTAAAATCCGTTCGTCTTACAATTTGTCTGGATTTAGTTTTTCACCTTCAATACTCGCCCAAAAAATAAAAAATCATATACCTGATTTTGAAATATCGTATAACCCCGACCAAAGACAGGCAATAGCTGAATCGTGGCCTGGCAGTATTGATGATTTTGATGCCAGACAAGACTGGGGATGGCAAAATGATTACGATTTAGACGGTATGGTAAAAGATATGATTGAAAATCTTACTGCGAGATACAGTTCTATGTAAGCAAAAATTAGTCTTATTCATCTTAGATTGAAATTGAAATTAAAAATTTTTTTAATTATAAATCTATGAAAATACCTATTTCATCAAGTTTTTACACTTTTCCTTAATTTTAGATTTTTTAATCAAAGTATTTAATTGCTTTATCTCATTTTTAAAAACCTTTTTATTTCCGCAATCACACATTTCTACAAGTGGATCTTTATCAATTATCATATTAAATAATTGGTCGGGCGATGGAATTTCTGCAAGATTATAATATTCTTCGTAAGTTAATTTTATAAAAGCAACATTCTTATTTATGCCTCTTGTATCAAGCAACCATCCGCCTTTTAATCTTTGTGGGTATTGATATTTATCGCCTCTTTTTATGTCTTCTTTTGCAGGATATGTAATAATCATATTTTTAGGTTCATCTAAAATTACCGGAACATTCTTAAAATAATCTGCTTTAGTTTTATAAACAACAGAATGTGGTCCCGGATAAAATTCGGGTTTAAAATTTACAGATGCACATGAAACCACAACGAATGAAACAATAAATACAAAATATTTCATCAATAAACTATTAGCTTTTTACTTATCAAACCTCTGTCAGTTTCTACTTTTATAAAATACATTCCGGCATTGAGCGACGATATATTTAAGTTATAAGTTGATTTTAAATCACTGACATCATATTTTAAAACTCGTCCACTAATATCTTCAATTAATATTTCGTTTTTCAATAATTTTAAATTTTGCAAATTAATATTAACTAAGTTTTGAGCAGGATTTGGGTAAATTTTTACCAAATCTGATAATTCATTTAAATTTTTTACATCACCACTTTGAGTTCTTACAATTTCCATATCAAGTTGGTAGTTCCCGGTTTCTCCTGTAAAGTAAGGAGACACCAAAAAGTAAATTGTAGATTCACCATTAACATATATATAATCTGAAAGAGATACATCAAGAGCTTCTGACCAGTTTATACCATCTGTAGAGTATGAAAACACAGCGTCGAGGCTATAATTTTTACCATCGTTGCTGTTTGAAAGGTCTTGCAATCTTGCATCTATTTTATAATTATAACCTGTGTTAAGATTTATTCTGTAATAATCGTAATCATTCCCTTTATGACAATTAGAACCATTGGTTTTTACAAAACTTGTATTGCCCGAAAAAGTTACCGGCAAGCTATAAGATTGACTTTTTATGTCGTTCACTTCATATACATCCGGACTAAGTGGTGGCTCAGATACAGTTACTAAAATTGGATTTTTGAAAAATGAAGAACCTGCAAGAATCCATTGTGAGCTTGAATTTGGTTTATAAATTAAAGCAAGAAGATATGTGCCAGGTTCTGATGTTATAGAAGATGTTTGGAATTTAACATAAGGAGATTTATATGAATATTTCGATGGCAAACCACTGCTTTCGGTATAGGTACTAATAGACTCGGCAAAAGACCCGTCTAAGTTGTATAAACATAGTTGATATTGCCCATAAAACGTATTACTGCCGTTATTTGCAATATTAATATTTGCAGATGCAGATTTGCCTTTTTCAAAAGTGCTTGGTGATAATACCATATCCGAATAAACTTCAATATCACTTGAATATTTTATTTTTATTGTAGTGTATTCATCGTAAGAACCATTTGAATAAATTTGAGTCCATTTGCCATTTACCGGCTTGTAAAAAATATAGATATTATATGTGCCCGGAAGCAAAGTATATGAGCCTTTATATTTAAATTCAAGATTGTTTGTATAAGTATAATTGTAAGGTAATCCGGCTTTTTCTACTAATGAATCAACATAATCAACAAATTTTTCGTTTTCATCAAAAAGAGCTGCGCAATATGTTCCATAAAAGGTATTGCTTGATTTGTTGGTTATATTTGTAAAAACAGAAAAAGTACTTCCATAATTTACTGATGAATAATTTGCGTAAACATCAGAAGATATTAGTAAATCAGCCTTAACATTGCCTGAAGGTGGTTTAATGCCAATTATAGCTTTTTGATATGAATTAAAACCACCAGAACCACCGCCAGTGCCAAGACTTCCCGGATTTAATGCACTTAGTTTAAAATAACCGTCTGATGCTCCATCCCAGCCCCAGTTCATGTGAAAATAATTGCTGTTATCGTATCCGTCACATACAAATGCATGACCGCCATTTGTCCCTGAACCTGCGTATTCTATTGGTCTGCCTGCATCAAGTTCTGCTTTCATTAGCGAAATCCATTGCGACTCGGTATAATCTTCTCTAAATTTTGCTTCGGTTGATGATGCATAGCCAAAATATTCTTTTAGTGCATCTGCCACATCTTGTGTATATGCTCCGCTTCCGCCGTTGGCAGCTACTCCATAATTTATATCAACACTTACACCACAATGATACATTAATGTAGCTACTGCACTGTTTGACGAAGTAACTCTGTTGGGCATTGAAGTCCAATCGTATGTTGTAGTTCCAAAACTTGCTGAAAGAGTTCCGTATTTTGAATGATTGTATGAATGAAATCCGGAACCTGTCTTTGGATAATTCCAAAATTTCATTATTTGAGCCATAGCCGTTGCGACACAACCTGTTACAGTTCTGTCGCTGGCACTATAATCATAAGGGCAAAGTGCATTGTAATAGGGAGACTGATCCCATCTTGTGCTAATCAATGGGCTTACACTTGCTTTTTTAAATAAAATTTTCTTTTCATTTCCTTTTATCAGGTCACTCCATTGGCTTGCAATTTCTGCTGTTGAATTTAATTTTTTAGTAATAATATATCTAATTTCTTCTTTGTATCCCTCCATCCACTTTAAAAAATTTGCAGGAATGTTTTCTTTGTTAAAATTATTTTGGTCAGAATAACCTAAAACCGGAGAAATAACATCATCTGCAGCTATTATTACAAAACCTTTATTGTCTGATGTATTAAAAATATAAAAGTAATTTTCAATTAATTTATTATTGTTTATTTCTGCCGAAGTACTTGTATAAATAAGATTGAGGGTTATTGATTTTTTATAAAATACACTTTGGCTGTTTGTAATAAGAAAATTTTTGCCGACATTTTTGGCAGTTTCAATATTTACAGGTTTGCAAAATGCAAATGACCAAATCAAAAGAAAGATAGTAAGTAATAAGGATTTTTTCATTAGTGATATTTTTTTTAAAAGATTGAATGACAAAAGTATAATAAAATATTTAAATATTTAAATATGATCTTGTCTTTTTACAATAAGATAATAATTGTCTTCAAGCATGCGATAACCGTATTCATAGCAAAAAAAGTAAGTATTGCCGGTTTTAGTATTTATTATATTAGTGTAATAATCAAAGTTAAATCCTTGCGAGGTAAGTTTTTTTGAATGAACATTTGCTTTACCTTCTTCATTAGTGATAAGGCTTTGTAGTATTCTGCGGTTTTTTTTAAGTATATTATTTACATTTCTTACTAAAGCAGTAATATCACTGTTTTGGCGATTGTTGTAATTGTTTCTGCAAGCATCGCTGCAAAATTTTTTATCAGAACGACCGGTAATTTTCGAATTACAATCTGGGCAATAACGGGTTTCCATAAGAGATTTGAATAATACATCAAAAATAATCAAAATAATTTATCCGACAACAAACGACAATAATTAGTTATAAAAGGTTATAATTATTTTTTAACCGAATAGTATAAATCCCCAGTATAATCTTTGCGTCAGCCTTTCAATAATAAAAGATTGGTGATAAAAAAAATTAAACAATTTAAAAAAAAGTAAAATCATGAACACATTACGCAATTCAGTTCGCCTTTATGGCAATGTAGGACAAGATCCCGAAATCAAAACTTTCGAAAATGGAAACAAATTGGCAAAATTTTCGCTTGCAACTACCGAAAAATTTAAAGACAACAAAGGTGAAATGACAGAAGAAACCACTTGGCACAACCTTGTTGTTTGGGGAAAACAAGCTGACACAATTGAAAAGTATGTAAAGAAAGGTGAAAAATTAATTATTGAAGGTCGTATAACCAACCGCAGTTATGATGCAAAAGACGACAGTAAAAAATATATTACAGAAATAATTGTAAACAAATTTTTGCTTGCTGGCTCACCAAAAGCAAAACAAACATCAGAAAACAACAAAGTTGGTGAAGAAGAAATTTTGCCTTTTTAGTTAACAAAAACATTTATTTTTTATTTTTTTAAGCCATCTCATATTTCTGAGGTGGCTTTTTATTCTAAATTAAAAAATAAGTGAATATTAAAAAGCCAAAAACAAATTAGATTTAATAATAAATTCAAATTTGCTAATTAAAAATTAATTTTGCCAAAAGATGAAAGAAGCCCAAAGATACTTAATCACCTCAGCATTGCCATACGCAAACGGACCAATTCACATAGGTCATTTAGCCGGCGCATATTTGCCAGCAGATATATATGTGCGATGGCTAAGGAGTATTGGCAAAGATGTAATTTTTATTTGTGGCACAGACGAACATGGTGTTCCAATTACAATAAAGGCAAAAAACGAAAACAAAACACCCCAAGAAATAGTTGACAGATATTATAAAATTATAAATAATTCATTTGCTGAATTTGGTATTAGTTTCGATATTTTTTCACGCACTTCAAATAAAATACACCATCAAACATCATCAGATTTTTTTACCAAACTAAACGAAAAAGGAATTTTTACAGAGAAAGAAACCGAACAATATTATGATGAGCAGGAAAATCAATTTCTTGCCGATAGGTACATAACAGGGACTTGCCCAAAATGCAATAATAACAGAGCTTATGGCGACCAATGTGAAAAATGCGGCTCATCACTTAGTCCTGATGAATTGATAAATCCGATTTCGGCACTAAGCGGAAAACCTCCGATTTTGAAGAAAACAAAAAACTGGTTTTTACCTTTAGACAAAATTCAAAATGAATTTTTGAATGAGTATATTAATTCGAAAAAAGATTGGAAACCCAATGTGATAGGGCAGTGCAAGAGTTGGCTTAATGAAGGATTACAAGCAAGAGCAATGACACGCGACCTCGATTGGGGAGTAAAAGTACCATTACCCAAAGCTCAAAACAAAGTTTTATATGTGTGGTTTGATGCTCCTATAGGGTATATATCGGCAACTAAAGAACTTTTGCCAGATACATGGGAAAAATACTGGAAAGACCCTGAAACTCAACTTGTACATTTTATAGGAAAGGATAATATTGTATTTCATTGTATAATTTTTCCTGCAATGTTACATAGCCATGGAGATTTAATATTGCCATCACAAGTTCCTGCCAACGAATTTTTGAACCTTGAAGGCGAAAAACTAAGCACAAGCCGTAACCATGCAATTTGGCTTAATGAATATCTTGAAGATTTTAAAGGCAAACAAGATGAACTAAGATATGTACTTACTTCAATTGCTCCTGAAACAAAAGATTCTGATTTTACTTGGAAAGACTTTCAGGCAAGAGTAAATAATGAACTTTGCTCTATTGTAGGAAATTTTGTAAACCGCGTTTTAGTTTTATCGCATAAGTATTTTAAAGGAATAATTGTACATTACGATATTTCAAATGCAAGTGATAAAATAATATTAACCGAAATTAAAAAAAATCAAATTGAAATATCCAAGTTAATTGGAGAATTCAAGTTTCGCGAAGCACAATCAGAACTTATTAATATAATAAGAGCAGGAAATAAATATATTACCGACAACGAACCTTGGCACCTAATAAAAACAGATGAAAAACGTGTAGGTGAAATACTTCATACATGTTTGTTAATTACACACGGCTTTGCCGAATCGGCTTTGCCTTTTTTGCCATTTACAGCAAATAAAATTTTTGACTTATTAAATACTCCATCAAAACAAAGCATTAAAAGCGGCACTCAATTAGGAAGTCCTGTTTTGCTTTTCGAAAAAATTGAAGACTCACAAATTGATTTGCAAATAGAAAAATTAAAACAAAAATCAAATGTAAAAATAGTTGATGTTGTAAAAGAAAAAGCAGAAACAAATAACGAAATTAAACCAAATATAAGTTTTGACGATTTTATAAAAAACGATATAAGAATAGCTACAATTATTGAAGCCGAAAAAGTAGAAAATACTGACAAACTTATGAAACTAAAACTAGATACAGGAGTAGATATAAGAACAGTAGTAAGTGGTATATCCCATTGTTACCTCCCTGAAGAAATTATTGGCAAACAAGTATGTTTACTTGCTAATCTTGAACCACGAAAAATTAAAGGAATTGAAAGCAAAGGAATGATTTTGATGACAGAAAATAATGAAGGAAAACTTGTGTTTGTAAGTTCGACAGATAAAGCAATGAATGGTGCTACAGTTAGATAAAATTCATATCTTTGGAAAATGAAAAATACATTTATTGATAATTATAACTTGAACGACTGGTTGTTGTTGTTATTAAGAGTTTCATTGGCATTGCTGATGATTACACACGGTTATCCAAAGTTGGAAAAATTGCTATCAGGAGAAGAAATAAAGTTTTATAACTTTATGTATCTGGGACCAAAAATATCATTAATACTTTGCATAATTGGTGAGTTTGTAGCTCCTTTGTTTGTAATTGTAGGATATCAAACAAGGCTTGCGGCTTCTGTTTCAGCAATAGGAATGTTTGTGGCAGCTTTTGGAGCACACTACAATGACCCGCTTTCTGACAAAGAACATTCGCTTCTTTTTGCAATAGGATTTATTTACATTTTTATTGCCGGAGCCGGAAAATACAGTTTATCAAAATTGATTTCCAATAAATAAAGAGATTATTTTCTTATTCAGGTCTCATAGTTCAATGGATAGAATAGAAGTTTCCTAAACTTTTGATCTGGGTTCGATTCCCGGTGAGACCACAGCTATTTTTTTTAAATTACAAGTTCATACCATCTTGGGCGGTGGTCAGAAATGTAATATCTCAAGTAGTTTCTCAATATATTTGGTTTATTTGTGTCCCATATTGAAGAAAACAAAGCTCCGTCAAAATCAAATACACCCGCAGAACTAATAAGTTTTTTTATACCAGGCATAAAAGCTACCTGATCGTAATTTTTATCGTTTGAGATATTAGAAAAAATCTGACTTGCATGTTCAGGCAACTCAAAACCTCTTGATACCAATGCGTCATAAATAGGGTCTCCTTTTTCTACCTTAGGCAAATTAAAATCACCAAGAGCAATAATGTTTTCAGTAAATGTATATTTGCTTTTTCGTCTTAAATCTGCCCAGCGAGCAACTGCAAAAGTTTCTAAACTTCGCCGTTGTATTGATGTTTTTTCACTTTCATCACCAAAATATAAGTGAACATTTGCAAGAGCAAAAACAAATTTTTTAAATTGGAAGGTAGCTAAAAAAGGGCTACGACTAAATCCTGTAAAAATATAATCTATACCGGGTAATTTAATGTTTTTTAAATCTTCGGCGGCAATAGATATCTCGCCCATTTTTTCTTTAGTTTCTATTTTTTGACTATTGTATATAAATGCCATTCTTTCGTTGTTTCCTGATGGATCGGTAAAAATTACTTTATATTTTTTGTCTGAACATTTTAAAATTTCCATAAGCCCTTTTGTATTGTCGTTCACTTCTTGAAGAGCTACTATATCAAACCACGAAATTATTTCTGCAATAATATTATAATGACTTTTTTCTCTTTTTTGCACTCCGAGATTAGCAATATTCCAAGTAGCAATAATTAAATTTTTTGCAGTACTTTTTGCTATAAGCCTTCCGGGTTTGGTGTTTTTGTAATTAATAAGATTTTTTATTTCAGTAGTTACATCAAATTTAAGGTTAATATCGGGTTTTGGAAATGCAGGCATAGTTTTATATTTTATTATAACAAATTTATAAAAACCATTTATTTTATTTTAAATTAACTTTGCACAAAATAATAGACTTCGTAGTTTAACGGATAGAATTTGAGATTCCGATTCTCAAGGTGTGGGTTCAATTCCCGCCGAAGTCGCAAATCTTTATTTAAGTAATATAGTTTTATAAAAATTGCAAATTTTAAATCCATTACAATTTTTAAGTGAGTCATTAAACGGTATAATTATAGATGTACGCTCACCATCTGAGTTTGCTTTAGGTCATATTCCTAAGTCGGTATCGTTGCCTATGTTTTCTGATGAAGAACGAAAAATAGTGGGTACATTATATAAGCAAATAGGGAAACAAGATGCTATTCTTGCTGGACTCGAAATTATAGGAAAAAAAATGAAACATATTGCTGAAAATGCAATAAAAATTTCAGGAGGGAAGGCATTGTTTGTATATTGTTGGCGTGGAGGAATGAGAAGCAAAAGCATGATTCAACTTTTCGAAATTATGGGAATTGAGTGTTTTGTACTTCAAGGCGGATACAAAGCATACAGAAATTTAATTATTGAAGAATTTAAACTGCCATGGAAATTTGTTGTACTTGGCGGTATGACAGGAAGTGGAAAAACTGAAATTATTAATGAGTTAGCGTTGAAAGGTGAACAAACTATCAACTTAGAAAAACTTGCTAATCACAAAGGTTCTGCCTTTGGAAGTATAGGTGAAATGCCACAACCGAGTACAGAACAATTTGCAAATAATTTGTATTTAAATTTATCAAAATTGAATAAACAAAAGAGGATTTGGATAGAAGACGAAAGCCAGAAAATAGGGACTGTAGTTATACCGTATGAATTTTACAGCAATTATCGTAAGGCAAATATAATTGTGCTCAATATTCCATTTGAAAGGAGATTGAATAATCTTGTAAAAGTATATGGCAAATATGATAAAATGGAAATTGTTGAATCGTTTAAAAAAATAAATAAGAAACTTGGGGGACAGCATGTACAGGCAGCCATAGAATTTGTTGCAAATGATAAACTAAAAGATGCAGCTGCTTTAGCACTCAAATATTATGATAAAACATATAAATATGGTTTGCAAAATAAAAATACTGACCAAATATTTGAAACGTCATTTGAAGAAGAAAGTATATCTGACATAACACAAAAGCTAATTGAAACAGCAAATGAAAAAATCAGTTAAACTCACTCAATACAGTACTGGCGGAGGGTGTGGGTGCAAAATAAATCCAATTGAATTAGACAAAATAATTAGCGGAATTAAAACTCAAAACGAGTTTCGGGGGTTAATTGTAGGGAACAAAACTTCTGATGATGCTTCAGTATTTAATTTAGGCAGAGGCAAATTATTAATACAAACAACAGATTTTTTTATGCCGATAGTAGATGATCCATATACTTTTGGAAAAATTGCTGCTGCAAATGCAATAAGCGACATTTATGCTATGGGAGCAAAGCCGCTTATGGCTAATGCAATTCTTGGTTTTCCGATAGATAAGCTGCCTGCTTCAGTAGCCAATTCAATACTTAAAGGTGCTGTTGATGTTTGTGAGAAAGTAAATATTCCACTTGCCGGCGGTCATAGTATTAAAACAAGCGAGCCAATTTTTGGCTTGTCTGTAACAGGAACATGTTCTGAAAAAAATCTTAAAACTA
Organism: Bacteroidia bacterium; assembly: GCA_020849295.1. Lineage (GTDB taxonomy): Bacteria > Bacteroidota > Bacteroidia > NS11-12g > UBA9320 > JABWCE01. The sequence goes on from JADLGN010000015.1 coordinate 40,851, forward strand.
ATAGTAATGCAAAGCCAAACGATGTAATATATATAACCAAACCGCTTGGGGTTGGAATTCTTGCTTCTGCACTTAAAAAGGAGAAACTAAATAAGCAAGGATTGAAAATACTGATAGAAAATACTACAAAAGCAAATACTGAAGGTCAAATTATCGGTAAACTTAAGTATGTTAACTCTATGACTGATATTACTGGTTTTGGCTTACTCGGTCATTTAACAGAAATGTGCAAAGGTGCAGGAATAGGGGCTGAATTATACTCAGAAAAAATCCCTGTTATTGCAGAAATATGGGAATATATAGAACAAAAAATTATACCCGGCAATACTGCATTGAACTGGGAAAATGTAAAAAAAATTGTAAAAAATATACCTGAAAATTTAATTGAAGTTTTAAATGACCCTCAAACTAATGGAGGATTAATGATTTCGGTTGATTCAAACAGAGAATCAGATTTTGAAATACTATGCAAAAAAAGGAGTATTTCAATTTATAAAATAGGTAAGTTTGTAAACAAAAAAGAAATAAATATTATATCGTAAAAAATGAATCCAGCACTTGAAAAAAACCTAAATAGTCTGAAAACTGATATTGAATTTTACAAACAATCAATAAGAGAGGTAAGTGAAGATATATTAAATGAAAAAGTTTCTGAATACCCCATATTTATTGCTCACAAAGAAGAAATTCCTATTGGCGAACTTATATTAAGAAATAGCGAACTTGCTACAACCTGGAGTATCAGTGCATCTACATACGAAGAATTTACCGAAAAAAATATAATTGAAAATGATAAAACAGCTTTTTTTAAAGCAAATTACAAAAAGCCGTCAGAATATATTTGTATTTTTTTGATATACGAAACCTCAGCAAATTTTGTTTTTTTCCCTTATGAGAAAGACAATTAGTTTTATTCAATATGCTCTTTCAATTCTTCCTTCGTAAGCATAAACAAAAGATCTAAGTGCTACTTTAGTACCTCCTGACGTAGGGTAATTACCTGTAAAATACCAATCGCCTTTGTGATTTGGGCAAGCTTTGTGTAGATTTTCTACTTTCTGAAATATAATATCTACAGTGGCTTCATTGTTTTCTGGAGTAATAATATTTCTAATTTCATCAATAAGACAATTGTCATCAAACAAGGCATACAAATCTTGTACTACATTGCGAACTTCATTGTTTGGCAATAGTAACTGACGTTTACATTCTTCGTAAGCTTCTTTTAATTTCGCTTTAAGATTATTTTTTTCAATAAGATTAATCAAAGCATTATATGCAACAAATTCATTAAAACGGCTCATGTCAATTCCGTAGCAATCGGGGTATTTAATCATCGGTGCTGACGAAACTACAAGAACGTGTTTGGGGTGTAGGCGATCTAAAATACTAATGATACTTGATTTGAGAGTTGTTCCTCTCACAACAGAATCGTCAATTACTACAATTGTGTCTTTTGTGTTTTTTACAAGCCCATAAGTTACATCGTATGCCTCGCCTACAAGTTCTTCGCGGTCTTTTGCCTGCGATATAAAAGTACGCATTTTGGCATCTTTTATTAATATATTTTCTTTTCTTATAATAATATTTATAATTTTTCTTAAATCAGATGTAGTTGCGTTATTGCCAAGTTTCTCAATTTCTTTAAGTTTCCATTCGTTAAGAAAATTATTTACACCCTCCATTAAGCCATAAAATGCAGTAGAAGCGGAGTTTGGAATAAATGAAAAAATAGTATTTTCAAAATCGTAATTAATTTTATCTATTACTTCATTGCTAAGTAAATTTCCTAATTCTTTTCTTTCTTTGTAAATATCAGCATCACTTGCTCTTGAAAAATATATTCTCTCAAATGAACAACTTTTTTTCTCTACAGCAGGTATAATGTTTACTTCACTAAGTACTCCATTTCGTTTTATAATCAAAGCATTGCCCGGCTGAAGCTCTTTTATATCTATTCTTTTAATGTTAAATGCTGTTTGAATAGCAGGACGTTCGCTTGCAGCTACAATTATTTCATCGTCTTCACTATAAAAAGAAGGTCTTATACCGGCTGGATCTCTAATAATAAAAGTATCGCCATGCCCAAGCATTCCTACCATATTATATCCGCCGTCAATGTTTTTAAATGAGCGTTTCAGTACTGCTACCAAATCAAGTTCTTCTTTTATTTTCTCAGTAATTTGAATATGCGAAAACCCCATATCTCTATATTTTCTGAATAATACATCATTTTCTTCATCTATAAAATGACCTATTTTTTCAAGCATAGTAACATTGTCTGATTTTTCTTTAGGATGTTGACCTAATTCAATAAGGTGATTAAAAAGCTCGTCAACATTGGTCATGTTGTAATTGCCTGCAAGTACAAGGTTACGACTCATCCAGTTATTTTGTCTTAAAAAGGGATGAATATTTTCAATTGAATTTCCTCCATGTGTTCCGTATCTCAAGTGCCCGAGTAAAATTTCACCTGAATATGGAAAATTTTCTTTAAGCCAATCTATATCTGAAGTTTTTGATTGATCAAGAGTATCATATTTTAGTTTTATATCATTAAAAATATCTGCAACTGAGTTTTTGTTAACACTTCTTTTTCGTGCAATATATCTTTGTCCGTATTTAGGGTCAAGTTTAATTGCAGCTACTCCTGCTCCATCTTGTCCTCGGTTAAGTTGTTTTGCCATTAAAAGTTGCAGTTTTTTTAACCCGTAAAGTACTGTGCCGTATTTCTGCTGATAAAATTCAAGCGGTTTTTTAAGCCTAATATAGGCAACTCCGCATTCGTGCTTTATAGAATCACTCATTAGTAAAATAAGAGTTTGCAAAGTTAAGTATTTATTGCTTTAGTTTTCTCTTAAAATTTAAAATCATTTAAGCGAAAAAAACTCTGACTCTTCGGTAGTATTGCTTTTTAAAATACCTGTCGAAATTAAATTTACAATTATTTTTGAAGCCTTGTATTTGCTAAGATTTTGTAATTTTCGATATTGATTTAATGTTATGCTGTCATTTTCTGAAAGGTAGCTGAGAAGTTTTTTTTCTTCATCAGAGTATTTTATCAAAGTACCTCTTTTATTTGAGTTTTTCTTAAATACATCTACAACAATTTTACTTGCAAGCAAAGTTTTATCATTTACCCTAATGTAAACCATCCATTTATCGTCATCGCCCTTAGCATATACAGGTTTCTTGTTGCTTTCGTGTACTTTACATTCAATTATTATTTTTCCATCAATTTCCCATTCTTCAATTTCAATATCTACTTCCGGCATACAATATAGTTTAGCAGCCATATCAAGCATGTATTTCTCATCTTCGGTTCGTATTCCTGCAACAGTTTTATTGTCGCGAATACCTATCAAAAGTGTACCTCCCTGTTGGTTTGCAAATGCTGATATTGTTTTAGCAATTTTTCTTGCATTTGAAATTTCCTGTTTAAAGTCAAGTGTTTGGTCTTCACCGCGAATTAGAAATTTTAAAATATGATTTTGCATTGTAATTACAGTATAACAGAAACCGATGTAAAATTAATTTGATAAATACATTTTATAAAATCAAATTGTTTACATATTTTACACCATAATACAAAAATTGTATAATAGTTTTTTTAATGACAGAAACAGGCAGTTCTATTTTTTTATTTTTAATTTTAATAAAATATAATACTTTTGCACCCCTGTTTGAAGAATTGTGGAAATGCTGAAGGATTATAATATAGAAATTGCCAAAATTAAATCAGGACACAGTGAGGTAAATTTCAATATTGATAGAAATTTTTTCAGTCTTAAAGCAAATTCACTTATTTCAGATGGCAACATTAGCGTTCTTTTAAATATATTTAAAAAGGAAGGATTATTTAGCTTTAAGTTTTCAGTTAAAGGTACAATTAGTACACAATGCGATATATGCCTTGATGATATTGAAATGCTTATTGAAGGAGAAGAAACAATTTTTTATAAAATTACTGAAACTCCGAAACAAAGTGATGATGAATTTGTGTATATTGACGATAGTATTTTTAAAATAAATGTTTACGACAATATTTACGAAATAATTTGCACAACTGTTCCCATGGTAAAAAGTTGTGAAAAAAATTCATTAACCCCTAAAAGTTGTAATCCTCAAATGTTAAAATATATTTCGAATAACAATGATGATAATGATGAAAAAAAAATAACAACAAATTCAATAAAGGATAACTTAAATAGATAATATAATTAAAAAATTATGGCACATCCAAAGCGAAAAATTTCGAAAACAAGAAGAGATAAAAGAAGAACTCACGACGTTCTTGAATTTAAACAATTGTACAAAGATCCTAAATCAGGAGATATTTCATTGTTTCATAGAGTAAATATGGAAACAGGTATGTACAGAGGAGTACAGGTTCTTGAACCAAAAAAGAAATAATTTTTCAATTTTTTTTTAAATAAAGAGAGAAGTAATTAATGGCTAATATCCGTATAGGGTTAGATGCAATGGGCGGTGACCACACACCGTTTGAATCTGTTAAAGGAGCATTTAAAACTTCGGTACTTGCCGAGTTTGCCGATGTTGATATTGTACTTATTGGCAATAAACCTGAAATTGATCACACACTTTCAGAACAAGGAATTTCAAAAACATTCGAAATTATTCATGCTCCCGACACTATAATGATGGGAGAACATCCAACCAAAGCAATTTCACAAAAAAGAAATTCGAGTATTATGGTTGGATTAAAAATGCTTATGGAAGGTCATATTGATGGATTTGCCAGTGCAGGCAATACCGGAGCTATGATGGTTGGTTCGCTTTATACAGTAAAAACAATTGAAGGTATTTTCAGACCAGCAATTTCTACCATTTTACCTCGTTTATCAGGCAAACATGGCTTAATGCTTGATGTTGGGGCAAATGCTGATGTAAAACCTGATATGCTTGTACAATTTGCTAATATTGGTTCTATTTATGCAAACCTGATTATGGGAATAGAAAACCCAAAAGTAGGATTATTAAGCATTGGTGAAGAAAAAGAAAAAGGAAATATTTTAACTCAGGCTACATATCCATTACTTGAAGATGACAGATTTATTAACTTTATTGGAAATGTTGAAGGACGAGATTTGTTTACTGACAAAGCAAATGTAATAGTATGCGACGGCTTTACAGGTAATGTTGTATTAAAGGCATGTGAAAGCATGTTTTACAGCTTAATGAAACGTGGAATTAAAGACGATTACCTGAATCAGTTTAATTTTGAAAATTATGGAGGTTCGCCTATTCTTGGTGTAAATAAACCTGTTATGATAGGTCATGGAATTTCAAAAGCAAAAACTTTTGTAAATATGCTTAAACTAACCCGCGAAATTGTTGAGTCTAATCTGATTGACAGTATAAAAGCTCAATTGTAATTTGAAAAAAATATTTCTCAATATTTTATTCAATCAACTAAATTTGCCAACTTAAATTTTTTAATAATAAAATTATAATGTCTAAAATTCAGGCTGCAATTACTGCTGTAGGTGGCTATGTTCCCGAAAAAATATTAACAAACAAAGATTTGGAAACAATGGTAGAAACTACAGATGAGTGGATAAAAACCCGTACAGGTATTGAAGAAAGAAGAATTCTCGAAGAAGGAAAGGGAATGTCATATATGGCTACCAAAGCTGTAGAAATGCTTTTGAAAAAAAGAGGTATTAGTGCTTTGGAAATTGAACTTGTAATTTGCTGCACAGTAACCGGCGATCTTGTATTTCCGGCAACTTCCAATATAGTTTGCGATTTGACAGGTATGAAAAATGCTTGGGGCTATGATTTATCTGCTGCTTGTTCAGGGTTTTTATTCGGGCTTGAAACGGGTTCTAAGTTTATTGAATCAGGAAAATACAAAAAAGTAATAGTAATTGGTGGCGATAAAATGTCAGCCATTATAGATTATAAAGACAGAAATACTTGTATAATATTTGGTGATGGTTGTGGTGCTGTACTTTTAGAGCCAAATACAGAAGGACTTGGCGTGATAGATGGAATACTAAGGGTAGATGGTGCAGGTAGAGAATTTCTTCATCAAAAAGCTGGAGGTTCATTAAAACCACCTACTCACCAAACAATTGATAACCGCGAACATTACGTTTATCAGGAAGGTAAAACCGTGTTTAAATTTGCTGTAACAAATATGGCAGAAGTGAGCCACGAAATAATGAAAAGAAATAACCTTACAGCCAACGATGTTAATTTTCTTGTAGCTCATCAGGCAAACAAACGTATTATTGATGCAACAGCAGACAGGATGGGAGTAAGTTCTGAAAAAGTATTAATGAATATTCAGAAATACGGAAATACTACTAATGGTACTTTGCCTCTATTGCTTTGGAATTTTGAAAACGAATTGAAAAAAGGAGATAATCTTATAGTTTCAACTTTTGGCGGAGGTTTTACTTGGGGCTCAATGTACATTAAGTGGGCTTACAATTCAAATTAAAAAAATTCAATATATTTGATAGAGTATTTGGATAGGAGCAGGTAGGTTTAGTAATTCAGAATATTTGCGATTGTACAAAGTATTAAAAGAAATATTTGAATAAAAGCAGGCTCTATCGCAAAGAACAAATAAAAGATTCTTCCACAAACTAATTATGAAAAGAAAAACAGAATACCTATTCCGACTAAAAAATAGTTTATTGACAATTTAAAAGCTAAATAAACTTCATTTAATTCAATAATGATAGCATAACCATGATGAGTTTATTAGGGTTAAGAGTTTTTTGAAATAAGTCTCAAGCGACTTTGAGTACTTTAAGATTTAAATGCTATGCATTAGGATGTTGGATAAAAAACATGATAGAAAAACTATTTTGAAAATAACTGCAATTGATGTAAAACGTAAATGACCGGACAGATTATTTGATATTGTGAGTATTAATAATAGCCCTTTTTACTATTATAATGCATAATCTGAGGTAAAGAACATGGAGTATTGCAACTAAGCAGCAAACAAAGGTTTTCCCTTAACTGTTATGGAATTAAACCCTGAGAAAACATCTATTTTCGGTTTTGACTTTGAGGATTTAGTGGTAAAAGATTATGACCCGCATCCGAGGATTAAGTTTTCAATAGCTATATAGATACCAGTATATGCTTCAATTTACTATTTGGAATATTCCGTTGTAAGTTTTGCGGATGCTGTTGCATTGAAACGTGATTATAAATTGATAATAATAGATGCCTTGAGTTTGAGTATTGATATTAATAATTTTATTTAATTGAAAACTTGTATTTTTTCCTTGATCTATTTTCTCTCCCCATCTGTTAAAAATAATCCATTCTATTTCCTTAATATTAGATGGGTCATTTATTTCCCAGTTTTCATTTATTTGGTCGCCATTTGGGGTAATGGCGTTAGGAATAAATAACTCTGTTTTCTTTTCGGAATATAACACCTCAAACATTTCACCCATGGATTGACATTTATTGTAAAATTTGACTTCATAATTTCCCGGAATACTTATAACCCTATTTAATGAACGATGCCCATCACTCCATTTGTAGCTTGAATAAGCAGGTAAGGTAAATGCTGTGGAAAAGGCTTCATTTTCATTACACAAAACAACATGAGGATAGTTTACCTGTGATTTTAGTTCATTAATTACACTTACTGTAAATGTATCATTATATATTTGGCAACCATCTGTATAGCTTACCGAGTAAAAACCTTGATTGCTTACGTTAAGTTTGTTTCCCTTTGCACCATTACTCCAGTTTACATTTTTAAATTTTGCGTCAATTATTATTTCATAAATTTCATTGTAACATAATAACGAATCTTTGATTTTTTCAATTTGCAAAGGAGGAGCAACATAGATTACTTTAAGGGCTGAATCCATGGAGTTGCATCGCCACCTGTATATAAGCTGAACAAAATACCTCCCCGCAATACTTGGTTTAAAATCGGGTGATATAGCATACGAATTGAGCATGACTCTACCCGTTTCATCCTTTACAACCCAATGATAGGTAGCAAAGCTATCTATATGGTTTGTTTTTAAAGTTAGTGTTTCATTTATACAAACCGTATCTTTTGTTTCTATCCTAAAATGGGGATGGTAAAGGGCGGTGTTTGTGATGCTTCTGAATTCACCGAAAGATGGAAATAGTTTACTTAGTGATAGTTTATATACTGTATCGCTTTCTTTAATTAAGGTATAATCTTTTCCATAATAAGTGCGGATATAAAAATTTTCGTCAGGAAAAAGTGCAAATTGCGTAAAATGATTATAACCTAATGAACCTTTTTCTAAAATCCCAATTAATTTTTTTGATTTCAAAATAGAGTCCCATTGAAGGTATCTGAACGAATATTGAATTACCGAATCGTGGCTTATGTTAAAAAGAAACTGCCCATCGGCAGAAAAGCAAAAGCTGTTATTTTCAGTTTGCAAACAAAAAAATGGATTGCTTGCCCCTATTTTTAATTTCTGACTATTAAAATGATAAAACTTTGAATATTGTTTTTTGATGCGGTCAGATTCCTTTCTGTCACATAAAGCAATAATATTGCCCTTTGGTGAAATTGCAGTTATAAAGTTAACATATTCACTGGTATAAATTATGGCTGGATTCCTGTTAAAAGCACTATCAACCTTATAAGCCTTTATTCTAAATTTTTTGTCAATAATATCAGAGGTTAGTATATAATTAAAATTGCAGGTTGGAGAGTACTCAATATATAGTTGACCCCAATTATACATATCGTCCTTAATGATTATGGTATCTAATACTTCCGAGTTTTGATTAAACTTAATAATGTTTATAGAACCGGGATGAATATATTCAACCATAGGTCTGTAAAATTTTGCCAGCAAGGCATAGACGAATTTTGATTTATTCGTCAAAAAACCTGAATACATAATTTCGTTTTCCTTAGGTGAAAAATAGATGGGTATTCTTTTAGCCATTTTATCATAGTAAGTGTTCTCAACCCTTGTTAAAATTGGAGTACCAAAGCTGTCACAGAACTGACTATAATTTGGCATTTTAGATTCTAATGTATCTATTTTGTAGGTATAGGTTGTTATCAGTTTTTTGTTAAAATTATAAAAAGAAAGAGAGTTTGTATAATTATAATCTTTTAGGTTGCAAACCGAATTATAATGTTTTACTTGTGCCAAAGCACCTAAGGGGGCAATTACCCCCCCTACAAAACTGAATAATAAATTAAATATATATGTTTTACTTTTTAATCTCAATTTTAGTGCTAAAGATTAGTGAACCATCTGTCAAATATAAATAATAAATTCCTTGTTGCCAATTTTCTGTATGAATAGTAATATCACTATTTACTATTTGAGTGATAATGATCTTGCCAATAGTATTGTAAATTTTTAATTCCCCTTGTATTAAATGGGTAGGTTTTAGAACAGTTATTAATTTATTAGATGGATTGGGATAGCAAATTAAATTATCAATTTCTGTTTGGGGAGTTGTTCTTTTTTGCAAGTAAATATCGCAGTCTTGGTCGTTGATAGCTTTAAAACGAGCAGCACTTATTATAAATATAGTATTGGTTCCATAGCCGCAGGCATTTTTAGCTCTTATGGTAAGTGTTACATCTGAATTTGGATTAGCTGCCCAAGTTGGTCCAAACTCTTCAAAGTTTGTACCTATTGTACCCCCTTCTAACGTAAAACTCGTGGTTCCATTATCAAATATCCATTCAAATTCTGAGCCTTCTTCGGCATTGGTAATCTCAAAAATTACATTTCTGGTAGCCACGCAAAGGTCGCCCAAGCCACCATCCCAAGTCCAGGTTGGTTTGGCAGGTACTTTGTAAGGTATTAATACCCGATGAGTTTTAGTTGAACTTCCACAGGGAGTTGTTGCCGTTACGGAAATATCAACATAACCGTTATTATCATCTGGGGTTGCTGTGGCTATTATACCAAGACAATTCAGATTGGGAGTAAAAGTAGTTACAGAAGGAAGACCTCCGCCCTTTGTATTACCACTAGTGTATCCCCAAGTATAAATGGTTGCTGTCGTGCATGTATTAATTGGTTTAACACAAAAATTAAAATTAAGGGTATTGCAAGCCTTCGTTACCTAAGGAAGACTTGGTGCAATATCCTCCTCAATTATTGGAAGTCTGCTTACATTTAAAATACCCACAGCTTTGGTTTCAAAATTACAGCCGGTGTAGCCGGAGGTAACCTTAACCTGCTGTGATGAACCCGTACTTCCCGCCGTAGCTGTAATGGAAGAACCTGTATTGCTGCCAATAATTTCCCATCCGGTGGCGGTGGACACTTCCCAAAAAAGACTGGTTTGTCCAAATGTATTTCCAACTGAAAAGGTTTTATTCGATACATCGCAGCAAGCAATATTTGTCGGACCACTTATTATTAAAGGTGTTGGGCATTTTATTGTAATGTTTTTTGTGGTTGCTTGCTCGGTAACATTTTCTACGCAGGTAGTAATATCATTTATAGTTACAGGCGTAAAAGTATGACATTTGGCTGTAAATTTTAAACTTACATAATTCCCATTACCGCAGTTCCATTTAATGTTGGTAGTAAGGGATGAAGAATTCTCGATTACCGCTGCACCAGCTGGTATTGCACTCCATCCATCATTGGTAACAAAAGAATGTTTTACCGGTCCACTTGTGGGAGTGCAGGGGACATCAGCACAAAATCCGCTTACTTGCGTAAAAGTATAGGAGATATTTTCATTTGTACATGGGTCGGCTGTGCCTGAGATTGTTTGTGAGTAGGAACAAAATGTAATTCCAATTAACAACAGTGTAGTTACAGTTATTTTTTTCATAATTATTTTATTAATGTAGCAAAGGTGCAATAACAAAATGAATATTAAGTCCTGATTTTTAGAATTATTAATCAAAATTTGGAATAAATTTGGAAAAATTTTGCTAAACTAAATTTATTTCTGATTTTTGAAACATATATCTTATGTATAACTTAAAAAAATATAGAAATTCACTTAGTATGAGTTCGAAAGAAGTAGCGGATTACTTAAATATGTCAACAAGTGCCTATAGTGCACTGGAGAGCGGTGTAACCAAGCTGGATATAGAACGGGCTGCCAAATTATCAAAGCTTTATGGAATAAAAATAGACGAATTAATAAATCCACACAATCAAATACTTGAAATTGTAGAGAACTTCTATAAGGCCGAAATTACGGACATCAAGAATGATTTATCAGAAATTAAAGAATCACTTACACAAATAAAAAACAAATTAGAAATATGAAAAATTTACTCATTTTTATCTTATGCATTTTTTTAACCATTCTCACTATGGCTCAAACCAAAGAAATATTAATTGGTTCAGGCGTTCTTATTAATGGATACACCGGGAATGTGATGTATAGAAAATTTAAACCTGATATGCAAACGGCTTTACGATTTCAAATGAATACTTTTAACCTGAATTATGGCTCTAGAGAACCATTCAAGTCTAACTTATATAACATAAATGCTGTTTCCAATAACTTAAAGACAGATAAATCCTACTCCTTTGGTGTTGGTTTATTTTTTGGAAAACAAAAAAATATAAACACCTTAGAAAAATTTCAATTTTACAAAGGGTTTGATATTGGCTTTACAAGTGCCAGATATATAAATAATACTACAGAAAATATTAATTATTCGTATAGTTTTGACACCACAAGAGTAAGCAGTGCTCACAGAAAAGAATCTAAACAAACCGATCTTAGCATAAATTATACTCAGTTTATCGGGGTTCAATATCAAATTGTACCCAATCTATATCTATCACTTGAACCAAGTCTTGGTTTTGAAATAAAAAGAATTGTATTTGGAAACACTTCAAAACGATATAATATTACAGACCAAACCATTGAAGACACCCAAAATTCTGAAACCTACAATCCGAGAATTAATTATAGTTTAAAAGTTAATCCTTCAGCCAGACTTTGGATTACCTATAGGTTGAAAGGCAAGAACCAATAATTTTGTATATTATCCCAGGTTATTTACTATCCATAAATTCCGATACCACATTCTTTTCTTTTTTCTATCAATCCATATTCTACAATATCTTTAATGAAATATAGTATTAAAATTAGCGGTAAGGTGTTTGGCAGATTATTTACAAATTTCAGCCAAAAGGCTCAATGTACATAAAGTGGGCTTACAATTCAAATTAAGTTTTGTTTACCTTATTTTATTTTCAACTGAATAAGAGTAATATGCACCGAAACAACCTAAGCCCCCTTTAATATTACTAAAAATAATATTTGGCTCACTAAAGATTCCAAAACTATTTTGTGCATTTTGAAGAGTTTTATGATATTGAAAATAATTGTAATCAGAATTAATAATATATGCTTTTACATATATAGGTTCATTACTGAATGAATATAAACTATTTGTATAGTAATTATCGTTTTTAATTTCATTTTTACTTTTAAAATCTCCTTGAACGTATTCATCATATTCTGAATAAACATTTATCTCACTTGAAATTCTATAATAGTTGTTTTGTGAGTTACTGTGATTATTGTATTTGTAAGTATATTCTATTATTGTTTCATCCCAGCTATTTGTCATTGAATCTACTTTGTATAGTGCAAGAGTATTATTTTGTGTTGCGGGAACTGTACAATTTGCAAATACATTTTTACCGTCAAGTAATTTTACTTGAAGATAATAGGTTTCTCCTTTGTTTATTTTAAATTTTGAAGTACTTATGGTGTAAAGTTCCAAATTATTATTCCATTCAAGTGTATCTGAAATATTATTATTATAAATTATAACAGATGCATTATTTATCAATTCAGGTTTTGTTGAATAAGATGTGCCAATTACAGGTAAGCTCCAGCTAAGCATTGCTTTTACTGTATCGTCGTCAGGCGAAATAAAACATTGAACTACAATTTGTTTTTCTACTTGCTTAATTTTAACATTTGTAGCTACATCTTCGCATGAGTAAAGAAATAAAGCAGAAATTAATATATATATAAATTTGTTAAAATATTGTTTCATTATTTTAGTTTTTAAATTTGAATGAATATGATAAACTTGGAATTAGCCTGAAAATACTTACTTGCTTTAATTGTCTTAAACTGTCAGAATTTCCCCAATCACCGCCCAAAATACCTTTGTATCCGCTTGTACCTATATAGTAAAAAAACGGATTTGCTCTGTTATAAAGATTATACACGCTCAATTCAATAGTTCTTTCTCCTTTCTTTTTTTGTTTTTTGAACATAACACTTATATCGGCTCTGTGATACGGAGCCATACGCGAAGAATTTTTCCCCCCATATTCTGTAACAATCAATGAATTTATATAATAATTTTTTAATGAAGAAATCCCTGATTGACCGGGATTATGATGAATCCCTATAAACTCTGATTGAGGTAGAGAAATAGCATTTCCTGTACCATATACCCATGTTGCCGAAATTGTAATATTTTTATTTAGTTCATAAATTCCAACTATAGATGCATCATGTCGGCGATCGTGGCGAGGAAAAAATTCTTTGCCAAAATTTATTTCATTAAATTTTACTTTAGTCCAGCTAAGTGTATATCCAATCCAGCCTGTAAATTTTCCTTCTTTTTTCTGTAATAAAATTTCTGTTCCATAACTTTTTCCGTTTCCTTGTGTAACATTGTTTTGCCAGTCAATTGATTTGGTATCTTCACTATCTATTTCGTCAGCTACTGTTATAAAACTTGCTCCATCTTTGTATGTAATAATATTTTCAAGTAGTTTATAATATCCTTCAATAGAAGCTGAAAATCCATAATCATAGAAGTCTTTTGCAAATCCTGCAGCTATCTGGTGGCTGCGTTGAGGTTTTACTTTATCGGTAACCGGAACCCACAAATCGGTAGGTAAACCAATGCCGGTATTACTTAACAAATGCAAATATTGATTCATGGTAGCCCATGAAAGTTTTGAAGATAATCCAGGAGTAATTATATAATTTCCTGAAAAACGAGGTTCTATATTTATATAAGTTTTTGATGGCTTCAGTACAGAAAAACTACTTATTCTTAACCCGGTATTTAACTGAATTTTTTTCCCTATTTTCATTATGTCTTCTGTAAAAATCCCTGTTTCTATTGTTTCCAAACCTTTTTTATTTTCATAATTACTTTCTGGAAGTTCTGAATTTTTTATTGCAATAGCACTTGGTGTAAAAAAGTGGCGGGTAATTAATATTCCTGATTTAATTGAATGCATAGTGTTGGGTATAATATCAACAGTTGATTTTATTGATAAATCGCTTATTCCGCTGTAATATTTCAAAGTAAATTTTTCATTATCGTATTTGCTGTTTAAGTCAATTCCAAATGTAAAATTTGAATATATCGCCGAAGTGTTTAAATAAAGCTTATTACTTAATTGGTGTGCCCATCTTGCAGTAGCTGTTCTATTTCCCCAATAAAAGTTAAATTTTTCTTCTAAAGAAATATATTTATTATCATCATAATACTTTTCTTTATATCTAAGGTACATATTATCTTTACCGAAATATCCGCTTATAAAAAGTCTGTCTTTGGGTGTAAGTATAAAATTACATTTTGCATTGAAGTCGTAAAAATAATAACCTGACCTTGTAGTTCCTTCTGATGCGAGTAATATTATCGGTTGAGTAAGAATATCAAAATAAGTACGGCGTGCTGAAATCAAAAATGATGATTTGCCTTTTTTAATTGGACCTTCTATAACTCCTCGTGAAGATATTGCACCAATAGAAAATTCGCCTGTTGTTTTTTCTTTATTTCCATCTTTCATCTGCATTTCTATAACACTACTTAGTCTTCCTCCAAATCTTGCAGGGAAACCTCCCTTGGTAAGCTCTACACTCTTTAATGCATCGCCATTAAAAACCGAGAAAAACCCAAATAAATGCTGGGCATTGTAAACCGGAGCATCGTCAAGAATTATTAAATTTTGGTCGGGACCTCCGCCCCTCACATAAATTCCTGTTTGTCCTTCACTTCCTTTTTGCACACCGGGTAATAACTGAATTACTTTAAAAACATCTTTTTCTCCCATTATTGCCGGTATTTCTTTCAGTTGTTTTATGGGAATATCAATATTGCTCATTTGCGGTTTGTCTGATATGGAATTTCTTTTATCTGTAATTACTATTTCATTCAATTCGTTAAACAACTCAAGTTCGGCAGTAAGTTCAATGTCTTGGTTGAGATTAATTAAAAATAATTTTTTCTTAAATCCTACATAACTGAATATTATTGTAAATGTATCTTTTGGTATTGTTATTGAATAAAATCCGTAGCTATTGGTTACAGTTCCATTTTTAATTGATGGGATATATACACTTACACCTGGTAGTAGCTCTTTGCTTCCCTTTTCTTGTACATAACCAGATATTGTATATTTTGGTATTTGCTGTGCAATAGTAAAAATTGGTAATTGTAAAAATGAAAATATTAATAAAAAGGTTTTATATTTCAGCATATTGATTTTTGTTACACAATTTTATGTCATTACACCTATCGCTCATTTAATTAATTCAGCATTATATCCTATTTCACTTAGAATTTTTTTAATATCATCAAATGAGAGTGTATCTGATTCTATTGTTAAAATTTTTTCAGGAGTTGATATATCAACATCCCACTTATTAATTTTTTCGGTGCTTAATACTGGTTTTACAGTGTTAATACATCCATTGCAATTAATATTTGTTTTAAATTTATATGTACTCATTTTTTATATTTTTTTCAATTTTAATAATAAACTATTACTTACAACACATACCGAACTCAAAGCCATTGCTGCACCTGCTATCATTGGATCAAGTAAAAAACCATTTATAGGAAAAAGCAATCCGGCAGCTATTGGTATAGCAATTATATTATAAATAAAAGCCCAAAATAGATTCTGATTTATTGTATTTACTGTTTTTGAAGACAAATTTATTGTATCCTCAATTTTCAATAAGTCAGATGAGTTAATAATTATTTGAGAAGCGCCAATAGCAATATCGCTTCCTTTGCCCATTGCAATACTAACATCTGCTGCTGCAAGTGCTGCACTATCGTTTATTCCATCTCCCGCCATTGCTACAATTTTTGATTCGCTATGCAATTTTTTTATATATTCTGTTTTGCCTTCGGGCATTACTTCAGCTTTAAAATTATCAATATTTACAATATTTGCAACTGCTTTTGCCGAATTATAATTATCGCCGGTAAGCATTATCACATCTATTCCTTTATTTCTAATTTGAGTAATTGCCTTGGCAGATGTTTCTTTTATTTTATCACTTAATGCAAAAACCGAAATTACTTTTTCATTATCAGTAAAAAACACTAATGAACTGCCTGTATTTTGATGATTAAGTATAAAATTGTTTGTTTCATCGGTAATTTTAATATCGTTTTTCTTAACGAGTTTTAAGTTTCCTGTGTAATACTGCTTATTATCAATAGTTGAAGAGTTTCCCATTCCGGGTATATTTATAAAATTTTCAACTACAGGTAAATCAGTAGCATGTATTTTTTCTAAAATCGCTTTAGACAATGGGTGGTCTGAAAGTCTGGTTATAGCAACTATTATTTTTTTATATTTTTCATCCTCATTAAGCCATATTTCGTTTGTTACTGTTGGTTTGCCTTCTGTAATAGTACCGGTTTTATCTATTACTAATGAATTTATTTTGTGTGCTAATTCAAGGCTTTCAGCATCCTTTATCAAAATTCCTCGCTTTGCCCCAATCCCTATTCCTACCATTATTGCTGTTGGTGTAGCAAGACCAAGTGCACAAGGGCAAGAAATTATCAATACATTTACAAAAGATAGAAATCCATATTCAATACTATGTTTGTTGCCTGAAAAAAGCCAAATAATCAAACATACAACTGCAATAGAAATCACAATAGGTACAAAAATCCCTGAAATTTTGTCGGCAAGTTTTTGATAAGGTGACTTACTGCTTTGCGACTCTTTAATCATAAGTATAATTTGAGAAAGAATAGTTTGACTACCTATTTTCTCTGCTTTATAGTATAATGTTCCTTTTTGATTTATAGTACCTGCCCATACTTTTGACAATTCACTTTTTTCAACAGCAATTGGCTCTCCGCTAAGCATACTTTCGTCAATAAACGAATTCCCTGAAATTACTATTCCGTCAACAGCTATATTTTCACCTGGGCGAACAAGCAAAGTATCTCCTACTTTTACTAATTTTACAGGTATTTCTTCAACACTTTTGTCAGGTAAAATCAGATTTACAGTCTTTGGTTTTAGTTTTATTAATTCTTTTAATGCTCCTGCTGTATTTCCTTTTGCTTTTTCTTCAAGCATTTTACCTATTAATATGAAAGCTATAACTACCGATGATGCTTCAAAGTAAACATGTGCATGCAATCCACGATTATGCCAAAAATCATCAAACAAGGTATTAAATATACTGAATATGTATGCTGTTGCTGTGCTTAATGCAACTAAAGTATCCATATTTGATTGTTTTTTCAATAATAGTCGGTATGCATTAATGTAGAAATCCTTTCCCATCCAGCAAACTACAGGTGTAGAAAAAATCCACATTATATAATTTGCATACTTTATATCCATATAAAACATAGAAATAACAAATACAGGTAAGGAAAAAACTATGGCACCTGTCGTGTTATTTCTAAGTTTGCTATAATTTGATATATTTATTTTTTCAAGTTCATCTTCTTCATCTTCACTTTCGTCTATATATAAATCATAACCTGTTTTTTGAAGATTTTCACGAATTAAAACAGGGTTTGTCTTATCAGAATCGTACTCAATTTTAGCCAAAGCTCCTGCAAAATTTACTGAAGCATTATTTACTCCATTTGTATTTTTTAATATTGATTCAACACTTACAGCACAAGCAGCACAAGACATATTGAGTATCGGAAATACTTTTTTTTGAATATTGTCTTTTATTTCCGTTTCCATAGTTTGATTTTTTTTATTAAATTTATTCTTTAAATATTTTGTAAGGCAAAATTAACTATGTACTTGTTATAGTTTGTCATTTAAAGTTAAATATTAACGGAAATACAAAAGTTACTATAATTGACCATAAACTGTATAATGGCAAAAAAGAAGCTATACTATTCTCTGCATTTTCTATTTCATCCTTGTGTTTAATTGATTTTATTAATCTTAACATTACCATTACAAGATTAGAAAGTATAAGAATGTTGCCACCTAATACAGCAAGTCTGTTTGGAGTAATTCCCCATTCAGTAATTCTGAAAAGTATAGCAGATAAAGCAATTCCATTTACAAGAATTGTAACTATAGACAAAGCAAGTAATAAAAATAAACTAAAATTACTTTTTGAGACTTTAGAAGTTTCAGCAATTGAAAAAAGAATAATTGCCATAACTCCAATAAGCAACAAATTAAAAATTATAAGAAAATCTCTGTCATTATATGGGTCTTTGCCTGTACTTATTAAAGTAAAAAGATATATTACAAGTGTAATTAATACCAGAGGAGTGAATACTTTTGCAATAACCGGTGAAACTTTACTTACCAACTGAGGATTAATATTAATCAGGTAAGTCCCAACAATTGGAGAAGCCGCAAGTCCCCATATAACTATATATTTTATATAAAAATCTTCAATTTTTACATCTATTAAATTAAATAATCCAAGAGTAATTCCGGTTAAAATTCCACCTGCAATAAGCACAATTGTAACAATAACAGTCAAGTCACCATTAAATCTTAAAAAATCTAAACGTTTTTGTTTGTTTTTATAATCATTACCGATAAATGAGTAGCCAAATACAGCCCATAAAAAAAATGGCAAATGAATACAGGCAAGTACAAGGGTATCGCTTTTTGCATTTTCGGGAAGTAGATTTATGTATATTGCAGAGATTAAAAAAAGAGAAAAAGAGATAATGTATTTTTTAAAATGCAATTTTTGTTTCCATAAAAAATATGCTGACAAAAAAGGCAAAACAATAAATGCTATGTTCCTTGAGAAAAAAAAATCTTCTTTAACAATTGTAAATTCAGGGATTTTTGCAATAAATCCGGCAATTGCTGAAGCAATTATTACAAAAATAAGTTCATTGCCTGTTTCCTTTGTTAGTTGTTCGTTATCAAAGTTTAAGCGTTCATACCATACCTGCGCTATTAAGTTGTCATTTATTTCATGGTATATTGAATTAAATTCACTTTTGAAAGTGTTTTTATTTTCACGATACAATTTTTCAAGATGTTGAGGATTGTCAATATTGCTTAATATTTCTGTTTTCATTTGATTGAAAATCATTTTTGAAGTTAATATAAAATTATTTAATGATAACTTTTTTGCTTACCCATTTATTGTTTTCTATATAAAACCTAAAATTCCATTTTGCATGCTCGCCGGCATAATCTACACCAATTCTCGGGCAAGATACAATTTCATTAACATCAATATTTTTATAGTGTTCAATAAAAATTGTATTTGAATCAAGTCTTGTTTCGTTAAGTGCAGTAGTAATACCAAGAGCTGATGAAAGAGATCCCGGTCCCGAACAAAGGTTTACACTTAATGTACTTTTATTTTTTCTGTAAAGAATATTTTCAATCCCTTCAATTGGTTCAATAGCTCTTATAAGAACAGCATGAGGCTTATTTTCTATATTGGTAACTACATTAAAAAGATGATGAATACCGTAGCAAAGATAAATATATGCAATACCGCCGTGGTTATACATTGCTTTATTTCGTTCGGTGTATTTGTTGTTATAGGCATGTGAAGCTTTGTCTTGCGGTGCCATATATGCTTCGGTTTCTACTATCATTCCCGAAGTATATTTTCCATTTATGTATGTACAAAGTTTTTTGCCTAAAAGTTTTTTTGCAACATCAGTAACATCAGAATTTTGATAAAATGAAACAGGCAATACGTCCATTATTCATTAATTTTTGCAGGTTTAAAAATACTTTTTAAACCAAACATACTAAATATCATAATTGCACTTCCGGTAGCAAGTGGCAGTTGATAAAAAATTTGATAAAGTCCACCGGCAATTACCGGACCTATAATTCTTGCAAGTGCACCATAGCTTTGGAACGTTCCCATTATCTTACCTTGGCTGGCTACATCAGTTTGTTTACTTATCAATGACATAAAAACAGGGCTTATACAAGCATTGGCAAATGCCAAAGTTGCACAGCAAAACAAAGTAGGCAACAAAAAGAAATTTTTAGGTACAAAAGGTAATAATCCAAGTCCCACAATCATTAATGTCCAACCAGTATAAAGCATAATACGGTCATTGAATCTCCCCGATATTTTTCCAAGCAATCCACCTTGCACAATTGAAGAAACCAAGCCAATAAATGCAAATATCCAACCTACATCTTTTTTACTTATCCCATATTCATTTTCCCAAAGCAAAATACTTGATACCTGCATCATACTAAAAGCTGCAACAAACAAAAAATTCAATATCAAAATTGTTCCTATTAATGGTGTTTTTAGTTCTTTAATAGCATTAAGATTGCTTTTAATAAAACCCGGGCGACTTGATTTTCCTTTTTCTTTAAGGCTTTCGGGTAAAATAAAATATATCAAAATAAAATTTAGCAGACATATACTCATTGCAAGTATTCCTACAGGAAATATACTGTCGTACTTATGCATCAAAAAACCGCCAATTGGCGGACCAAAAATAAAACCCATACCGAAAGCTGCCCCAAGTTTACCCATAGATTTTGTTCTTTCTTCGGGTTTGGTAATATCAGCAATATAAGCTGTTGCAGCGGCTATATTTGCCGAGCCAAATCCGGCAAGTAATCGCGAAATAATCAATAACCAAATATTTGAAGTAAATGCAAAAATTAAATATGCCGTGGCAGTAATAAATGAACTGATAAGCAATATTGGTTTACGCCCAAATTTATCGCTTATATTACCCCAAAATGCACTGAATAGAAATTGCATCAGACTGAAAAGTCCCATCAAAACTCCACTTACAATTTCAGGATATCCAAGTGTTTTGCATACATAGTTTGGTAAAATAGGTATTACTAAACCAAAACCTAAAATATCAATAAATATTGTGAGAAATATAATCCAGATTGCAGGTGTTTTCATCTGTTTTTTTACAATGCAAATTTATAATTACTTAAACAAATAAATATTAAACAATATTTTACACGATAAAGTTGAGTTTTTTTTTTAAATTAATTAATAAATAAAAAAACAAAATTTAAAATTTGAAAGTTATAAATGTGTATTACCAAAATTCATAACTTGCACCAAAAATTTTAATGCCTGACACATTTATAGATTCTGAATTGAACGATACAATAGTTAGTAGTAAACAAGTTTACCTTAGGGTTTTAAAAATCATGACAACAGCCCGCTCAATGGCAGCAGTGTATGACCAAAACCGAAATGTGGCAAAATACGTACACAGTACAAGTTCGGGGCATGAAGCTATACAAATAGCCTTTGGTATTAATTTGAAAACCTGCGATGTTGCATACCCTTATTATCGCGATGATTCTATGCTTTTGGCTATGGGTTTTACTCCTTATGAGCTAATGTTGCAATTACTTGCAAAAGGTGATGACTATTTTTCGGGAGGCAGAACATATTATAGTCATCCATCAAGCCTAAAAGATGATAAACCAATTATACCACATCAAAGCAGTGCAACCGGAATGCAGGCAATACCTGCCACTGGTGCAGCCCATGGCATAAGTTATCTTGAAAGAATAAATAAGTTAAATCAGGTAGAAAAACCAATAGTATTATGTTCGCTTGGCGATGGTTGTGTAACAGAAGGCGAAGTAGCAGAAGCATTGCAAATGGCAGTATTAAAGGAGTTGCCAATTATTTATCTTGTGCAAGACAACGGCTGGGGAATTTCAGCCAGTAAAGATGAAATGAGAGCAATGGATGCTTTTGAATATGCTGCAGGATTTAAAGGCTTAAAAAGAGAAAGGATAAATGGCTCTGATGTTATAGAATGTATAGAAAAGATTGAAAAAATAGTAAATTGGGTAAGAATTAATAGAAAACCTGTTCTTGTTCACTCAAAAGTACCTTTGCTCAATCATCATACAAGCGGAGTAAGAATGGAATGGTATAGAGACGATATTGATGAGCATAAACTGAATGACCCTATGCCTGGGTTAATAAATTTACTAATTGACTTAGGCGAAGAAGAACATGAATTATTTACAATGCAAAATAAAATTTTTGATGAAATAAATCTTGAATTTTTTAAAGCATTCAAAAGCAATGAACCAAATACTGATTCAATAAAACTTCATGAGTTTGCACCAACACCTGTATTAAAAGAAGAAGGCACACGCACACCATCAGAATCGCAAACTATATCAATGGTAGATGCTGCATTGTATGCAGTAGATGAAATATTAGCCCAGTATCCTGAAGCTTTGTTTTACGGACAAGATGTAGGTAAAAGACTTGGGGGAGTATTTCGCGAAGCAGCAACACTTTCAGGAAAACATGGTTCACATAGAGTTTTTAATACTCCAATTCAGGAAGCCTATATTGTTGGAAGCACTCAGGGTATGAGTGCAGTTGGCTGTAAACCAATTGTAGAAATACAATTTGCAGATTATATATGGCCTGCAGTAAATCAACTTGTGACAGAACTTTCAAAATCATGTTATTTGTCTATGGGAAAATTTCCTGTTCAAAGCTTAATTAGAATCCCTACCGGAGCTTATGGTAGCGGCGGACCATATCACAGTGGTAGTATAGAAAGCAGTATTTTGCAAATAAAAGGAATTAAAGTAGTCTATCCGAGCAATGCTGCCGATATGAAAGGCTTAATGAAAGCTGCTTTTTTAGATCCCAACCCAGTAATTATGTTTGAGCATAAAGGATTGTACTGGAGCAAAGTGCCAGGTTCAGAAAAAGCTAAAACACCAGAGCCAGATAGTGATTATGTAATACCATTAGGAAAAGCAAGAATTGTTATTGTAGCATCAAATGAACAAACAGAAATAGGTAATACATGTACAATAATAACTTACGGAATGGGTGTTTACTGGGCTATGAGTGCAGCAGAGCATTTTAAAAATCAAGTTGAGATTATTGATTTGAGAACATTGAATCCATGCGACGAACTTTCGGTTTTTGAAAGTGTTAAAAAACATGGGAAAGTACTTGTTCTTACTGAAGAAACGCTGAGAAATTCATTTGCAGAGGCTCTTGCCGGCAGAATAGCAAAAGAATGTTTTAAATATCTTGATGCACCAGTACAAACACTCGGGGCACTTAATTTACCGGCTGTTCCATTAAATTCAGAACTTGAAAAAACAATGTTGCCCAATGCAGAAAAAACTCGTGCTGCTATCGAGTATCTTTTGAATTATTAATAATGTGCTTTTACACAACTCAAACTAAAAATGCAATTGAAGTAGAAAACAGGTTCAATGCCAAATTCAAAAATATAAGTATTTTTAGCACATCTGAAGTTTATAATGGTTTTACATTTCCAAAAACACCTGTAATCACTAATAATAATCCTTTAATAATAGATTTTTACTATTGGGGATTAATTCCTGTTTGGGCTAAAACTGATGAAATAAGAAAAAATACCCTTAATGCAAAAATTGAGACATTAAATGAAAAACCATCGTTTAGAATTTGTATGAACAATAGGTGCCTGATAATAGTTGATGGGTTTTTTGAATGGCAATGGCTTGATAACAAAGGCAAACAAAAGCAAAAGTATAAAATTACTTTGCCAGATTTCTCACTTTTTGCTTTAGGAGGATTATGGTCTGAATGGGTAAATGAAGAAAGCGGTGAAATTATAAAATCATATACAATTGTAACTACAGAAGCAAACCAATTGATGAGCGAAATACATAACACAAAAAAAAGAATGCCTTTGATACTAAATTTGGATAATGAAAAAGATTGGCTAAACGGAAAACCTAAAGAACATTTTATAAAACCTAATGTACAACTTATAGCCGAAAAGGCATATTAAAACAGTACCCTTGAAAAAATAAAATCATTGTAAAAAAAAATATAACTTTATATATTTAACAATAAAAAATAATATAATTGGAAGTTGATAATATCCATTTAATAGTGTGTAAAAAACTATTTATATTATTATTTATAATGCCTGTGCTTGTATTTGCCCAGTCAGCCAATAAAGAAATGGAACTTATAGAAACAGGACAGTTTAAAAAAAACAAATTTTATGAACTTGCAGATGTTACAAGAGTTATTTCTGAAAATGAAATAAAACTAAGAGGGGCAAATAATCTAAAAGATATTTTAATTTTAGAAACCTCAAGTATTTTTAATTATGACAAAACCAAAGGATGGAGTGTATTATGGCATGGAAGTTCTAAAAATAATATTCTTATATTAATTGATGGATTACCTTTTCGTTCTTACTATTTTGACGAAAATGACTTACAACAAATTTCACTTGACAATGTAAATAAAATAGAGTTTGTTGAAAATCCATTATGTGTAGAGTATGGCAGTAATGCAATAACTTGTATTATTAATATTATTTATAAAACTGCACAAGAAAAAGTTTATAAACCTTCATTAAAATTGCAGGGATATTATCCGGCAAGTTTTTACAGTAATATAAGTCTTGGTAGAAAAACAACCGAAAATTTTTTCAAATATTCAGGAACAATAGATGCATTTTCGGGTATAGGCGGAAACGATTCTGGACGTGTATTACAATGGTTGCCATATACAAGAGCAATAAATCAAATAAATTTTTCACATAAAATACTTCAGTATTTAGATTTTTCAATCGGATATAACAATTTGATTGAGCAAAAAACTCAATTAGGTTATCCCTTATTAAATTCTACCAAAGTATTTGACAGAGAAATAAAATATAACATTAATAATTTTAATGTAGGGCTAAAAGGCAAATTAACAAAAAATTATAATATTCAAGGCGATTTTCAGTACATGCACTACAGAAGATTTAATACACTATACTATAAAGATATTAGCAATTCACAGCAATTAGCAGTTAATGACACTTCGCTTAATGACTCAATCAAATACAGTGGGATTTTCAGTCGTTGGGTTTTTTCACAAAATGACAAAAACTCAAAATTGAATTATTTAGTAGGATTTGATATTTATACTACATCAGACAGATTTAAGCCGATTGTAAATAAAGTTTATCAAAAAAACTCGACATCAGCTATTTTTTTTGTTGCTAAATATACACCAAATTGGCGAACAATTATATATGGTGGAATAAGATTGCCATATAGTTCAAAATATAAATCAAAACCAATGCTTGATTTAAAAATTAACCTAAAGATAAATGAAAATTTCAGATTAAAAGCAATAATTGCTCAAAGTTCAAAGTCACCAGATTTTGACCAAATATTTGCAACATACCTTACTAATGGATTCAGTATAAAACGCAATTTAAATCTAAGCGATGAAAATGTGAGTTCTTTTAATTATTCCATTCTTATAAAAACAAAAAAAATAATTGCTGAACCGGGATTTTTCTTTTATCATTTCAAAAATGGAATAGAACTTATTCCAGACCCGGTAAATATTGGAAGATTAGTTTACAGAAATGTTTCTGAGAAAAAAATATTAGGAACAAGAATAAATTTTATAGCTCAGAGCAAATTTGCTGATATTAATTTGCGAATGGCTTATACCGGCAATAATCATCTTGCCCACAAGTATGACCAAATGTTTTTTTTCAGAGAATTTTATACAAATGTTATTTTTAAAATACCAAAATACAGTTCGAACCTATGTATTACTTCAAAAAATGTATCAGTATTCAGTTTCATGAAAAATGAAACAAATAATGATTTTGCCCATTTTATTGATAGATATTTTTTAGCAGATGCAATTTGTGAGACTTCATTCAACAAAAAAGCAATTATACTAAAAGCAGGTGTTAGAAATATTTTTAATTTAAAAAATATTGAAGCATATTTACTTCCGGCTGATTTTACAGGAAAAGAAGACAAAACTTTCTACAATGTTTCATTGCTTTCGGGGCGAAATGTCTTTTTTGAGATTAATATAAATTTATAATTTTTTAATAAAAATCATTTACCTCATATAGGTAATATTACATTTATTTGTTACGTTTGAAATATAATTTTTAAAAAATAATAGTCTCAAGAATTATGATTAAAAAAATATTAAGTTCAATATTTGTAATTTTTCTATTACAAAATATTGCAATATCTCAATCTATTAAGCCCGAAAATCAGAAATCAATAATACAAGCTGATACATTTGCTGCAGTTTACGAAAGAACCTATGAAGACACATTCAGAAAACAGGCACTTGATTTATATTTTGAAATAATAAGGGCTGAAAAAAAACTATCGCCCTCTGATACGGCAGCACTAATTCACTCATATTACATGGTAGGGTATATAGACTTGATATGGGGCGAGTATAAATGGGGTATGGAAGCATTTGAAAATATGCTTAAGTACTGTAAAACCGAAAAGTACAGAGAGTATAAAAACAAAGCTATACCATATTTAGGATATTGCATTAGAAAAACACGATTAAACAATTATGTATTTGATATACCTAAATTCAGTAAAACACAAAGAAAAGAGTTTTATTTTCCTATTACTTATGTGTTTGACAAAGTAAATGATACATTGACAGTAAAAATAAACTATGGGACTTATGACGGTATAGGACTTGGCGCATTGGGTATAGTTAGAGGTGTAAAAAATGAATATATAAGCAAACATGGAAGCAAGTTTTTGGGAAATTGTGAAGTAGTAGATATTGCCGAAAGTCAGGCTATACTTAAAGTTTTTAATTTTCAGGGAACAGATTCAAACTGTATGGTATATGTTGGCGATATTGTAAAACTACCTATTATGTTTCCAAAGAGATTTGAAGATATTATTACCGAAAACTTAAAATACAACGTGATTTTTAACAATCGTGACGGATATTGTTTTTACGATTACCGACAATGGTATATGGGAGGTAGCGACAGTTTGTTTGATGATATACTTCAGGCAATGCACTATGATATAAATATGTGTTATGAAAAGTTTAAAAATAGCGATATTGAAGTTCTGAAAAAGATAATAGAATCAGGAAGATTTAAAGGAATGACCTTACTTGATGTGTTTAAAAATACCAACAAAAAAGATGTGAAAGACTTTTTGTACTATGCCTCATTTTATGCTGCAAGCTATTTTGGGTCTAATTCACTTATTTCAAAATATGCTGATTGGGTGTTGGTAAATTGTCCTGTAAGTTATGGAGAATTTTTTGATGCCATAGATGCAGCCAAAACAGATACAGAACTAAAAGCAATAGCCGAAAAATATAAAAGTAGTGTAGAAGAAGATGATTTTTTTACTTATCTTGGAAACGATGAAGAATCTCTTGTGGCAAATGAACAAGTAGAAAGAGGTTTCAGCCTAAACCGTAAGCATACAAAAGTGGCACAGTATATGAATTTACCGGCACAAATAGGCTGGAGTTATTTTTTCAAAGCGAGAATGCACAATACATTTGAGCAAAACGATTCCGTTATTTGGGCATATACAAAAGGAATAGAATTCTTTAAAAAATCTAAAGACAATAAGGGACTTGGATATTGTATAGGCAATATTGCAGCAAAATATTATGACTTGGGAGAATATAAAAAATCACTTGAATATTACAGAGAAAGTTATATACTTAAAAGTAAGCTCACTAATCTTGATTCTTCTGAATTTTATAAAGGCATAGCAATAGCTTTGCACGGAATGGGAGACTGTATGTATGAATTAAATGATTTTGATTCATCACTTAAAACCTATACAAAATCTACAATCAATTATATTAAATCAAATTCTGTAGATGCAAGAGCACGCTCACTGGGAACATATAAAACAATAGCAAAAATTCTAAAAAAGCAAAGTAAATATCCCGAAGCTTTTAAATCTTATGAAGCATTACAACTTAGGTATAAGCAGCTTGGAGATCAAAAAAATGTAGCAGAAACTTATGATGACCTTGCGGATGTACTGTTCAGTATGAATGATTATGTTAAAGCTGCTGAATATTATAACAAAGCATATAAAATGAAATTGAGTTGGGATGATAAAGCCGGAGCAGGATATTCAAAAGCAAATGTTGGACAGGCTTTGTATAACTTGGGTGAGTTTGATAAAGCAATTGCAGCACATGATACAGCAGTAGGACTAAGAGGTGAGGCAGATGATAAATCAGGTGTGGCATATTCATTAAAGCAAATCGGGTCTTTATATAGTGAAAATGGAGAATATGTAAAAGCTGGCGAATATTACGATAAAGCTTATGAAATATA
Organism: Bacteroidia bacterium; assembly: GCA_020849295.1. Lineage (GTDB taxonomy): Bacteria > Bacteroidota > Bacteroidia > NS11-12g > UBA9320 > JABWCE01. Next base: position 69,163 of record JADLGN010000015.1, read on the forward strand.
TGCGAAACTCGAATATAAATTAAGTATGGCAGGGATAAAAACCTCAAGAGGTTCACTTGATAAGAAAATATCAAATTATGTTTCAGCATTGAACAACTACAAAGAAGCTTTGAGTTTGTATAACCAGATGAATGATAAAATAGAAGTGGGAAATTCATATTATAATATTGCATCAGTTTTTGGCAAGCAAAATAAAATTAAAACTGCACTAAATTATTTAGACACAGCAATAAAAATACAAAACGAAACTGGCGACTTGTCAGGGCAACTCTTTACATTATTGTACATTGGTAATTTGATAGAAGTAGAATACAAAGACAATAAAAAAGCAATGACATATTATCAAAAAGCTCTTTCTATTGCTAAGCAAACCGCAAGCCATTATAACATAGCAACATGTCAACACTCAATTGGCACTTTGTATTCTAATATGGGGCAATATTCAAAAGCAAAGCCATATTACGACAGCAGCTATCAGATATATGTAAAGATATTAGACAGACTAAATCAGTCATATTCTCTTGTGAATTTAGGATATCATTACTGTAATGTTGGAAATTTTGCAGAAGCCGAAAAACATTTTAATAAAGCACTGAAATTATCAGAAGAAATAAAAAACAATGGAGCTATTGCAAATGCATACAGTGCAATAGGTTCTCTTGGCAGAATTAAAGGACAATTTCAGATGTCAATTGAATATCTTAATAAATGTGTTAAAATAAATACAACAAGTGATAATCCGTGGGGTATTGCATCTAACTATATTGACCTTGGAAATATTTATAATGAACTATCAAAATATTCGGTAGCTGTAAATTATTATTTAAAAGCTGATAGTATTTATAAAGCTATTGGCAATGAGTTTTTTCGCTCAACTCCACTAAACAATGCAGGTACAATATTCTTTCATCAGGGCAATTACGACAGTTCACTCACATACTTTATGCCCGCATTAGAAATACTAAAAAAAATGGATCCTGACGGTGATTTTATTAACCTATTAACACTAAATATTGGAGAAGTTTATGTAGATAAGAAAAAATTTGAAGAAGGAGAAAAATGGCTCAAACGCGGACTCGAAAATTCACTTAAACGTGAAGATAAAAGAAACAAAGGAATTTCGTACAGATTGCTTGCCAGATATAATATTGAACGCAAAAATTTTAAAGAAGCCGAAATGCAGGCATTCAAAGCCTATGAATATATTGGCGACTCAGGCGAAATAGAACAAAAAACAGACAATTACAATCAAATAGGAATATCAAAATACGAACTTGGAGATAACAATGAAGCTATTAAATGGCTCGATAAAACAATTAATGTTTCGGAGGAGGTAGGATTTGTAAAATATTTGTATCAGGCATATTATTACAGTGCACTTGCTTATGACAAATTAAACAGAAAAGACACAGCACTTAGAAGAATAAAACGCTCAATAGAAATATTAGAAAAAATATCTGGAAACATTACAGGAGGTGCTGAGGCACGCAAAATGTTTGCAACCGGCGATATGCAGCAACGTATGTATGAAAAAATTGTAGAATGGCTGCTAGAACAAGGTAAAATAGAAGAAGCGATTACATATCTTGAAAAAAGCAATAACGAAGCATTGAATGCAAAATTCAAACAATTAAAAGGAGATAATCGTGGAGCTAACATTGAAACACAAAAAGCATTATCAGAAGCAGAAGAAAAGCAAAAATCACTTGATAAGATTAATGCAGAACTGATAAAAGAAAAATCAAAACCCGAAGATCAGCAGAAAAAAGACCTGATAAAAAAACTTGAGGAATACCAACAAATAAGTCAGAAAGAATACAATAAGTTTTTTAAAGATTTATTAAAAAATAATAAACAAATACAACTTTACCTGAGCAATAGCGTAAATCCCGAAGATTTTAAAGAACAAAGAAAAAATATAGCTCCTGATATGGCTGTGCTATTATATATGATGGCAGAAAAAAACCTATATATATTTTGTGCCACACGCGATTCGGTGTTTGCCAAAGTAGTAAAAATGGAAAGTAAAGAATTGAGCAAAAAAATAATGCTTACTTATAATCTTGTAAGGAATCCAACTTATCTGCCAACTACTCGCCGTGGCTCAAAACCAGCAAATGCACCTAAAGTAGATAATCCGGAAAAAGTACTTAATCAAACAAGTGCCGAACTATACAAAGTTCTTATTGAACCGGTTTTAAGTGAAATATCAGGGAAAAAACGCCTTGTTGTAATACCTAATGGTGATTTGTTTTACTTGCCATTTCATGCACTAATTTCAAAACTTGAAAACAACAAAATATCATACTTAATGGATAATTATACCATTTTTTACAGCAATCGTTTAAGTTTCATAGGTAGTTCACAAACTATAGATATTTCTGATTTCAGACTAATGGCTGTGGGAAATGCTGATAAAAGCCTTCCAAATGCTGAAGTAGAAGTTAATGATATTAAAAAAATGTTTCCATCATCAATAATATTAATAGGCGAAAAAGCCACAAAAGATGAACTTATTACACAGTCAGAAAATTTTAATATTTTGCATTTTGCCACACATGGTATTTTAGACTATAATAATTTTGACAGTTCGTACCTTGTATTAGCACCTAATAAAAATAAAAATGATAACGGACATTTTACTTTGAACGATATTTCTAATCTCAATAAAATTGACGAATATCTTCTCGTAACATTATCAGCTTGCGAAACAGCAGTAAAAAATGACCTTGTAGAAGGTTATCCTCAAACTACAGCATCTGCCTTTCTTAAAGCGGGAGTTGAATCTGTAATTGCTTCACTTTGGCAAGTTGACGACAAAGCTACAAGCGTATTGATGAAAATGTTTTACGAAAATGTATCTACTATGAATAAAGTTGAGGCATTACATAAAGCTCAAGTTGACCTTAGTAAATTACCCGGGTTTAGCCACCCATATTACTGGGCTCCATTTGCTTATTACGGAAAATAAAAAAAAGACTGCTGAATTTTTTTTCGGCAGTCTTTAATAAAATATTTAAAGTAACCTTTCTTTCGTTTACGATTTAAATAATTTTAAGCCCTTCTTACATTTATTGCTGATGGACCTCTTTTGCCATCTTGAATGTCAAAAGTAACCTGATCATCTTGATTAATTTTGTCAATAAGACCATTGGCATGTACAAAGACTTCCTGACCAGTTTCATTATTTTTGATAAAGCCATAACCCTTTGATACATTAAAAAATTTTACAGTTCCTGTGTTCATTTTGTAGATAAATTAAAAATTGATATATATAATTATTGTGCGGCAAATGTACATTTAATTTGATTAACAAATCATTTATTTAAAAATATTTTAAAACTATTCAATAACTTAAAATAGTCTAATAAAAAAAGTAATTATTTATTGAAAATAAACCGACAACTTATTTTTTTATAAATTCTGTTTGATTTGAAGATAGCCTTTCTTATTCAGTTAATGCAAAAGGTTTCTGATTCAATTAAACAAACTATTATTTTTTCCAATTACCAAACTTTTTGCTCGCCTCGCCGTAAACTAAAACATCGTTGCTAAATTTTTTGTCATTGGAAGTTTGTCAAAAAGCAATCTCATCATTCGGGACTTCATCATGTTGAAACGAATTTGTCTGTAATGAATTTCACTATCGTTTCTCATTTCTAACTCTGCAAGATTTGTCCCTTCATATTTAAAAATTACTTTTTGCTCTGGAACTTGATTTGCTGAACGGGCTTGTGAATTTTCTACATTAACAGCATCTGCGAAAACTCTTACCACATCTTTGTTTGCAAATACATGATAAATATTTTCGTGCCTTACAGTGAGATAATTTACTTCTCCAGCATTGAACATTGATTTGTTTATGAAACTTCTCACTCTTCTTTTTTCTTGCAGAAGTTCAGCAAGTTGTCTCATTGGTATTCTGCAACGCTGCTTTGCAGCATTTTTATTTTTCTGATATTCGTTGAAGTCAGTCGGAAATGCTTAAATGCACTTTACAAGTAGCTGTCCAATGCCATTCATACTTTGAAACACATCGTCTTCAAATGCTCTTTTTCCGTAAAGAAATATTTGCCACTTTTTGTTTCCACTTTTCAGTGAATGAGTATCACCGTCAGGATCAACAACATCCTTTTTTGCCGCCTGATTATTTCTGTAATCGCTTTCAAGTCCGATGAGCATTGCGAATTCAAAAGCATCATCGTGTCCTTGCTGTCTTACTTTTCGTGCATCTTCACTTGATAGTCCTCTTTTTGCCATTTAAATTAGTGGTGGTTGGTAATTTGTAAATTAAAAGTTCGTGTGATTTTTTCACATGACTTCCGTTGTTGTCACGCAAACGGTTTTCGCCAATCCTTGTGTCGCCTTGGCTCAAAGTATATTGCCATGAGGGAGTTTGGAAAGGCAAACCTTTATACCACTCTCTAATTGTGCTGCAGTCGTTGTAAGATAATATGAAACCGCCTTTGTGATTGAGAAGCAAATCTCTTAATCTGTCGTGGCGAAATCCTTTATGATGAATTGGAAAATTTCTGTGTGGGTAAAGACCGATGAAAGTTTTGCTGTCACCGTCCAAATAATAGGGTGGGTCACAATAGAAAAAGTCGTTTGGATATTTTTCGAACACTTCCTCAAAGTCTAACATGTCAACGGAGATATTTCGCAATTTTAATTTCCGTGATTTCTCAATCATTGTTTTGTAGCGTTCCTCTTGCAAATAAACCGAAGATGGCCACCCTAAAAAATGTGGTCCGTATGAAGTATTGTAATTGAAATAAAAAAGTGCTGCAAGTTCAAGCTTGCTTTTTATTGTTCCTTTACCGTTTAGCATTCCAACTTCCTTATTCCAATTTTCTTTCATGATTTTTTTTACTTCTAGAAAACCTTCTCTAGTAGGTTTGTATTTTCTCAAATACTTATACATTTCTTCAGGTTGCGAAAATTGATGTTGCCAATAATTTACAAGCATGTCAAAAATGTCAAATCCTTTTACTTCAAGGTCAAGTTCTTTTGCACATGCAATTTCAAATGAGCCCCCACCGAAGAAAGGTGATATAATTCTTTTCAAATTGTTGGGCAATAATTCAACTATTAGACCTACTGCCAAAGTTTTTCCACCTGCGTAGCGCAAAGGTGTCCCACCTGCATAACGCTTATATTTCTGCTTACCCGAAGGGCTACGCAACCGTTCTAAAAATGCTTCTTTTTTAAGTTGGAAATTACTTTTAATTTCTGTGTTATTGAAAATTTTTAATTGAATATTTGGTTCTTTTACTAAAAATGACATTTTAAACAAATTTGAAAATTTATTTTATTTCAAAAGTAGTTTTTGCAGAGAATATTTGATGGTATTTTGTAATTAAGTTTTGAACAAAATTAAATTGTCAAAACACCAAAATTTCAAAATAAAAATTACAAAAAAAAATTAAAGAATTCAAATTAATTGGTTTCTCAATATAAATTATTTTTAAATCCAATTTAAATCACATTTTTTTAAAAAAAATTAAAATTTGTAATTAAAGACTAAAAAATTAATAGTGTAATTTTGAAGAAATTTATAATAATTAATGAGTTTAGAAAATAAGTATTTTTGCCATCCTTCATCGTATATTGACGAAGGGTGTACTATTGGAGAGGGCAGTAAAATCTGGCATTTTTGCCATATTATGAAAAATTCAATAATAGGCAAAAACTGCAATATTGGGCAAAATGTTGTTATATCTCCCGAAGTAATTTTGGGAAACAATGTAAAAATTCAAAACAATGTAAGTGTTTATACCGGAGTTTCATGTGATGATGATGTATTTCTCGGTCCAAGTATGGTTTTTACAAACGTAATTAATCCCCGAAGTGCGGTAAACAGGAGGGACAGCTATCTTAAAACTCATGTTGGCAAAGGTGCAAGTATTGGGGCTAATGCTACAATTGTATGCGGAAATAATATAGGAAAATATTCATTTATAGGTGCAGGTGCAGTTGTAACCAAAGATGTACCAGACTATGCCCTTTTAGTTGGAAATCCGGCAAGACAAATAGGATGGATAAGTGAATATGGTCATAGACTTGAATTTGATAATAATTTTATTGCGGTATGCAATGAAAGTGGCCAAAAATATAAACTAGAAAACGGAAAGGTTGCAAGAATTTCTTAATTTTTAATATGAGCAGTAAAAATATATTAGTTACCGGTGGGCTTGGTTTTATTGGTAGCCATACAGTTGTAGAACTAATTAATGCAGGATATTTTCCAATAATTATTGATAATCTTAGCAATTCTGATTTAAAAGTTTTAGATGGTATTGAAAAAATAACAGGTAAAAAACCTGTTTTTTATAATTTAGATATTTTGCAAACCGATGATTTAGAAAAAATATTAAATGTAAACAATATTAGTTCGGTAATTCATTTTGCAGCTTACAAAGCAGTTGGTGAATCAGTTGAAAAGCCATTAGATTATTATTACAACAATGTTTCAGGAATTATTTCACTGCTTAAAGCTATGCAAAATAGCAATGTAAAGAATATTATATTTTCTTCGAGTTGTACAGTATATGGACAGGCGGCAGACTTGCCTGTTACGGAAAGAACGCCATTAATAAAAGCTGAATCGCCTTATGGTAATACTAAAAAAATATGCGAAGAAATTTTATACGATTTTTCAAAAACCGGAAATGTAAAAGTGGTTTCATTAAGATATTTTAATCCTGCAGGAGCTCACAAAAGTTCATTAATTGGCGAACTCCCTTTAGGAATTCCTAATAACCTTATTCCATATATTACACAAACTGCTGCCGGATTAAGAAATATACTTACCATTTTCGGAAATAACTATAATACACCAGACGGAACTTGTATTCGCGATTATATACATGTTGTTGACCTTGCTTTGGCACATGTAAAATCAGTAGAATTTATTAATAAGTTTACAGATAATTATGAAGTTTTTAATATAGGAACAGGTAAGGGAACTTCTGTACTCGAAATTGTAAATACATTTGAAAATATAAATTTTGTAAAGTTAAATTATTCAATAGGAGAAAGACGCAAGGGAGATATTGAACAAATTTGGGCAGACTGTAAAAAAGCAAATTCATTATTAGGTTGGGAAGCTAAACTCGATATAAGTGATATAGTAAAAGATGCATGGAATTGGCAGAAACAGTTAGATTAGGATTTTTTTTGTTATGTTTGAAATTTAAAATTGCAGCCAAAAATGAAAAGTACTTTACAGAGAGATGTAAAAAATAAGGTAATTGCGGGAGTTTGTTCCGGATTGGGCAACTATTTCAAACTTGACCCTGTATTTTTTCGTTTATTTTTTTTAATTATAATGTTTTATGGCGGCGGAGGATTGCTATTATATATTTTACTTTGGATACTTTTGCCACAAGCAGAGTATAGTTGGAATACCTCAACATTAAATACAGAAAATACTAAGGAAGAAATTAAAACCGATTCAACTGACACAACTAATGTTCCAATTGCATTATTACTCCTTTCGGCAGGAATATTATTGCTAATAAACAATATTGTTCCGGGATTCAACCTGAAAAAATTGTGGCCAATTATATTAATTGTAATAGGAGTTGGAATAATTTTAGGCTATAACAAAGATAAAAATTCAAAAAATAATCAACAAAATATAAATGAATAACTCAAATTACACTTTTGGATTTGTTTTAGTTTTGGCAGGTGGATTACTTCTGTTGAATAATTTTAATTTACTCGAAATTAACATAAATGAAGTATTGAAATTCTGGCCACTTTTGTTAGTTTACACAGGTCTTGCATTTTTAGTTAAAAACCAAAAAGGATGGGCACTTGCTCTTGCAATGCTTATTATTACAGCAATATCGGTTGGAATATATATTTTTTTTAATAAAATGGGAAATGAAATACCATTTATTAATAATATAACCTGAAATTAAATCCAGATTTTAGTTCCTTCGCTACAGTTGCTACATATATCAATTTTCTTACGCGATTTGAAAATAGAATTTCTAAATTGATTATATTTTTCACTCCGCCAAATTAGCTCAAAATTACTTTTTACAATATTACCTAATTTATATTTGGCATCTTTATCAAAACAACAAGGGCATACATCTCCATCCCAAGTAATTACACAACCTTGCCACATTCTCCAGCAATGATTCATAAGATTATTTTTAATTATTATTTCATTGCCTTTTTCATATCTTGAATACTTAGTGTTTTGTGGTATTAATTCAAAATTTGTATTGTTTGTAATATAAACCTGTGCTGTTTTAATATTCAGCCTGTCAACATTATATTTTTTTGCCATTTTTTTTATGGTTTCAATTTCGTGTTCATTATGTCTGAAAACAATAAATTGCCATATTATAAAAGGAGTTGTACTTCTTAATACTTTTTTGGCATTAATAAGATTTGCTGTACCATCAAGAACCTTATTTAAATTACCACCTTTTCTGTACTTTATATATGTTTCATTACTTACCCCGTCTATAGATATAATAATTCTGTCAAGCCCTGATTTTACAATTTCATCTGCAAGTTTTTTATTAATAAAATGAGCATTTGAGCTTGTAGAAGTGTATATTTTGGCATCAGAAGCATATTTTACCATTTTGCAAAAATCTTTGTTCAGAAATGGTTCACCCTGAAAATATAAGTTTAAATAAATTAGTTTTTTTTTAAACTGATCTATAATATTAATAAAATTTTCATAAGATAGCATACCTGTTGGGCGATTAAAACTTCTTAATCCGCTAGGACATTCAGGGCATTGCAAATTGCAAGATGTTGTTGGCTCTATACTTACCGAAAAAGGCATACCTTTATGACAGCTTTTTCTTTTTATTCTGGAATAATAGTAAGAAAACAGTAATTGAACAAAATTAGTAATTTTAAAAAAACTCAGTTTTGATATAAAATTAAAAACATCATTCAAATTTTTGTACATAAATTATTAAATTACAAAAATAGATTAGAATTACAGTTTGGATTAGTAAAAAAAAATAAAAAAATTTTTAAAACATTTTACTTGAATTTGGTGTTTATATAGTAAAACAAAAAATATAGAATAATAAAAAAGATGTTAGTAGGGAAAAAAGCACCATATTTTAAAGCAGATGCATTAGTAAAAGGACAATTTGTAGAAAATTTTTCACTTGAGCAATATGAAGGTAAACAACATGTAATTTTCTTTTTCTACCCTCTTGATTTTACATTTGTGTGCCCCACAGAACTTATTGCTTTCCAAAGAAGAATTCAAGAATTTGAAGCAAAAAACTGTGCAGTAGTTGGATGTTCGGTAGATTCTAAATTTAGCCATTGGGCATGGGTTAATACACCGCAAAAAAGTGGCGGAATACAAGGTGTAGAATATCCATTAGTAGCTGATATTAATAAAACAATATCATTGAACTACGAAGTACTTGCCGGGCATTATGATATTGACGAAATTGGAAATGATATATGGGTAGGAAACAACGGAGCAAATGCAGTAGCATATAGAGGTTTGTTTCTTATTGATAAAAAAGGAATAGTAAGACATTGCATAGTTAATGATTTGCCACTTGGCAGAAGCATTGATGAAGCATTGAGAATGTTAACCGCACTTCAGTTTAATGAAGAGTTTGGCGAAGTTTGCCCGGCAGACTGGAACGAAGGTAAAGATGCCTTTAAAGGAAATGCCGAAGGAGTTGCAGGTTATTTATCTACGCACTAAAAGGGTTTTTAGGTTTTTCATAATTTGGGCACAGTGCTTTATGCATTGTGCCTTTTTTTTATTGAATTGTTTAATATGTTTTTTTAAGTTAAAGATTAATTTTTAAAGTAAATTTGCCACAAAAAAATACTTTGATTTATTCAAACTGGTGGAAATATGCAGGTGCAGCATTGGTGCTGTATTCTTTGATAGGAGGACTTCTTTTTGTAAATCCAAATAATCTATTGTTTTTAGATGAAACAGTTAGAAATCTTAATTACCATGTGCCAATGTGGTTTGCTATGATTTCACTACTTTGCATTTCTGTGGCAAACAGTATAATGTATTTAAAAACTTTTAATCCCAAATTTGATATTATAGCATCAAAAAGCGCTGAAGTAGCAGTGTTTTTTGGCATAATGGGATTAGCTACCGGTTCGTTTTGGGCAAAATTCAGTTGGGGTACATGGTGGACTACAGACTATAAACTAAATGGTGCAGCAATAGGAGAATTAATTTATTTTGCTTACTTAATACTAAGAAATTCTGTAGAAGAACAAAATAAAAAGGCAAGACTTTCTGCTGTTTACAGCATTTTTGCATTTCCATTATTTATAGTATTTATTATAGTATTGCCCAAACTTGCCAGCAATTCTATGCATCCAGGAAGTGGAGATACAGTTGGGTTTAATAAATATCCGCTAAACAATAATTTGAGAATGACTTTTTATCCGGCAATTTTGGGATGGATAGCAATTTCATGGTGGATTACTACTTTATTAATAAGAATAGAAAATTTAAAATCAATAGAAAATACAGATGAAAATTAAATTATTAATTTTAATGCTTTTAGGTCTTGTGTCACATAACATGTTTGCACAAACTACCGAAAATCCATTTTACAGCAATGGTAAAATTTATGTTGTGGTAGCTGTTATATCAATAATTTTTACAGGAATAATTATTTTTTTAATCAGGATTGATAGAAAACTTAAAAAGACAGAAAAAGAAATTAATAAAAAAAATCAGCATAAAGATTAATTAGTAAATGAAAACCATTAATATAATAATACTAATTGTAATTGCAGTTTCAATAGCAATATTTGTTAGTGTTTACAATGATAGTAGCATGTATGTAGATTTTAATACAGCTAAAAATAATCCGGGCAAAGAATACCATATCGTAGGGATGTTAAACCGTGACAAACCTATGGTGTATAATCCTGAAAGCAATCCAAACCATTTTGAATTTTATCTAAAAGATTCTTTAGGAGCCGAAGTAAAAGTCATATACAGTGAACCAAAACCAGCAGATTTTGACAGAAGCGACAAAGTAGTAGTTATTGGAAAATTTAATGATGCCGAAGGTGATTTTATTGCACAAAAAATTCTTTTAAAATGCCCTTCGAAGTATGAGGGGAAAGAAACTGTAAAATGATAGAAGTAGCATATACCGGCGAAAATTTATTACCAGGTAATATTGGTCATTTCTTCGTTGCATTAGCTTTTTGTGCGGCTATTTTTAGTGGCATATCATATTTTTTGGCAGTAGAAAAAAGTGAATTTTGGAAAAAATTCGGAAAAATTTCTTTTTTCGTACATACTATTTCTGTTGCAGGTATTTTTATCACATTATTTTTTATTATTTACGGACATTACTTTGAATACAAATATGCGTGGCAACACAGTTCAAAAACACTCCCATGGTATTACATGCTTTCATGCTTTTGGGAAGGACAGGAAGGTAGTTTTTTGCTTTGGATGTTTTGGAATGCAATAATCGGAATACTCCTAATTTTAAAAATAAAGGATTGGCAAAGCCCTGTTTTGGCAATAGTTTGTATAACACAAGTAGTTTTGTCAAGTATGCTGCTTGGAATAGAAATAGGCGATGTTTTTAAAATTGGCAGTAGTCCATTTTCATTACTTAGAGATGAAATGGCTGGTACATCGCCAATTTTCAGAAAGAGTGATTATTTAATAAATATTACAGATGGAAGAGGGTTGAATCCCTTACTTCAAAATTACTGGATGGTAATACATCCACCGGTATTATTTTTTGGATTTGCATCGGGGCTTGTACCATTTGCGTTTGCAGTTGCCGGATTGTGGACAGGTAAATACAAAGAATGGCTAAAACCTGCTTTACCTTGGACTATAATTTCTGTAATGTTACTTGGTGCCGGAATTATAATGGGAGGATTTTGGGCTTATGAGTCTCTTTCGTTTGGGGGGTATTGGGCTTGGGACCCGGTTGAAAATGCTTCATTAGTACCTTGGCTAATTCTAATTGCAGCCCTGCATATAATGATAGTTTACAAAAATACAGGCACAAGCATTATCCTTACTTACATTTTAAGTATTGTACCTTTTTTATTAATTCTTTATGCTACATTTTTAACAAGAAGCGGAATTTTGGGAGATTCAAGTGTACATTCATTTACCGATCTTGGCTTAAGTGGGCAATTGCTTGTATTTATGTTTTTATTTTATGTTCTGCCTCTCTTTGCAATAATTAAATCAAAAGCACAAAAAAAATGGTTGCATATAAGTTACTGGAGTTTTTTTATTTTAAACATTACATTAAGTTTTATAAGTAAAAGTGATATAGTAAGTGAAATTATTAAATGGGTAAACATTTCGTATTTTGTAGCTATAGGAGTTTGGTTTGTATTGTATTTATTCAGAACATTTCCCTTGAGTTATACCGAAGAGAGTTTTAAAAACAGAAGTTTATGGTTGTTTTTGGGGAGTTTGGTATTGGTAATTTCTGCATTTCAAGTAATACTTGTAACATCATTTCCAGTAATAAATAAAATATTTGATACCAACATTGCCCCACCTACTGATGCAATGACATCATACAACAAATTTCAATTACCAATAGCTGTAATTTTAGCTGTTCTTGCTGCAATTTCTCAATTTTTTAAATATAAAAATACTAATATCAGCAAAACTCTTATTCATATATTCAAAAATCTGGTATTGTCTATTATTATTACATCTGCATTAATGTTAGTTTTTAAAATCTATGCAGTTAAATATTTGATATTAATGCTTGCTTCCGTTTTTGCAGTATTAGCAAATCTTTCGTATTTTATTGAGATTTTAAAAGGAAAAATAAAAGTTGCCGGAGGTTCGGTAGCACATATAGGTTTTGGTTTAATGCTTATTGGAATATTAGTTTCAGGAGAAAAAAAACAAGTTATTTCAATTAACAAAACTGTAAACTATACCGATGTGGCAGACGAAAAAACCAAGAGAGAAAATGTATTATTACTAAAAAATGATACAGTATTGATGGATAAATTTAAAGTTGTATATACCAAAGATACAGTAATAGGAAAAAACACACATTACAGAGTAAAATATAAATCAATAAATAGTAACGAAGAATTTACCCTTGAACCAAATGCACAGATAAGCAATGAACAATTAATGGCTAATCCTGATATAAAACATTATCCAACTTATGATATATATACTTACGTTAGCAGCATACCTGATAGAGAAAAGCAAGCAGCTGAACCGTGGGGCGAACCACATACATATAAAATTAAACCAGGTGATACTATTTTGGCAGAAAATGGAATTATAATTTTTGAAAGCATTGATAAAAATGTAAAACAACAAAAAACTAATATTGGTAATGAAATGTGGGCAGCAAACCTTAAAATAATTTCAAAAAGTAAAATATATTATGCAAAACCAATTTTTGCAATTACAAAAAATTCATATTACACAATAGAAGACCAAATAAATGAAGCCGGAATGAAAATGGTTTTTTATGTAAAAGCAGAAAATGGAGTAGTTTCAGCATATATTGATTTATCTGAAAGACCACCAGTAAGAGATTTTATAATTTTAAAAGCAATAGTGTTTCCTTATATAAATTTATTATGGGGAGGAGTAATTATTATGATGGCAGGTTTTGTAATATCAGCCATAAAAAGAAGTAAAGATTATAGAAAAACTCTTGAAAGCTAAAATTTCATTTATTGGCTCTGGCAATTTAGCTACACACCTTGCTAATGCTTTTGATTTATCAGGTTATACAATTCATCAGATTATTAGTAGAAACGAAAGCACAGGCAAAACACTTGCAGCAAAATACTCAGCTTTTTTTGATACTAAGTCACAAAATATTGACTCATCAAGCGATTATGTGTTTATTGCAGTTTCTGATAATAATATTGAAAGTGTAATAAAAGATATAATTACAGAAAAACCGTTATTTGTACATTGTGCAGGAAGTGTTTCATTGAATACTATAGCTGTATGTAAACCAAATACTGCCATTTTTTATCCATTACAAACATTTACTAAAAATAGAAACCTGAATTATTTTGAAATACCTGTATTTATTGAAGCAAATAACGAATTAAATCTAAAAAAAATAAAACTATTGGCAGATAGTTTTTCAAATAATGTAAATGAACTTAACTCTGCAAAACGTCTAATTTTGCATTTGTCAGCAGTTGTTTCAAATAATTTTACAAACCACTTGCTATACGAGTCTGAAAAATTACTACATAATGAAAATATGCCCTTAAAATGGCTTTATCCTTTGCTTTCAGAAACAATTCACAAAGCATTTGAATTTGGACCTGGCAATAGCCAAACAGGACCTGCAGCAAGAAACGACGAAAAAACTCTGAAATTACACCTTGATATATTAGATAATCAACAATCTTTAAAAGAAATATATAAAATAATTTCAGAACAAATCAAAAACAAAACAACTTAGTTTCTATTTCTATAAATCATTTTAAAATGTTCAATTCCTGCTTCTTCAAACATTTTACCATGTATTTCAAAACCTGCTTTTTTATAAAGATTAATGGCTGTAACCTGAGAATGTAAATAAATTTGCTTATTCTCAATTTTCACATCTTCAAGTATTTTATTTAATAAAAACCAAGCAATACCTTGTTTTCTGTATTTTTTTAAAACTGCAAATCTTTCAAGTTTTATACCATTCGAAGTATACCTGTATCTGGCAGTTGCTAAAAAAATTTCGTTATTTTTTACTATATAATGAGTGCTTATTTCTTCATTTTCATATTCAAGTTCTGGCGGACATTTTTGTTCAATCACAAACACCTTGTGCCTAATTTCAAAAGCGTAGTTTCTTAAAACAACATCATCAAATTGAAACTTAATAATTTCTAAAGCCATTGCAAATGCAAAAATAAAGGAGTTTTGATAAGTTGTATTTTTAAATTAAATTCGCAGCCCTTATTTCAAAATAATAGCTGAAAATGAGTTTATCAAAAATTACAAAACTTCTCGGATCAAATGCCGACTACTTGTTGAACCACAAATGTAAAACAATCTTAAATGAAAGGTTGCTCAAACCAAATCCAAATTATTATATTGATTCTTTTGCAAACAGTAACAGAAATCCTCAGGTTTTAAGAAGTCTGTCGCAAATTTTTAATACCGGTAATTTAGCAAATACAGGATATGTGTCAATATTACCTGTTGACCAAGGAATAGAACATAGTGCAGGTGCATCTTTTGCCCCAAACCCTGACTATTTTGATCCTGAAAACATAGTAAAACTTGCTATAGAAGGTGGTTGTAATGCTGTTGCTTCATCTTATGGAGTACTTGCATCTTGCTCAAGGAAATATGCTCACAAAATCCCATTTATTGTAAAAATAAACCATAATGAATTTATATCAAAGCCAAACAGATATAATCAAATTATGTTTGGAACAGTAGAAGATGCTTGGAATATAGGTGCAGTAGCAGTAGGAGCTACAATATACTTTGGCTCAAATGAAAGCGACAGACAAATTGTAGAAGTAGCCGAAGCATTTGAACATGCACATCAGCTTGGAATGGCTACAGTATTGTGGTGTTATCTAAGAAATGATCAATTTAAAAAAGACGGTAAAGATTATCATGCAAGTGCAGACCTAACAGCTCAGGCAAATCATCTTGGTGTAACAATACAAGCAGATATTATTAAACAAAAGCTACCAGTAAACAATGGGGGATTTACAGAACTGAATTTTGGCAAAACACATTCAAAAGTTTATAGTGAACTTACTACAGACCACCCGATTGATTTGTGCAGATATCAAGTTGCAAATTGTTATATGGGCAAAATTGGACTAATAAACTCAGGTGGTGAAAGCAAGGGAGCAAGCGACCTGTCTGAGGCAGTTACAACCGCAGTTATTAATAAACGCGCTGGTGGTTGTGGTCTTATTTCAGGCAGAAAAGCCTTTCAAAAACCATTAAAAGAAGGTGTAGAATTGCTAAATTCAATTCAAGAAGTATATCTTGAAAAGTCTGTTACAATTGCATAGTTTCATTTTAATTAAAAAATAAAAATGAGTAATTGGTTTAGAAGAGTAAAAAGAGGGATAGAAACCTCAACAAAAGAAAAAAAAGAAACACCTGACGGACTTTGGCACCAATGTACTAAATGTAAAAAACCTATTACTGTAAAAGATCTGGTAAAAAATAGCTGGGTATGTCCTAAATGCGAATATCACGAAAAAATTGGATCAGAACAATATTTTCACATATTGTATGATGAAGATAAACATACTTTATTATTTGAGAATATAAACTCGGCAGATCCATTGAATTTTGTTGATTCGAAGCCATATCCCGACAGAATTGTAGATGCATGCAAAAAAACCGGGCTAAATGATGCTGTGAGAGTTGCAGTAGGAAAAATAAACGGGAAAAAACTTGTAACAGCATGTATGGATTTTAAATTTATTGGAGGCTCAATGGGGAGCGTAGTGGGTGAAAAAATAGCAAGAGCAATAGATTATGCAAGAGAACATAAGTATCCATTATTAATTATTTCAAAATCAGGTGGTGCAAGAATGATGGAGTCTTCATATTCATTAATGCAAATGGCAAAAACATCAGCTAAACTTGCACTATTATCAAAAGATAAAATTCCATACATTTCATTAATGACAGACCCAACCACTGGCGGAGTTACAGCGTCATTTGCTATGCTTGGAGATTTTAATATAGCAGAACCAGAATCGTTAATAGGTTTTGCAGGACCAAGAGTTATTAAAGAAACAATAGGAAAAGATTTGCCAAAAGGATTTCAGCGAGCTGAGTTTTTGCTTGAAAAAGGATTTTTGGATTACATAGTAAACCGTAAAGTTCTTAAGCAAAATATATCGAATCTGATGTCATTGGTTTATGATAAAAAAAACAAGAAAAAAGAAACAGAAGAAGTGTAAACTCACAATTAAAAAAAATATTAGATTTGCAAAAAATATAAATATAGAAAATAAATGAATTTCCCAAAAGAATTGAAATATACAAAAGACCATGAATGGGTTAAGGTAAATGGAGATGTAGCTACAATAGGAATTACCGAATTTGCACAAAGCGAACTTGGCGATATAGTTTTTGTTGAAATAGAAACTGTAGGTGAAAACCTTAAAGCACATGAAATTTTTGGAACAGTAGAAGCAGTTAAAACCGTTTCAGATTTGTTTTTACCTGTTAGTGGAGAAATTATAGAAAAAAATCCAGAACTTGAAAATAATCCCCAACTTGTAAATACAGACCCTTATGATGGAGGCTGGATGATAAAAGTAAAAATGAGCAACACTGCCGAAATTAACTATCTGATGACATCAGAAGATTATGCTCAAATTGCAGGATAATTATTATTTTAATAATTACTTTTGCTTTTTAACTTTATTAAATTAAATTTGCACTCCTTTTTAGAAAAATACAATTTTAAATGAAACGCACTTTCCAACCATCAAACAGAAAAAGAAAAAATAAGCACGGTTTCAGAACCCGTATGGCTACCAAAAATGGTCGCAAAGTATTAGCTGCACGCAGGGCAAAAGGTCGCAAGAAACTTACAGTTTCTGATGAAAGCCGCCACAAATATTAATAGCGAAACTTGAGCCATCAGGTTATGGCAGGTATTTACACATTATCAAAAGCTGAAATACTTTCAAGCCGTAAATTAATAGAAAAAATATTTAGAAGAGAGGGTGAAATGATTACAAAGTTTCCCCTCTCTTTTATTTTTATGAAATTTAATTTTAATGAAAATGCAAAAGCACAAATTCTTTTTTCAGTTTCATCAAAAAAAATTAAAAAAGCACATGACCGAAATAGGATTAAAAGGCTGCTAAGAGAGAGCTATCGCTTGCAAAAACCTGAAATATATAGCAAAATTGATTGTTGCAAATATATTTTTTGTTTAAATTATAATTCGACTGAAATTGCAGAGTTCAATGAAATTAATGAAAAAGTAATTTATTTGATAAATGAATTTTATAAAAAAATTTCTTAAAATTCTTGCTTATCCTTTGTTAATGGTAATATGGTTATATCAAAAAACAATTTCGCCATTATTACCTCCATCTTGCCGCTATACACCTTCTTGCTCTCAGTATGCAAAAGAGGCATTATTAAAATATGGAATTTTTAAAGGTGGTTTTCTTTCAATAAAGCGAATAATAAGTTGTAACCCTTGGGGCGGACATGGGCATGACCCTGTACCATAGAAATTTTTAAAAGTTTGGATTTATGTTTTTTTAAATGTTAGGAATTAATATTCAATTCTTAATTTTATCAGGTGCATAACTATAAATTTGTAGTATGGATTTTAATTCTTTTAATATTTCATCTGTACAATTAAAAGAAATATATAAAGCACTTGTAAAACCAAGACTTATAGAAGAAAAAATGCTTATTTTATTAAGACAAGGTAAGGTAGGCAAATGGTTCAGCGGAATAGGCCAGGAAGCAATATCAGTTGGGCTTACACTTGCTTTAGATAGTGACGAATACATTTTTCCTCTTCATCGCAATCTCGGCGTATTTACAACAAGAAAAATCCCTTTTGCTAAACTATTATCTCAGTGGCAGGGAAAAAAATCAGGATTTACTAAAGGTAGAGATCGTTCATTTCATTTCGGTACACATCAGTTTCATATTATTGGAATGATATCTCATCTGGGAGCTATGAATGGAGTAGCTTGTGGAGTTGCACTTGCCGAAAAACTTAATAATTCGTCAAAGTGCACAGTTGTTTTTAATGGTGATGGTGGTGCAAGTGAGGGTGATTTTCATGAGTCAATAAACTTAGCAGCAGTCTGGGAATTACCGCTTATTTTTTTAGTTGAAAATAATGGATATGGATTGTCAACTCCTTCAAATGAGCAGTTCAAACAAAGAAGTTTTGCAGACAAAGGAGTTGGTTATGGAATTGAAGCAGTTTCTATTGACGGTAACAATGTGTTGGAAGTTTACACTACTATTAAGAAAATTGCAGAAGAAATAAGACAAAAACCTCGTCCTTTTATTATTGAATGTATTACATTTAGAATAAGAGGACATGAAGAAGCTAGCGGTGTAAAATATGTGCCACAAAATTTGATAAAAGAATGGGAGACAAAAGACCCTATAAAAAATTTTGAAAACTTTTTATTATTTAAAAATATAATTGATGAAAGCTATATTGAAATCATAAAAAATGAAATAAATACTGAGATAGAAAATGGAATAGCATCTGTTTTTTCTGAACCCGAAATAACAGCGGAAAGTAGTGAAGAAATAGGTGATGTTTATTATCATTACGAATATTTAAACAAAACCGATAGTACAAAACACAAATCAGAAAAGCGATTTATTGATGCAATAAGTGACGGATTAAGGCAAAGTATGGAAAAATATAATAAACTCGTACTTATGGGGCAAGATATAGCAGAATATGGTGGAGTATTTAAAATTACTGATGGTTTTGTAAAGCAATTTGGTAAAAACCGAGTAAGAAATACTCCAATTTGTGAATCGGCAGTATTAGGTGCTGCTTATGGTTTATCAATAAAAGGGAAGAAAGCTATGGTAGAAATGCAATTTGCAGATTTTATAAGTTGTGGTTTTAATCAGGTAGTGAATAATATTGCCAAAAGTAATTACCGCTGGGGACAGAATGCAGATGTTGTAATAAGAATGCCTACAGGTGCCGGCACAGGTGCAGGACCATTTCATTCGCAAAGCAATGAAGCATGGTTTTTTAAAACTCCTGGTTTAAAAATTGTTTATCCATCTACACCATACGCAGCTAAAGGTTTACTTTGCGAAGCATTTAATGACCCCAATCCTGTTATGTTTTTCGAGCATAAATATCTTTACAGAAATATTAAAGAGATAATCCCAGACGAGTATTATACATTACCAATAGGTAAAGCTGAAATTGTAAATACCGGAAATGATATTACAATTGTATCTTATGGTTGGGCTGTATATTGGGCATTAGAAGTAATTGAAAAAGAAAATCTATCAGTTGATTTGATAGACTTACAAACTCTAATGCCTTGGGATAAAGATACTGTTAAATCATCTGTAATTAAAACCGGGAAATTACTGATAGTACACGAAGACACTATAACTGGTGGCATAGGAGCAGAAATTGCAGCTTGGGTATCAGAAAATTGTTTTAAATATCTTGATGCACCGGTAGTGAGAGTTGGAAGCCTTGATACGCCTATACCTATGAATGATGAATTGGAAAATAATTTTTTAGCCAAAAAATACTTAAAACAATCTATTACAGATTTACTCGAATATTAAATTATAATGAAATATAACAAAGTGCTTATTTTAACGTATTACTGGCCTCCAAGTGGGGGTGGTGGTGTACAAAGATGGATGTACTTTGCTATTTATTTATCAAAAATGGGTATTAAACCTACAGTAATTACAGTTGACCCCCAAAAAGCTTCATACCCTTTGATAGATAATTCTCAGATAAATATGGTAGAAAATATAGAAACAATATATACCAATACTTTTGAACCTTTAAAATTATATTCATTATTAAAATCTGGGAGTAAAAACAAAGAGATACCATACGGTAGTCTTGGGGGGAGCAATGGGATTTTTAGTAAAATAATGGCTTTTGTTAGAGCAAATTTTTTCATACCGGATGCACGAAAGGGATGGACAAAATATGCTATCAATGCTTCAACAAAAATATTAAATAAAGAAAAATTTGATTGGATAATTACTACAGGACCTCCACATTCTACACATATTGCAGGTATTTATTTATCTAAAAAATATAATTTAAAATGGTTAGCTGATTTTCGCGACCCATGGAGTGAGATTTATTTTTTGAACGAAACTTACCGATTTAATTTTGCCAAACAAAAAGATTTAAAACTTGAAAAAAAGGTGTTGAATTATGCTGATATAATAACAACAGTAGGACCATCAATGGCTAAATTGTTAATGAAAAAAATGAAAAATTCTGAAAAATTAAAAGTTTTGTATAATGGCTATGACCATGAATTGCTCCAGTCTATAGAAAACAATAATCATAAAAATATTAAATTTACAATTACACATCTCGGATTATTAGGAAGCACCCAAAGATTCGACTCTTTTATTAATGCACTTTTATGCTCAAAAATAGATATGTCAGACATACAAATTTGTTTAGCAGGAAAAGTTGACACTAAGTTTTTGAATATTTTATATGAAAATAAGATAAATGTAACCCATCATAATTTTTTGGAGAGAAAAGCAGCACTTACACAAATGAAAAATAGCGAACTATTATTGCTTTGCCCTCCAATGACAGGTAATACAGAGCTTATCATAAGTACAAAAACTATGGAATATCTTGCTTGTAGTGTACCTGTTTTAGGAATAGGAGATACAAATAGTGATGCTTCAAAACTTGTAGCTCAACAAAGTTTTTCAGGTTTTTTCAATCCTGATAATATTAATCAAATTGCCGAATTTTTGTATCTTAAATATTCAAATTTTAAGAATAATAATATTGAAGATAATAATTTTGATGCTACAGAATACAGCAGGTATAATGTAAGTAAAGAATTACTAAAAATATTAAACTCATAAGATTGAAACCTACATTACTTTATTTTTATCCAAACGAAGCATCTTATGTTGAAAAAGATTTAAAAATACTGAATGAAAAATTCAGAATAATAAAGTTGTGCCTGAATATTTCAAACAAATGGCAGCTTCCATTTATGATAATTTATCAAAAACTTATATGCTTATATCACTTTAATGCAAAATTCATAGTTTGTCAGTTTGCAGGCTATCATTCACTTTTACCAGTTTTTATGGGTAAAATTTTAAATATAAAAACAGTAATAATACTTGGAGGATTTGATTGTGCATCATTTCCGGAAATTAATTATGGGAATTTCCGTAAAAAAATTTTAGGATGGTTCACTGCTAAAAGTATTGAAAATGCAGACATTATTTCTCCTGTTCATGAAAAAATGATTTATTATAAGTATGAATATGAAAATTTTATTAATAAAGAGCAAGGATATAAAGCTTTCACAAAGTCATCTAAAGCATTAGTAAAAGTAATTCATAATGGATTTTATACTGATTTCTTTAAAGACTTGAATTATAAAAGAAACAAAAATTTTGTTACGATAGCATCATACAACCGCGATGCTGTATTTTACCTTAAAGGTATTGATTTAATGGAGAAAGCAGCATTAAAGTTTAAAAATACTTTGTTTACTGTAGTTGGAGTTTCGCAGAAATATATTAATAAAAATCGCCCGTCAAATTTGATATTCATTCCTTTTGTTTCGCATGAAAAACTTAGGGAAATTCTTAATGAAAATTATTTTTATTGCCAACTTTCAGTAAGCGAAGGATTTCCTAATTCACTATGTGAAGCAATGCTATGCGGCTGTATTCCTTTAGTGAGCAACGTTTGTTCAATGCCTGACATTATTGATAAAACCGGATTTGTAATTGAAAAGCGAGACGAAAATTTGTTTTTTAATTTAATTGAAAGAACACTTGAACTTAAAAATTTAAATTCACTATCTCAAAATGCAAGAGAAAGAGTAGTTGAAAATTTTTCTTATGAAAATCGCAGAAAATCTTTACTCGATTTACTTAAATAACAACAGAAATTATCTAATTTTGGAACAAAAATTGTAAAAAAAAATCATCAAAAAATAAAAAAAAATGAAGATTATAAAAACTATTTTCGCAACACTTTTAATACTATTTGCAATGGAAATATCAGCTCAGAAAGAAGATGGACTTTATGCCAAAATAACTACTAACAGAGGTACAATACTTGTAAAATTTTTTTATAAAGAGGCACCCCTCACAGTATGTAATTTTGTAGGATTAGCCGAAGGTAAAATAAAAAATTCTGCCAAAGCAGCAGGACAACCTTATTTTAATGGATTAAAATTTCATAGAGTAATAAGTAAAGCCAATGGCGATGCACAAGATTTTATGATACAGGGTGGTGATCCACTAGGTGTAGGAACCGGTGGTCCCGGTTATTCTTTTCCTGATGAGTTTGCTCCGGGTTTAAAACATGATGCACCAGGTTATCTTTCTATGGCAAATTCAGGACCTGCTACAAATGGAAGTCAATTTTTTATTACAATTGTTCCAACACCATGGTTAGATGGCAAACACGCCATTTTTGGGAAAGTATTAGAAGGTCAAAATATAGTTGATTCAACACTTCAAAATGACATAATGCAAAAAGTTGAAATTATCAGAGTAGGCAACGATGCTAATAAGTTCGTTGCAGATCAGGATCATTTCAACCGTTTGCTAGAAGCATTAAAACAAAAAGAAATTGAAGCTAATGCAAATGCAGGTAAAGAATTTGGTGAATGGGTTAAGAAAAATTATCCTTCTGCAAAAGTAACTTCCAGCGGATTGTATTATGTAATTGAAAAAGAAGGCACAGGTGCACAAGCTTTGAATGGTAAAACCGTAAAAGTTCATTACCGCGGCATGTTTACTGATGGTGCAATTTTTGACGAGTCTTATAAACGTGGAGAGCCATTGCAATTTCAAATAGGAATAGGACAAGTTATTAAAGGATGGGATGAAGGGATTGCACTTATGAAAGCAGGGGCAAAATATAAACTTCTTATTCCATATCAACTTGCTTATGGCGAAAAAGGCTATCCGGGAGCTATACCACCTAAAGCAAATCTTATATTTGACACAGAATTGATTTCTGTTGAATAATTAAAGTAATGCTCGGTTTTCTTTCTGCATAGTTTATAGAAATACTAAATGAACTACGTTTGATTTTTTATTTAGAAAAATTATCCAAAATTAATTTCTGTACTATCGCCAAGATTTAATGTAAGGGATAATCCGCGTAAACTTGCATCGTTTCCAATAATACTATTATCAAGATTTGCATTTTCAAGGTGTGAATGTGGGCCTATTATCGAATTTTTTATTATTGAATAATTCAATATTACATTATCTCCTATTGATACATTTGGTCCTATAATTGAGTTCGAAATTTCAGAATTTTTTCCAATAAAAACAGGCTCAATTAAAATGGTATTTGTATAATTTTTTGCCTCAGCTTTTATGTAATTATTACTTTTAAGTAAAATGGCATTAGTTTTAAGTAAAATATCTTTTTTACCACAATCAAACCAGGCTTCTACATTATAAGCATACATTTTTACTCCATTGTCTATCATTTTCATTAATGCATCTGTAAGTTGATATTCACCTCTCGAAATCACATTGTGTTCAATGTTATAGCTTAGTGCATTTAATAATTGTTTGGTTTCACAAATTTTATAAATTCCAACAAGTGCCTGATTGGATTTTGGAATATTAGGTTTTTCTACAAGCCGAGTTATCAATCCATTTTCATCTATTTCGGCTACACCAAAATCACGAGGATCGTTCACTCGTTTTACTCCAAGCAAGGTGTTTTCAGAATTTAATATTTTTTTTAAATCAGCTTGAACAATGGTATCGCCAAAAACTATAATTATTGGTTTTCCATCTTTTAGTAAGTCTTTAGCAAGCCAAATTGCCTGGCCTGTTCCCTTGCCATCTGGTTGAACAACAAAGTGCGATTTTACTCCAGGATAAACTTCTTTTATGTATTTTTCTATTTTATCACCTAAGTAACCAATTATAAATACATATTCGTTAATTCCTTCTTCTATCAAACTGTCAACAATATGTGCTAAAATTGGCTTGCCTGCTACTGGTATCAGAGATTTTGGCTGTGTATGAGTATGTGGTCTTAGTCTGCTTCCTATGCCGGCAACAGGTATAATTGCTTTCATTTTAAGGTCAAAAATAATTTAAACATTTTTTATTAGCAATTTTCAAAATGACATTAAATTAAAAAAGCCCGTAATTTTTAGTTTTTACGGGCTTTTTTAATAATATTTTAATTTATTATTTACCTCTTATAAGTGTAACTGTTCCGCTTACAGGGTCATCTTTTCCTTTGCCTCCATTTAGTCCCTGATTTTTTACTTTATAATTGATAATGTAGAAATAGGTACCTTCTGGACATTCGGCTCCGGTATTTTTCACTTTTCCATTCCATCTGAAGTTTTGATCTTTGCTTTCAAAAACCTTTTCTCCCCAACGGTTGTAAATAATAATATCGAATTCTTCAAGACCAACTGCGTTTACCCTAAACTCGTCATTTACTCCATCTTTTGGCTCTGGTGTAAATACGTTGTATGGAATAAATTTAGAAACATACTTGTAGCAAACAGGTTTTACAATTGAATCTCTACAACCGATAGAGTTAATTGCAACAAGTTTAATGTTGTAACATCCTGTATCTGCCCACTCATAACATGGGTCTTGGTCAGATGAAAATCCGTCAGTCGGGAAGTTTTCAAATGTCCATTCGTATGTTGTTGCTCCAACTGATTTGTTTGTAAAACAGAATTTTGGTTTATTGGTCGAATCAATATCAAAGTCTGCTTTAACATCAATAACATTAATTACTTTTTTCACTGTATCAAGACATTTGCGGAATTCTCCAACTGGTAAATCATAATCCGGTATTAATGTAAGCTTAAATTGTCCAGTCTTATTATAAGTGTGATTTGCAGAGTTTGAAGTTGTGCTTATTGTATCTCCATCACCAAATCTCCATATATATCTTGTATAAACAGTATCTGTATTAACAGTTGTTAAAGTTGCAGTTGAATTTACACATATTGTATCTTTAGGAGCAATACTGAATTGTGCCGGAGCCTTAGGTTTTACTCTAATAATTCTTTTAAGTTTAATTACCAAATCAGCACTTGTATCAGGATATATAGCAGAACAACGAATAGATGTTCCTTTTATATTATCATGTTGAGTTAAATAAACTTCGTAAATTCCTTCTTTTATATAGCGATGCCCAACCGATCTTCTTGCATTGTCTGACAAAACTTTACCATCGCCAAAATTCCATTCCCATACAGGATTGAAAATAGGGTCAATACTTAAATTATTAAATATTACAGTATCGCCAACACAAACTACTGTGTCACTTACAGGATTAAATTTAGGCTGTGGTCCGGCTATGAATAACTTCATACTTGTACTGTCTTCACAACCAAGTTTTGTTTTTACTTTCAGTCTTATTGTAAACCATCCGTTTTGAGTATAATCATGTGATGGATTTTTCAATTTACTCTTTTGTTTTCCATCACCAAAATCCCATGTGTATTCAATTATATTATCACATGGTACGCCTTTATCAGCTACACAAGGATCTATCATTACTGATGAATCAAGGAAAGAAACAATGTTTTTGCAGCCAAGAGTCGGGTTCAATATTTTAAAGGCTGCTTTTACACCTGTTACCCAAACTCTTTGTTTTGCAGTATCTCTACATCCTAAACTGTCTTTCATTGCAATTCTAATATTATATATTCCAGGATCATCATAATGCCATCTGAAAGGCGGAACACCTATACCTGTAACATTAAATACATTAGCCGAAATTGAGTCATCGTGTTCGTTAAAATCAATTTTCTTTGTTTCTCGTTGTGCAAGATATCTTTTTGACTCTTCCCACCATGCCCTCGGATCAAGCCAAATAAAAGGATCTTCATAAGCGTAATATCTTATTTGCTCTTTGAGTTGAATTTCTGTATTACCATGACAAATTATTGAGTCAGAGAAAGTCCAAATCCAGTCAAATCCTACATCTACTTCTTTATTTTTTGGTTGAATACAGCCTTCGGTATTTCTCAATGTAAGTGATGGGAAATATCTGTTAGGACGTTTATATACATGGCGATATACATTTGGGGTAACTTTTTTATTACTGTATTTGTTAGGATTTTTTTGCTTTAATGTATCAAATCCAATCATAGAACTATCGCGGAAGTGAAGTTTTTGGGAAATTATTGTAGAATCTTTCTTAGTATTATCAGTATATCTATACCAAGTTGTCCCTCTTCGGAATGTAAGATTATCTCTGTATGGTGCAACTCCTAAAGTTATCAAATCTCCAAGCCCTGTAGTATCAATACATCCAAAACCTGAGCCATTTCCAAAATATAATGGAATTTCGGTAGATGGAATTTCAGTCATTTCTAAACCTAAAGCCTTAAATGCTTTGCTTAAAGCATCACCGGCTCTTTCCATATTTAATCCTATTGACCATTTTCTTATTATTCCTGTAACAATTGTATCTAAAACATTATCTTTTACACCATCATAATTAATTCTTATAACATAATTATATAGCCATTTATCATTTTTATTCCAAACTATATCTTTATCATTCCTTGTTGGACTTGGTCCTTTGTATGGTTTGTAATAAGAGAATCTTTCTTCATAATAAGTACCTTCTTTATCATTCCAGTTCCATACAAGTTGTGTTACGCTGTCCATTATTGGATCTGTAAGCAGGAATGAAATAGTATCGCCAACACACACGCGTTTCATATCGGCTTCTGGTTGAATTACTGTAAATCTTGAATCTAAATACAGATATCTGAAAGCGTTATGATACCAAGTAGTATCAATACATTCAATACTATCAAGAGGAGCTGCTTTATCTAACCAACGACCATTTCCTATTATTACTCCAACCGTTACCCAACCTGGGTTTTTATTTGTTAAGCTACCAGCGGTATATGCCTGTACAAATTTAGTCGGATAAGCACCTGAAAGTTGATAACCCATGTGCCATGGTGGCATACCTGGCAATGGAGGAGGTAAAAATCCGCCATGTGTAACCCAATTATTTTTGCCACCGGCAGAGTCAAAATTAAATTTAAGCAATCTTTGGGTACAACCCGGTTTTGTTTCCCCTACATCAAACTCCATACCATAAGGTGGGCTTGGAGGAGCATAACATTTAATACCTTTAAACTTTAAACCTTTTCCATTTGGTGGTAACAAAGCTAGCGATACATTAGCTGTGGCTTTGCAACGAAATGCATGAACTGTGTCTTCGTGGTATAATGTTACAGAATTACATTGTGCATTTTTTAAATAAAAATTTTCTCTGTGAAATGCTGAATCAATATATATTCTTGAGCTTTGAATAAATGTATCTCTTCCCCCAATAATTGTATCTATATATACTGTGCTTTTTTGTGCAACAACTAATTTTCCTTTAGTTATAACTACTTGTGCAATTGATATTGCAGAATCTCCTTTATTTAGCTGAAACTGATCACCTTTTTTAAGTGTTTTAGTTCCTGACGTAAGAAGATATTTGTTTCCTGTTGTAATATTTTTAACGAGTATAGATTTTGTAGTATAGAAAGTCCATTTTTCCTCGCTCAATGTTGGCGTATATGTAGCTAAACCTTTTAATTTTGAGGGGACTTTCTTTATTCTGTAAAAGCCGTCCATTTTTTCTTTTGTACTTGGTTTTATAGTATCACCTGCATAAATAAATGTAGAATCTTTTGGAACAATTATAAGTGTATCGTCAGGCACTACAAGAGTATCTACAGGATAATAGTTTATTTTATAACAAAATCTACCGTTTTTACATAGTACTGTTTTTTGTGCCGCTGTAGAATAAAACTGCGAATTGTTATAATATTTATAAATATCATCCCATGGTGTGTACCAATGAACAGGTAAGCTATCCATACTAAAGTTACAGTTTAATCCAACGTTTTTGTTTTTCTTTGTATCTGTTGTACATTTTGGTGCATAATTATCGCCAAAAGTCCATAATCTTATAACATGGTCTTTATGTCTTTGTGTTGGTGGGGGGAACTTTGAGTTAACTGCAGTTTGGTCGCCAGGCCATTTGAAAACATAATCTTTAACTTTAGTTATTATCACTGTATCTTTACCTGATATTACAGGATTTACTACAGGTTTTTTTACCTTTTTACCATTTACAAAATAATAAATACTATCAGCAGTAAGTACAGATTGATAGAATGTTTCAAGTGTATCCTTTTCAAGATAAATTCTTGACTTTAATCCCTGCATTACTTTATATGTACCATAAGGATCTATACTGTCTTGTTTTAGTGGAGGTTCATAATATCCAACTTTTCTACCGCTTAATAACGTAAAATATCTGTTTACGTTTGAACTGTCTTCAAATACAGGATACGGGTCATTATGATAGAATTTAGAATTATTTGGAAAATGGACAGAATCTCTAATTACACATTGATATTTTTCATCTTCTGGTACTCTGTTAAATGGAATTTCAATTGTAGATCCTGGACCTATTTTTAATATTGGGTTTGATGTACTTGTGGTTGTAGTAACATCACAAGGACCCACAATTATTCTTATTGAAGCCATCCATGGACCTAAGCCGTAGCTATGTGTTGGTGTCCAAGATTTGTCATCAAAGTTTGCAGGACCGCTTAGTGGGTCGCCAAAATTCCATAGAAACTTAGCATTTGCTATAGGTCCGTCTTCAAGACTGAATTTTACTTCTGATTCACTTACACATGAAGAGTCTGGTTGTATTATTATTTTTGGCTTTAATGTAGAAACAGTAGCAGCCGCACTAAATTTGAATGTTTCGGTACAACCATATTTTGTTGTTACTGTCAATGAACCATTATATACATAAGTACCACTTTTTTTACCTGTTGCATCGTATTCATGCACGAAAACACCATTGCCTGTTTTTCCTTTCCACCACTCTGTATTTGTTACAGAGTCGCCAATAATAATGTTACTTTTTCCTCCCGGATCGCCAAAATCCCATTTGAAAAAAGCTATTTCATTCAATTTTGTAAATGTATCTGTCAGGTTTGTAACCGTAGCTGTTGTTTTATTACATTTATGTGGTCCTACAGATGTAAATTTAACACCAATTTTTGGGTAAACTCTTATTAATTTGGCATAAAATGTTTTAGTTATACATCCATTGTAGTCTTCAGCTTCTATAGTAAGGTCAAAAAATCCACCATTTGGGTCTATTACCGAATGGCATATTGTATCACCGCCTTTTGGGTCATTTATTGTGTATAATGCTCCATCGCTGAAAAGGTATTTTATTGAAAGCAATTTACTCCCTTTGCTTGCTTTTGTACTGTCAATAAAACAAAACTTATTACCCATAAAACACTGAGCAAGCGGAGTAAGTGCTTTGGTTTTTACTTTAGGACTTTCTTTAATTAAAATCATAACAGTATCAGTACATGAAGTTCCTCCCGGGCCTGTACCTTTAAATGTTACAGTGTAAAGTCCTGCTGACGTATATGAGTGAACAGGATCGCGAAAAGCAGTTGTTGTACCAACTCCGGTTTTGAAGCCATCTCCAAAATCCCACTCATAAGAATTTAATCCGGGGGCATTGGAGTAAAACTGAATTGGCGAATTTTCGCAATTTGAACTTTTGATTTTGTCCCATTTGGGGTCGCAGCCTTGCGAAAAACCATTTTTTGTAATTACAGCAAACAACAGTATTAGTACTGCTTTTGCTAATGTTGAGAATGTAAATTTGTGTCTCATAATCTTTTTTATTTTTTTAAAAAAGGACTTTTTGTAATAAGTCCGCTATTTTAATATTTAATATTTTAACTTTCAATATTCTTTTAAAATAAATTTAATAATCCTGTTTCAGTTTTTTTAAACCCTGAAATTAATTCATAAATTATTTTGTATGTATAAGCACCTCTTGGGCACATTTCGCCAGTGTTCTTGTTTTTGCCATTCCAGCAAGTATTTTTATCGTTTGTTTCAAAAATTATTCTGCGATTATTGTCAAAAATTTGAAGTACAAACTTGGTTTCATTTTCAATTATTATTCTGTAACAATCGTTGTATCCATCAACATCATAAGGTGTAAAAGCATTAGGAATCACTATGTTTTCAGAAGAATATTTACTGTCATTAGTTGATGTATTATTTTCTTCTTCAGGTTTACTATCATTGTTTTGTATAGTTTCTTTATGATTTTCTATTTTGTTTTTTTGCTCATTAACTATTTTATCATCTTTATGTTTAGGTTTTTCTGTGTTATTTTTTATTGAAGAATCAACTTTGCTCAGATTATTTTTAGGATTTTCAGATTTATAAATTGAATCTGTGTTTACAGTTTTTGGGAGTTCAATTGTGGTTCTTAAATTATCAGTAACTGAATTTTCTTTTTCATTGTTTTCAGTTACTGTTGGTTCATTATTGTTTGTTTTTTGTTCAACAATATTTATTTTTTTATCTTTATCGGTTGAAGCAAATTCATCTTTATTATTTTTTAAAGCTTCGTAAGTGCCCCAAATTACTGCTCCCGATATTATAACTGCAGAAATATATTTTAATGATAATATTTTAAGTAATGTAATTTTTGAAGTAACAGCAGAATATGCTCCAATAGAAGATCCAACTGTTTCCCAAACTCCGGGAGGCACTGGAATTTGTGCCCCTTCAAGCGATTGCTTGAGCAGAGTGTCGAATTCGTTGAAATTATTATTGTTTTCCACTGTATTATTTTAAAATTTATCTTTCAGCATTTTTTGTAAAACTTGCCTTGCTTTAAAAAGCTGCGATTTTGAAGTATTCTCACTTATACCGAGCATTTGTGCAATTTCCTTATGATTGTATCCTTCTATAATAAACAAATTTATAACTGTTCGGTATCCTTGTGGCAGTTTTTGTATCAATTCTATAATTTTTCGTGAATCAATACTTGTGATGTGAAAAGTATCTGATTGCAGTTCATAAGTTTCATCTACATTTACAATATCAGGTTGCCTGTTTTCTTTTCTGATATATTCAAGTGCATGATTGATAAAAATTCTTTTTAACCAACCTTCAAAAGAACCCTCAAATTTGAACTCACCAAGTTTTGTAAAAACTTTAATAAAACCTTCCTGCAACAAATCTTTTGCTTGTTCTGCATTGCCTGAATACCGCATACAGATGGCATACATTGTTGGGGCAAATTTGTCAAATAACGCTTTTTGTGACTTTTGATTTTTTGCAAGGCAACCCTCAATTAGTATTTTGTTACTTTTATCGGATTGTTGCATATTATTTTTTATTATGTCACTCAACTATGATGTTATTTGTTCAATTCTGGTTGTATGTATTTGAAAAAATTATTCGGATATTTTCTTTACTCCATATTTTTTTACAAAATATTCGCTAAGCATTTCGGCATAATAGCCTGTACATTCTAAGGCATCTACTACATCATGTTGATTAATATTGTCAGCCAATTGCTTATATTTTACAGCAAGAACACTGTCTTTCAAGTTAATAATTAAACTTGCTTTGTACAAATGAAAATTAATATGAAGGAGTTCTTCATAAAACTTAAATTTATTTTCATCATTAGGCAATTTTGTAATAGGTGCTATTACCTGAAATGTTGTATTGTTGTTTTGTTCTACTGTGTAATTCCAATCTGTATTGTGTTCAGGAGTCCAAAGGTCAATAAACAAACAAATTGGTCCTCTGAAAATTTGCCACTGTCCGGGTTCTTCGCCACGTATTTCAGCAGCTTTTACTCCTAATGTTTCTATTGATGATTCAACTATATCTATATATTGTTTTAACATTTTGTTGGTTTTTTTAAAAATTTTTTGCAAAGATAACAAGTTGTTACAGCTTATTTTTTAATTTAAAAGTTTTGATTTTTGTTATATTAATAAAAGATTTTTATACAATAATTTTTTAAACATCTACTGTAAAAAAATCTGTATGCAATTAGTTTTTTATTATAGTTTTTGAATATATTTTACCATTGCTATCAAAATAAAAAAGATAAATACCTTTTTTTAAATTTTCGCTTGTTATTTCAGTATTTGTATTAGGCAATATACTTTTTGATAATATAGTTTTACCGCAAATGTCAAGTACTTTTAAATCTGATTTTACAGGTGAATAAATTTGAATTTTTTCGCAAAACGGATTAGGATAAATTTTTATTTTTTTTTCTAAGTTTTCTTTTACCAAAGTAGTTTTTGCTGCAAAGCAAAATGAATCACTATTTTGTTTTTTTTCATTGTATCCACTTGCATTAAACCTGTAGCAACCACCGCTAATTATATTTATACTATCGCTGTATTTGTATTTCTGAAACAAAAATTTATTGCTAAAATTTTCTGTAATATTTTGCCAACGATTAGTTTTTTTATTATATATCTCAAGATTTATCGAGTTTACATTTACTTGCAAGTCACTTTCATATTCAAAGTAAAATTTACTGTTTTCATTTTGCTTTTTGTTAATAGTATATTTTAAAATAAAAACGTCATCAGATGTGTTCAATGCTCTTAAAGTATCAAAATTATAACGGTAATATGAAGTTAAATTTTCAGTAATATTTGTTTTTGGAATACCAATAGAAGGGTATTGGCGCATCTGTTGCCACCATTCTGGTTTTGTATTGCTATAAAAGCTTGCCGGCAATATTATATTATTAAAAGATGCAGTATCAATTTTAGTCCTGTAATTAAAAAGTATTGTATTTCCTTTACCGCTATAGTTACATAAATTTCCTACAATTTCATTTGCAATAAAATGAGTATTATCTCCGGCTGCTTCATTCATAAAAACTCCCCAAAGTGTAGCTCGGTTTCTAAAGAATAAATTATTTGGACCATTAATTCCATGAGAATTGTCAATTACTATATTTCCTACCTGATTTTGTTCAATAAGGTTTGCAAAGGGATAATTGCCATGCAATACTATTTCTCCGGCTGAGTTTGAAGGTAATAAAGCTTCTGTCCAATATGGATTTTTTGAGTAATTCCCTATGATAATATTTCCATTTGCTCCGCTTTGCAATAGAATACTATGTCTTAAATTTTCGAAAATATTGTTTTCAATTCTGCATGATGTTGAAGTATTGCTCAATTCAGTTCCATAAGCTTTGCCACCTCCTCCATAATCTAATCCATGATGAATATAGCAATCTCTTACCAAACAATTGTAGCTTTTTGAGAAAGTAATATGCGACATATTTGTATTTATGCTTTCTACGCCTTTTACTTCACAATTTGCAGCATATTGAAAGTTGAAATTATTTGTTTGACTGCTTGTTTTATCTTTGCGTTCGATACTGAAAAATCTGAAATTGACATTGTTTATGGGGATTATTTTTCTATATCTTACATTGTTTTTTACCTTAAAATCATGTTTAAAATCTCCATATATAAAAACATAATTATTTTCAATTGATTTTACTTTTATTATTTGTCCGATTGACTGCATTGCCCAGTCAGAAGTAGCAAAATTTTCAGCATCTATCAATATTTCATAGTATGCTTTATTTTCAAAAACATTTGAATTGCAAATGAAATTTTCTGATCTCGCCTGTAAGTCTGATTTTAATTGAATAAAATTATTTTTTTGAGTACTTCTTATTTCAAACAAATTTCCTATTCCTCCATTATCAAATATCAATTTAGTTTTATCAGCTCCTTTACCTTCTATTGATACATTTGATTTTAGAAATATTGTTTTTGAAAATTTATAAATTCCTTCGCTTAAAATTATTACAGTTTGGCTATCTATATAGCTTTTGTCTATAATTGATTGTAAAAGTATTGAATTGTCGTACTTTCCACTATTATCAAATCCTATGGTTTTCGATAAAATTATTTTTTTTGGTAATTCGGATAATGAATTTTCAGAAATATTCCATTTGTATATAATACTGTCAGGGATTTGGCTTTTTAAGCAGACAGTGAAAAAGATGAATAATATTTGAAAAAATATTTTCATATTGTAATAAAATTAGCTTTAGCACAACAAACATAATATTATTTTCCAATAATAAAAATACAAGGAATTTTATTTAAATCAATTTTTTTGTTTTTCCAGTTTGCAATATTCATTCTACTTATAATCTGATTTGGCGAAGTTATTCCTGCCGCCACAAACAGAACAGTTTCGTTTTTTAAATTTTTTATGAGTAGTTCGAGTAACTGATTGTTTCTATACGGTGTCTCCATAAATATTTGAGTTATTCCGTTTGTTAACATTTCGTTTTCTAAAGTTTTTACTTTTTTAATTCTCAATGATGTATCTAAAGGCAAATATCCGTTGAATTTAAAATTCTGTCCACCAAGTCCACTTGCCATTAATGCCAAAAAAATACTCGAATTTCCTCCAAATGGTACAACTTTAATATTTTTTTTATGTGCAAATTCAACAGCAAAAGCACCAGGATCGGCTACACACGGAATTCCTGCATCACTTATCAATCCTATGTTTGAGCCTGAAATACAATTTTTGAAAATATCATTATAGTCAACTTCTTTTAGATTGTGTTCATTGTAAATATGAAATATAAAATTGTCTTGTTTTAATGGATGTTCGATTGACTTTAAAAAAGCTCTTGCTTTTTTTTCTGACTCAACAATAAATTCATTTATCGTATAAATAATTTTTAATTGATTTAGTGGCAAATCATCTTTGCTACCTGCATAAAGATAATTTGGTATCAGATATAACTTCCCTTTATAGTGCATTTAAAGCAACAATGATAATCAGTAATTATAAATTTTCAACGAATAAATTTTAAAAGTAATTTTGACACTTTGTTTATTGAATGAAAAAATTAATAATACCACCCCAAGCCATTAGAAAACCAAAACAATTAGAAATACACGGAGATGTAAGAATTGACGAATACTACTGGCTGAATGAAAGAGAAAATTCGGAAGTAATAAAGTATTTGAAAGATGAAAATATTTATACTGAAAAAGTACTAAAACATACCGAAGCATTTCAACAAAAACTTTTTGAAGAAATGAAAGGCAGAATTAAAAAAACTGATGAATCTGTACCATATAAATACAATGGATACTGGTATTATACAAGGTATGAAGAAAACAAAGAGTATCCAATATATTGTCGTAAGAAAGATACACTTGATAATGAAGAAAAAATTATACTCGATGTAAATATACTAGCCGCAGGTAAACAATATATTGATGTTTCAGGGCTTTCGGTAAGTGAAGATAATAAAATTCTCGCTTATGGAACAGACACATTAAGCAGAAGAATTTATACAATTTATTTCAAAAACCTGCAAACTGATGAAATATTGCCTGATTCAATTGAAAATACAACTGGTAGCTGTAGCTGGGCAAACGACAGTAAGCATGTTTTTTATACAGAAAAAGATACAGTAACTCTGCGTTCATGTAAAATTTATATTAAGAAATTAGGCGAAAAACAATCAAAACTAATCTATGAAGAAACTGACAATACTTTTAATACCTATGTTTATAAAAGCAAGTCGAAAAAATATATAATAATTGGTTGCGACAGTACGTTGACAAACGAATACAGAATTCTTAATGCCGATAATCCAAAAGGGAAATTTAAAATTTTTAGTAAACGAAAAAAGAATATTGAATATGGAATAGCACATTACGATGACAAGTTTTATATTATTACAAATTATAAAGCCCGAAATTTCAGGTTAATGCTTACTGAAGAAAGTAAAACTAATATAAAAAACTGGAAGGAAGTTATTCCAAATAGAAATGAAACAATGCTTGAAGGGATTGAGATTTTCAAAGATTATATGGTGTTGGATGAACGTACAAATGGACTAACTCAATTAAGAATAATAAACAATAAAGATAAAAATGAACATTATCTTGATTTTGGCGAACCGGTATATAGTGCCGGAATTTCTATAAATCCGGAGTTTGATAGTTATGTTTTGCGTTATGGCTATACTTCACTTACAACTCCAAACAGCACTTTTGAATATAATAT
This sequence comes from Bacteroidia bacterium, assembly GCA_020849295.1. Taxonomy (GTDB): domain Bacteria; phylum Bacteroidota; class Bacteroidia; order NS11-12g; family UBA9320; genus JABWCE01. The sequence continues at coordinate 105,809 of JADLGN010000015.1, forward strand.
GCAAAGCAAAACTAAAAAATTGCTTAAACAGCAGGAAATTGTAGGAGGCTATAACCCCGAAGAATATAAAACAGAAAGAATTTTTGCTACAGCTAAAGATAAAACCCAAATACCTGTTTCTATTGTTTATAAAAAATCATTAAAAAAAAATACAGGAAATCCACTGCTTTTATATGGTTATGGCTCTTATGGTGCCAGTATGGATGTATATTTTAGTTCTGTTAGACTGAGTTTGTTAGACAGGGGATTTGTTTTTGCAATTGCACATATAAGGGGAGGGCAGGAAATGGGAAGAAAATGGTATGAAAATGGCAAATTATTAAGGAAGAAAAATACATTTACCGATTTTATAGCATGTGCAAATACGTTACTAAAACTTGGATTTACAAACAACAAAAACTTATATGCAATGGGAGGAAGTGCCGGAGGATTGCTAATGGGTGCAGTAATAAATCTTAAACCTAATTTGTGGAATGGTGTTGTAGCTCAGGTACCATTTGTTGATGTGGTAACAACAATGCTTGACGAAAGTATCCCACTTACTACCGGAGAATATGACGAATGGGGCAATCCTAATAATATTAAATATTATAATTACATTAAATCATATAGTCCTTATGATAATATAAAACCGGCAAAATATCCGTCAATGCTAGTCACTACCGGATTGCACGACAGTCAGGTTCAATATTGGGAGCCTGCAAAATGGGTTGCCAGATTGAGAGAAAACAATATCGGTACAAATAAAATACTATTGTTTACTAATATGGATACGGGTCATGGCGGAGCATCCGGTAGATTTGAAAGGCTAAAAGAAATTGCTCTCGAATACGCTTTTTTACTTAATCTTGAAGGAATAAAAATTTAAAAAAACTTCAATTTTATTACTCAAATTTGCTAACCGCATCTTTGTGTCGGAGCATTTTTATTAATTGAATAAAAGCTGTAATTGCAAAAATACTCCCTATAGCCCAATTGATATATTGTTGGCTGTTGTCTATTTTTTGAACAAGTAGTTTTCCTCCAAATATAAAAACACAATTACCTGCCAAAGTTCCAAGCCCAATTCCTGTAATATATAGATTGTATTGACTTTTTACAGGCTCAAGAATTTTTTTTGAAAATAAAACTGTACTCCAGCCAAACCAAAAAGGAATTTGAACCGGATTAATTGCACACATCATCATACCAAGTATAAAGCGGTGCATATTGTTAAGTAAAATTGCATTTTTTGAATTTTCACCGTTAAGTGCAGCATAAAAACTCCCCGAAGCAAGGGCAATAATTATAGTAAGTGTAATCCACTCCATAGCCATCATTATTTTTTTTTGCTTCCTTATCCAGTCTATACCAACTAAAGATATTCTAACATAAATCATTTCTACAAGCAAAGAACCCAAAGAAAAATAAATTGCATTTTGCACATTTTCCTGTATTCCTATTTGCATAGCAGCCACATTTAATGTGCCTAATGGAAGACTTCCTAGAAAACTAACAAGCAGACCCCATAAAAATACATTAATTAATTTTTGCATTATTTATATAAGTTGTTTGTCTATTTCTTTTAATTTTTTAAAACTTTTGTTGAAATCATTCAAAAACCTATATCCTTTGATAAATGACCATTTAGGAACTCCTTGTTTTTTATTGTACTTACATATTTCAAAAAGCAATTTCCAGTGTTTTAATATTTCGCGGTATGCTCCAATAAGGGTATAACCAGTATCGTAAAAGTGATTTGGTTCTGCGCCACATCCGTTGTATTCAAGAATTTTAAAATTTTTACCTTCTTTCAAACTTTCAACATCGCTGCAAAGTATATCGTACCTCCCATAAAACAAATCATTTGCTGCAATACTTATTTTATCATAAAAATCTGTAAGCTCAGTGTCAATGTGGTTTTTTAAATCAATAAAATGTGCACCACGATTGTGGTTGGCTGCATGGCTTAACATATATTTGGTTTTATCAGGAATTATTTTATCCCAATTATTAGAATGTTTTATTTTTAATTCTTCAATTTTATCAGCCGCTTTATGATGATTTGCCACAAGTTGCGAAAGTGTATGTATTCCATCACCTATTACGTTTAGAGGTACTTTGTGCAGAAATCCCGTAATTATACCCTTATTTTCCCATGGTTTTCTGATATAAAATATACTTACTTCGGTTTGGTATTCTACTTTTTGTTGTATGAGATAATCTACCGGTATGATATTATGATATTTTGCTAACTGATTTTCATTTTCAATAATTCTAAATAGTACACCTTGTTTGCCCACATCAGGTTTTACTATAAAAGGATATTTTATATTGTTATTTTTAATGTTTTCAATTATTGAGTTGAAATTTTGCCTTGCTTTTACAAGTATGGTTTCGGGGTATAAATTTTTAGATAGTAAATTGTATATATCAGATTTTTTTTCACCATCTAATCCCCCAAATTCAATTTTTGGGTTACTATAAGCAAAAAACCAAAAAGAACGCAATCTTATACAATACCAAATCCATACAAAAATGATAGGAGAATATAATATTTTAAAATTCCAACTTTCCCAATTTGTAATAGATTTATAAATGTTTTTCAAAAATTAATTGTTTATTTTTTTTCTGACTTTGCTTTTTTTCTAAAATATCTTTTGAACAAAATAGAATGTTTTAATGCTTCCATATTTTCACTAAAACTTTTCGAACCCTCTTTCAGATTTACAAGAGATTCGTTCAAATCATTAACAAGTGTAGTATCCATAAGCAAAGTACCAACATTTCCTTCGCCGCGCTTTATTTTATCTGTAATATAATTTAAATCACCGCTTATAAGAGCAGTATTATCAGTAAGTGCATTTACTTTTACAATAGTTTGATTTAGTTTTCCCGAAAATGATGTGTCCATAATCAATGACCCCACTGAGCCTTTGCCGGCTTTAATGTCTTGTACAATTTTTCCAATATTTCCTGTGATTATGGCTGTACGTTCGCCTGTAAGTTTAATGTTTACTACAGCATTTTTTATTTCATTTATCAATTCTCTATCATTCAGTAAATCCCAAATCGCATTACTGTTGTTTATCTTATTTGTAATTTGCTTTAAATCTTCGGTTATTTTTTTTGTATTGTATGAAGTACTTGTTAATGTTTTAATCATATCGTCAATATCCATAGGCTTTTTTGTATCAAGTATGTCGCCATCTGATACAGTTTCGCTTTTTATTTTTGATGTAACAATATTTATTAGCTTATTTCCCATAAGTCCATCAGTACCTATGCTTGCTATTGATTTTTTCTTAATATGTTTTTTAACCTTTTTATCAATAAGCATAGTAATTTTTACTGTTGTGTCATTTATTATATCAATATTTTCAACTGTACCTACATCAATTCCGGCAAATCTCACATTGTGCCCGGTCATTAGTCCATTTACATCCTTAAATTCAGCGTAAATTCTGAAATTAGAACCAAAAAGATTTTGTTTTGCACCAATTATATACATAGAAACTATGAGTGCCAATGTGCCAATTACCACAAATAATCCCAAGCTTACGTTTCTTATAAATGTATTGTCCACTTTTATTTAATTAAAAAAACTTAATACACGTTGGTCTTTTGATTCTTTAAGAGATAAATAAGTACCTTCGGCATAATTTGTTCCTTCAATAAGCATCACTATTCTGTCTGCTACAATTTTCACGCAATTTATATCATGCGAAATTAATACAGAAGAAGTTTTATATTTATCCTGAATTTCCACCATCAAATTACTTATCTCTCTCGAAGTAATTGGATCAAGTCCCGTTGTTGGTTCATCATACAAAATTATTTTTGGTTTTAAAATAAGTGTACGAGCAAGAGCAATTCTCTTTTTCATACCGCCCGATAGCTCAGATGGCATCATGTTGGCAGTTTCGGGTAGTTTTACATTATCCAATGCTTCACTTACCAGTAAATTTATTTCTGTTTCACTCAAATGTCTTTTATGCCTTCTTAAAGGAAACAGTAGATTTTCTTTTACAGTCATTGAATCATACAAGGCATTACTTTGAAATAAAAATCCTACCTGAGCCCTTATTTTATCAAGTTCTTCAATATTTAATGTTGAAATATCTTTGTTTAAAACAAAAATTTCACCTTTTTCAAATTTTATCAAACCAATAATACATTTTATCAAAACAGATTTTCCGGAGCCAGATTTACCTAATACAGCTACACTTTCACCTTCATTCAAATCAAAATTAAAATTCTTTAACACATTATTTGTTCCAAATGATTTGTAAAGATTTTTTATAGTAATTACTGAATTTTTTACCGCAGTCATTCTTTAATTTATGTTAATCCTAATAAATCTGTAATCTGTACTGCAATAAGGTCTATGATAAAAACAAGCAGAGATGAAATTACAACCGATGAGTTTGCAGAAAGCCCTACTCCCTCAGTCCCTTTTTGTGAATTATATCCTTTATAGCAACCTACAATTCCTATAGCAAAACCAAAAAAGAAAGTTTTTAAAAGTGATGGAATTATATCTGCATAAACGAGCACATCAAAAACCTGACTCCAAAACAAATTCCAACTTACCACACCTCTTAAATTTGTACCTAAATATGCACCATATAGCGAAATTCCGTCAGCTAAAACAGTAAGAACAGGAATCATAAGTGTTGTGGCAAGAACTCTTGTTACAACAAGATATTTAAAAGGATTAGTTCCTGATACCTCCATTGCGTCAATTTGTTCGGTAACTTTCATCGAGCCAAGTTCTGCACCTATCCCCGAACCAATTTTTCCGGCACAAATCAATGCTGTAATTACAGGTACTATTTCGCGAACAAGAGAAACAGAAACCATTTTGGGCAACCACGCTTCAGCACCAAATTCTACAAGAGTAGGTCTTGATTGAATTGTAATAACCAAACCCATTATTAATGCTGTTACTGCTACAAGTGGTAATGATTTATTGCCTATATAATAACATTGCCTTGCAAATTCATTGTACTCAAACGGGCGATTGAAAATTAATTTAAAAAACCTTAAAGCGAATTTAGTTATTTCGCCGGCTTCGTTTAGAACATTGTAAAGTGGTTTTAAGATTTTACCTCTGTCTTTTTTCATCAAAATTTATAAAATAAAATTTTCAACGAAGTAAACTATTTTCTTTGTTTAAAAGTAATGCAATTTTTTAAATTTAATTAAATATAAATTTGTGCTGATTTTAAGAAATTGAGTTATCTAAAAAAACTTGCATCACAAACTGTAATTTATGGGCTAAGTACAATAGCAGGCAGGTTTATCAATTTTTTGCTTGTTCCGCTTTATACTGCATGTTTCAATCCACAACAATATGGTATTGTTACAGATTTGTATGCTATTTCAGCATTTTTCAATATACTTTTGGTATATGGCATGGAAACTGCTTTTTTTAATTTTACCAGATTAAATGAATATAAATACTCTTCAGTTTTTTCTACTGCTCTCAATAGTTTGTTGATTTCAACACTCACTTTTTTAATAATTGGGAGTGTTTTTCAAAATCAAATTTCGTTTTTTTTGGGTTATGAAAATCATAGTTTTTATATCTTATGTTTTATATGGATTTTGGGAATTGACGCATTGTGCACTTTGCCATTTGCATTACTTAGGCAGCAAGAAAAAGCATTAAAATTTTCTATAATAAAGTTAGTAAATATTGGTAGTAATGTAATGTTCAATTTATATTTTTTAGTTTTTGCTCCACAACTAATTTCAAAAGGTATTAATACTCCATTTTATTATAAAGATATTGGAGTGGGCTATATTTTTATTTCAAATCTTGCAGCAAGTATTATTACTGCAATTTTGCTTTTGCCTGAATTTATAAAATATGGAATTAAAGTAGAAAAAAGTTTAAGAACAGAAATGTTAAAATACGCTTGGCCTCTTATATTTATAGGATTAGCCGGTATGGCAAACGAAACTTTTGACAGAGCAATTCTTAAATATTTAACACCACAAAACGACAAACTTTATGAAGTTGGGGTTTATGGTGCATTTTATAAGCTAAGCATGATAATGACAATTTTTGTACAGGCTTTTAGATATGCAGCCGAGCCGTTTTTTTTTAATAGGCATAAAAATGAAGATTCAAAAGTAGTATATGCAAGAGTACTCGATTATTTTGTTATTACATGCTGTTTTATTTTTATCATTACTATGTTATTTGTACAAGATATTTCTTCAGTTATAATAAGAAAAACAGAATATTTTACACATCCTGACGGAATGACTATTGTCCCAATATTATTAATGGCTAATCTTTTTCTTGGTATTTATTACAGCATTAGTGTTTGGTATAGGCTTACAGACAATACCCGAAAAGGTTCATTAATATCAATAGTTGCAGCTATTTTTACGGTTGTATTAAATATTATTTTTATACCAATTTATGGTTTTGTTGCTGCAGCCTGGGTTACTTTAGCTGTATATATTTTCCTTGCTGTTGTAAATTATATAATTGGTCAGAAATACTTTAAAGTTCCTTACAACTTACCAAAAATTTTTCTGTTTCTATTTATTTCGCTTGTTACATATTATTTTGCTGAAAGTATAAAATCAAAAATTCAGATTAATCATTACTTGTTTAATTTTATAATAATAATTGTGTTTTCAATTTTGATATATATTACAGAATTTAAGTTTTATAAAAATTATTATGCCAATAGAAATTAAAATTATAAATCGTTCAAAAAATCTCCTGCCTCAATATCAAACAGAACATGCTGCAGGAGTTGATCTAAGTGCAGATATTGATGAAAATATTGAAATAAAACCACTCGAAAGAAAATTGATAGGTACAGGATTATATATAGAAATACCAGAAGGATACGAAGCTCAAATAAGGCCGCGAAGCGGACTTGCTGCTAAAAGCGGAATTACTGTAATTAACACTCCCGGAACTATTGACTCTGATTACAGAGGAGAAATAAAAGTTTGCCTTGTAAATATTTCAAATGATATATACATAGTAAAACAGGGCGACCGTATAGCTCAAATGATTTTTGCCAGATTCGAAAAGGCAGATTTTATAGTAACTGAAAAATTATCAGAAACTACAAGAGGTGAAGGCGGATACGGGCATACAGGTATATGATTTTTTTATAATTGTTTTACTTTTCAACTGTTACTTTCGATAAAACTATAAATAAAACTTTGTGTTAAATTTGAAGATTAATATTTAACTATTGAAAATAAAGAGAAAAATAGCAGATATGTACCTTCACTCGATGGCTCGAGCTAATAAACATACGCGTAAAATAACCTCTTTTAATAAAATAAAAACAATTGGAATTTTATATCAAGCCGATACAATTGAAGAAATAAATATTATTAAAAAAGCAGCAGCAAAACTAAATTCACTTGGCAAAGAAGTCTATCTACTTGGATTTTCTAAACAAAAAAAACTACCTGAAGGAGTAATACCGCATACCAAAGATGATTTCTTTTTACGCAAAGATTTAATGTGGCATGGCATACCAAAACTTGACCGAATAAATCGTTTTGCAAATGAAGAATTTGATTTTTTATTAAATGCTTATAACCCCGAAATATTATCATTGCTGGGAATATCGGCTTTGAGCAAAGCAAAATGTCGTATTGGGATTTACAACAAAAAATACACAAATTGTTTTGATTTTATAATTAGTGAAAAAGAAACCAAACAAACTCAAGAGTTAATAGATGCATTTATTTTATATTTATACAAATTGAAAAATGATTAATACACAATATAAAGGATTGGGAGTAGCTATGGTTACTCCGTTTAAAAATGATTACTCGGTAGATTATGATGCACTTGCAAATCTTACCGAATTTTTGATTAAAGGAAATGTAAATTACCTTGTGGTGCTTGGTACTACAGGCGAAACAGCTACATTGTCAAAAGAAGAAAAAAAACTTATTTACAATAAAATAAAAGAAGTAAATGCAGGACGAGTACCCTTAGTGGCTGGTATAGGAGGTAATAACACTTATGAAGTAATTGAAACACTTAAAGGTTTTGATTTTTCGGGATATGATGCTGTACTTAGTGTAAGCCCATATTACAATAAACCAAATCAGGAAGGAATATTTCAACATTATAAAGCAATTGCACAAATCTCACCAAAGCCCATTATAATTTATAATGTCCCCGGACGTACAGGTAGTAATATTACAGCAAATACACAAATAAGAATAGCAGAGATTTCAAATATTATAGGTACAAAAGAAGCATCTGGTAATTTTTCGCAGGTTATGGAGATAATTTTAAAACGTCCCGAAAACTTTATGGTAATAAGTGGCGATGATGCATTTACTTATCCTTTTATGACTCTTGGTATGGAAGGAGTAATTTCTGTAATTGGAAATGCATTTCCCTCTGATTTTTCAAAAATGGTAAACTTATGTCTTAATGCAGATTGGCTTGAAGCTCGAAAAATACATTACAGAATGCTTTCACTTATGGAAACAATATTTGAAGATGGCAGCCCAGGCGGAATAAAAGTATTACTAAATTATCTTGGAATTTGCGGAACAACCGTTAGGCTTCCACTTGCTAACGTAAACAAATCTACCGAAGACAAACTTATAAATCTGATTAAAAACTATTAAACAGATTTTTATTTGACAAATACATTAATTAAACTATAATTAATTTACGTTAAGTTTGTAATCCTTTTGGCACATCAATTGTTTTAATAAAAAGTTATAATTTAATAGAGATGGTAGATCCACAAAATACTAAAGAAGAGAAACCAAAAATTGTTTTTAAACGCAATCAAAGTTCAGGAGATAACAAATCAAGCCCTGATAATAATCCATTTAACAAAAACAAAAAGCCGTCATCTCCAAAATTCAGTTTTTACTGGATTTATGGCATATTGGCAGCTATATTTTTATTTTTTTCATATTATTCAGGAAATTCAGCCAAAACCGTTACTACCAAAGAACTAAAGCAAATGTTGTCAAAAGGAGATGTAAGCAAAGTTATAGTTGTTAATAGGTCAAAAGCTGAAATTTTTTTAACTGATTCGGCTAAATTAAAATCAGAATACAAAAAAGACATTGACAAGGGAAGCGTATTTGAAGATGCCAAAGCTCCAAATTACTTATTAGAAGACATTGGTGATTTTGAAACTTTTAGCCGATTAGTAGAAAAAGCACAAGAAAATATACCTGATAACGAAAAAGTAAGTATTGACCCACAAATAAGGAGTAATTATCTGCAAGAATTTATGCCATGGATTATAATGCTTTCAATATTTGGTATTTTTTGGTTTATTATGATGAGAAGAGTTGGGGGAGGAGGTTCAGGCGGAGGTCAGATTTTTAATATAGGCAGAAGCAAAGCTCAGCTTTTTGATAAGGATACTAAAGTTAATATAACATTTAAAGATGTAGCTGGACTTGAAGAAGCAAAAACAGAAATTATGGAAATTGTGGATTTTCTAAAAAATCCTAAAAAATATACCGAATTAGGTGGTAAAATACCCAAAGGTGCATTATTAATTGGACCTCCTGGTACAGGAAAAACTCTTATGGCAAAGGCAGTAGCAGGAGAAGCAAATGTTCCTTTTTTCTCGTTGTCAGGTTCTGATTTTGTAGAAATGTTTGTTGGTGTAGGAGCAAGTCGCGTTAGAGATTTATTCAGACAAGCAAAAGAAAAAGCACCATGTATTATTTTTATTGACGAAATAGATGCAATAGGAAGAGCAAGAGGTAAAGGAGCAATTCAGGGTGGAAATGATGAGAGAGAAAGTACATTAAATCAATTACTGACTGAAATGGATGGTTTTCAAACAGATTCAGGAGTAATAATATTGGCTGCTACAAACCGCCCAGACATTCTCGATTCGGCTTTATTAAGACCGGGTAGATTTGACAGGCAAATAGCAATAGATAAACCTGATTTGATTGGACGTGAAGAAATATTCAAAGTACATTTAAAAGGTTTAAAACTAAGTAAGGATATAGATCCTAAAAAACTTTCATCACAAACTCCCGGATTTGCAGGAGCTGAAATAGCAAACGTATGTAATGAAGCAGCTCTGATTGCTGCCAGAAACAACAAAACCGAAATTACAATGAAAGATTTTGAAGCAGCTATAGATAGAGTAATTGGCGGACTTGAAAAGAAAAACAAACTAATTTCGCCTGAAGAAAAAAAGATAGTTGCCTATCATGAATCAGGTCATGCTATTGTTGGCTGGTTTCTTGAACATGCCGACCCACTTGTAAAAGTTTCAATTGTGCCACGCGGAATTGCCGCACTCGGATATGCACAATACCTTCCCAAAGAACAATTTCTTTACAGAACCGAGCAGTTGATAGACATGATGTGTATGACACTTGGCGGAAGGGCAGCCGAAGATGTGTTTTTTGGTAAAATTTCTACAGGAGCACAAAACGATCTCGAAAAAGTAACAAAAATGGCTTATGCAATGGTTACTATCTATGGTATGAACGAAAGAGTTGGTCATGTTTCATTCAGAGATGATGCCGGCGAATATGGCTTATTAGGTAAGCCCTACTCAGAAGAAACATCAAAAATGATAGACGAAGAAGTTCGCAAGTTGATTAATGACGCATATAACAGAACAAAAAATTTGATTAACGAACAAAAAGATAATCTTGAAAAATTGGCTCATGAACTGTTAAACAAAGAAATTTTGTTTCAACAAGACTTGGAGGTTTTATTAGGTAAACGTCCATTTGATACCAAAACCACTTTACAGGAATATATGGAATCATCGCCTGTAAGCGAAAATAGTGATAATGAAAAACAAATTTTAAATGAAGAAGAGGTAGTTGAAAAAAGTTAGATAATAATTAATCGTAATAAATATATTTTTTAACCATTTTTAATTCTAAAAGTAAAATAAAATAATCAATAAATTCGTACTGATTTTAATACAATGAATATAAAAAAAGCATTATTAGTTCTAATACCAGTTACGCTTATAGCTACTGGATTTTATTTTAAAAATCAGGAAGCAGGAAAAAGTTTCTTATTACCTTCAATTTTAAAAAATCTTGAATTATACCATTTCAGTCCGCAAACGATTGATGATAATTTTTCAAAGAAAGTTTTTGATGAGTTTATAAGCGTTTTAGATGCAAACAAACGTTTTTTTACTAAAGATGATATTGATAAACTATCTATATATAAAACGAAAATTGATGATTTTGCCAAATCAGGTGAAGATGAATTTTATGATAAAACAATGGAAATTTACGAATCAAGAATTAATCAATACCAATTATGGTACAGAGAAATTCTGAGTAAACCATTTGAATTTAACACTAATGAGGTTTTTAATTTTGATGATAAGCAACCATGGGCTAAAAATGAAGTTGAGCTTAAAGATAGATTAAGAAAATATTTAAAATACAATGTAATGTCAAATCTTGCTACAAATCTTGAAATTCAGGAAAATGCAATTCAAAATAAAGACACAACAATAAAGACCTACTCTTATGATACATTAGAAACCAGAGCAAGAAAAATTGTATTAAAAAATCAGGATGATTTTGTTGCAAGATGGAAAAAAATACAGGAAAGTGAAAAAGTAAGTTATTATATTAATTCTGTTACCGCAGTGTTTGATCCTCATACAAACTATTTTCCTCCGGCAGACAAAGAAAATTTTGACATAAATATTTCAGGAAGACTAGAAGGAATTGGAGCATCATTGCAGGAAAAAGACGGATATATAAAAGTAGTAAGGATAGTGCCTGGTAGCCCTTCGGCATTACAAGGCGAACTTAAAGAAGGAGATATAATTCTTAAAGTAGCACAAGGTGCAAAAGAACCGGTAGATGTAGTAAATATGCCAATGGATGATGCAATAAAAATGATTCGCGGACCCAAAGGCACCGAAGTAAGACTAACTGTAAAAAAGCCCGATGGTTCTACTAAAGTTATAAAAATAATAAGAGATGTGGTTATATTAGAAGAAACATTTGCCAAATCAGTAATTTTAGAAGATAATGACCATAAAAAAACAGGTTATATTTATTTGCCTTCTTTTTATACAGATTTGAACGGAGGTGAAGGCAGAACATGCTGGACAGATGTGAGAAATGAAATAAGAAAGCTAAAAAATAACGGTGCCGAACGCATTGTGTTTGACTTAAGAAATAATGGCGGTGGATCATTGCAAGATGTTGTGTATATGTCAGGATTATTTATAGAAAATGGTCCAATTGTTCAAGTTAAAACAAGAGATGAAGCCCCAGATATGTTAGAAGATTACGACCCATCAGTAGAGTGGGATGGACCGCTTGTAATTATGGTAAATGAGTTTAGTGCATCAGCAAGTGAAATTCTGGCTGCAGCCATGCAAGATTATAAACGAGCTGTAATAGTAGGAAGTAAGCAAACTTACGGAAAAGGTACAGTACAGCGATTTGTTGACTTAAATGATAAAATTAGAAGCAAACAGGCATCAGAGTTTGGCTCTTTAAAAATTACAATACAGAAATTTTACAGAATTAATGGAGGAACAACGCAAATAAAAGGAGTAGAGTCAGATATTAAATTGCCTGATAATTTTACCTATTTACAAAGCGGAGAAATAGAACAAGATTATCCTCTGGCATGGGATAAAATTAGTCCGGCAAAATATTTTACAAATAGTAAATACCTATCAAATCTTTCAACCGTAAAATCGCGCTCTGCTTCAAGAGTAAAAGATAATGAAATATTTACTTTGATTGATGAAAATGCTAAACGCATTAAAAAAGAAGATGATAAAAAAAGCATAGTTTTGAATCTGAAACTTTTCATGATAGAAGAAAAGCTGAAAAAAGAACAAAGCAAAAAACTTGATAATTCATTTAAAGAAATAAAAGATTTGATGATTTCATCATTGATAGAAGATAGAGTTGGACTTGACAAAGACAAGGGAAAAATGGACAGAGCAAACGATTGGTATAAAACTCTAAAGAAAGATATATATCTGTATGAAGCTTTACAGATTGCTGAAGATTTATAGAATTATTGAAACAAATCTTTCATACGACTGAAAAATCCTTTTTCATTATTTTCGCTTGGAGGAGTAAAATTTTCAGAAGACTCAAGTTTTTTAAGAATTTCTTTTTCTTCATTACTTAGTTTTTTAGGTGTAAAAATATTTATTTGTACAAGTTGGTCGCCACGTCCGTATCCATTTATATCTGGAATACCTTTGTTTCTTAATCTCAACATTTTTCCGGCTTGTGTACCAGTATCTATTTTTACTTTTACTTTACTGTCAATAGTTGGTATTTCTACTTCTCCACCCATTGCAGCAGTAGGAAAACTTATGAATAAATCATAAAGAATATTGTTTCCATCTCTTTTGAAATCTTTATGCTGAATTTCTTCAATTAAAACTATTAAATCTCCACTTTCACCGCCCATTGGAGATTGATTGCCTTGTCCATGAACAGATAATTGCATACCATTTTGAACACCTGCAGGAATTTTAATTGAAGTGGTTACTTCTTCATTTAATAATCCGTTGCTATCTGTACCCGCTGGTCGGTTTTCTATTTTTTTCCCTAATCCGTTGCATGTATGGCAAGTGCTTGAAGTTTGCATTGGTCCTAGAAAAGTATTAGTAACTTTATTTACCATTCCACTTCCTTTACATGTATCGCAAATATTAAATTTTACACCAGGGGCAGCTACTTTCTTGGTATATTTAACCTTCTTTTCAACACCATTACATATTTCTTCAAGATTTAGTTTTAACTTTATTCTGATATTAGAACCTTGAGGGGCACGGTTTCTGTTTCTTCCGCCGCCATTGCCACCAAAAAAACTTTCAAAAGGATTATTATTTCCAAAAATATCTCCAAACTGGCTGAAAATATCTTCCATATTCATTCCGCCAAAACCTCCTTGACCGCCTGCACCTTTTACTCCATCGTGTCCAAACCTGTCGTAAGCACTTCTTTTTTCCGAATTACTTAATACTTCATAAGCCTGTGCTGCTTCTTTAAAATGTTCTTCAGCTTCTTTGTTCCCTGGATTTTTGTCAGGGTGATATTTTATTGCAAGTTTTCTGTAAGCTTTTTTCAGTTCTTCGTCAGTAGCGTTTTTGGCTACACCTAATATTTCATAATAATCACGCTTTTTACTCATTTTCTATTCTCCTACTATTACTTTAGCAAAACGTATTACTTTATCTTTCAGTTTATACCCTTTTTCTATTACATCTACAATTTTGCCTTTCATTTTTGGGTTAGTTGCAGGTATTTTGGTTATTGCATCGTGCAATTCATCATTAAATGTTTCTCCAATTGAATTAAATTCTTTTAGCCCTTGTTGTTCTAAAACATTTTTTAATTTATTAAATATAATAAATAAACCTTCGTCAGCAGAATTTTTTTCTTTGTTTTCAATTAATGTTTTTTCTGCTCTTTCAATATCGTCAATTATCGGCAACAAAGATTTTAGAATTTCTTGCCCGGCATTATTTATTATTTCAATTTTTTCTTTAGTAACACGTCTTCTGTAGTTATCAAATTCACTGTAAAGACGCAGATATTTGTCTTTTAACTCTTCAATTTCATTTTTAAGTGTATCATCATTTTTTGATTGAGTTTCTGAGTTTTCAGCATTTAGTTCACTATTAACTATTGTACTATCTTTTATTTCTGCTTCCTCTTTGTTTTGCGACATTTTATCTTTCATCAACTTTCTGAATATTTTTTGCATTTCCTCAAAAATTTTGCCAACATAAAGTGTGTGACAATTTGGCTGCGAAATTAACTCTATTTAAAGAGAATTTTTTCAAGTTCGGTTTCTATGTTAGAACCACTTATGTCATTAGAAATTATTATACCGTTAGGGTCTATTAAAAATCCGGCCGGCAAAGCTGATATACCATAATTTGTAACTGACGGACAACCCCATTTTTTTAAACTACTCACGTGGTTTGCCCAAATAAGTTTATCATTTTTTATTGCTTTTTGCCAAACTTCTTTATCAGTATCAAGCGAAACAGAGAAAAATACTATAGTTTTTGAGTTTAACAGTTTTTTGTCCTTAAATTTATGAAAGGCTCTTACAAGATTTTGATTTTCTTTGCGACAAGCTACACACCATGAAGCCCAAAAATCAACCACAACATATTGTCCTTTGAAAGAATCAAGAGAAATAATTTGATTTGAGTTGTTTGGCAATGAAATGTCGGGGGCTTTGTCGCCAACTTTTAATTTAGGTATATTATAATTTTTGTTGACAAATGAAAAAGCAAAAAAACAAGCCAGTGTTATTAATATAAATTTATTTTTTTTGAATAACATATAAATAATTAAGCAATCATTAATCCAAAAAATAATTAATTGACGCGTTCAATATCTGCACCAAGTGCGTTAAGTCTTTTTTCAATATTCTGATAGCCTCTGTCTATTTGCTCAATATTATTAATAATACTTGTACCTTGTGCAGAAAGTGCAGCAATTAATAAAGAAACACCGGCTCTTATATCTGGCGAAGTCATTTTAATTCCACGCAAAGGCAACCTGCGATTTAATCCCATAACTGTTGCTCGATGAGGGTCGCAAAGAATTATTTGAGCCCCCATATCAATAAGGTTATCTACAAAAAATAAGCGGCTTTCAAACATTTTTTGATGTATAAGAATATTGCCTTTGGCTTGAGTTGCCATTACAAGAATTACACTAAGCAAGTCAGGAGTAAGCCCAGGCCAAGGTGCATCGGCTACAGTAAGCATACTACCATCAATAAATGACTCAATTTCGTAGTGTTTTTGTGATGGTATAAAAATATTGTCGTCTTTTATAAGAAAACTTAATCCTAATTTTTCAAAAGTTAATGGAATTATACCTAAATGCTGAACTCCGGCTCCTTTTATGGTAATTTCTGATTCGGTAAGTGCAGCCAAAGCCATAAAACTTCCTACTTCTATCATATCCGGCAGTAAAGTATGGCTGCAGCCATTCAATTTTTCTACACCTTCAATGAAAATAAGATTAGAACTAATTCCGTTTATTTTAGCACCCATATTGTTCAGCATTTTGCACAATTGCTGTATATAAGGTTCGCATGCGGCGTTGTATATAGTTGTTGTACCTTCAGCCAAAGTAGCAGCCATTATAAGATTTGCAGTACCTGTTACTGATGCTTCTTCAAGTAAAATATAATTACCTTTAAGTTTTCCGGATTTTACTTTATAGAAATTTTCATCTTTAAGAAATTCGAATTTTGCACCAAGTTTTTCAAATCCTGTAAAATGCGTGTCGAGCCTTCTTCTGCCTATTTTATCACCTCCTGGGCTTGGAATATATCCTTTGCCGAAGCGTGTAAGTAAAGGACCAATTATCATTATTGAGCCGCGCAAGCTACCGCCTTTTTTTCTGAATTCTTTGCTATTCATGTAGTTTAAGTCAATTTCATCAGCCTTAAAGGTCCAAGTACCTTCAATATTTGATTTGTTGACTTTTACTCCTAAATCTCTAAGAAGATCTATGAGTTTATTTACATCTAAAATATCGGGGATATTGCTTATTGTTACCTCATCAGAAGTAAGTAAAACAGCAGATAACACCTGCAAAGCTTCATTTTTTGCACCTTGTGGAACAAGTTCGCCTTTTAGTTTTATTCCGCCATTTATTTTAAATAAACCCATTAATTAAAATCTGTTTTTATTGCGGTTGTTTTTATTTTTAAACTTTTTATTGTTTTGCTTAAAAAAGGTTTTATTCTTTTTATAATCTTTTTCAAAATGAATGTTAAGATTTTCGGATTGAAGATGAAGCTTATCTTTTGATAAAATCTTTAAATGTTCGGTAATAACATCTGGTGTAAGATATTCATTATTCCAGTTTCGTGAGGAGTTTGACATAAATGATGCAATCATATTTATGAAACTTTGTTTTATTTCATCATTTTCAATTTTGGTAGCTCTGTCAACCATGTATTGAAGATTTCTTCCATAAAATCTAAATTTTATTCGAATATTATTATATGGTATAATTTCTGGTTTTTGGTTGATTAGTTCATGTTCAGGTTTAGGAAATGGACCATCAATATCAAGTTTATAATTTGATATTATATGTATTTGATCCCATAGTTTTTGCTGATAATTATCTAATTCTTTAATTGAAGGATTTAGATTAACCATAACGTTCATCAAGCTTACTGCAAGTTTTGAGCGTTGTTCTCTATCATTAATCAATGAGATTTTATCAACCATTTTCTGAAAACATCTTCCATATTCACTCAAATGCAAATGAGGTCTTGTTGTATTATATTCAAGTATATTTTGCATGGCTTCAAATTTAAAAAAAATATTTGAAGTAAAGAATTTATCTTATTTGCTATAATGAAAATTGAATATGACAGATTAAATTATAAAAATATTCATTTTGAAATTCAGTGAATTAAAATAATTTTTACATAAATGATTGTATATAGTTTGGCGATATTAAATTTTTCATACATTTGAAATATCTAATTAACACTTATTTTATATGAAAAAGTATTACATATTATTATTAGGATTATTGCTCATTGGATGGGCGATACCTGCAGCAGCACAAAACCGGACTATTACCGGTAAAGTAACATCAGCTACCGACAAAGAACCAATTCCCGGTGTCTCGGTAGTTGTAAGAGGTACCACAATTGGTACAACTACAGACATTAATGGTAAGTACTCAGTTACTGTTTCTTCTTCAAAATCTGTACTAATTTTTTCCTACATTTCAATGAAAACAGTAGAAATTGCTATTGGTAGCAATACTACAATTGATTTGTCTATGGAAGATGACGGAAAAGGATTAGATGAAGTAGTAGTAACAGCAGTCGCATTAGAAAAATCAGCAAAATCACTTGGTTACTCTACCCAAAAAGTAAATGGGAAAGAGGTTTCTGAATCAGGTGAGCAAAACGTAATTCAGGGTTTATCAGGAAAAGCAGCCGGAGTTTTTGTTCAAGGTACAAGCGGTACACCTGGGGCTTCAAGTAAAATCTTGCTTCGCGGTAATGTAACATTTGAAGGAAACAATCAGCCACTTATTGTAATTGACGGGTTGCCTATTGACAACAGCACATCAAATACAGTAGCGTCTGATTATCCTTTCAACATGAATCTTCAGGGAGTTAATAACTCAAACAGAGGAATTGATATAAATCCTGACGACATTGAGTCTATCAATATTTTGAAAGGTCCGGCCGCTGCCGCACTTTATGGAGCTCAGGCAGCTAGTGGTGCTATTATTATTACTACCAAAAAAGCCAGAGCAAAAGGAAAGGGCAAAGGTTTTGGAGTTGTATATTCTACAAGTATTGAACTTCAAAAAGTAAATAAACTTCCTGAATTACAAACCAAATATGGTCAAGGAAACGGTGGCGGAGCTTTATTAAAAAGCAAACTTACCGGAAAATTAGACTCTGTTGTTGAACAAGGTAAATACAGTCCATCTGCTGTAAATAGCTGGGGTCCAATTATACCTACTGACAAGGCTTATGATAATATGGAAGAATTCTTTAAACGTGGAGAAGTTTATAATAACAGCATTACATTAAATGCATTTAATGAAAAATCTTCACTGCGTTTGTCTATGGCAAATTTGAAACAAAGCGGTATTATTCCAAATTCAGATTATAAGAGAAATACTATAACTGTAAATGCAGACCATAAAATAAGCGATAAGTTTAGTTTTGGAACAGCTTTCAGTTATGTAAATTCAGGAGGTACTTTAGTTCAAAACGGAAGTAATCTTGCAGGTGTTATGCTCGGTCTTACCCGTACTCCCACAGATTATAGACTTGACGACCCAACAAGTACAGGCGAAAATGGCTGGACAAATGCGGATGGTTCACAAAGACAGTGGTATCCATTATATGATAATCCACACTGGAGTGTAAGAAACAATCCTTATACTACTGATGTAAACCGTATGTATGGAAATATTAATTTCAAAGCAACTCCATTTACATTTATGGACTTAACATATCGTCTTGGAACAGATGTATATACTGACAAACGTGTTTCAATATTTTCTATTGGCTCAAACCAACCTGACAATGCACCAGGTGGTGAAATCAATCAGAACATTCAAACATACAGATATGTTTATCAAGATGTTATTGCTACTTTCAAAAGAAGTCTTACTGATGATATAGTTGGAAGCTTGGCATTGGGAAGCAATTTACAATATGAAAGAAGTGAAGACCAGTTTTTAAGAGGAAGAGACCTTACAATTCCAAATTATTATAATCTGGCAAATGCATCAAATTTGTATGCAAACGGTTCTTATGGAATACTTAAAAAATCAGGTATTTTCGGTGATTTGAATCTTAGTTATAAAGAGTATTTGTTTTTAAATGTTACCGGACGTCAGGACAGATGGTCATCATTTAATAAAACTATTCTATACCCTTCTACTTCACTTGCATTTATTTTTTCAGATTTCGTAAAGCAAAAATGGCTTACATTTGGTAAATTACGTATTGCTTATGCAAAAGCAGGAAAAGGACCAGGAGCATATCGTACACAAAATTACTATGCAAAACCAAGCTTTACTGATGGATTTACTTCAGGACTTGGATTTCCATATTTATCACAAAACGGATTTGGAATTAGTAACACTTTAAATGATCCAAATATTAAACCTGAAACTACTTCATCAACAGAAATAGGACTTGATATTAGATTTTTTGAATCAAGATTGAGATTTGATATAACATCTTACAATCAACAATCAAAAAACATCATTCTTTCATTACCAATTGCTCCATCTTCAGGATTTAGAGCACTTTATACAAATTCTGGTGAAATGGAAAATAAAGGTAT
Organism: Bacteroidia bacterium; assembly: GCA_020849295.1. GTDB lineage: Bacteria > Bacteroidota > Bacteroidia > NS11-12g > UBA9320 > JABWCE01. The sequence continues at coordinate 125,629 of JADLGN010000015.1, forward strand.
CGAAATTGTGGCAACAGGCAACCCATATAAAAACAAAAATTTTAATTGGGATATAAGTTTGAACTTTAACAGAAATAAAAATAAAGTTAAAAAACTTGGTAATGGTGTTGAAGAGTTAGCCCCAGAAGCTGCTTTCAGTTCAAATCAAGCTTATGCAATTGTTGGAGAGCCATTTGGTGTATTATATGGTACAAAATGGTTGAGAAATGACCAAGGTCAGCTTTTAATAAAATCAAATGGTTTGCCGGCGGTTGACCCACAAAAAGGCAACATAGGAAGTCCATATCCAGACTGGATGATGGGCTTAAGAAATACTTTTACATATAAAGGAGTAAGACTTACAGGCTTATTAGATATTAGAGAAGGTGGAGTTATATGGAACGGTACTTATGCACGATTAAACAGAATGGGCAGAACACAGGAATCAGCAGAACAAAGAAATGGATACTACATTATTAAAGGTGTAAAACAAAGCGACGGCACTGATAACGATATACCGGTATCTGCATCTGCTTATTGGCAAACATATCAAGGCGACGGAGGTTCTTATGCGTCAGAAAATGCTATGCAAGATGCATCTTGGGTTAGATTGAGAGAAATTGGTATTTCTTACAATTTGAAGGTAAAACAAATTGAAAAATACATTAAATCAATTGATTTAGGAATAGTAGGTAAAAATTTATGGCTAAGTACAGAATACAAAGGTGTTGATCCTGAGACAAGTTTGACAGGTGCAGGTTCTAACATCGGAGGATTTGATTACTTTAACAATCCGGGTTTGAAATCTTGGATTTTCAGTCTTAAAGCAAACTTTTAATTAATAGGAGGACAAAATCATGAAAAAATTATTTATAATATTAACATTATCATTACTTGTAATAACTCAAGGATGTAAAAAATTTACGGATGGAGATAAAATTTCTCCAAATTCTCCAAGTACAGTAACTCCTGCTTTATTGCTATCAAATTGTGAGTTGGCATTATTTGCTGCTTATGGAGGAAATCTGGCAAGAACTACTTCTATTTTTACTCAGCAAAGTTCTGGTAATACTGACCAGGCTTTTATTTATGAAAAATACGGTATGGTAGAAGGAGATTATGATAACGAGTGGCAAACACTTTATTCAAGCGGTTTGATTAATACCAAAAAACTTATTTCAAGAGCAGGTACAGCAAATCCACGCTATACTGGAATAGCAAAGGTATTACAGGTTATGATGATTGGTGCAGCTACTGATCTTTGGGGAGATGTACCATATAGCCAGGCTTGCAAAGGCGATGATATGACAGAAGCATCTTTAAAACCTGCTTACGACAAGCAAGAAGATGTTATCAAAGCTATGCAAGCATTGCTTACTGAAGCAATTGCTGAATTAGGACAGGCTGATGATAAAAATATTATTCTGCCCGGAGCAGACGATTATATTTTTGGAGGCGACAAAGATAAGTGGATAAGAACAGCATGGATGCTAAAAGCACGTTATGAAATGAGACTTAGCAAAAAAAGTTCTACAGCATCACAAAATACACTTACTGCCCTTACAGCAGCTTATGCAGCAGGCTTAGCAAGTAGTGATGATGATTGCAATTTGATTTTTGGGACTAATGCAAATGAGTATAATCAATGGTATGCATTCTGCAAAGTAGAAAGAGAAGGATATATAAGAATGGGTGCAAAACTTGTAAATATGATGAAAGCTATAAATGACCCACGTTTGCCAATGTACTGCGCTTTGAGCGATACAACAGAATATTTGGGAACTCCTGCAGGTGAAGCAGAAATGATACCTTATGCAGGCAAAGTATCAACAATAGGCACATATTATGCATCTCCAAATTCTGTTTTACCAATGATTACTTTTGTAGAGGCAAAGTTTCTTGAAGCAGAAGCTAAATTAGGTACTGATAAAGACGGAGCAGCAAAAGCATACAATGCTGCCGTTATTGAACACATAACAAAGGTAACAGGAACAGCCCCCGATGCAGCTTATGTAACTGCAAATGCTTCTGAAAATGCAGGCAGTATAACTCTTGAAAAAATTATTAATCAAAAATATATTGCATTATTTACCCAGATAGAAGCATATAATGACTGGCGCCGTACAGGTTTCCCAACAATAACTAAAGCTACCGGTGCTACTTCTGATATTCCTCGCAGATTGCCTAATGTACTTGAAGAAAGACAGTATAATCCTAATGCAACCATAGTTTCTGACATGTCAGTTCCTGTATGGTGGGATAAAAACTAATTTCTTGTTTATTAAGAACAAAATCCCCAAAGGTTTTCTTTTGGGGATTTTTTTTTATAACAATTCTTTTTTTTACTAAATTGCACATAATATGAAAACAATATTTTTTTCAAAATTTTATATCACAGTATTAGTCTTTATTATAATGTCAATATCAAGTTGCAACAATACAAATAACAAAAATTTCAAAAATGAAGTACAAAAATTTCTAGATGCATATAATTTAGAGTTTCAAAAATTACTAACTGCAAACAACGAAGCACAATGGAAACTTAATACAATGATAATAGAAGGTGATACAGTAACTTCAAAAAAGGCAAGTGATGCTGCAGAAAAATATGCTGATTTTACCGGGAGCAAAGCAAATATTGAAAAAGCAACAAATTTTTTAAAATCAAAAGATAAATTAGATGCAATTCAGATAAAACAATTAGAAACCATACTCTTTCTTGCTGGAGCTAATCCTGAAACAGTAAAAGATATTGTAAAGAAAAAAATAAAAGCAGAAACTGACCAAGTTGGTTTGCTTTATGGGTTTAAATATGTGATAAACGGTAAAGAAGTTACAACTAATAATATTGATGAAATATTAAGAATATCAAATAAACTTGATGATAGACTTACAGCATGGACTACAAGCAAAGAAGTTGGCAAAACACTTAAAAACGGACTCGAAAATTTAAGAAATTTAAGAAATCAATCTGTTCAACCTCTTGGGTATAAAGATTTTTTTGCTTATCAAGCCTCCGAGTATGGTATGACAAGTGAAGAAATTATGCAAAGTTGCAATGATATGATAAATGAAGTATGGCCATTATATCGCGAATTGCATACATGGGCACGATACGAACTTGCAGCCAAATACAAACAAGAAGTGCCTGAATATTTGCCAGCTCATTGGCTTCCAAACAGGTGGGGTCAAGACTGGACAGCAATGATAAATTCATCAGGAATAAACTTAGATGAAAAACTTAAAGAAAAAAATGCCGAATGGATAGTTAAACAAGGAGAAGAATTTTATAAAAGTCTTGGATTTAGTCCTCTTCCTGCTTCATTTTATGAAAAATCAAGTTTATACCCTTTGCCTGCTGACGCTAAGTATAAAAAAAATAATCATGCAAGTGCATGGCATATTGATAACGATAAAGACGTTAGAAGTTTAATGAGTGTAGAACCAAATACTGATTGGTGGGGTACTGTTTTGCATGAGTTAGGACACATCTATTATTATATATCTTATTCAAACAAAGACGTACCTTTAATTTTAAGAGGAGGAGCAAACCGCGCTTATCATGAAGCAATGGGAAGTCTTATTGGTTTGGCAGCATTACAAAAACCATTCTTGCAAAATTTTGGGTTGATTGATAAAAATGCAAAATCTAACGATACTATTAATATGCTCAAAGAATCGCTTGATTTTATAGTTCATATTCCTTGGGGAGCAGGAGTAATGACTGCATTTGAACACGATATTTATTCAAAAAATATTTCTATAAATCAGTTTAACAAAACATGGTGGGATTATGTAAAAAAATATCAAGGAATAGTTCCACCAAATGAAAGAGGTGAAGAATATTGCGATGCAGCTACCAAAACTCATATAAATGACGATGCTGCACAGTATTACGACTACTCTATGAGTAATGTATTACTTTTTCAGTTTCATGATTATATTTCTAACAAAATTTTAAAACAAGACCCACATAACACAAATTACTGGGGGAGTAAAGAAACAGGAAAATTTTTACAAAATATTATGTATTCAGGTGCAAGTGTTGACTGGCGTGAACATCTAAAAAAGAATCTGGGTTCTGATATGAGTGCAAAACCTATGATAGATTATTTTGAGCCGCTTTTAGTTTATTTGAAAAGAGTAAATAAAGGCAGAAAATATACTTTGCCCAATAAGTTATAATTACATTTTGGTTTTATTTGAATCAATATTTTTTCTTTGTCTTTTCCGTAAAAAATACATAAATACAGCAACCACAAATACAAGCCCGAATAACTGAAAATGTTGGCTTGATATACCTTTTTGATTATATCCAACTATCATTTCTACAATTGAAATGGCTGCAATTGCAAGCCACATTATTTCTATAAATCTTCTCATTTTATTTTACTGTAATTCTACCTCTGAGTTTTTTGATTCTGTATCTTGTAAAATTTTGATTAGATTCAAGACCATCACCATATAGTATTTCATCAGGGGTTTTTATTTTTACAAATTTATCTGTATAAATTTTTTCAGTTTGTTGATTCCATATAAGTTTTTCGGTTTCTAATTCTTCGCCTCTAATATTCAAAACCCTTACATTGTTTTTTATAATCACAATCTTTTTATTTTCGTAGCTAATTGCATATTCTGAAGTTAGCGAACTTTCAATCTTTCCATTTTTATTATAAAAAAATGCTTTTACACCTTTCTTCATTTCAGAGTATGGTTCAGTTTTTCCGGTATAATGTTCAATGACAGTTGAGTAAATTTTTGCTTTTAATAATCCGGAATCTGTATAATTTATCATAACTTCTTTCGCTTTTTCAACTCCGGGTTCAAGTTTCATTTTACTTATTTTATTCAACTTTTCGTTTTCATTTTTACAAGAAGCAAATAAAATTATTATAATTACCGATGTAAAAAGTTTATGATAATGCATGAACTTCATCAATTGTATAATCTTTTGTTAAACCATTTATCAGCCAAGTTTAAACCAAGAGTAAATCTAAAATAATTTTCTTCTATAAGATTGTTTTGAGTTGTACCTTTTTTTACAAATTCACCTGATAAGAAAATACGTGAGGTTACTATTGTTCTGCTTCCGTCAATGTGCTTATGAACTTGTGTAAATGGAAGACCTAAGCCAATACATAATGCTGTTTCTCTAATATTTTTTTCTTTAATATTTATGAATCCGTTACTTTGATAATAGCCTATACTATATCTAATACTTTTAAAGTAATTTTTTATTTTTTCTGTTTTTACAGATTTATCATAAAAGGATTTTGGACATACGAAAAATCCTAAAGAAAAACTATTTTCATCTGTAAATTGATTATTGTTTCCAAAAACATTTTTATACTTACTCCAAAAATTTTTGAAATATGCGCCACTTGCTTGCCATTTTTCGCCTTTGCCAATAGTATATGACACATTTATAGAGTTTGGAAGTGAAACATTTGTTTTTTTTTCTTTTTCAAGCAAAATTGTATCCCATTCTATTTCTGAGCCTGTATATAACTCAGTAAAAGTATAAACTAAGCGGTTTTGTTCACCTTTTAATTTTGTAAAACCTGTATATGAAATTCCTAAAACATGATTAAATCCTGAATCTCTCGAGATATGAAATTGTAAACCCAAATCTAGTCTGTTTCCTCGTAAATACAAATTTCTATTATCTGAAAGACTTGTCATTATCCTGTTTCCTGGGTATCTGCGTTTTTGAGTTTCATCTACTTGCCCAAAAATATAAGAATAATTAAAACCTGCACTTGCATATTTAAAAATAGAAGTTCCCCAACCTAAACAAAATCTTGACAAACCTCCCCTTCCGGTATATTCATTTTTTATACTTATGCCCGCAGAATCTTTTGAGTTGATTATATTATACCCTACATCAGAAAATGGCAAAAGTGCAAATCCAACTCCGCTTTTAAGTTTTTTTACAGGTGCAGCAAGCGATATATAATTGAACCCGGCATTACTAAAATCACTATTTATTGTATTTGTTTTAAATTTTCCTATATCAACAAAAGCTGATGCATTAAAAACAGTAACTTTTAAAGCAGATAAAGATGAAGGATTTTTTAGTGAATAATTGCTCTGAAATCTATATGATGAACCATTTCTACCAATTGATACATTGTCAGCAAAACCATCATAATGCAATATTCCAACACCATATAGAGAATATGGCGAACGTGTATTTTGTTGTGAAAAAGCATTTAAATACAAAATTGTAAATGCAGATATTAGGCAAAATCTCAATTTATTTAACATTATATTTTAATATGTGGTAAAGCCCCTTTAGTACCAAATCAGGGTCTGCAAATATCATATCTTTAATTTTATCTGCAAAATACATCATATCGCCTCCGGTAAATATTATTTTTAGGTTATCGTAATTGTTTTTGTATTCCTTTATTAATCCGTTTATCTCTGAAAAAGTACCAAACATAACACCATTTTTTATAGCGTCTGATGTATTTGTACCACAAAATGAATAAATCTTGTCTTTTCTTTCAAAGGGTAATTTTTGTGTAAAACGGTTTAGTGCCTGAAATTTCATTTCTATTCCCGGAGAAATACTACCACCTATATACTCATTATTTTTATTAATAAAATCATATTTAATACAAGTACCAATATCTATTACAAGAATATTTTCATCTTTGAAAACTGACCATGCACCAATAACAGCGGCAAGTCTGTCGTTTCCTAATGTTTCGGGAGTTTGGTATTTGTTTTTAATTGGAATTGGAGTATTATTATTCAGTATTATCATACTTTTAATATACTGATTCAACGATTTTATATCACTATTAGTTACATCTGAAATAATTACTGGAACATCAATTTTGAATTCTTTTATAAAATTTGTTAAATCTTTAAAATTTTCAAAATCGAGTTTATTTTGGATTTTGCCATCATTAAAAATAGCTGTTTTAATTCTTGTATTACCTATATCAATTGCTGCCCCGTTCAAATTCTATTTCTTTATTATTAAAATTAATTATTTCGTTATTTACATCTACAATTAACTGTCCGCTATTATTTATACCTTTTATAATACCGCTAAATTTATTTCCATTTCTGCGAAAATACTTTTTTATATTTATACCATACAGATGAGATTCATAGTTGTCTTTAATTTCTTTTTTTTCTAAGTCCTTATATTTTGTCATACTTATATTAAATGTATCTAGAAATAAAGCTGCTATTTCATCAATATTAAAATAGTTTTTGCTTAAAGTAAATAGCGAACAAGTATTATTTAAGTAATACGGAAATTCTTCTTCATTTACATTTAAACCTATACCAATTATTAAATTTTTTATTTTTTCGCCACTTATGTTCGACTCAATTAATATTCCTGCAATTTTACTCTCATTTACCAAAATATCATTTGGCCATTTTATTTCAATTTTTTCGTTCTTTAAATAAATTTTTAGAATATCGTACAAGGCAATAGATACAATCATATTAATGTAAAATAGAGATGTAACATTAATATTAATATCTTTACAAATAACCGAAAGAAGCATATTTTTATCTTTGCCCGAATACCAAGTATTTTGAGATTGACCTCTTCCGCCACTTTGAAAACCAGCAATAATTACATCTCCATGATTTGCTTTATCAGATTTCAAAAGTTGGTTTGCAAAAGAATTTGTTGAATCAAGTTCATTAAATTTATGAATAGTAAAGTTTTCAAAAAATTTATAAGCCATAATTGAATTTTTTCCGATTTTTGCGGTTACAAAATTAAAAAATAAAAATACTGAATGTTGAAAAAAGCCGTATCAGGCAATAAATTAGCTGACATCGTTATAAAAGGGATGCAGGAAAAAAAAGCAAAAAGCATAGTAAAAATTGACTTACGAAAACTAAAAATTTCCATTACTGATTACTTTGTTATATGTCATGCAGAATCATCAAAACAAATTGATGCAATAGCAGACTCAGTAGAAGAAGAAGTGAGAAAAACTACCGGAATAAAGCCTTATAGCCGCGAAGGTTTTATGAATGCAGAATGGATAATTATAGATTATAGTGATGTGATAGTTCATATTTTTAATAGAGAAAAAAGATATTATTATAATCTTGAAGATCTATGGGACGATGGCACTATTAAAAACTATAAAGATATAGAATAATTTTTTTTAATAACTAAAACCTTAATTTCTAAATATAATAAGCACAGTAAAGTTCAACTGTTTAAGCATGATTTTTATCATTACAAAAAAGGGCAAACAAAAATAATTTTGCCAAATAACTTATTTTAAAATAAGATTTTTTAATAGAAAATTATAAGAAATAATAATGAACAACATAGAGGAAATATTGTCATGGTGCGAAAAAACAGCTTTCGACCTTAACTTTAATCATGCAAAACAATGGAAAAACAATGACAGTAAAAGGGTAATAGTAGGATATCTGCCAATTTATGTACCTCGTGAAATTATCCACGCTTCAAATGGTATAGCAGTAGGAATAATGGGCACGGGCGATCGTAAGCAAATTATAAAAGGTGACGCATATTATCAGTCGTATATATGCCATTTGCCAAGAGGAATCATTGAGTTAGCATTAGATAATAATTTAGAAGGTTTTGATGGTTTTCTATTTCCGGCAATTTGCGATTGTGTAAGAAATCTTTCAGGAATGTTCAAATTATCAAAAAAAGGAAAATTTCAAAGATATTTTGATTATGCTCAAAACTTTGACCCATTTATTGGAGGCACTTTTTATAAACACGAAATGGAAAAAGTGCTGGACGATATATATAATGTAAATGGTATAAAGGCAACAAAAGAAAATTTAAACAATGCAATAAAATTATATAATATAAATCGCAGATTGATAGAAGAAATATATGATATCAGACAAAAATATCCTTGGAGATTATCTGCTGTTGATACTTATCACTTACTTCGAGCAGGTATTTGCATTACTGTAGAAGAACACAATGAAATACTGCATAAAATACTTAATGTAATAAGAAATGAAAGAGGCGAAGCTATGGATAATATAAGGGTAGTAGTTTCTGGTTCATTTTGCGAACAACCGCCTGTAGGACTGATTAAGTCTATTGAAATGGCGGGTTGTTATATTGTTGATGATGACTTTATGCTTGGATCACGCTGGATACAAGGTGATATTGCCGATAATACTGACGACCCACTTGGAGCAATTACTGATGCATATCTAAATCAAAGCACATTTTCATCATGCTATTACGATGTTGGAAATCCAAAAGGAAAAAGACTTGTAGAACTTGTAAAAAGGAGAGAAGCAGATGGTGTAATATTTTCGGCAGCAAGTTTTTGCGATCCGGCATTGTTAGACAGACCAGAAATGCAGAAAGAATGTGATGTTGCAGGCGTACCTCATATAAATTTCCAATATCACGAAAACACAGGACAGTTCAAAGTAATAAAAGAACAGGCAGGAACATTTTCTGATTCAATAAAACTTTGGGCATAAAATAAAGTAGTAGAAAAAATTAATTTTTAAAAAAAAAGCTATGGCAAATCCAAAAGATGCAGTAAAAGAAAAGAGCATGATTATTCAAAAAGAAATGCTCGCAAAGCAATTTAACGACCTAAGTAAAGCAAGAGAAACAGGCAAAAAAGTATGTTATACATTCGTTCCGGGGAATTTAATAGAACTGATATTATCATTTGATATGCTTCCGGTATATCCTGAAATTAATGCATTACAATCGGGTATGAGAAAAAAATCAGCAGGATATATAAAAGATGCTGAGAAAATGGGACATTCAGAAGATGTTTGCACTTATGTAAAATGCGATATTGGAATGATGCTAAACGGCAACATTGGACCTACAGGCGAAAAATTGCCAGACCCCGATTTATTGCTTTTAAGTTACACAGGTTGTTTTACTTTTCTAAAATGGTTTGAAAACTTAAACCGTTTATATCCAAATGCTGAAATAGCAATGCTTCACACTCCGTATCAAGAAGACGGACAAATTACTCAGGAGCAAATTGAATATATGATAAAGCAGCTAAAAGAAGATGTAATACCAAAATTTGAAAAAGTAACAGGTAAGAAATTTGATGAAGCAAAATTAAAAAAATTGTTAGATAACTCTGTGCAAGCAGAAGATTACTGGGTAAAAATTCTTCAACTTGCAAAAAATAAACCTTCGCCTATTGATGCATATTTTGCAGGAGTATATTATATGGGACCTATAAATACAGCCTTTAGAGGAAGTGAAGAGTGTCTTGAATATTACAAAGAACTATATAAAGAAGTAAAAGAAAGAGCAGATCAAAAACTACTACCTGTAACACCGGAGGGAGAAATGAAACATGAAAGATTCAGACTAGTAGTAGAAGGACCACCAAATTGGACAAATTTCCGTGAATTTTGGAAAATATTTTATGATATGGGTGCTGTAATTGTAGCATCTACTTATACCAAGGTTGGTGGAGTTTATGATTTGGGCTATAGGCAAAATCCTGAGAAACCACTTGAAAGCCTTGCTACATATTGCATGGGATGCTATACAAATTTGAATTTACCGCAAAGGGTAGATTTAATTGAAAAATATGTAAAAGAATATCAGGCAGACGGATTTTTGATAAACTCAATAAAATCTTGTAATTCATTTTCGGCAGGGCAACTTATGATAATGCGTGAAATTGAACAAAGAACAGGAGTTCCGGTAGGATTTATTGAAAGCGACCTTGTTGACCCACGATATTTTTCTTATGCAAATATCAAAAACAGGCTCGAATCGTACTTCCAAATGCTTGAGCAACGTAAAATTATTTTATCACAAGAATCATTAACAGTTTAAATAAAATGAGCAAATATTATCTTGGAGTTGACCTTGGCTCCACAACATCAAAGTCAGTAATAATAAATGAACAAGACGAGATAATTGGAAGAGGAATTACAAATACTCGTGCAAATTACTCAGTAGCCGCTGATATAGCAAGGGATGAAGCAACCTACAATGCAAGATTTTCAATATTAAAGAAAAATCTGGAAGACGAAATAGCTTCAAAGCCTGAATACAAAAAATATATTTCTGATTTAGAAAGCGTATTTCAATATGAGCAATTCAAAATAAAATTAGATAAACTTGGGGATGAGTTGGTAAAAACATGTAATAATTTTTTTAAAGATGATACTCAAAGAAATGAAATTTTAGTACATCTTAGAAATATTCGCAAAGCCTTTAAACCAAAGATTAAACATGATTATTTATATAATAATCTTGGAGAAAAAAATCAATTTTTCAGAGATATAGTTTCCGAAAAATATAATGAAGAAGTGAACAAACTCGAAATGGCATTATTCGAGCCATTAATGACGGTATGGGACAAAAGTATTTCGCCGGCAGAAAATGAAAGAATAAAATTTGATTTTAAAGAACTTGTTCATAAAGCAATGGAAGAATTAAAAGACAAATACAAGAATTTACCTGATACTGCAGCCGAAGGAGAGAGTATAAACTTTGACGCAGAGATGAATTTGCTTAAGGGAAATTTCGATCAGGTATCAGAAACTCTTCGTTCACACATTGACCATATTGCCGAACTTGAATTTCATATTGAAAACATGACAGGAACAGGCTATGGAAGAGCATTATTGCCATTTCCACAAGAATGTATCCGCTCAGAAATTTTGTGTCATGCATTTGGAGCACATGCTGTTTTCCCTGATACAAGAACAGTTTTAGACATTGGAGGTCAGGATACAAAGGCAATTCAGGTAGATAAATACGGGCTTGTTACATCATTTCAGATGAATGACCGCTGTGCGGCAGGCTGTGGAAGATATTTGGGATACATTGCAGATGAAATGAGCATTTCATTAAATGAATTAGGACCAATGGCAATGGAAGCACAAAAAGAAGTTAGTATTTGTTCTACATGTACAGTATTTGCCGGAGCAGAATTAAGAGAACTTACAAATCTTGGCGAAAAAAGAGAAGATATTTTGGGAGGTTTACACAAAGCAATTATTATGCGTGCCATGTCGCTTATTGCACGTTCAGGAGGAGTCTTTAATGAATTTACATTTACCGGAGGAGTTGCAAGAAATCCGGCTGTTATAAAATATCTTACACAGCTTGTAAGAGATAATTACGGAAGCGATATAAAAATAAATATTCATACCGATTCTATATTTATGGGAGCCTTGGGAGGTGCAATGTTTGCCAGAAGAAATATTAATGTTGATTTGCCAAATGCCAAAAAAACACAAGAAGTAACACAATAAATTAAAAAAAAAATCATGGAAAATTTTTATACTATGGGTATTGACGTAGGTTCTAATTTTATAAAATTAGTACTTATGGACTATTCAGATAATCCAAAATTATTAGATAAACATACTGAAAAAATAAGGAAACGCGACCCATCACAAGTTGCTGAAGAAATGACTCAAAATATGCTTGCCAAGCATAAATTGAAATATGAGGATATAGCTTATTTTGCTTCTACCGGAGAAGGAGATCTTGTAAAAAGAAAAAGAGGTCATTTTTATGGAATGACAACACATGCCAAAGGAGCACATTTTTTATATTCTGATGCAATAACTGTGGTAGATATGGGTGCACTTTATGTAAGAGCAATTAAAATATCTGATGATGCAAGAGTATATGATTATAAAATGACCGGACAATGTGCCTCAGGTTCGGGGCAGTTTGTTGAAAATATTTCACGATATCTAGGTCTGTCAATTGAAGAAGTTGGCGATGTTTCAATGCAATCAAAAAATCCAGAAGTTTCTTCAGGAATTTGTGCCGTACTTGCCGAAACTGACGTAATTAATATGGTTTCAAGAGGTATATCAACACCTGATATAATAAAGGGAATTCATATTTCAATTGCCAACAGAATACTTAAACTATTGAGTTCCCTTAAAGCAGAATCGCCTATAGTAGTTACAGGAGGAATGGCATTAAACAAAGGAATGATAGAAGCACTTGAAGAACAATTGCAGGAAATGGGAAAATCTTTCCAGATTAAATCTCATCCAGATGCAATATATGCAGGTGCTATAGGAGCAGCACTTTGGGGAGGATACAGACATATTAAGCTAAAAGAAAAGCAAGCAGTTCTTGCATAAGCAATTGTTTTTATTTCATAATTAAAACAAAATTTATGAAATAATAATTTTTGATAGGATAATGAGCGTACAAAATCAAACAATGAGTATTGAAACAAAAAAACATGAGTTGGATACTCTTTTTAAACCTAAATCAATAGCAATAATTGGAGCATCATCCAAAGAGCTTTCAATAGGAAATGTTATTATTAAAAATCTTGTTCATTTTAATTATACAGGGAAAATTTACCCAATAAACCCAAAAGAACCTGAAATAAGAGGAATAAAAGCATATTCTACAATCTTTGAAGTCCCTGATGATATTGACCTAGCACACGTAATAATACCAAGCAAATTTGTGCCACAGATAATTGAGGATTGTGGAAAAAAGGGAATAAAATCAGTAATTATCAATTCTGCCGGTTTTAGCGAAATGGGTGATGAAGGTATGGCTTTACAAGAAGCATTTCTACAAAATGCAAAAAAATACGGAGTTAGAATTTTCGGACCAAATTGTCAGGGAATAATTAATTGCGACCCTGAGTATAATGCATATTGCGATTTTACATTTACATTTCCTAATCCGGGCAGCATATCAATTGTAGCACTAAGCGGTGGTGTTGGTGCATTTATAATGCAAAGCCTTTTCGACCTTAATATAGGGATGAGAATGTATGCTTCTAATGGTAATGCTTGCGATATTTCTATTTCTGAAGTTATAAAATACTACGGACAAGATGATGGAACTAAAGCAATTATTTTATATACCGAAGGTTTTCATAAACCATTAGAATTTTTAAATACTGCAAAACTTGTTGCAAGAAAAAAACCAATTCTTGCAATGAAATCAGGAAGGACAGAAGCAGGAGCAAAAGCAGCAGCTTCACATACAGGAGCACTTGCAGGTATTGATATTTCTACTGAGTTAATATTTGAAAAAACAGGTGTGTTGTCATTCACAAATGAAGAAGAAATGTGTCAGGCAGCAATGGCTTTCTCTACACAACCAATTCCAAAGGGCAATAAAGTAGGTATAATTACAAATACAGGCGGACCTGCAGTAATTGCAACAGACGAACTAGTTAATTCAGGACTTGAGATTCCAGCTATATCAGCAAAAGCAGAAGAAATATTAAAAAATACATTGTTGCCTGAAGCCACAATAGGCAATCCGATTGATGTAGTTGCTACCGGCGGTGGAGTACATTTTAGAAGTGCACTTGATGTGCTGATGAATGAAAGTCAAATAGACAGTATTTTTATAAATTTTGTAACAGCACCATTTACAGATACTGATGAGGTAGCAAGAAATATAGTAGAAGTAAATCAACTTAAGAAGAAACCAATAATTTGTAATTTTATGACAAATATGAGTTTTGAAAGATTTCAAAAAACTGCCAAAATACTTCAGGATGGCGGTGTGCCATGTTATAGTTTTCCTACTACTGCAGCTAAAGCTCTTGGAGCATTATACAAATTTCATAAAATTCAAAATAGAGAAATTGGCTTCCCTCAGCTTTTTAGGGATATAGACAAAAATACAGTTAAAGAAATTATTGAAAATTCAGCTATTAATGAATTTATGTCTTCCGAGAAAGTTTTTAGTATTCTTAAAGCATACAATATTCCTATAGCAGACTGGGGAATAGCATCAAATATAGATACTGCCCATGAAATAGCATCAAAAATTTCATACCCAGTAGTAGTAAAAGCAGAGGCATCAGATATAATACACAAAAGCGATAAAGGAGGTGTGGCAGTAAATATTAAAAACCAAGCAGAATTGATATCGACTATTGAAAATATGAAGAACAATTTTGATAATTCTGCTTTGAAATTTCTTATACAAAAATTTGAACCGGGAGGAAAAGAATTAATAATTGGAGTTACATCAAATGGAGATTTAGGGCATTTAATAATGTTTGGAATGGGAGGCATTTATGTAGAAATATTAAAAGATGTTGTTTTCAAATTAAGCCCCGTAACGCAAGTTGAAGCCGAAGAAATGCTATCAACAATTAAATCGTCAAAATTATTAGATGGAGTAAGAGGTCAACAAGGAATTGATAAAAAAAGAGTTATTGAAATAATTGAAAGGATATCTCAATTGGTAACAGATTTTCCTCAAATAAAAGAAATGGATTTAAATCCTGTAATGGCATTTTCAGATAGAGCTATTGCAGTTGATGCAAGAATTAAATTATAAAGAAATGTATAAAATACAAAGTACAAAGGTGATGAAGGAAATAATGGGAAATTATTTCCTAGGTATGAAAGATAAATCAAAAAAAATAGCATGGTGTACAAGCGTAGGACCAGCCGAACTTTTGCGTTCGTTTGGTTTTGAAGTACATTTTCCTGAAAATCATGGAGCATTGCTTGGTGCTACACGTACAGCAGGAGATTTAATACCCGAATCAGCAAAATTCGGTTATTCAAATGATATATGTTCTTATCTTACAGCCGATATAGGTTCATATCTGAAAAGTGAAACGCCACTTAAAGAACATTATGGTCTTGAAGGACCGCCCAAGCCCGATTTGATTGTTTATAACACAAACCAATGTAGAGAAGTACAGGATTGGTTTACATATTTTGGAAGAGAACTTAATGTGCCTGTTATCGGAATTTATCCACCAAGACATCTTGATGAAGTTACGGATGAAATAATAGAAGATGTTGCTACACAATTCAGAAAAATGATTCCGATATGCGAAGAAGTAAGCGGACAAAAATTTGATAATGATAAATTCAAAGCAACATTAAAACTAAGCAAAGAAGCAACTGACTTATGGAAAAAAGTTCTTTATACTGCTACAAATACTCCGGCACCAATAAGCTTTTTTGATGCAACTATCCACATGGGACCTATAGTAGTTTTACGCGGTACACAGCAAGCAAAAGACTATTATATTACATTGCTTAAAGAAATGGAAGAAAATGTAGAGAAAGGAATAGGATTTCTTGAAAAAGAAAAATGCCGATTGTATTGGGATGGAATGCCAATTTGGGGCAAGTTGCGTTCATTATCTGACTTATTTGTTCAAAACAATACAGCAATAGTAGCTTCAACATATTGCAATAGCTGGGTTTTTGATGCATTTGACGAAGAAAACCCATTTGAATCATCAGCTAAAGCATATACTGAAATTTTTATTAATAGAAGCGAAGAAGCTAAACAAAGACTTTTAACCGAGTTAATAGAAAAATTTAGGATAGATGGTGTGATTTTTCACGATGCTAAAACATGTGCAAACAATTCTAACTCAAGATTTGGAATGCCGCAAAGACTTACAGAATCAATAGGAATACCAACATTAATAATAGAAGGCGACCTATGTGATTTGAGATTTTATTCAGAAGGGCAAAGTATTACCAAAATTGAAACTTTTATTGAGCAAATTGAGAGTACAAAAATTTTAAGTAATTAATATAATAAAGGTATGGATACTGAAAACAAAAGTAAAGTTTATAAACTCACAGACGGAAGTGAGGTAGATTCAAATCAAGTTGAAAAACTAATTCAGGACACATGCCATTACGTAAAATATGTTGTTATTAACCAAAATGATAAAAACGAAAATGTAGCTTTTATTTTTCCCGATAAAAACCTTTACAACAATCCCGATTATCTTTTGGCACCTAATGACAATGAAGGTTGTTTTTGCCCACGAAACCTTGATGAGCTTGGAAGATGTCTTACAGGGTGTATGAAAAAGGTTAATTTGAGTTTTGAAAATATTGAAGATAAATTTTCAAATGCAGTGATTTTATCAGGAGAAAACGAAATAGAAAACGAAGTAGAAAAGTATAAGAATATTTTAAAAAATTCATTGGGGAATGAAATTTCAGATGATGAAGTATATTATATCAAAAACTTAAAGGAAAAAAAGAAGTAAAAATTAATGAAAAAATCATCAAAATTAAAAGTTGGTATTGTAGGAATAGGTCCGGTTGGGATGATAATGGCTGTAAAACTAAATGAGGCAGGTTGTGAAGTGGCACTTTGCGATAAAGATGAATTTAAAGTAAAAAAAGTAAGAGAAAACGGAATAGTACTTGAAAATATTTATAATTCAACTACAAAGTTTGAACATATTTACAATTCTGTAACAGAGATGAGAAAACTTGATTTGGATTATCTTGTTTTTGCATTAAAATCATATCAAACACTTGGAGCAGCAAAAGAAGCAGAAATTCTCAATTCTGAAAAACTTACAGTAATTGCAGCTCAAAACGGTATAGATACAGAACAAATACTTGCATCAGTTTTCGGTGAAAATAAAACACTGAGAATGGTTATAAATTATGCAGGAAATCTTACATCGCCCAATACAGTTAAAGTAACTTTTTTTACCCCACCCAACTATATAGGTTCTATAGACGACAGCATAACCGAACAATCAAAAATATTTACATCATTACTTAATGAAGTAAATTTTGAAACAGTTAATCTCAATTCGTTTGAAATACTAAAACGTACTTGGGAGAAAACTATTTTGAATGCATCGTTAAGTCCACTGTGTGGGGTAGGAAGACTAACTATGGCAGAAGCAATGTCTGACCCTGAAACAGTTGAACTAGTTGAGCAAATTATAAATGAGGGAATAGAAGTAGCAGAAAGAGAAAAAATACGTTTCTCAGACGATTTTTATCGAAAATGCCTGCAATATTTAAAAAAAGGTGGAGAGCATTTCCCATCATTAGCAATAGATTTAATTAATAACCGCCAGACAGAAATTGATTATTTCAACGGAAAAATTGTAGAATATGGGAAAAAACATTATGTAAAAACCTCATTGAATTTAGCATTTACAAACATGGTAAAAGCTATGACTAATAAAAACGTAATGAACAGGTCAATTGCTTCAGATGCAGTTTTAAACAAGAAAATAGTAAGTAAAGGTTTAATAGAAAAAAATAATTCCTCATTATATTATAAAGAGCAAAATTGTTTTCTGGGGATTGACCTTGGCTCAGCATATACCAAGTTTACAGTTATAAATGCAAAAGGGAAACCCGTATTCAGGTACTTTGTTCACACAATGAACAAAGACAGAAATGCTATGAAAAATGTAATTCAGGCTATATATTCAACATTTAATATTAAATACAGTTGCGCTACAGGTTATGGCAGAAAACACTTTACTGATACAGATATTATTAAAACCGAAATAAACTGTGCAGCTGCAGGAGTTGCAGAATATCACGATGGTGAAAAAAACATAATAGATATCGGTGGCGAAGATATAAAGGTTATACATTGTAATAATGATAATCAGGTTGCAAATTTTTACATGAATGATAAGTGTGCTGCCGGTACAGGTGCATTTTTACAGGAAATATCAGAAAGAGCAGAAATTAAAATTGAAGATATGAGCAGCCTTGCTTCACATTCTGATTTCGACAAAGAATTAAACAGCTTTTGTACTGTTTTTGCAAAAACTGAAATTATGAATTGGGTTTTTGACGGAATGCCAATGCAAGATATTGCAAGAGGTATTTATATATCAATAGCCAATAAAGTAGCAAAAATGAGATTAATACCGGGTTTGCCAATTATTATGATTGGTGGTGTAATTGCGCATCATCCTTATATGAGTACAATACTAAGCCAGAAATTTAATAAGGATATTAAAACCATTGAACACCCTCAGTTTGTTGTGTCACTTGGTGCTGCTATAATTGCAAAACAAACATGGGCAAACGCAAATGAAAAAATTGATTTAAATAAAGAGATTAAACTACCAGCATAAAAATATAATGAGAGCATTTCACGACAAAGAAAAAGGTATAGGTATAATATTCGATGATATTTATTTTGTTAACGGAGCAAGAACTCCGTTTGGAAAATATTGCGGAACACTTGCAAATGTATCGCCTACAGATTTAGGAATTTTTGCCAGTAAAGCAGCAATTAATAAAAGTAATATTTCAGCAGATAAAATTGACCAGGCAGTTATGGCAAATATTGGTCAGTCTTCAGGCGATGCATATTTTTTCCCTCGTCATGTTTCATTATTTGCAGGATTGCCGGTTACTGTACCTGCACTTATGGTTCAAAGAATATGTGCATCCGGATTTGAAACTATAATTACTTCTGCCGAGCAGATTACACTTGGCAAAGCCGATTCAACACTATGCTGCGGTGCAGAAAGTATGTCACTTTCACCAACCGTAAGTTTTGGCAACAGAATGGGTTATATGCTTGGTCGCCCTGTTTTTAAAGATATGCTTTGGGAAGCTTTAGACGATACCGCAGCAGGTTATCCAATGGGTTTTACAGCAGAAAATATTGCAGTAAAGCACAATATTAGCAGGCAACAGTGTGACGAATATGCTCTAATATCTTTTAACAGAGCTATTGCAGCAAGAAACAAAGGATTTTTTAATGAAGAAATTACACCTATCAATTCTACGGTATTTGAAGCAGATGGTTTAAAATCACGAAAAGTTAAACTAACTGGAGGAGTAAAAGATTTTAATATTGACGAACAAATAAGAGAAACCACATTAGAATCATTGTCAAAATTGCCAAATGTATTTAAAGAAGTAGGAGTACTGTCAGCTGGTAATTGCAGTGGCATTGTTGATGGAGCAGCAGCAGCAGTTGTAGCATCTGATAGTTTTGTAAAATCAAATAATTTAAAACCCCTTGCAAAAGTGGTAGCCGCTGCAACAAGTGCAATAGACCCTAAAGTAATGGGGCTGGGTCCGGTACCTGCTATTAAATATTTATTGGAAATTACAGGTTTAAAAATTGATGATATCGGATTGTTTGAGATTAATGAAGCATTTTCATCACAGGTAATAGGCTGCGAAATAGAATTAGGACTTGATAGGAATAAACTTAATGTAAATGGTGGTGCAATTGCTATCGGACATCCGCTTGCAGCAAGCGGCTTAAGACTTTCGCTAACACTTATTAGAGAAATGAATCAAAAAAATATAAAATACGGAATTGCTTCTGCTTGTATAGGTGGCGGACAAGGTACAGCAATTCTTTTTGAAAATTTAAATAATTAAAAAAATGGAAATCACAGATAAAATTTTAAATCAATTTGCAAAATCTGGCAAAGCACTAAAAGGTGGCGAAATAGCCGATCTTACAGGTATTGATAAAAAACTAGTAGATAAAACCTTAAAGAAATTGATGAGTGAAGATAAAATATATTCGCCTGTAAGGTGCTATTACGATTTAAAAAAATAATAAATGCAAAATACTAAAATGTATAAATGGGAAATGATAGAAACTGACAAAGATTTTGTCAGAAAAGAATGTGATATTCCTGAAATTGAAGAAAATGAAGCAATAGTAAAAGTTGCAGGATGTGGTGTGTGTCATACAGATTTAAGTTTTTGGCATTTTGGAGTACAAACCAAAAAATCTTTACCCCTTACTTTAGGACACGAAATAAGCGGAACAGTTGTAGTAGGAGATAGTAGTATTATTGGAAAAAATGTAATTATACCTGCTGTATTGCCTTGTGGCAACTGCGAATTGTGTAATAATGGAAGAAGTAATATTTGTCGCAATCAACTTATGCCCGGTAATGATTTTGACGGAGGATTTGCATCTCATATCAAAGTACCATCAAAATATTTGTGTGAAGTAGATAATGAAATATTGAAAAAATACCCATTAGAAACACTTTCTGTAATTGCTGATGCTATTTCTACACCTTATCAGGTTGTAAAAAAATCAGAATTGAAAGAAGGAGATTTTGCTATTGTGATTGGAGTGGGCGGTGTAGGAATTTACGGGGCACAAATAGCAAAAATATTTGGAGCAAAAGTTCTTGCAATGGATATTAGTGATGAAAAACTAAATGTTGCAAAAGAAAATGGAACAGATGCAGTTTTGAACATAAAAGGAATGGATATAAAAACTGTAAAAGAAAATGTTAAAAATATTGCTAAAGAACTTAATGCACCAAAAAATAGTTGGAAAATTTATGAAATATCGGGAACCAAAGCAGGCCAAGAACTCGCTTTTAATCTTATAACTTTTGCTTCTACATTATCAGTTGTAGGTTTTACAATGGATAAAGTAGATGTAAGACTTAGTAATCTTATGGCATTTGATGCAAAATTGATTGGCACTTGGGGATGTAAGCCAGAACTATACCCTGAAGTTGTTAAATTGGTATCAGACGGTAAATTAAAAATTGAACCTTTTATTCAAACATTTCCCTTGTCTCAAATTAATGAAGTATTTAAAAACACATTAGAACATAAATATTCAAAGCGCTCAGTACTTATTCCCGATTAATAAAAAAAATATGCTTAAAAACCACAATATAACAGAAGTTTCTTATAAAGAAATACTATTCGAAAAAAGACCATGTCTAGATAAAAACGGACAGGCAATAGATGGATTATACAACTCATGGATTTGCTTAAATAATCCAAAACAATACAACTCCTACACAACACAAGCTGTAAAAGAAATTATTCTTGCTTTTGGCGAAGCTTCAAACGATCGCAGTATAGTTGCAGTTGTTTTTACGGCGGTAGAAGATAAAGCATTTTGTACAGGAGGCAATACAAAAGAATATGCAGAGTATTACTCTGGCAATCCGCAAGAATACAGCCAGTATATGCGACTATTTAATGACATGGTAAGTGCAATATTAAAATGCGAAAAACCTGTAATTTGCAGAGTAAACGGCATGAGAATAGGAGGAGGACAGGAAATAGGTATGGCTTGCGATTATACTATATCAAGTGATTTGGCTAGATTTGGTCAGGCAGGACCAAAACATGGTAGTGCAGCAATAGGCGGTGCTACAGATTTTCTTCATCTATATGTAGGTATAGAAAGAGCAATGATGTCATTAACACTTTGTGAACCTTGGACTGCTCATCAGGCATACAATTTTGGAATGATAACTGATATTGTACCTGCTCTTAAGCTTGACGGTAAATTTATACCCAACCCATTGGTAGTTTTAGATAAACAAACAGATGAGTTTGGAAAAATAGTTTTTGGTACAATGAAAAAAGGTGATGAATTGAAAGCCGGAAAAGAAATAATGGAAAAATCGGAAATAGATTTATCAGAACTTGACAAAGCTGTAAATAATCTTATTGCAAAACTTCTTTATACGTTCCCTAATTGTTTATCAAAAACTCTTACAGAAGTAAGAAAGAAAAAACTTGAGCATTGGGATAAAAATAAAGAAAGCAGCCGCGAATGGCTTGCTCTAAATATGATGACTGAAGCAAAAGCAGGGTTTAGAGCATTTAATTTTGGGCCAAAAGACAACAGAGAAGTTGATTTTATACTTTTAAGGCAACTTCTTGCCGAGGGTCATGAATGGAATGAAGAACTTCATCAAAAAATTTCACCTCAATATAAATAATGGAAAAAATAAAAGTTAATTATTTGTATGAAAATACTGTAGTTCAAATTGTGATGGACGATGGTAAAGGTAATATTTTGGATTCTGTAATGATGAAAGAACTAACAAACTTACTTGATAGTTTTAAAACAAATAATAATCTGAAATTAATAATTTTTGAAGGAGCAGGCAAACACTATTCGTTTGGTGCAAGTGTAGAAGAGCATAAAAAAGACGAAGCTGCTCAAATGCTTAAATCATTTCATAACTTATTTTATTTGTTAATAGAATTGTCAATTCCAACCTTATCAAAAGTTAGTGGACAGTGCCTTGGAGGAGGAATGGAACTTGCCATTATGTGCAATTTTATTTATGCTGATAATACAGCAAAATTAGGACAACCCGAAATTGTTCTCGGAGTTTTTCCACCCCCTGCTTCACTTATTTTACCTCAAAAAATTGGTCAAGCTCAAGCTGATGAATTATTATTGACAGGTAAATCAATAAACGCACAACAAGCAAAATCAATAAATTTAATTAATGAAATTTTTGAAAGCAAAGAAGAACTTCAAAATGGGTTAAACTCATTTATTGAAAATCAAATTTTACCAAAAAGTGCTTCATCACTACGTTTTGCAGTAAAAGCAGCAAGAAAAACTTTTAATAAAATATTGCTTGAAAATCTCCCTCAATTAGAAGAAATGTATGTTTCACAATTGATGAACACCAATGATGCTAATGAAGGTATAAATTCTTTTCTCGAAAAACGCAAACCTGTTTGGGTTGGATCGTAGTTTACTATATTTGACTTTTACAATATAAGGTTTATAATTTTATAGATATAAAGAATACATCAAATTACTTATTCCCTTTTTTCAATATATCTTTATAATAAGGGTTATCTTCTTTCATTTCCATTCGCAATTCATCGCACAAGTACCAGTATTCGCCAAGTTTTAGTGCTACAAATTTTATGGTAAATTCTTTTTTTGATTTGCTGCAATAAAGTGAGATATATGAAAAATTTACACCTTTTTCATCTTTGCCTTCACGGGTTTTTATTTCATTAAGGTTACATGTTTTAAATTTTATTCCATTTTTTCTTGCGTATATTTTCATTGCTTTATATTGCTTTCGCAATCTGTATGAAATATAATTATGTTTAATTTTAAGAATTTGCGGGTTGTTTTTTAATTCAAGCGAATCAAAAGTTATTTTAAGAGATTCTAAGCTAGGTAAAAGACTGTAAAATTGTTCGTCAGTTTTTTGTTTTAATGCTTGCCAAACAGTGTCAGCAAGATTTTCGGGGCTTGAAGTTTTCCATTTCTTTTCATTAGTATTAATTGAATCAGTTTGTTCTGTCTGAGCAATACAAAAATTTGACACTATAATAAATGTAAAAAAGAAAAAAGGTTTTCTAAATTTAAAATTCATTAGTAGGAACCACTTCGTTTTCTTATAAACCATTCAAGCGAAATAAAAAAAAGGATTAAAAAAAACATCCATTTTTGATTTATCAAATCGCGATATTCTTTTTTGCTAAATATTACTGACTTTAATGATTCGTTGTTTTTAATATTTTTTATAAAGTATTCAAGTTCATCTAATTTTAAAAATTTACCATTTGTAGTATTTGCTAAGTTTTTAAGCAATTCATGATTAGCTTTAGTTTCATTGTATTCTACTTGAATTGGTTTTACTATAAAACTACCTTTTACTGTTTCATTATTTCCGTTCTGTACTTTTGCAAGGTAAGTATATTTGCCTGGTGAGTATATTCCGGCATCAAGTTTATATGCATTTTCTGTTCGGCTGAAATTATAAGAATAATTTTTACCTTTTTCGTTTGTAATTATCATTGATATATCAGTTTTATTTACCAATTCAAATGTTTCATTGTAATATTCTGCATTAATTATAATATTTTCATCTTCATTGTACGAATTTTCGCTTGTATAAACTCGAAGCCTTCTTTTGTCATTATGTGCAGTTAAGTATTGTATCATTTTACTCAAAATAGAATTTGACACATCATGATTGCCATTTTTATCGTAATCAATAAGTCGCCACCGCCATATTCCTTCTCCGGTTATAAAACCATATCGTTTGTTTTCATTGTTGCTAAAACAAATTAGAGGCTGGTCGGTTTTTACGCTGCCTATTTGCTGAAAAATAAAAATATCTGATTTATCAGTTATGTTAAAATTGCCAAAAGATACTGCCAGAGGAGGAAAATAAGGTATTGTTGATTTTGTTTCGTCAGAATTTTCAAATAAATTAAATTCACTGTTTACAATAGCTGTACTTTGATTGTATCCATTGCCGGTAATACTGAAATTTAAACCTGTTTTTAAAGTATTAAACAAATTTAAATTTGATTGTCTGCCAAATACAAAAAGAATAGGAATATTGCTGTTTTTTATATTTTCGGCAAATTTCAGATTACTTCCGTTTGAAGGTATCTGATGTAGGATTATCATATCGTATTTTGCAATATTATCGCTTGAAATATTTCCGCTGAAATCTATCTCTGCCTGATAGTTTTTATTTGATTCAATTGCTTGCTTAATAGCTGATATATCAGGATGAGGACTAAGGGCAGAAATTAAAATTTTTTGTCTTGCATCAATTATTTCTACAAAAAAATCTTTGCGGTTGTTTGAATAAGTTATTTCATCCTTAAGATTTGATACAACAGCCACAAGATGCATAATACCCGGTTTTTGAGCTTCAATATTTAAATTAAAGGTATTAAGTTCACTATTCTTTGAAGGTGTAAACGAATTTTCATATATTTTTTTATCTTCATTATATACTGTAATAGTATATGATTGCGAAACACATTTGTCAGACTTTATATCTATTTGTGCAGGAAATGAATTGTTAAGATATGCAATAGAATTAGTTCTGATATTTGAAATTTTTAAATCTTTTCGGGTAGATGTATCGCCCAATCCAACTGCAAAAATGGGGTATTTTAAATTTTTTATTGTGTAAATAGGGCTGTTTCCCTTATTGTAAATACCATCAGATAGTAAAATTACACCACCTGAGTTACTTTCAGAATAAACATTTAGAATTTCATCAAAAAATGCTGAAATATCAGTTTGTTTATCTTTAAAATCTGGCTTAGTGTTTATTTTAGTTTCTTTGCCAAAAAGATACTTGTGTACTTTTACTTTATCACCTGCAATATTTTCTATAGTGTTAAAAATTTCATTAATTTTATTCTTATAAGTTATGGAATCTTTTGTATTTACAATTGAAATTGAATTATCAATACCCAAAATCAGAAATGGTTTTTGAGTTTCATTTGACACAAATTTTAACAAAGGATTTAATAGCAAAAATGCAATTATACTTACTGACAAAAACCTTAAAAGCGAAAGAGTGAAAGTTATAAAACTTTGGTATTTTCCTGCAGATATACCATGCCCTTTTCTATAAAGAATATAAGAAGATAAGCCTCCTGCAGTCAAACAAAATATAATAAACCAAAGTGGATACTCGGTGAAAAATTGAACCGACATTTTTTAAAAATACAAAAATAGCTAATTGTAAATTCAAAAAAAGATAGTTTGAAAATTAAAAAAAAATATACATATTTGTTTTTATTAATTTTTAAAGAATATGAAAAAATCTATACTTAAAATTTATTTACTCTCAATTGTTTTAATATTAATTGTAAATAAAAGTTATTGTCAGGGAGTTCCCGAAATTTTGTATTACAAATTTAACGATACCGGAGTATCGGTAAAAAACTATGCATCATCACCGCCTACAGGTACATCTACTGCAACTATTAATGGAGCTTTGAAACAAGGCTCAAAAGGGGTATGCAATAGCAAAACCTTGGTTGGCTCAGGTGGTTCGAGCAGTTCAGACTATGTTGATACAAAATGGATACCTAAATTAACAGGCTCATGGACAATTGCATTTTGGTGTAAAAATCTCGACAGTTCAACAACCTTGTATTATTTGTTTGGCGAAGTTACAGCATCGAGTTTTCGTTGTTTTTCGGGCGGAGTAGCCGGTGCAGGCAATCTTTTATTAAGAGGTCCGGTTACAGATGTTTTATTAACCGGAGGTGCATCAAAAAATGCTAATTTTAATACTTTTGTGTATGATTCTGTAGCGGGTTATATTTATGCTTACAAAAATGGTTCATTAATTAACTCTGTAGCCCAAAGTGCTATTACTATATCAGGTACCGGAAATTTTAAAGTTGGTGGTTATTCTACATCTACAGGTCTGAATAAAGATGGTTTGATAGATGAATTCAAGTTTTTTAAGAAAGCATTAAGCTCAAAAGAAGTGTCAGCCTTGATGTATTCAAGCGCTACTTATGGTACTTTAACCCAAAAATCATTATGTAGTTATACTGGTCCAAGCGGAAAGCACACATGGAACAGAACAGGTACATACAAAGACACAATTGCTAATTCCAATGGTTGTGATAGTATTATCACAATAAACCTAACTATCACAGGAAATACAACATCTACCATTTCACCTACAGCGTGCAATTTTTACCTTAGCCCAAGTAAAAAATATTATTGGCTTAAATCTGGCACATATAGTGATTTTATTAAGAATAAATCTAATGGTTGCGATAGTTTAATTACAATTAATTTAACCATTATAAAAAGTTCGGAAGTAAACTTTAAAGTTGAGACTTGTAATTCATATAAAAGCCCAAGTGGAAAATACACATGGACACAAACAGGGAAATATATTGATACCATTAAAAATAAGGTAGGATGCGACAGTATTATGAATTTTGACTTAACAATTAATAATGATCAAACAAGTACAATAAACATTACCACTTGCGATTTTTATACAAGCCCAAGTGGAAAATCAACATGGACAAGTTCGGGAAAATATACAGATGTTATACCAACAAGCAAAGGCTGCGATAGCATAATAACAATTAATCTAACAGTAAATAAGCAGATAGTTAAAAATATTACTGTTAAAGAATGTAATACCTATAAAAGCCCGAGTAAAAAATATATTTGGACAAAAACAGGTACTTATAATGATACTTTAAAACGCAAAACAGGTTGCGACAGTATTTTGATTATCGATTTAACAATAAACTATACAAAATATGTAAATATTGCTCCTCAAAGTTGCGGAAATTATAAAAGCCCAAGCGGTAAATATATTTGGAACAAAACCGGAAATTATATAGATACTATAAAAACAAAAGCAGGTTGTGATAGTATTATTGGAATAGATTTAAAAATAAATGATAAAACAACTTCATCTTTTTCAAAAACAACATGTATAGAATATTACAGCCCAAGCGGAAAATATAAATGGACCAAATCAGGCAAATATTACGACACAATAGCAAATAAGAATGGATGTGATAGTATAATTACGTTTAATCTTACAATTATAGAAGTAAATATTGATGTATCTCAAACAGGCAATGTTTTAACTTCATTAGCAAACGGTGCCCAATACCAATGGTTAAATTGTGCTACAAACTATTCGCCAATTACAGGTGAAACCGGACAAACATTTACTGCAAAACAAATAGGAAACTATGCAGTACAGGTAAAAGAATATAATTGTACCGACACTTCAATTTGTTATATTGTATCTAACATTGGCAGTGTAAAAACTCAAGCAACAAATCACATATATGTTTATCCGAATCCAACATCAGGCGAATTTATTGTAAATACGGCATATCCTATTAATGATGCTACTATCAAGATTTATTCAGTATCAGGAGAATTTATTTATATGAAACAAAACTGCTTTGGATTGAAAAATACAATTGATATTTCACAGTTTTCAAATGGTATATATTACATAGAAATAAATGAAAAGAACAACAAAATTCATCAGAAGATTGTGAAGTTTTGATATAGATAATAATTTAATAAAATAAAATCTTCATAAGGAATTTAAGCTAATAAATGTAGGTAATACAGTAAGAAATATTTTATTGTCTTATATTTTCTATATACATTCAGTTTTTTTATTTGAAACTTCTGCATATAAATTTCACTCATATAAAATTTTACATACAGCAAAACTTTTTTTTAAATATTAAAACTTAAAGGAGTTTTGATACTAATTTCGAAAATTAGAAATAATAAGTATTAAATATGAAACCAGAAAGCTTAATGATGTCTTACGGTTACAAGCCTCACTTATCAGAAGGAGCTATAAAATGCCCAATTTTTCAAACTTCGACCTTTGTTTTTAAAAGTGCAGAAGAGGGAAAATCATTTTTTGAAATTGCTTATGGGCTACGCCAAAAAAATGAAAAAGAAGAACTTGGTTTAATATATAGTAGGATAAACAATCCTGATCTTGAAATATTGGAAAACAGACTTACACTTTGGGATGGTGCAGAACAATGTGCTGTTTTCGAAAGCGGAATGTCTGCAATTACAACAGTACTTTTAGAATTTTTAAAGCCCGGCGACCTTTTACTTACTAGCAGCCCGCTTTATGGTGGCAGCGATCATTTTATTAAAAAAATTCTCCCTAAATTTGGTATTGAAGTAGTAAGTTTTACCGTTGGACAAACAAGGCAGGAAATTATAGAATCAGTTATTAAAACAGGAAAGTCAGAAAAACTTGCATTAGTATATCTTGAAACACCGGCAAACCCAACAAACGACCTTATTGATATATCACTTGGCAAAGAAATAGCCGACTATTTTACCAAAAATGATAAAAAAGTGTATGTAGCTGTTGATAATACTTATATGGGACCATTATGGCAACATCCATTAAAACATGGGGCAGACCTAGTTTTATATTCAGCTACAAAATATATAGGAGGGCATAGTGATGTAATTGCGGGTGCATGTCTTGGCAATAATGAACTGATAAATAGAGTAAAAGTTTTAAGAACTTTTCTTGGAAATATGGCTGGTCCTTGGACTGGTTGGCTTCTTCTCAGAAGCCTTGAAACCTTAAAGGCAAGAATGGACATTCAGGCATTTAATGCAAAACGTGTTGCAGATTTTTTAAATAATCATAATAAAATAGAAAGAGTATATTATCTTGGAAATTTTACCGAAAAGGATGGTGAGCAATTCAAAATAAAGCAAAAACAATGTTTGGCAGATGGAGCAATGATTTCTTTTGATGTGAAAGGTACAGAAAAAGAAGCATTCAAATTTTTAAATGGTTTGAAACTAATAAAACTTGCAGTAAGCCTTGGAAGTACCGAAAGTCTTGCCGAACATCCAAACACTATGACTCATGCTGATGTTGACCCTATTCTAAAAGCTAAAATGTCAATAACCGAAAAAATGGTAAGATTATCAGTTGGTGTAGAAAGCTATGAAGATATAATCAGTGATATTAAGCAAGCTTTGGATATGGTATAAGCTAATTTAGTTAATCAGAATTTTCTTGTGTTTTTTTATAGAAACTTTTTAAAGAAAACACTATAAGTAAAATACCCGAAAAAAATAAAATAACAGAAATAACCTCTGCCTGCGTAGGGTGTATTCCCATGAAAGAATATGTGCTGTTTACTCTTATTTTTTCAATAAAAAATCTTTCAATAGCAGCAAAAATCATATACAAACCAAACATTACTCCGGCAGTTTTCACTTTTTTTCTTAAAAACCAAAGCACAAAAAACAGCATAATGGCTGCAATTGCTTCCCAAAGAGGTGTTGGATATACATTTTGTAACAAATAAGGAGTAGAACTAAAATTGCATGGTGAATTTCCATTAGTAGGGTCGCATATACCAGCAACATTATTCGGATAATTGTATGCCCAAAACCAATCTGGAAGAAAACCAAGAATGTTTGGTTTAGGATGATTATTCACTATTCCCCAATCTCCGTCTCCACTAAGATGACAACCTATTCTACCAACTCCATAAGCAAGCATCATAGCTGGAGCACCTACATCAAGCATATTTTTTACTCCAATCCCTTTTTTTTGTGCAGCCCACAATACTCCTGCTCCGCCACAAATTAATCCTCCAAAAAATGTAAGTCCACTAGCTGAAAAGATATTTTCTACTGGGTATTTTACAAAATCTTCCCAATACTCTAACCAATGAAAAACTTTTGCACCTAATATTCCTGCTATTGCAGCTACTAATGTGAAATATCCCATGTGCTGCCATGGATGAATGATAATTTCTTTTTCTATAGGTTCATGAAGTTTTTGTTTGTCGTTTTCTCTTTTTTTAAGATAAAAAAACAAACCTGCAAGTATTATTCCGCCAACCCAACTGCCTTTTAATGAAAAAATATATTGTTGAACACCACTATTTATTATTTCATTATTAAAAAACAATGGAATAAACTTAAACCCAAATATAAATCCAATAAGTGTATTGATAATAAAGTCAGAAGCGGGAAGAGATTTGCCTACTATTATTTTGTTTGCAATTGGAGTTAGAATACCTTCTTTTTCTTTTCTTTTTAATTCCAATGTCATAATATAATTGGCTGCAAGGAAAGAAAGTGCAACAAAAAGACCGAAAGTATTGGCAATTTTTAAAATAGAAATTTCAAGTCCGAAAATGTCTTGAATTGCATGATATAATGTTGGGTACATTCTTTATTATTTTAATTTTTTGTAAGTTTTTATCATTAAATGTGCAAACAAGTACTTAGTTCTAATGCAACAACATTCATATTACTGTTAATTTCGAGTAGTTTTACTTTTACAAGCTCATTTACCAACAATGGGTCGTATATAGTTTCAACTTTAATATAGTTTTCAGTAAAACCATGCATTATGTTATTACTATGTTCGGCTTCATACAAAACTGTAAATTCTTTGCCGAGATTTTCAGTATAAAAATTATGACGTTTTTTTTCGCTAAGTTCTCTTAGAATTTTTACTCTTTTGTTTTTAGTAGATTCATTAACTTTCCCCTGCAATTTTATAGCACCCGTATTTGGTCGTTCACTGTATGGAAACACATGAAGATAGCTTACGTCAAGTGATTTTATAAAATTATATGTTGAATTGAATAAAAAATCATCTTCGCCCGGGAACCCAACAATTACATCAACTCCAATACAACAGTGAGGCATTAATTTTTTAATAAATTCAATTCTGTTTTTGTACAATTCGCTTTTATATTTTCTACGCATTTTCAGCAAGATTTCATCAGAACCACTTTGTAGTGGAATATGAAAATGAGGAACAAATTTTTTACTTTTTGATACAAATGTTATTATTTCATCTGTAAGTAAATTAGGTTCAATACTTGAAATTCTAAATCTGCTTATTCCTTCTATGTCATCAAGTTTTTTTATTAAATCAAGAAAACGTTCATTAGTTTCAACTCCAAAATCACCAATATTTACACCAGTAAGTACTACTTCTTTTACACCTGTTTTTGCCACTTCGATAGCTGATTTTATTGTGTTTTCAATAGTTTGACTTCTGCTTTTTCCCCTTGCCAAAGGTATAGTACAAAAAGTGCAGAAGTAATCACATCCATCCTGAATTTTCATAAAAGAACGTGTGCGGTCGCCGGCAGAAAATCCCGGAACAAATGTATTTATTTCTTTAATAGGATTATTGAGCATTATAGGTTTTTCTGATTTTGACAAAAGAGATAAATGACTTGCCAGATTAAACTTTTCGGCTGCCCCCAATACCATATCTACTCCCTTAATATTTATTATTTCTTCAGGTTTTAGCTGTGCATAACATCCAATAATTACAACACGTGCGTATGGATTGTATTTATGTGCTTCTTTTACAACTTTTATACATTTTTTATCGGCATTTTCTGTAACCGAACATGTATTGATAACATAAATATCTGCTCCTTGCTGAAAATCTGTTTTTACCAGTCCTTCATTTTCTAATTGTCTTGCAATTGTTGAAGTTTCTGAGAAATTCAACTTACAACCCAATGTGTAAAATGCAACAGTTTTTAACATTCGTGCAAATTTAATTCTATTTATTTATTAAGTAATACCAAATTAAACGAGCAATTAAGTAATATGATTCTGATTTTTTTTAAATAATAAATTTTTTTAAAAGTATCTTCGCAGGTCAATGAAAATATCTTACAATTGGCTGAAAAATCATATTGACTTAAAAGAAAGTCCTGAAGAAATATCAGAGTTATTAACTAATTGCGGACTTGAAGTAGAAGATTTGTATGAGTATGAATTTGTAAAAGGCGGATTAAAAGGATTAATCGTTGGCAAAGTAATTTCTGTACAAAAACATCCTGATGCCGATAAACTGAAATTAACAAAAGTTGATATTGGAAATGAAAATATTCTTGAAATAGTATGCGGAGCACCTAATGTAAAAGAAAATCAGAAAGTAGTTGTGGCACCGGTTGGGGTTACTGTATTTCCTTTAAGTGGAGAGCCTTTTTTAATTAAAAAAGC
This sequence comes from Bacteroidia bacterium, assembly GCA_020849295.1. Classification (GTDB taxonomy): domain Bacteria; phylum Bacteroidota; class Bacteroidia; order NS11-12g; family UBA9320; genus JABWCE01. The sequence goes on from JADLGN010000015.1 coordinate 158,399, forward strand.
AAAAATAAGAGGAGTAGAATCAAATGGGATGATATGTGCTGAAGATGAAATTGGACTTGGCACAAGCCATGAAGGAATTATGATAATTGATGAAATATGTGAAGTTGGTAAAAAAGTAACAGATTATATAAAAATTGCTAATGACTATATTTTTGAAATAGGTATTACGCCAAATAGAGGTGATGCCACATCACATTTGGGTGTAGCACGAGATTTAAGAGCTTTGCTTAATAGAAAACTAAACAACAAATATGACAATAAAATTGAAACAGGCGAAAACCAATCTATAATTAAGGTAAATATAGAAGAAAAAGAACTTTGTGAAATTTATAGTGGGATATTGATAAAAAATATTACAGTAAAAGAATCTCCTTTATGGTTAAAAGAAAAATTAGAATCAATAGGATTAAATTCAGTTAACAATATTGTAGATATTACAAATTTTATATTGCACGATATTGGACAACCTGTTCATGCTTTTGATTTTGATAAAATAAAAGGAGATATTTCTGTAAGAAAATCAATAAAATCAGAAAAAATAACAACATTGAGTAATGAAGTAATAGAACTTTCAGGCAATGAGTTAATAATATCAGACAATAGCGGACCTATCGCACTTGCCGGAGTTATAGGAGGAATGAGTACTTGTATTGATTTTAAAAGCAAAAACATTTTTCTTGAATGTGCATGTTTTGATATGTCTGCTGTAAGGAAAACTTCAAAAATAACAGGAATTAATACAGATTCGTCATTTAGATTTGAAAGAGGTGTTGACCCTGAAAATACTTATAATGCACTAATAAAAACTGCAAAATTAATTGTAGAAAATGCCGGTGGAGAATTAGATTTTTTGCCAATAAATCAAATAACTTCTAATAGAGATAGACCTGAAACTTTTATTTCTTATGAAAAGCTAAAAAGGATTCTTGGAGTTGAAATAAACAAAAAAACATTGCAAGAAATATTGACAAATCTTGAAATGAAAGTTTTAGAAGAGAATAATGAAGGACTAAAAATTTCAATTCCATTATACCGAACAGATGTTACAAGAGACATTGATGTATTTGAAGAAATATTAAGAATATATGGGTTTGAAAAAATTGAACTACCAGAAACAGTAAATACGGCAATTGTAAACTCGAGCAAACCAGACAGACATATAGTTAAACAAAAAATCTTTAATTACTTAAAGTCGCAGGGTTTTAATGAAATAATTACAAATTCTCTTACAAGTGAAAAGTATTATGACGATGGCGAAAACCAAAAACTGGTAAAACTTAAAAATCCATTAAGCAACGAACTTGCAGTAATGAGGTACTCTATGATACCTACAATGCTTGAAGTAGTTGCATATAATAAAAACAGAAAAATGCATGATTTAAAACTTTTTGAATCAGGAAAAGTTTATATGCAATCAGAAAATGGCGAGTTTAAAGAATTTGAGAAAATTTCATTAATAGTAACAGGCAATATACAAACTCCAGGTTGGAAGCAAAAACCTGAAAAAGCAGATTATTATTATTTGAAAACAATATTAGAAAATTCGCTAAAATCAGCAGGAACAAGTAGTTTAAAAGGACATAATATTTCATGTATTGATGATAAAATGCTTAAACTTATTGATGTTAAAGGCGAAGTATGGTATGCTGAAATTAATTTTGAAAAATTGATTTCAAATATTTCACATAATGAATTTATCTTAAATGAAATTTCTATTTTTCCAGAAGTTAGCAGAGATTTGAATCTGATAATTGATAATACAGTAAAATATTCAGAACTAGAAAATATTATAAAGAAAATAGCAGGTAAATATCTTCAAAGAGTAAGTCTTACAGATATATACACAGGAAAACCACTTAGTGAAAATCAAAAATCATATACTTTTAACATTATTTTGTACGACAATAAAAAAACCATGAACGATAAGCAAATTGATTTTATTATTCAAAAACTAATTTCTACATTTGAAAATGAACTTGGAGCAATAATCAGAAAATAATGTAATATGTCAAAAACTGAAGAAATATTACAAAGAATTAAAGCAAAAACAGAATTGCTTGTAAATAGAAATACTGAATTAAAAGCTGAAAGAAATATTTTTGAGAAAAGAATACAAGAATTAGAAAAAACAATTGAAATTCAACGACAAACAATAAAAGATGTTGAAGAGAAAAATAAATTACTTAAAATTGCAAATAAAATAACAGAAGACGAAACAAAGAAAAAAGAGTTACAATTAAAAATTAACGATTATATAAAAGAAATAGATAAGAGCATAGCGTTGCTCAACGATTAAAAAAAATTGAAAAACAGGTGGAACCCGAAGAAATATCCATCAAAGTAGTAATTGGAGACAGACAATATCCGCTAAAAATATCAACTTCAGAAGAAGAAAGTATAAGAAAAGCGGCAAAATTGGTGAACGATAAGTTAAAATTTTATACCGATAATTTTTCGGTAAAAGATAAACAGGATGCAATAGCCATGGCAGCATTAGAATTTGCAACTGAAAATATTAGTAATGACTTTCAGAGTCAGAAATTAAGCCAAGAGCAAGGCAAATTGCTTAACGACATCGACAATTATCTTACAAGCATTGATATTTCCTGAAGGTTTGCCAAAAACAAACATTTAAAAAGGAAAAAAAATGGAACCATTATCATTAGTATTAGGTATAATTACAGGCTTGGGAGCAGGAACAGCCTCAGCAATATACTTAATAAACAACAAAAACAAAAAGAAATCAAACGGAATAGTTGCCGAAGCCAAGCAAAAAGCTGAAGCAATTTTAAAAGCAAAAGAACTTGAAGCAAAAGAAAAATTTTATGAATTAAAAAATCAACATGACGAAAAAATTAATTTAAGAAATAAAGAAGTAAATGATGCTGAAAATCGCGTAAAATCAAAAGAACAAAGCCTTAATGACAAAATTGTAAATTTTGAGAAAAGAGCAAAAGAAATAGATACTGTAAAAAATGAACTTACTAATCAAATTGAAGTAGCAAAAGTGAAGCGAGCAGAGGCAGAGAAACTTCATGCAAGCCAGGTACAAAAATTAGAGAAAATTGCAGGATTGTCAGCACAACAAGCTAAAGACGAATTGGTTGAAGCTTTAAAATCAGAGGCAGAAACACAAGCTTTAGCTCAAATGAAATTAATAATTGATGAAGCAAAACTTAATGCAAGCCGTGAAGCAAAAAGAATGATATTGCAAACGATACAGCGTACTGCAGCAGAACATGTAATTGAGAATACAGTAACTGTATTTCTTATTGAAAATGACGAAGTAAAAGGCAGAATTATAGGTAGAGAAGGCAGAAATATAAGAGCATTAGAAGCAGCTACAGGAATTGAAATCATAGTAGATGATACACCTGAAGCCATAATATTATCAGGATTTGATCCTGTAAGACGAGAAGTAGCAAGATTATCTCTTCATAGACTTGTATCTGACGGAAGAATTCATCCCGGCAGAATAGAAGAGGTAGTTGAAAAAACAAGAAACGAAGTAGAACAGGAAATTATAGAAATAGGTCAAAAAACAGTAGTTGATTTGGGAATAAATGGACTACATCCAGAACTTATAAGAATGGTAGGAAGAATGAGATATCGTTCGTCTTACGGACAAAATCTGCTTAAGCACAGCCGTGAAGTTGCAAATCTTTGTGCAATAATGGCTACAGAATTCGGATTAAATCCAAAAATAGCCAAAAGAGCAGGCTTGCTGCATGATATTGGAAAAGTACCCGAAGACGACCCCGAAACACCACACGCTTTGTTGGGGATGAAGTTGGCTGAAAAATATGGCGAACATCCAGACGTAGTAAATGCAATCGGTGCACATCATGACGAAATAGAAATGAACAACCTTATTTCGCCTATTGTTCAGGCATGTGATGCTATTTCAGGCTCAAGACCGGGAGCAAGACGAGAAGACTCAGAAGCATATATAAAAAGACTTCAAGATCTTGAAAAATTAGCTGTTGGATTTGAGGGGGTTGATAAAGCATTTGCTATACAGGCAGGAAGAGAATTGAGGGTATTTGTAAACAGTGATATTCTTGATGATAAAAAATCAGATTTACTTTCATTTGATATTTCACAAAAAATAATGAAAGAAATGATTTATCCCGGGCAGATAAAAGTTACTGTAATAAGAGAAAGAAGAGCAGTAGCATTTGCAAAATAAAAAGCATTAATGAAATGAAAAATATAGTATTATTCGGACCTCCAGGTGCTGGTAAAGGTACTCAATCTGAAAAATTGATTGAAAAGTACAATCTGATACATATTTCAACAGGTGATATTCTTAGAGCAGAAAGGGCAGCAGGTACCCATTTAGGCATTAAAGCAAATCAATATATAGTAAAGGGCGAGTTAGTCCCCGATGATGTTGTTATAGGTATGGTAAAAAATAAAATTAAAGAAAACATAAATTCAAATGGTTTTATTTATGATGGTTTTCCAAGAACCATTGCACAAGCAAAGGCTCTTGATCAGTTATTGGCAGAGTTTAATATTTCTATATCAAAAATGCTGGCTCTTGAAGTAAATGAAGATGAACTTACAAAAAGACTTTTGCTAAGAGGAAAAACCTCAGGAAGAGCTGACGACCAGAACGAATCAACTATTCGCAATCGTTTTAAGGTATATAACAATGAAACACTTCCATTGATTGATTTTTACAGAAATCAAGGCAAATTTGCAGGAATTAATGGATTGAACTCAATAGATGGAGTTTTTTCTGATTTATGCGATAATATTGATAAAATCAATTAACTTGTTGCATAATTTTTAGATTTAAAATATAATTTTAAATTATTGGCAGAATCAAATTTTGTTGACTATGTAAAAATATTTTTCAGCTCAGGCAAGGGAGGAGCAGGAAGTGTACATTTTCATCGCGATAAACTTACAGCCAAAGGCGGACCAGACGGAGGAGACGGAGGAACAGGAGGTTCGGTAATTTTAAAAGGGAACTCTCAACTTTGGACATTATTACATCTTAAATATCTTAAACACATAATATGTGATAATGGTAAAAATGGTGAGGGAGGAAATAAAACAGGAGCAAAGGGCAAAGACAGAAATATAGAAGTTCCGCTTGGTACTGTAGCAAAAGATGCCGAAACCGGCGAAGTTATTTTTGAAATTACAGAACATGATCAAACACAAACACTAATGCAAGGTGGGAGAGGAGGTTTGGGAAATTGGCATTTTAAAAACTCTGTAAAACAAACGCCAAGATATGCACAGCCAGGTGAAGACGGAAAAGAAGCTTGGATTATTTTAGAACTAAAAATTCTTGCAGATGTTGGGCTTGTGGGATTTCCCAATGCAGGTAAAAGTACATTACTTTCGGTAATATCAAGTGCTAAGCCTGAAATAGCAAATTATCCGTTTACTACCTTGGTGCCTAACTTAGGCATTGTAAAATACCGAGATTACAAATCATTTATAGTGGCTGATATACCCGGAATTATTGAAGGTGCGGCTGAAGGAAAAGGACTTGGTACTCGTTTTTTAAGACATATTGAGCGAAACTCAATTTTACTTTTTATGATTTCGGCTGAAACTGGTAATATTAACAAAGAATATCACATTTTGCTTAATGAACTAAAAAAATACAATCCTGAATTATTATTTAAGAAAAGACTTATTGCAGTTACAAAATCTGATTTAATTGATGATGAATTGAAAGAAATGTTTATTGCTGAAATGCCTTTGGGGGTTGAGTATATTTTTATTTCATCAGTTACCGGTACAAACATTCAAAAGCTAAAAGACAAGCTTTGGGAAATGCTACAATAAAAAACTATATTATGTAGATTCAATAATTTTAAATCCTTTGGCTGTAATTCGATAAGTATATTGATACATATTGTCAGAATCAAACATAAATCCTGACTTTTCAGATTTTCCAATAGGAATTGCCACAATAAGCTTATGATGCAAAAACATTTTTAAAATATCAGTAATTACATTGTTAGGTGCAAGTTGTTTACAGTCAAGCAGAATATTTTCGTAGCTTTCGGCAAAAATTAGTTTTTGCAAAATATTTTTTTCAGTAAAATCAATCTCCATAAGTGTATTTATACAAGTTTAAATCACTAAAACTTGAAACTAATTGCAGTTTTTGCCTGCTTTTGGGATACATTTTGAAAAACTTTGCAGAGTCAGTAGTTACCAAATTCTTAGTTATATTTAGTTTTTCATCAATATATTTTTGCGAATGATCAAAAGTGCGATATCCTTTTCTTTTTAATAAGTATAACAACACATTTGGATTTGCATCAAATGCCGCAAGTACTTTAGTATTTTCATTTATGCTGTTATTTTTTAGCCATAAGTCGGTTCCCTTAAATTTTGAAGGTTCAAAGAAGGTTTGATACCAATAATTATTTGGGGTATATCTCAATCTTACACCATTCTTTGCATCTATTAATCCCCAAATACAAACAAGCGAAATTATCGTTATTGACAATATTTTATTAATATTTTCAAGCATTTTAAATGAAAAAATAAAAAGTAACAGAAACGTAGGCAGAAGTGTTATAAAATAATAATCGTGATATCTGAATTGGCTTGACATTAAAATATAAAAACTAATTGAACCAAATAAAGATAGTATTGTAAAAATTTTAAAATCACTCTTTACTTTAAAAAAAATAATTGAAAAAACACCTGAAAAAGCAAGTAACCATTGAGGGATATTATAGATTTTTGTAAACCAATTTTCAAAAAAAATATTCGAATAGTCTTTTAATTCGTCAAAATTAGAAGGGAATTTAGCATTCATCAAAAAGTATGTTCCCCCAACCTTTTTTTCAAGTATATTACAATATAAATACCAGCTAAGTGTAAGTATTAATGCAGTAATGCCAGATAAAACGGTTTTGGGTTTATCTTTTTTTTGTCGGGATAAAATAATTTCTGAAAGCAATATTGAAATTACAAAAATGGCTGATGTAATTTTTATTAAACAAGCAAGTGAAGCAAAGATGGTAAACAGAATTTTGTTTTTTTGTATATCAGTTTCTTTTATTATTAGCCATTGCTTTATTGCTAATAGAAGAAATGATAATGAAACAACATCAGGTAAAAAATTATTGGTATAATAACATAAAACTGTTCCAAAATACCAGCAAAATGAAAGGGCTAAAGCTGAAAATTTGTGAATACTAAAAGCAATAGTTATATAGAAAGCTGCCCAAAGCCCAATACCCATAAAACACCAAATTATAAATCTATACCAAAATTCACTAAAACCAAAAATTTTATAAAAAATAGCTACAGTATAATTTATAATTGGAAATTCTGTAGGTGTAATTCCATCAAGAGTTCCTGTTTCCATAACTCTTGGTAAGAAAAAATTCATACTGGTATTATAATAATTGTAGGCGATAGAAGCCCTGTCTGCTTGTGCTCCCTGATGAATAGAAAGTGGAGGATATGTAATTGTTTTATGATAGCCGAATAATACTGATACTAAAAGCCAACAAAAAATAAATACAATATTTTTGTTTAATGTGCTAAAGTATGATTTGTACTGGTCAATTAATATCAATTTTCTTATAAATTACAGGCGTTATTGCATTTTTATTAATATAAATAGAAACTGTTTTTAGCATTAAGTATTTTTCAGACATATACATGTATCCATTAATTCCTGATGATTTTCCCCAAGAATTTTTTGTAATATAGTATATATTTCCATTTTGGTCAGAGGCAATTCCTGTAATTTGCATTAGATGGTCATCTGTTGTTTCATGGCTGTCAAAAGTAGTTTGCCTTAAATCTTGAGATGGTATTAACTCTATTGGCAATGAATCTCCAATTAAATAACCTTCGGGCAACAGACAGGCAACTCCTTTTTCTGATCTAAAACCTGATTCACTTACATCACCATCCCAAACTACTGTATAGCCTTTGTTTATTGATGAGTTTATCAATTCCATAATATTTTCTATTGGCAAATTATAATATTGACCTCTAGAAAAATTATCAGGGATTTCAAGAATAAATTTTTTATAAAACGGATGATGTGTATAGCTTGTAAAACCTAAGTAATCACTCGAATTTATGTTTAATGATTCTGCAAAAGATTTAGGAAAATAATCTTTACCTTTATATGAAAAAATTGATTTGCATGTGCCCAAATGTTCATCAAGAATATTCTCAAAACTTTCTTTCCAGTGCGGGTCAATAGTTTTAAATTTTAAAATTGAATCAAGAAATATTTTTAAGGAAACTTCAAGTTGACTATGATTGTGATTTTTGTTGTTTAGTTTGCCACTATAAGCTTCTTCGGGCATTAGTCCGTATTTATCCATTACCAAAAAATAATCATGAGCCAAAGCACCTTGGCTAAAATTGGCTTTGCCATGATATCTTAAATAGTTTTCAGCTTTTTCTAAGTATAGTTTACGGACTATATACATTTCTGATAGGTCAATATATACACCTGATGTTCTTAGTATTTCAGATTCAATTAACGAAGTAGTACTGTAACTCCAGCATGTACCTGTATTATCTTGGCTTTTTACATCTGTTGCCTCTATGTTTTTATCAATTTTAAATTTAAATGGATTTTGTGAATTTGAATTAAAACTGCAAAACAGAATTAATAAAAAACAGATATTTTTAAGTATTTTCATTTATTGAGAAATTTTTATTGGTTTTACTCTTGCAAGTGCACTTACAAGATAATATCTTTTGTTTGTCATGTTATAGCATTTGTATCTTTTTCTTTCGAGTGGTCCTTTTTTGAAAATTTTATTTTCATCAAGTGAAAATATTGTATTCTCATCAAGTTCTTCAAGATTCAACAGTCCATCATAGGGGTCAAATAATTGTAATGCTTTTAAAAGATTTGCATCTGCACAACTTGATGCAGCAGGATTGTTCATATAATTTAATAATGCATTATGTATCTGTTCAGGAAAAATTTTTTGACTTAAATAGTCGTGCATTTGTATTTTGAAATAATTTTTCCATTCGCTGCCGTGTGGTAATGCTCTATTTTGATGTTTATTCCAACATACAAGATGTGCTACTTCATGCAAAAATGTAATTAAAAAAGAATATTTATTTAAGTTTTTATTAATAGAAATACGATGTCCTTTACCATTTTGAGGCGGGCGGTAATCACCCATTTTACTTGTTCTTCGCCGTGTGAGTTTAAGATGTATATTGTTATTTATTATTGATTGGGCTACCCTTGTTTCAGTTCCTTCAGGTACAAATGGTTTTATTTTTTCGGCAAGACTATTTAACTGAGGGTGCATAATTATTAATTAGTTATAATTGGTAAGTTTTAAAAAATTGTAAGATACATATAATACTGTTTTGCCAACAGCAAGCAGAGTGTTTTTGTCAATAATACTCATATTGTCTTTATGTGTATGCCAGTATTTACCAAATCCTGTTTGGGTTCTTGGGTCGTATTCTATAATATCTATAGTTGGAACTTTTGCTAAAACACTTACGTAAACATGGTCATCAGTAATACCGTCTTTTGTGAAATTAATGAAATAATTACCAAAACCCATTGATGCTGCTGCCTGCCAAACTATTCCCAAAAAATTATTATCAAATTTTACTGACATCCCCTCATGTGCAAATGTAGCATTTGTAGCACCCACCATATCAAGCAAAATTCCGTTTAAGGCTCTATAATCAGGTATATGAGTGTTTCTTGCCCAATGTTGAGAACCTAAACACCATGTGCCTTCTACTTCGTTTTCATTATTTGAGCCACCGTCTTCAAGGTCAAAAAATATAATATCAATTCCTGTTTCGGGTTTTTTAATATTTAATTGTCTTGCAATTTCGAGCAGAACACCAACACCACTACCTCCGTCGTTTGCACCATCAGAAGGTTTATTAGGATTTATTGAATCTTGGTCGGCTTGGGGTCGAGTGTCCCAGTGGGCACATAATAAAAGTCTTCTTTTAGCATTTGGATTAATACTTCCAATAATATTTTTCCCATTTAATAATTGCTTTTTATAATTAGTTATCTCAAAATTTTGAACATATACGGTATCACACCATTTTTGCAACATACTTGTTAGCCAGTTCCCACAGTTTTTATGCGATGAGGTATTTGGCACTCTTGGTCCAAAGTCAACTTGTTTTTGAACATAACTATATGCACTGTCAGAGTTAAACTCAACAGAATTAAATGTGGAATTCACTAAAGAGTCTTCGTTTTCGTCTTCATTGTTTTCTTCATTATTTGAATTATTACATGAGAATAAAAACGGAGTGAGCAGAATAAATAAAAATAATTTAAGCTTCATTGTTAGTTTTTAATTATTGAATATGTGGTTTCGTTTTTGCCATCTTTTATCTCAAAGCCGGCATTTAGCAATTTGTCTCTTAGTTCGTCAGACTTTTTATAGTCTTTTTGAAGTTTTGCCTCATTTCTTAGGTCAATTATTATATTAATTAAAGGCTCAATATATTCAGATGAATCGTGATTGTCGTTTTTCAATCCTAAAATATCATATATAATTGTGTTTACAAATATTTTCATTTCACTTAAATCAGTATTTGAAATAGTGGTGAAACCATCATTTATTTTATTAATAATATTAGCTATTTCAAACAATTGAGCTATTGCAATTGGTGTATTAAAATCATCATTTAATGCGTCATATATGCTGTTTTTTAATAAATTAAAATCAAAATCTGATTTTTCTGTTGCTTTTAATTTGTTTAATAAATCTAAAGTATTAAATAATCTCTTCAAGCCTTTTTCGGCTGCTTTTAATGCATCATTACTAAAGTCAAGAGTGCTTCTGTAATGAGCTTGAAGTATAAAAAACTTTAATGTTATTGGGCTGTAAGCTTTTTCAAGTAAATGATGATTTCCGGTAAAAAGCTCAGACAACAAAATGCCATTATTCAAAGATTTTGCCATTTTTTGCCCATTAATAGTTACCATATTATGATGTATCCAGTAGTTTGCAGGTTGAGTATTGTGACAAACAGTGCTTTGAGCAATTTCACTTTCATGGTGTGGAAAAAGCAAATCCATACCTCCGCCATGTATATCAAAAGTTTTGCCTAAATATTTAGCACTCATTGCACTACATTCAATATGCCAACCAGGGAAACCCAAACCCCATGGAGAATTCCATTGCATGATATGTTCTTCTGATGCCCTTTTCCAAAGTGCAAAATCATTTGGATTCCTCTTTTCTTCCTGCCCTTCAAGTTCTCGCCTTGATTCTCCTGCACCAGCTATCAAATCTTCTAATATTCTACCAGAAAGTTTACCATAATTGTAGTTTTCTGAATATTTTATTACATCAAAATAAACAGAACCATTTACAACATACCCATATCCTGAATTGATAATTTTTAAAATCATTTCAATTTGCTCAATGATATGACCACTTGCACGTGGTTCTATTGATGGTTTTATTACATTCAATTTATTAATTTGTTCATGATAAGAATCTGAATAATATTGAGCTATTTCCATAGGCTCAAGTTGTTCGAGTTTTGCTTTTCTGCCAATTTTATCTTCTCCTTCGTCTGCATCGTTTAGCAAATGACCTACATCTGTAATATTTCTAACAAATCTTACCTTATACCCAATATGTTTGAGATATCTTATTATTACATCAAAAACTACAGGACCTCTTGAGTGGCCTAAATGTGGATGACCGTAAACTGTAGGACCGCATAAATACATACCAACAAAAGGAGTATTAATAGGATTAAAATTTTCTTTTTTGCCTGTATTTGTATTGTATATTTTGAGTTGCAAATCCATTTATGCAAAGATAATTTTAATTGACTTCATTTTATAAAAGAGTTATTAAGTATATATTTAATAAAAATTTTTAAACCTTAATTTGGTAAAAATATCAAAATGATTGAGAAAGAGTTTTATTAGATTTGGGAAATTTCAAACAATAAAAATTCTTTATAGTTTCTTCAATAACAGTAATATTACAACTAAATATTAAACTAATTGGTTTTTCACTAAATACTCTGCAATTTGAACAGCATTTGTAGCAGCACCTTTTCTTAGATTATCGGCTACTATCCATAGATTTAGTGAGTTTGACTGACTTTCGTCGCGGCGTATTCTGCCAACAAAAACTTCATCTTTGCCTTCTGCAAATTTTGGCATAGGATAAATATGTTCATCAATATTATCTAAAAGCGTTATACCATTAAAGTTTTTATAAATTTCAAATATTTCTTTTATATCGAAATCATTTTCAAATTCAACATTTACTGATTCTGAATGACCACCTATTACAGGTATTCTAACAGTAGTTGCTGTTATCCTTATTGTATCGTCACCTATAATTTTTTTAGTTTCATTTACCATTTTCATTTCTTCTTTAGTATATGAATTTGGTGTAAAAACATCAATTTGTGGAATTACATTTAAGTCAATTTCATATTTGTAAGCCATTTCGCCTATAATTCCTTTTCTTTCATTTAGCAATTGGTTTACTCCTTTTATGCCTGTTCCTGACACTGATTGATAGGTAGAAACTACAATTCTTTTAATTTTATATTTATCATGCAAGGGTTTTAGTGCTACTACCATCTGTATAGTACTGCAATTAGGATTTGCTATAATTTTATCATTTGAACTAAGTACATTGGCATTTACTTCAGGTACTATTAGTTTTTTTGTAATATCCATCCGCCATGCTGAAGAATTATCAATTACTGTTGTGCCTGCTTCTGCAAATAATGGTGCATATTGTGTTGAAACACTGCCACCCGCAGAAAATAAAGAAATTTGAGGTTTTTTTTCAATTGCCTCATGTATTGTTATTACATTTATTTCCCGATTTTTAAATTTAATAGTTTTTCCGGCAGATTTTTCACTTGCTACCGCAAAAATCTCAGAAACAGGAAAATTTCTTTCTTCAAGTACTTTTAACATTGTGCTACCTACCAATCCCGTAGCACCAACTACTGCAACTTTATACATTATATTATTGTTGTATTAATTCTGTTTTTAATTTTTTTGACAAAAATTGTTTGTTAGATGTTTTTGTTTGAATTTTTAGTTTTTCAACTAGTTCGTCAAATTGTTCAAAATATAAAGATTGTGGTCCGTCGCTCAATGCCTTATTCGGATTGTTGTGAACTTCTACCATTAGCCCGTCAGCACCTGCAGCAACAGCAGCAAGTGATAATGGAATTACAATATCTCTGTTGCCCGTTGCCTGACTGGGGTCTGCTATTATTGGCAAATGGCTCAATTGTTTAATAAGCGGTATTGCAGCAATATCCATTACATTTCGTGTTATATGGTCAAAACTTTTAATTCCTCGTTCACATAATATTACTTGTTCATTGCCCCCAAGCAAAATATATTCTGCTGCAAGAAGCCATTCTTCTATTGTTGCATCCATTCCTCTTTTAAGCAAAATAGGCTTATCAGTTTTTCCTAATTCTTTTAGAAAATGGTAGTTTTTCATATTCCTTGCTCCAATTTGCAAAATATCACTATATGGATATACTGTGTCTAAAAGGCTAAGGTCTAAAACTTCAGTAATTACTGACAACTCAAATTTTTTAGAAACTTTATTTAATAAAATAAGTCCTTCTTTTTTTAAACCCTGGAATGCATAGGGTGAAGTGCGTGGCTTATATGCACCACCACGAATAATTTTAATTCCTTTTTGTGATAAAAATTCTGCAATTGTAAAAATCTGTTCTTCAGATTCAACAGCACAAGGTCCTGCAATAAGTGTTAATTCATTTCCACCAATAAAATTTCCATTTACATTTATAATTGTATTTGGTTTTTCTAATGATTTTTTTGCAAGTTGAATAGAATTATTTAATTGCATTTGTTATATTTTAATTTTGGTATAAGTAAGTCTTAATTTCAAACTTTTATAATTACTGTTTCTTGTATTATCCAATACAATACGTGTTGGTGTAATAGGTACATCAGCAGGTATTTTAACAAAAAAGCCTTTGTTATAGTTTTTGTTATTCAAAATATATTGGTCACAAATGTATTGTAATTGTCTTGTAAATCTAATTGTGTAATCTCCTGAAAGAGTATTGTACAAACCACCGTATTTTGATATTAAAGATGTATTTGGATTAATATAATCTAAAAAATCAATGATTGCCGAATCTTTATTATTCTTATCAGGTTGAAATAAATTTAATCTTGATGGTAAAGTGAAATTTGTTGTAATAGTTCCGTTTTTAGGAGTTAATACAAAAGCAGCTTCATTTATTACAATTCTTTCGTTTTTCAAATCTTTTACTAAATTTAATAAATGTGGAATTTCAATTTTTGTTTTGCACGAACCCATAGATTGAATATAAGTAGTATTGTAATTTTTACTCGGATTTGCTATCTGATTTAATAAATCACTATTAGTATGCTGGTAATTGTACAAATTAAAATTAGAACAATTATTATTCAATTCAAAATTGTGTTGTAATGAATCATTATAATAAACAATAAGCTGAGATTGCCCTGTAAACATATCTACTGCAGCAATTCCGCCTTCTCCGATATTTAAACCTGAATATTCTGATTTTATAATTATACCTTTAAAAAAATCCATAAATGATTCTACAGAACTGTAAACAGTAGAACTTGCATTGGCAAATTTTTCACCAACTTGTTTATTCAATTTAATTATCAATCCTGGAGCAACTTTTATTTTTTGTTGTTCATATTGCAATTTAATACTGTCTGTATGATTAAAACTACCCGTCCATTCTCCCATTGAATTACCTAAAGTTACATTATAATTAGAATAATACTTTTTTGACTCTTCAATTTTTTCATTGTTCTCATATACTTTAATACTTTGTTGAGATTTCAAATTCCCATAGTAATAATTTTTATCCCATCTAATATATAAAATTGCCGAATCTACTTTTGGTGAAGTTCCAAAACTAATGCCTGTTTGAGTAATTGTAAGCTGAGATACTATTGATGCCGAGCTTTTGCCAAAAAATGGATCGTTAATAGAGCCAATAATATTACTACTTAATGAATCTGTTTTAATTGAATCATCTTTTACTGTAAATGCATTTATAGTAAAAGTATCGGTTTGAAAGGAATAGAATTCGCCTTTGTCTGGCATTAAATCTAAACCTAAGTCAGATTCTGTATTTTTACATGAAAATACAGTAAATAATATTGTAAAGAAAAATAAAGTTGTATATAATCTTAAATTAATATACAAATGGTAGTTAGTTTTCACTACCCATGACTGATTCATAGAAATTTAAATACTTATTTGCTAATTCTTCTTCTTCGTGTAATAAAAGTGGTTTGTCGCATAATTTTTCCAAATGTTTTTCAACTTCAGGGTGCAAAGATTCGCCGCATTTCACTACGGCATCAGCGTGCTTCATTGCCCCAATATGCAAATTTGATAATTCGCCAGCTCCATAAGAATGTAAATCGTCATCAGAAATAGCATTCAAACTGGCTTTTCTTCTAAAATCAGGACCTAAATCTCCGTGATTTTCGTGACTGAATACAGAATATACAACTCTTGCACTTCTAAAAACGGGTTCGTCTTTATATAAAGTTTTAAGATATACAGGGATTAAACTTGTCATCCAACCTTGACAATGAATAATATCTGGATACCATCCTAATTTTTTTACTGTTTCTAAAGCACCTTTACAGAAAAAAATCGTTCTTTCATCATTGTCAGTAAAATATTGATCATTTTCGTCTGTAAAAACAAATTTGCGATGAAAATAATCTTCATTGTCTAAAAAGTAAACCTGCATTTTTGTTCCCGGAATTGATGCAACTTTAATAGTAAGAGGATTATCGTTATCATCAATAGATATATTCATGCCAGATAATCTTACTACTTCATGCAATTTGTTTCTTCTTTCATTAATTACTCCGAATCTTGGCACCATAATTCTAACTTCATTATTGTTGTCTTGTATTGCTTGAGGTACCATTCTGGCAATGTCTGAGATATTTGAAGTGTTTAGGAAAGGGTTCATTTCTGAACACACAAATAATACTTTTTTACGTATATTTTTCATAGATAAATTATTGAATTATAATTTTAATACAAAAATATATCATATTTTCGGCATATTTTTTTTAAATACCACTTGTATTTTAATTATTTTTTTATATTATGCTTCTGATAAAAGGTTCAAATGAGGTTAAAAAGGCTATAAGTTTTCTGAAAAATTCAAGAAAAACTATTGGTTTTGTGCCTACAATGGGTGCTTTGCACAATGGTCATATTTCACTTATTAAGCAAAGTAAAGCCGAAACAGATATTACTTTGTGCAGTATTTTTATAAACCCATTACAATTTAATAACGAAATTGATTTGAATACATATCCTATAAAAATTGAAAATGATATAGAAATGCTGATAAATGAAGGTGTTGATTTATTGTTTTTGCCCGACAAATCAGAAATTTATCCCGAAAATTACAAGCCGATTGATTTTAGTTTTGATGGATTAGATTTAATTTATGAAGGAAAATTAAGACCGGGACATTTTATGGGTGTTGCAAATGTGCTTAAAATATTTTTTGAAATTATTGAGCCAAATTATGCATACTTTGGTCAAAAGGATTATCAGCAAACATTAATTGTAAGAAAATTAATTGAATTATTAAAAATCCCAATTGATATAAAAGTTTGTGAAATTGTTAGAGAAGAAACCGGACTTGCTATGAGTTCAAGAAATGTTAGACTTAATGAAACTAATAGAAGCAATTCTGGATTTTTATTCAAAATTTTAAATGAATTAAAAGAAGATTTAAATAATATTAGTGTAGAAGAAGCTATTGAACTGGCAAAAAGCAAAGTAGCATTAAACGCAGAAGCGTCTTGTGAGTATTTAGATGTTTTAAATAGAGATAACTTAGAAAAATGGGAAGAAGGGTATATTAAAAATCAATCAATAATTTTATCGGCTGTAAAATATGGCAATGTGAGATTGCTAGATAATATATTAATATAAAAAAAAAGCCTGAAATTTACATCAGGCTTTTTTTTAGTTTTATTAATTTTTATTTCTTAATAAATGGTCTTACTACGCATCTGCGATTTAATGCTCTACCTTCTGGAGTTTTGTTTGTAGCAATTGGTTGTGTTTCTCCAAATCCGGTTGCAGTAAGTCTTGATGGATCAATTTTTTTGTCAGTAATATATTTTAATACTGCATCAGCTCTGCGCTGTGACAAAAGAAGATTTTCTTCGTCATCTCCTACGTTGTCAGTATGTCCTTCTATCAAAGCATTTACATTAGGATATGCAAGAAGTAAAATAGCTACAGAATCTAAGGCGTTGAATGATTCGGGTAATATTTTATCACTTGCTGTTTCAAACTGAATCTGTTTTGAGAATAATTCAAGTTTGGTTTTAACCTCTTTTGGGACATTGTCATCATCTTTGCCAAATTTGTATGCTGCATCATTAGCTCCAAAGTTAAACGCAAAACCAACTCTGTGAGTTATATATGCATCCATTAATTTATTTCTTCGATGAACCCATGGATCATAAGGTAATCCGTCAAGATTATCATCGTAAGTATAGTTATATAAAACTTGAGCCATTACATCAAAAGACTCGGTAATTGAATATTTTACTCCGCCACCTACGCCCCATTGTACGGCAAAACGACTGAAACTTCTAACCATTCTTTCTGGTGTAGGAGAATTTCTTATATTGGTTACATAATTAAATAATCCCCAACCTACATGTAAATATGGTTTAAATTTTGATCTTTCTGACAGAATTTTATTATTATAAAGTTTGTATCTTACACCTGGCATTACATTCCATATACTTGCTCTGAAACCTTCTTTTTCAAATGACTGATCAATATGTCCTATTTCTCCAACATCAAATGATAAAACACCGTCAAAAGAAGGTGTAAGATAATACCCAAATGCACCTCCGGCTCCCTGATATGTGGGCTTCGATGCAAAGAAATATCTTGTTCCTCTGTCACCTCCATATTCATTAATTCCGCCTAAAGCTTCAATTCCGTATCTTTTAGTATAATTTTGTGCTATGATTACATCTGAACTCAATAGCATTGTTAGAGTTAAAATTGGTAGAATGATTCTTTTCTTCATAAACATTTTTTAAATGACTGAAATGAATAGCAATAATACTTCTATTTTTATTAAAAAGAAATTTTTATTATTTTTTTTTATTATTTTTTTTTAATATTTAAATAGCTGAAAAATAAGAGTATATGCATATATTGATTGATGATATTTACTTAAATACAGATAATTTTGCAAATGAATATGTAAAATTAAAGCCAGAATTTGGTCAAAATTCGATTATTTTAAAATTTTTAGATTTTTGGTTTAATAAAAAAAACTACTTTATTGTTTTTACGTCAGGAACAACTTCAAAACCAAAAGAAATTAAACTTAATAAGAATTTATTTATTTCAAGCGCTGTTCAAACTATTGATTTTTTAAAACTTAAAAATGAAAATATTTATTGCTGTATTCCAATTGATAAAATTGGCGGATTGATGATGATAGTTAGAGCGTTAGTCGGAAATTTTGATATTAAAATTACTAAACCTTCTGCTGACCCAATGAAAGAACTAAAGCCAAACCACAACTATACATTTATTTCATTAGTCCCTTATCAGGTTTTTCAAATAATTAATAATAATGATAGTTTGAAAAAATTAATGCGTTTTAAAACAATACTTATTGGTGGAGCAGAAATAAATATTGAACTTTTAAAAATAATTGAAACACTTAAACCGGATGTTTATCATACTTTTGGGATGAGTGAAACTTGTAGCAATTTTGCACTGAAAAAATTGAATAATGGTAAATGGAATTATTTTAAAAAATATCCCGAAGTTAATCTAAGGACTGATAAATATGGAGTATTATCAATAAAAGGCAATCAAACAAATAATAAGTGGACTAAAACAAATGATATTGTAAAATTGTATAAAGACGGTTTTGAATTTATAGGAAGAAATGATTTTGTAATAAATACAGGTGGCTATAAAATTTATCCTGAATATCTTGAATCAAAGATTGAAAAAATATTGTACGAAGAAAATATTAATATTGAATTTTATATTTCTTCAATTTGTAGTATTGAATGGGGACAAATGTTAGTGTTGGTTTTTAAAGAAAAAAGTATTAATAATTTAGACAATATATTTATTTTATTAAAATCAAAATTAGCAAAACATGAAATACCTAAAAAGTTAATTCCATTAAAAGACTTTCCACTTAATAATTCGATGAAAATAGACAGGATAAAACTTAAAGAATTTATTTCTGCATTATAATTTGATTTTTTTAAAATTCAACCATATTATATATATGTATAAATTCAAAAAATTTAGCAAAGGCAAACTTTTATAATATAGCTTAACTTTGCACAATAAATGAAAAAGCCATTTAATAAAGTGATAGGAATTATTGGTGGAGGACAACTAGGCAAAATGCTAATAGAAAGTGGATTGCCAATGAACATTCAATATAATGTATTAGACCCTGACCCTGATGCACCATGCAGAAAATATGCAAAAACTTTTATTAATGCTGATTTAAATGATAGAAATGCAATAAAAAAACTTGCATCAATAAGTGATGTTGTTACCTACGAAATTGAACATATAAATGTAGATGCATTAATAGAGCTTGAGAAAGAAGGGAAAACAGTAATTCCATCTGCTTCAGTTTTACAAATAATTAATGATAAGTCTTTACAGAAAAAATTTTATGTAAATTATAACTTGCCAACTTCTTTTTTCAGAGAGATTAATAAAAATGATAAGTGGAAAGAAAATCTAAAAGATTTTAATGGTGAAAAAGTGGTTGTCAAATTGTGTAAAGGAGGATACGACGGGCGAGGTGTTGAAATATGCAATAAAAGCGATATAGAGTCTGGTAAAATACCGTTTGATAAGCCTTGCATAATTGAAGAATACATTCAAGAAATAACAGAGTTATCAGTTTTAGTTGCCTCAGATGGTAAAAATATTGTAAATTGGGAAATAATAAACATGGATTTTGACCCAAAATTAAATCTTGTTGATTATTTATCGTCGCCTGCAAATTTTAGTAATGAAATAAAGAAAAGTGCTTCAGATATAGCATGTAAAGCAGTAAAATGTTTGAAAAGCAAAGGTGTATTTGCTATAGAAATGTTTTTAACTAAAGATAATCAAATTTTAATTAACGAAATTGCACCAAGACCACATAATTCAGGTCATCATACTATCGAAGCATCTTTTACATCTCAATACCAGCAGTTAAATAGAATTTTGCTTGATTTGCCACTTGGCAATACAGAAAAAATTAAAGCATCGGCAATGGTAAATATTATCGGTCCCAAGAGCTTTTCAGGCAATTATGAAATTCAGGGTCTTGATTTTGCTTTGAAACAAAAGGGATTTTATTTACACTTGTACAACAAAAAACAGAGCAGAGAAGGAAGAAAACTGGGTCATTTTACAGTTTTAGCCGAAACGGCAGAAGAAGCAATAAAAATTGCATTAGAAATAAAAGAAAAGTTGAAAATAATTGAAGTAAAACAATAAACATTATAACATGAAAGTATTGATAATAATGGGAAGCGACAGTGACTTGCCGGTAATGAAAGATGCAGCAGAAATTCTTGAAGAATTTGGTATTGAATATAAAATAACAATAGTTTCTGCTCACCGAACCCCCAACAGAATGTTTGAAAATGCCATTCATGCAAATTCGAATGGATTTGGGGTAATAATAGCCGGTGCAGGCGGAGCTGCTCATTTGCCAGGGATGACAGCTTCGCTAACACATTTGCCGGTAATAGGTGTACCGATTAAATCAAGTAATCTAAATGGATATGACTCGCTTCTTTCAATTGTTCAAATGCCTCCGGGAGTGCCTGTGGCAACAGTTGCAATAAATGGTGCAAAAAATGCAGGAATCCTTGCTGCACAAATACTTGGAGTTTCAAACGAAGCAATAGCTCAAAGAATTATTGCCTATAAAGAAAAAATGAAAGAAGATGTATGCGAAAAAGCATCGAAATTGGATAATGAAGGATATGAAAATTATCTTAATACGCCATAAAATATATCGTTTTATCCCAAAATGCTGATAGTAGGAAGTGCACTTGTTTCGGAAGATATAATTGAAAAATCTTTTGTTTGTGATATTAAAAAATGCTTGGGAAAATGTTGTGTAGAAGGCGACAGAGGCGCTCCATTACTTGAAAACGAAATAGACCTTATTGCAAAAAATATAGAGAATATAATACCATTTATGGATTGCGAAGGAATTGAATTGCTTAATAATAAAGGTTTTTTTGAAATAGACACAGCCGATAATGAATATGTAACAACTTGCAGACAAAATGGGTCTTGTGTATTTGCTGTTTTTGAAAACAATATTGCTGCCTGTGCTATTGAAAAAGCATTTGAAAATAACAAGTCTGATTTTAAAAAACCAATTTCTTGCCATCTATATCCGGTTAGAGTTTCGAAATATGGAGAATATACAGTTTTTAACTATAATCAATGGGATATTTGCAGTTCTGCTTGTAGTAATGGAGATAACTTAAACATAAAAATTTATCAGTTTCTTAAAGATTCATTAATAAGAAAAATGGGAAATGAATGGTACAATGAACTTGAACAAATAGCCGAAGAATGGGCAAAAACCAAAACTTAATTTTCGAGTTTTTCTTTTATTGCATTGTTGTATAAATCTGCGTAATTGCTAATATTTCCGTAATTTACTCCATCTATTATTATATTACATTCACTTACTTTGCCTAGTTTGCTGTATTTAATATTAGATGAATTTAAAAAATCTTCAATTGAATATAATTTTTCCGGTTTTATTGAAATTACAATTCGGCTTTGAGCCTCACCAAATAAAAAAGCATCTTTTCTGAAATTTTTGTCAGATTCAATTTCAAAACCTAAATTGCCTTGCATTGCAGATTCAAATAATGTAATAAATAAACCACCTTCGCTAATATCATGACAACTTTGTAGCATTTGATTTTTTATCATACTTAAAGTAGCATTTTGCAAATTGTACTCTTTTTCAAGATCAAAATAAGGTGCCGGACTTTCATTTATATTTAATAATTTTGAAAGGTATTGTGAAGAATTAATATCATTCTTGTTTTCGCCAATCATTAAAATGATATCTCCTGAATTTTTAAAATCAAGAGTCATTATATGTTCAGGTTTTTCAATTATTCCTACCATTCCTATAGTAGGAGTGGGATAAACACCACTTCCATCGCTACTTTGATTGTAGAAACTAACATTACCACCTGTAACAGGTGTTTCAAATTTTCTACATGCTTTAGCCATACCGTCTATAGAATGTTTAAATTGATAATATACCCCTTTGTCATAAGGATTTCCGAAATTAAGACAATTTGTAACTCCTGCTGGTTTACCTCCAGAACATACTATATTTCTGGCTGCTTCTGCAACCGCTATAGCACAGCCTGTTTCAGGATCTGCCCAAACATATCGGCTATTGCAATCTACTGTAAGTGCAAGAGATTTCTGGGTATTGTGTATTTTTACAACTGCTGCGTCGCTTGGTCTGTTGGTGCTTTGATTTATAGTTCCAACCATGCTGTCGTATTGACTAAAAATCCAATTTTTACTGGCAATATTTGGTAATTGAATAATAAATTTAATTATATCTTCAAGGTTATTTCCAATGTCATTTATTTTATTTATATTAAAATTATTAAGAGAATCAATATACTTAGGTTTTTCCCATTCTCTTTTATAAACTGGTGCGTCGCCACCTAATACAAGACTTACCGCAGGTATGTCGGCTTCAAGAATATCTCCGTTATAATACTGTACTCTTCCTGTGTCTGTTATTTCGCCAATACAAGAATATGTTAAATCCCATTTTCTAAAAATTTCTTCTGCCTTAGCTTCTTTCCCTTTTTTTAAAACAACAAGCATTCGTTCTTGACTTTCGCTCAATAAAATTTCCCAAGATTTCATATTCTGTTGTCTTAACGGAACTTTATCAAGTTGTATTTTCATACCGGTACCGCTTTTTGCAGCCATTTCACTTGTACTGCAAGTAATTCCGGCAGCTCCCATATCTTGCATACCAATTACTGCATCAGTTTCCAAAAGCTCCATCGAGGCTTCTAAAATTAGTTTTTCCCAAAAAGGGTCTCCAACTTGTACAGATGGCAAATCGTTTATACTGTCTTCAGAGATGTCTTTGCTTGCAAAAGCAGCACCGTGAATTCCGTCTTTACCTGTTGATGCTCCAAAAATATAAACAGGATTTCCAGGTCCGTCAGCAGAAGCACTTATTGTTTTGCCAACTTTTGCAATTCCTACACTCATTGCATTTACCAGAATATTTGTTTCATAACAATCGTCAAAATATACTTCGCCACCAACAGTAGGAATTCCAAATGCATTACCGTAGTCACCTATGCCTTTCACAACTCCTTTTACTAGCCATTTGGTACGGTTGGTATTTATATTTCCGAATCTCAATGAATTTAATTGAGCAATTGGTCTTGCTCCCATACTGAAAATATCGCGGTTTATACCGCCAACTCCGGTTGCAGCACCTTGGTAAGGTTCTATTGCACTTGGGTGATTATGGCTTTCAATTTTAAAACAAACTGCAAGCCCATCTCCAATATCCAGAAGCCCTGCATTTTCTTCGCCTGCTTTTGCAAGTAATGCAGGTCCGTCTTTTGGAAGTGTTTTAAGCCAAATTATAGAGTTCTTGTAAGAGCAATGTTCACTCCACATTACCGAGTAAACAGATAATTCAGTAAAATTTGGAGTTCTTCCTAAAATATCTTTTATCTTTTCAAACTCATCAGGCAGTAAACCCAAAGATTGTGCTTGTTCTA
>JADLGN010000016.1 GCA_020849295.1 Bacteroidia bacterium
CTAACTAGTAAATACCCGCATATTGCGTGTATTTTTTCTTTATATGAAAAGGATGATTGAGTTTTCAAAATGTTTTTGTAAATTCTTTTTTTCTTTTTCATATTACAAAGGTAAATCAATTATACTCGTATTTAGTAGTTAAAGATTTTGGCAAAACTCTACTAAAATTTAAAACCTAATCCAGCGATAAGATTAATAGTACTAAATTTTTGACTGTAGTCATACATATAAATTTTAGTATTGTTCGTAATATGACCAATACCTACCTCTTGCACATTGTCCCATTCTGCTTTAGCAGCATAGTAATCTATATTAAACAAAACGCAAATTCTTTTAGATATATCAAGTTTTGCCTTAGTTCCAATAATATATGAAAAAGCAAATGTAGCAGATTGCTCCCATATAAAAGTTGTAAGTTTAGTATTTGATTCGTAAGTTTTTGTGGTGCTTGCTGGTAAAGTTGCAACTGAAAAACCAACTAGTGCATGAGGCTCAAAACTAAATTTGTTTACTATTGGAAAAGAACCATATAAACCCGTCATTATTCCACCAAGTGAATAAGGAGAAGATTCAACAGAAACAGAAGTTGTTTCTTCTGGGTTATCTGCACCTAAGTAGTTTGCTAAATCCTGTGCATATTCGCCAGCATTTACAGCATTTGCCTGACTTCGAAATATTCCAATGACTCCAAGTTTTTTTAGAATATTATGTTCAAGGGTGAAATCCACTGTAAGTCCCGTTTTTGCATAGCCAGATTCATCATTATTAAAATTATTACTTCTAAAGTTTCCGGTAGGAATACTAATACCAAGGCTAGCTGAAGTAAAAGCTTTGCGAACTTCGTCTTGAGAAAGGACATCGGTTAAAGAATATAAGAGTACAGTAGATAGTAAAATTACTTTTTTCATGGTTATATAGTTATATATATTTAAAAGTTATAACAAAAATAGATATTAAATCTTAAAAAAAAATAAAGTGAATTAAAAAACAATTTTCCTTTATTTTGTTTTATATTTTAGGATTAAAAATTTTAAGTTAAATCAAAATCCTTCAATTTAAAGAACAATATTATAAATTTATAAAAAATAATGCAAAGCAATACACAAGCCAGTACAGAAAATAGCCGCGATTTTTTACCATTAAAAGGTACCGATTATATTGAGATTTTCGTTGGAAACGCAAAACAAGCAGCACATTATTACAAAACTGCTTTTGGGTTTCAAAATCTTGCTTATGCCGGACCAGAAACAGGTGTTAGAGACAAGGTTTCTTATGTACTTGTTCAGGGCAAAATAAGACTTGTGCTTACTACCCCACTCAAATCAAATCATCAGATAAATGAGCATATAAAAAAACACGGAGATGGTGTACATTCACTTGCACTTTGGGTTGATGATGCTTATGACGCTTTTGAACAAACAGTGAAACGCGGAGCAAAGGTATTTTTGGAACCAACTACCATAAGTGACAGTAGAGGAGAAGTTAGAATGAGCGGAATTCATACTTATGGCGAAATTGTACATATTTTTGTTGAGAGAAAAAATTATACTGGATTGTTTATGCCGGGTTTCGAAAAATGGGAAACCGAGTATAATCCAGAAGAAGTTGGCTTGCTTTATGTTGACCATTGTGTAGGTAATGTAGGATGGAATCAAATGAATAAATGGGTTAAGTTTTATGAAGATGTTCTTGGCTTTAAAAATATTCTTAGCTTTGACGATAAAGATATTTCAACAGAATATTCTGCTTTGATGAGTAAAGTAATGAGCAATGGCAACGGATATATAAAATTTCCCATAAACGAGCCTGCCGAAGGAAAGAAAAAATCTCAAGTAGAAGAGTATCTTGATTTTTATGAAGGCGAAGGAGTACAGCACATAGCAGTTGCAACACACAATATTATTGACACTGTTACAAAACTTAGGAGCCGCGGAGTTGAATTTCTTACAATTCCAGACAATTACTACGATAGTTTGCTTGAAAGAGTTGGAAATATTGATGAAGAAATTAAAATTCTTAAAAAACTGAATATATTGGTTGATAGAGATGACGAAGGGTATCTTTTGCAGATTTTTACTAAACCTGTAGAAGACAGACCAACACTTTTTTATGAAATAATACAACGTAAAGGTGCAAAATCATTTGGTAAAGGCAATTTCAAAGCATTGTTTGAGTCAATAGAAATAGAACAGGCGAAACGCGGAAATTTATAATTTGGAAAATAAACTAACAATCAGCTCTGAAAATTTTGAAGCTTCAATTTTGAGTTTTGGTGCTGAGTTGTGTAGTGTAAAAAATATCCAATCAAATCATGAATATATTTGGCAGGCTGATAAAACTATATGGGGAAGACATGCACCGGTTTTGTTTCCTTTTGTTGGCAGACTCAAAAATTTTGAATATTTGTATAATGGTAAAAAGTACGAAATAGAACAACATGGCTTTGCCCGTGATTTGCAATTTGAGCTAATTAGTATTGAGGATGACTGTGCTGAATTTGAATTAAAAAAAAATGATTATACATTTAGCCGCTACCCGTTCGATTTTTCTTTAAGAGTAAAATATAAAATAGTGAAAAACCAGCTTGAAATGATATTCGAAATTTGCAATAACAATAATTGTGAAATGCCGGTTTCATTTGGGGCTCACCCTGCATTTAGTATAATATCTGCTGACGATTCGCTTATTGAATTTGAAAATGACCAGTATGCTGAATCATGGCTTCTTGAAGATAATTTTATTTCATCAAACAAAGAGAAAGTAGCCGATAGCTCAGGTTTTATTTTGGTAAATAAACATACGTTTGATAAAGATGCTATGATATTTAAAAATTTAAAATCATCGTGGGTGAATCTAAAATCAAAATCTACAAATAGGTATGTGAAAGTTTATATTGAAAATTGGAAATATCTTGGAATTTGGGCAAAACCCAATTCAAGATTTATATGTATTGAGCCATGGGAAGGACTGGCAGATAGTGTGAATTTCAATAGAGATGTTTTTGAAAAGGAAGGAATCATTTTAATGAAACCTTATCAAAATCTTAAGAAATCATTTATAATGGAATTTGGCTATTAATGTACCAAAAACTTTTGAAATCCTCCTTTGCTTGATTTTATAAAATACATCCCACGAGGCCAGTCAACAATTGATTTATTAATAATTCCGGTTGCATTTATTTCAAATATCGAAATTTCTTGCCCTACCATATTGTAAACTTTTATTGTTTGATTGTTTGATGAAATATTTCTTAAAGTTATAATTTCTGCTGCAGGATTTGGATATACTATAATACTATACTTGCCTTCAATTTCCGATTGATCAGTATCGTCAGGCTTTCTTAAAACAGATGCGATATTTGTAATTATTGGAGTATTGTAATCAAAATAAATGTATGCTTTGTTTAATACACTATCACCAATTTCAAGATTTTTGTTCAAATGTGCTTCAAAAATTATATAACCTTTGCTTGTTGATTCTGATATTTGTTTTGACGGAAGATTTATATTGTCAAATACCCATGTTACAACATTATCTTTTAAATAAACCTTATAATTGTGGCTGCATGCTACCATCTGAAACTCATATACCGGTATGTGCATGTCAAGTGTATCAATTACTGTAACTCTGCGTGCTTCGTCTGTCCCTTCATTTTGAAAATCTATAAAATATCTGATATTTTTTATATTTCCTGATACTGAGCCAGATGGTTCGCAATTTTTTTCGTTTGGGTCAAAACTATACACTAGTTTTTGAACTATACTATCGCTATTGTCAGTTGTGTCTTCTGCAAAATCGCTATAAAGTAATATTTTATGTTTTACAATGTCGCCAATTTTATATTTTAAATTTGAGTAAAGAACTTTTAGTTTTATTTTATAAGAATTTTCAACGCTTGAGTAATTTAATTTATAATTAAGTTCATTATTAGCAAAACTTGTAAATGCCGGTATAGAGCTTATAAAAGTTGTGTTTGAATCAAGTTTAATATTTGTATTTATTATTGATTTATAAAGATTGCAGTCATTATTGTAGATATTAATTTCAAGATTGATAGTATCCATCAATCTTGCTTTATTTTTTTGTGCATAACTCTTCACAATCAGATTTTTTGACACTTTGTTTTCCTGAATCGGAAAATATATAGAGTCATGTTTAATGTCATTTTTAGTGTTTGAAGAAAATTGAGTTTTAAAATAAAATGGAGTTTCAAGGCATCTTTGAATATTTTTTATTTCATATTCTACATCGTTATAATCAGGTACTATTTCTTTGAATTTACCTGACGAACTTGTTAAAAACTTTGAGTATGTTTTATTAAAAACATTTGCAAATTGTGTAAGATTTTCTCCATTGTCAAATTTGTTGTTATTGTTTGTATCATTAAATACAAAAATTGAAATAGTGTCATATCCTATCGGCATTGATTGGGCAATATTTAACTCAACAACATTGCCATAATTTTTATTTCGGTAAATAATAGGAGTAGATGATGTATAATAAATTTTATTTTTAGAAAAAACCAGATTTCTTTGTATAGTGTCACTCCTATAATTTTGATATATAGGTATAAAATAATTTAAAGCAGGATCATATTTCATAAGTCGCCCCTGCTTGCCATTTTCTGATACCAGCAATCCTTTATTTGTGTTTAAAAATGAGAGTGGTGGAGTGAGTTTTTGTTTTAATAATCTGAATTCAATTTTTTTACTATTGTATATCATAATCGAATCAGAATTCTCTCTACTAATTATCCAGTTATTTACATTGTGTGCAACACCTGTAAAATTGTTTTTAGCTGATTTACTTATTAATTCCCATTTTGATGGAAATATATATTGCCAAACAAATTTGCCTTCGCCTGTAATTAATAAAAAAGTATCTTGATTTGATGCTACTTGAAAATTGCTTATTGGATTATTAGAAAATTCGGAGGGTGTATATATTTGATTAAATCCAACTCCATTGTACAATGTTATATGCTGTGCTTTAGTACTGCTTGAGTTAATTCTTATTGAATCAAATTCTCCAAAAATTAATATTCCTTTATTTGTTTGTTTTAAATCAATTATTGCACCGTCTGATTTTTCATGTCTGAAAGTTCCTAATATTTTATAATTATTGCTGCTTACTAATATAAGTCCTGCATTAGCTTTTTTTAAATTATTTACCTTAGTAAAAACCAAAAGAGAATCATTTTTATATATACATTTACTGTAATTTTTTATGTCATTTTTTACAGGAATTTTATTAATAAATGCCCATTTGCCGGCAGCTACGTTCCATTTAATAAAATGTAGTGTGTCTTTTATTGTATCTTTTGCATTGTAATATCCTATTGTCAAATTACCATCTTTATCAGCACAAGAACACTCTATCTGATTATTTATATTTTTTCCTAAATTATTAATAAAACTCTGCGAACTTGCTGAGTGAACAAAAAGTATAAAGCAAATTATTGAAATAATATTTTTTTTCATATCTCTTATAATTTGTACTTTAAAATTAAATTTATATTATATCCGCTCATTCTGTTTTTCACTTTTTCTACTCCATTTGTATATGTTGAAGGATTTATCTGCCATTGGTTTTCTATACCCATCCACCATCTGTTTTTAATATTTCTACAGTATTGTGCACCACATAAAAATCCAAAGTTTAACTTGCCATACATTTGCTTACTCAAAGGTTTTACTAATCCTTCATTCACAGAAATAACATTTCCTTTAGCTGAAATTATTGTAGAAATATTTGTGCCTGCTGTTATAAGCATTTCATTTCTCAAATTTAGTGGAATTGTGTAATTAAATCTTAATGGAATTTTTAAATATGATATTTTATTATTTGAATTTGTACTAAGCACTTCTGCACTTGCACTGTCTTTTGGTATATATCCTATTATATTTCGGTTAATATCATAAAATGGAATTTCAATCATTTTGTACTTAATATTTACAGGTTGTGAAATATGTAAGTACTGAAATCCGGTGTTCAAACCTATATTGAATCCTTTGAAAACATTACAATCAAATCCAAAATTGATAAATAGTGTCTGTGTATTTTTATTACTTTGTTCAAATATTTTTCTGGTATCTTTATGCACTTTGCTTAAGTCATCAATTGCCGAAAAATGCACTTTCATATTTGAATATCCGGTAGAAAGAGAAAATACATATTTGTGTTTTGCTTTTGCTATATCTTTAATAGGTTTGTTTTTGTAAGTTGAATCTTCATTAGTTACATCACTACTATTTTCAATTTCTACTATACTATTATCAATAGAATCTGTTACATTTATATTATTTTCACCTTTATTATTTTTATTACTGTAAGTATAGCTTGTAGTGTCAGATGATTTATCAGTTTTGTTTATGCTTGTAGTTTCTGCATCTTTTTTTATTTCTGATAAAGAATTATTATTTTCTGTTTCAGAAATTTCAGGTTTTAAATTATTAGTCAACTTAATTTGCTTCTTTTTCAAAATCTCAGAGTTTTTTAAAGTTTTTGATAGATTTTGATTTTCTTCAAATTGTTGCTTTATTATTACATTAGATTGCTTATTCTGTTCTTTTTCAAACTTATAATTTTTTTCTAAAGCTTCTGATGAATTATTAATTGATAATGTTTTTTTATTAAAATTATACTTAAATAATAACACGCCTATTACTACAGCTACTATAAGTATAGCAGAATACAGATATGGTAAAAATTTCCATTTTTTAGGCTTAGCCGCTAATTCTTTTTCAAGCCTTGTCCACTGGGCATCTTTAAGAGGTGCCTCGTAGTTTTCCAATGCTTTTTTAATAGAATTATGCAGATTATTTCCCATACTCATTTCTACTTTTATAACTATTATAAACTTCTACTAAAGATTTCTTTGCTCTGCTCAATTGTACTCTTGAAGCTTCTTCACTTATGCCAAGTTGCTGAGCAATTTCGCGATGATTCATTTCTTCTATAATGAATAAATTGATTATTACCTGTTGATTTGTAGGTAATGTTTTCATCAATTTCATAGCAGTTTCTGCTTCTATACTTATTTCTGCCGGAATATCATAATCTTCAATCTCGCTTATATGATCAGATATATAGCCTAAAAATAATATTTTTTTTCTTTTTCTTAAAAAATCTAAAGATGTATTAATTCCTATACGTGAAATCCAAGTTTGTAAACTACTTTCAAATTTGAATTTATTTAAGTTGTTAAAAACTTTAATCAAAGAGTCATGAAAGATTTCTTCAGCATCTTCCCTGTTACCGGCATATCTTATACAAATTCCCATCAGCTTGGGTCCAAAATTTTCATATACAATTTTCTGAGCTTTAATATCACCCTTACAACAAGCCTGTATTAGTTTTTTCTCATCCAATTATTGTTTTCAATTAAATTGACGACAGAGCAAAAAAATATGTTACATAGTATTACAAAAAACAATCATTCTATATTTTATTTATTTGATATAGTTTTCTATGTCATTAAGTAAACAAAGTGTCATATTGATTTAAATTTTAAATATTTAAATAATATATTTTAATAAGCAAAGTTAAAATAAATAATATACAATACATTTATGAAAAGAGTCCACAAATTTAATTTGATAAAAAATCTATTGTTTTTATCTTTTTTCTACTTTTTAATAATTCCTAATTTATTTTCTCAAACCCAAAAAACTGTTGGAGTAATAAAAAACCAAAATGGAAATGACGATAAAGGATATGTGCTGCTAACCCCTTTAACCAGTAAAAATACTTACTTGATAGACAAATGCGGTAAAGAATTGAAAACTTGGAAAAGTAAATATTTATCTGGCTTGATAGCTTATTTATTGCCTGACGGAAGCTTGCTTCGTGCGGGACAAATTTCAGATACAAACTATATGGGACAAGGCAAAGGAGGGATTTTAGAAAAATATAGTTGGGACGGACAATTACTTTGGTCATACAAAATATCAAATGATTCATTAGGATTACATCATGATTTTTATCCTATGAAAAATGGTAATATTTTAGCAATAGCATGGCATGGAATACCCGCATCAATAGCAGAAAGCAAAGGAAGAAAATCAGGTACTGTATATAGCAGCAAACTGTGGAGTGAAAGAGTTTTAGAAATTAAACCAAAAGGGACTAATGATATTGAAATTGTATGGCAATGGAGTTTGATTGACCATATTGTACAAAATGAAAATATATTGATGCCGGATTATGACAATATTTCGAGTCATCCTGAACTTGTTGATATAAATTATAAAAATAGCACAAATTCTGATTGGGTTCATATAAATGCGATTGATTATAATGAAGAGCTTGACCAAATTGTATTATCTTGTCATCATTTTGGCGAAATTTGGGTTATAGACCATAGCACTACTACTGCTGAAGCTGCAACTCACAAAGGAGGAAAAAGAAATAAAGGCGGAGATATACTATATCGTTGGGGGAATCCTCGAACATATCAAAAAGGCGGAAATGAAGACCAGGTGTTTTTCGGACAGCATAATGCTTATTGGATACCAAAATTATATAAAGATGGTGGTTCAATAATGGTTTTTAATAATGGACTTGGACGAAACCCAATGGTATCTTCAGTTGAAATAATTACGCCTCCTCAATCATCACCAGGAGTGTATGGCTCTAATTTGCCTTATGGACCTTCTACACAAACATGGGTTTACAAAGATTCAATTCCTACAAAGTTTTATTCTGCAGTAATATCAGGAGCTCAAAGATTACCAAATGGAAATACTCTTATTTGCAGTGGTGTGCAAGGAAGAATTTTTGAAGTAGGTAATAAAAATTCTATAGTTTGGGAATATATAAATCCTATAGCTGGCGAAAATGAAATTACAGACGGACAGGCTGCAGCAGGAAACAGTGTTTTCAGAGCTTTATTTTATCCAGATACTTTCAGTGCCTTTAAAAATAAAACTTTAAAACCAGGAAACCCTCTCGAAAAAAATCCTATTTCATATTCATGTAATAGCGGATATATTGACTTTTCACAACCTGTGCCTCAAACATTTTTCCCAGAAAACAGAGCAATTAATATATCAAAGTCGGTATTGCCTTACATTGAATTTGATGAAAATATAAAACCGGGAAATACCGGTAATATTTATATTTTTGAAAATAACAACTTAGTTTCTACTTTGCCTTATAATAGTTCTAATCTTAATTTTTCTAATAAGAGATTAACAATTAATATACCTGTAGAACTAATGCCAAAATCTAAGGTTTCAATAAAAATAGATGAGAATTGTATTACTGATTTATCAAATAATGGTATAGAAACAATTGACTCATCTAAATGAATATTTTTTACCGAAGAAAGTGCAGGATTTTCTAATTTTGATTTTCTAGTAAATAAGAAAATATATCCAAATCCTGCAGAAAATTATATTACCATATACAAAAGCAATGCTGAAAGACATATTGAAATTGTAAATAGTATTGGGCAAGTAGTAAAATTGAATAATTATTATAACAGAGTTGGTTTTATAAAAATTGATATCAACGATTTGAAATCAGGTATTTACTCAGTAATGATTGATAAATTCAATTATGGAGTTTTTATAAAAAAGTAAACAAGTATTATTCAAATTTTATGGACTTTGCCGGATTTATTTTCGCTACATAAAATGAAGGAATCAGCAAAATGAAGATACATACTGTAAAAGTTAAAATATTTAATAAAATCAAATCGTTTAATGATATTTTAAATGGGACTTTACTTAAGTAATATATTTCTTCATTAAGTGTTAAAATTCCCGTAAAATTTTGAAATATTCCTACAACAATACCAACTGCATTTCCTATTATTATTCCTTTTAATAAGTATTTGGAACTATTATATAAAAATATTTTCCTTATCAGATTATTTCGACTACCAAGTGCTTTAAGCAAACCAATCATTGCTGTGCGGTCAACTATTAGAACAATAAGTGCAGTAATCATATTTACAACTGATACCAATACCATAAGAACTATAATTATCAATACATTCATATCAAGAAGATTGAGCCATTGAAAAATTTGAAAATAAGATTGCTCAACTGTTAATACAGTCAAAGACATAGGCAAACTTTCGTTGAGTATTTTTGAATTTGTAATAGAATTTTCCAATGATTTATAAAATACAGAAATACCATTTATGCTGTCAAAGCCCTGGCTAACCACTCGTTGCACCATTCTAATATCTGTTATTATCCAAAACCTGTCAACTTCATTCATCCCTGTATTGAAAATCCCACATATTACAGGTTTTCGCCTTCTTATTTGTCCATCTTGAATAAAAATTAGTTCAAGTCTGTCTCCTGTGTCGAGTTTCAAGCGTTGTGCAGTAGTTTCAGAAATTAAAATCTGATTTGGATCATTGTGTGAATTTAAAGTAAGAGATTTACCTCTTTTTATTTGTTTTGAAATAAATTTATAACTTTCTCCATTAGTAATTCCACGACATTGCAATCCCTCATTTTCTTCATTTGTACGGGCTATACATGATTTCTGGCAAAATGGCTCGATTGATTTAATAAAACTGGAATTTTGAATTAAATTTTGATTAACTAAATTTTTTGAAAATAGCGACATCTCTTCTGAATAGTTTATATCAAGTTTTTTTATAATGGCATTACCATTAAAATTTGTAATTTTTTGTTTTATTTCATTTTGAAATCCTTTTACAATACCAATAGCAAGAATCATAACAGCCATGCTTATAGCAACACTTGCCGAAGCCATTTGTATTATGCGGCGAGTAACAAAATGATTGCTTTTGGAGTTTAGCCTACTGGCTATAAAAAATTCTAATTTCAAATTATTATAAAAAATGTATGCAACTTAATAATTTAATTAACATTCTTTAAGGCATACTATTTTTAAATTGTATTTTCATTCCTTAATATTGAAATGTTATTTTTTAATTACAAAAATGCGATATTTATTGCTTATTATTTACCTTAGTTTTTATTGTATTAATAAAAATTTTGCAGTTGAACATCAGATTAAAACTGATACAGTATTGTTTTTGAAAGATGAGAAAAAACTTATTGTAAATGATACAGATGTAATAACAGGTGCAGAGCAAACAAGAGAATATATTCCAATGTTAAAAGGAAAAAATATTGCACTTATTGTTAATCAAACTTCTGTAATTGGGAAAACACATCTTGTTGACACATTGCTAAAACTTGGTATAAAAATTAAAACAATATTTGCTCCCGAACATGGTTTTAGAGGTGACCATAGTGCAGGAGCTACTGTAAATTCTGCCATTGATAAAAAAACCGGTATAAATATAACTTCCTTGTATGGTAAAAATAAAAAGCCAAGCAAAGAACAATTATCAGGCATTGACTTTGTAATTTTTGATATTCAGGATGTAGGAGTTAGATTTTATACTTATATTTCTACAATGCACTACGCAATGGAAGCATGTGCTGAAAATAAAATTCAATTTATGGTTTTAGATCGTCCAAATCCAAATGGATATTATGTTGACGGACCTGTTTTAGATTTAAAATTCAAGTCATTTATTGGAATGCATCCGGTACCGCTGGTTCATGGCATGACAGTAGGTGAGTTTGCAAAAATGATAAATGGCGAAAAATGGCTTGCCGGAGGCAAATCATGCAAATTGAATATTATAAAACTAAAAAATTATAATCACAGGATTTTATATAAATGCAAAGTAAATCCTTCGCCAAATTTACAAACTCCAGAATCTATTTATCTTTATCCATCGCTTGGTTTATTTGAAGGGACAAATGTGAGTGTAGGCAGAGGTACTCCAAAACCTTTTGAATGGATTGGCAAGCCAGGACTTTCGCATGGCAGTGTGGTTTTTACACCCAAAAAAATACCCGGAGTTGCTGATGACCCTCCTTATGAAGGTAAAGAATGTAGAGGAATATTACTTACAGAGTTTTGTAATCATTATCTTATAGACTCTAAAAAAATATATATTGATTGGTTGGTTTTATTTTACAAAAACAAAAATGAAGGAGAAAGTTTTTTTATTGATAGTTCTTTTGATAGACTTGCAGGTTCTGACAAACTGCGTAAGCAAATTATAGAAGGTAAAACTTCTGAAGAAATACGAAAAACATGGGATAAGGATTTGGAAAAATATAATAATATGCGAAAAAAATACCTATTATATGAATTGTAAATTTATTTGATATACTTATGGTATTTTTTTAAAACAATAGCAATATATTTTAGGTTAATTTTGTATATATTTTTTAGAAATGAATGTCGAAATAAAAATTCCATCACTTGGAGAATCAATATCTGAAGTTACAATTTCGAAATGGTTGAAAAATAATGGAGATTATGTAAATATTGATGAACCAATTGCTGAATTAGAATCTGAAAAAGCAACAGTAGAGCTAAATGCAACTTCGGCAGGGAAATTACAGATAAAAGTAGAAGCTGGTACAGAAATAAAAATTGGAGAAATTGCAGCTCTTATAGATACAGACTTCAAAGCACCTCAATCAATAAAAATATCCGAAGTAACAATTGATGAATCTGAGCAATTAAAAAGCAAATCAGAAAGTTCATATAAAGTTGGTGTAGCATCTCCTTCTGCTTCAAAAATAATTAAGGAAAAAAATATTGATACAACTGTAATAGCCGGAACTGGAAAAGATGGCAGAATTACTAAACAAGATGTAATAAGCATCAAAAAAACCATAAATGTGAAAAAATCTGAAGATTCAAATTTTAAGGTAGAAAACTCGAGAATTCAAAGAGTTGAGAAAATGAGTAATCTTCGCAAAACATTATCTAAAAGGCTTGTGTCTGCCAAAAATGAAACGGCTATGCTTACTACCTTTAATGAAGTAAACATGAAGCCTATAATGGACTTGAGAAACAGATATAAAGACAAATTTAAAGAAAAACATGGTGTAGGACTTGGTTTTATGTCTTTTTTTACCAGAGCGTGTGTATTGTCTCTGCAAAAGTTTCCGGCAGTAAATTCATATATAGATGGAGAAAATTTTATATTTAATGATTACTGCGATATTTCTATTGCAGTATCAGGACCAAGAGGATTGGTTGTACCGGTTGTGAGAAATGCAGAAAATATGGATTTGTGGGATATTGAAAAAAATATTTTAACACTTGCTGCTAAAGCCCGAGAAAACAAATTGAGTATTGAAGAAATGACAGGAGGAACATTTACTATTTCAAATGGTGGGGTTTTTGGTTCTATGCTTAGCACTCCAATTATTAATCCTCCACAATCTGCAATACTTGGTATGCATAATATAGTAGAAAGACCAATTGCTGAAAATGGTCAAATTGTTATTAGGCCGATTATGTATGTTGCGTTGTCATACGACCATAGAGTAATAGATGGCAAAGAATCAGTAGGTTTTTTGCTAAATATAAAAACATTACTCGAAAATCCGCAAATGCTAATTGATGGAACCGAACCTTTAAATAAACTTTTTGGAATATAAGAAATTTTAATAAATGACAAATACATATAAAAAATGCCAGAGTTGTAGTATGCCTCTAAAAAAAGATCCAAATGGTGGTGGAACTAATAATGATGGCTCAAAAAGTGCAATATATTGTAGCTATTGCTACCAAAATGGTCAGTTTAAAAACCCTGACTTGACAGTTGAAGAAATGCAAAAGTTTGTAAAAAGCAAACTTAAAGAAATGGGGTTCCCTGGGTTTATTGCAGGATTTTTCACAAAGGGAATTCCAAAACTTTTAAGATGGAAAAAATAATTTTTAATGTTTTCTTTCCTTAACTGTAAAAACCCTTGAAATATTGAATCCAAATCTTATATCACCTTTCAGCCAGTTGCCTATGGTTTGTGTTATAAATTGAGATTCGGTCATTCCGCGTGAATTTGTAAAATGCAATTGAAATACGTGTCCTCCTGTTTCAATATCAAAACCAATACATAAACTATTTTTCATTTCATCTGATATTTGCTTAGGAAAAACATAAAAATATTCAGCATTTACTGATATCCTCTTGTTAATTTTTTGTCTTCCGCCAACACCAATTACAAAAACATCATTTTTGTATTTCTTTAATTCTACCAAATTGCGATGAACCAAAGTTGGTGATATTTGAAGAGATGTTGATTTAGAAAATTTTCTACCAATAAGTAACTGATGAGTAAAAGTAAGCCTTGAAGTAAAATAATTTTTTCTAGATGGATATTGCCATTTCAAAGTATTTATATCACTTATTGCTATGTAACTTAATGTTATCGGCATTTTCTTTTTTCCTGTACTTTGCCTTAAAATTTTAAATTTTAAGTATCCGTCAACGGTTTTGTTTACATTAGTTCTGCCAATTCCAACCATCAACCTGTCAATTATTCCATAATCGAGGCAAAGTTTTACATTTGACTGATCAAGACCAAACCACTCATAAGCACCTCCATTTATGTCACCAAATCTGTGATTTATTCTGAAATCCAATACACCCATAGCCTGATTTTCTATACTGTGTCCGTTTATAATACGGGTAGTTTTGAATGTGGCTGTTGTGTAATTTGTTTCTTCAGACAAATTCATCAAATTAAACAAATCTGTACTGTCAGTTTGTGCTTTTGTTAGTACAAAACTAAATATATACAGATTTAAGAAAATGAATTTTGAAAGAAGTTTCAATTCTATTATTTCATTTTTTGATAATCAAGTTCGGCAGTAATCTCTATTTCTTTTGAAATTTTTGATTTTACCATTGCAGGAATACTTACATTGTAATCAGCAAGTATAATTTTGAAAACTGTATTACCTGTTACTTTATTTCCATCTACTTTTAATGTACCTGTAGTATTGATTTTATTAGTTTTGTCTTTAATAGTAAGATTTCCGCTTATTTTTACATTGTAAGTGCCATTTTTTGAAAAATCAACTTCGTTAATATTATCAATGTTTCCTTCAAATTTTGATTTTGGGTATTTGTCAGATTCCATATAGTTTTCGTTAAAATGTTCTTCCATCAAAGCTTTTTCAAAGTGAAATGATTTAATAAGCAATTCAATTGCAAGTTTGCCTGTTTTGGGTTCAAGTATGCTTGATACTTTGTTGTTTTCAGCTCTTATATCCTCTACATCTGTGTGTGAATAAAACGAAACCTTGCCATTTTTTGCAACATACTTATCTTTTTCTGTTTTAAGTGTAAAAGAAGACAAAAACACTGTAAGAATAATAATTGTGATTGTTTTATAATTCATTTTTTATTAATTTTATTTTTCAATGTTACATTTAGTAAAAACTATGCCAAACATCCCAAGTCCGTCACATTTACCTTTTATTTTTACTTCAGCTCCAATTTTTAATATTTTTAAATCATTTATCCATTTTTTGTCAAAGCCACAACTTATAGTCATAGATTCATCGGAAGTTTTTAATGCTACAGTCGGTTCTTCGGTATTTTCTATTTGTAATTCAGTAATTATGCCTGACACAATTATTATTTTATTTAAATATTTTGTGTTTGAATTGTTTTCGTCAGTTGAATACTCAGTATAAAAATCAATTGCCGAAATTGCAAA
Source organism: Bacteroidia bacterium (assembly GCA_020849295.1). Lineage (GTDB taxonomy): Bacteria > Bacteroidota > Bacteroidia > NS11-12g > UBA9320 > JABWCE01. The sequence goes on from JADLGN010000016.1 coordinate 15,534, forward strand.
ATCTTCTTTCGATTTTTCAATATTTCGGTGAGGTTTATTCCACAAATAAACGCCGGTTGCAATTGCTGCAATTATTACAAATAATGCAAGATAAATCATTTTTTTAATCATTTTTTGCTCCTTTATTAATCCAATATTCTATTAAAACAATATCGCAGGAAGGTATTTTATTAGTTGTGCCTTTGGGCATTGCTGATACTCCAGTAGAATGTTTTATTGACATAATGAGTTTTGAATTGTCAATGTATTTTTTTAGTTCTGTATATGTTTCAAGATTTATTCCATTTCCCATTGAAGTTGCATTAGCAGCCGAATGACATGAATAACAGTTTTTACTTAATATTGGTGAAATTTTTTTTGAGAGTGTTGTAGCAATAGTATCGCAATCTGATTTTTGGGTAGGGTATAATTCTTCTTCAATATCATAATAGCATGAATTTATTGATAAAATTATCAATAAAAGAAAAAGTAAGTTTACATAAAATCTATATTTCATTTTATTTTTAATTTTCAGGCATTCCTGCATCTATCCAAATTTTTATTTTTCTAATATTACAATCACTTAATTTAAAGTTTGTATCTGGTGGCATTATTTTATATCCTGAAAAATGGTTTATCACGTTCCATAAATTTCTGTTTTGTACAGCATCTTTCACTTTATTATATGTTGTAAGAGAAATTATATAAGTATCATCATGGCAGCCCAAACAGTTATCAACAATTATTTTTTTTATAGTAAGAGAATATGTAACATTACTTGTGTCACAAGGGTTTTTACTGTCATTGCAATAATTGTTTTTGGCTCCCTGATCTATCCATTTTTTTATCAAATCAATTTTTTCTTGAGGTAAATTAGCTGTTGGTGGCATTCTGTCATCAGGGTCGGTATCAATTATTGCTTTATATATTTTTGATTTTGATGAATTATGTGCTGTTAATTTTCCACTTGCCATAATATTTGCATAAGATGTTAAATCAATATCTTCCTGAGGCTTTGGTCCATTATGGCAATCAGTACCTGTACAGTAAGTATTGAAAATTGGTAGAATTTGATTTTGAAAATATACAGTATCTGTACTACATGGAAAATCTGTTGTATCTATATTATTATCATTAAATAAGCTAAATGGAATTTCGTGCTTGCATGAATTTATTATTAGCAAAACACAAACAAATATTAAAAAAAATAAATATGATTTTTTCATTTTTTTAGCAAAATTCAGCCAAAATAACATTTGATAATTATGATTTGTTTCATAATGATTTCAGTTTTTTTATAATATGATTATAATTTTACAATTCTTCAACAAAATATATTTGATTATTTTATTTCAATTTTGATTAAATCATTATATTATAAATTCTTTAATTAAATATAAACTTACCAGTAAAATCATTGTTCTTAGTTTTAATATTAATAAAATACAAACCACAAGTCAAATCATCAATAATGATTTTTTCGTAGGCTTTACTTGTATTCCCTATTTTGATTTTTTCACCAGTAATACTGAAAATTTCATAACTAAAATTATTGTTTAAATCAATTTGAATGTATGATTTTGCAGGGTTTGGGTAAATATGCAGTGTTTTGATTTTGCTAATTTTTCTAATTGAGGCACCACTATTAGTTTTACCAAACATCATTCCAGAACCAAATCCCGAAATACAAATCTCAGAATTGTTGTATGGATTAAAATTTACTCTTACAGGATGACGAAAAGGGTAAGACTCAACAAGGGTGAAATTTGGTTTTATATCTTTTGCATTATTGCTAAACCAAAGCCCTGCAGTTTCTGTAGTGTAATACATTTCATTATTATTAAGCGGATTTACAGTGCATGAATTTACGCGATATGATGAAACAGAATCAGATATTTTTTCCCAGTTAAATCCTTTGTTTTTAGTTCTATATAATCCACCGCTTTCAGCAGGTATATTACTTCCCCAGCCGCTAAATACAGCCGCAAACCAGGTGCTCTCTGTAGAGTCAAATGGGTCAATAGTTATATCCTTTGTCCAATATTTCATTTTATTATCACTTACGTCTGACCACGTATTGCCATTATTAGGACTGTAAAATACACCTGATGAATTGGTAAATTGCATTGGATTACCTGCACGTCTTCCTGAATAACTTGCCAAAATATCTCCGTTTTTCAACACATATATTACAAAAGGATGACCTTGAGTTCTTGGTGGATTTGACAGTTTACTCCATGTACTTAAAGAGCCTTTGTTTATATCATTTGATACGTAAATACCTCCTAAAGTACTATGTATTACACTAGCATACATTCTGTTTGAATTTGTCGGGTCAAGTGCAAGCCATATTACAGGATGAGCAAAATCGTGTAGCAGACTAAAGCTGTTTCCTTTATCATTGCTATAATATACTGCCCCTTTTCCTCCATCAATTGTTGCATCGGTAAGTCTTGTACTTTGATACATATCATGAACACTAGATGTAGCAGCATATATAGTCCCAGAATTATTTTTTACAATATGATAAACTGTATTTTGAGTGAGGTTTGGTATCATTTTCCATGTTAAGCCCTTGTCATTACTTACTACTCCATTAATATCAGAAAACGATGATAAAAGTTTTGTTGAATCAATCCAAAGTATATTCCAATTTGTAGTGTTTTCTAATCCTATTCCTTTATATGATTTGCTTTTGGGAGTAGCGATATTTTGTGAGTTTTGATATGAATTGTCAATATACATCTGTGACCAGTTTGTGCCGCCATCAAAAGTACCATGGACAAAACCAAAATCAGTAAACAAAACCATATTGCTATTATTGGAAGCAACACAAAATCCAAATGGACATTCTCCATAGCTCCAGCCTCTGTCCCCATTATGACCGCTCCAGCCGGTATAAATATTTTCATTATTCATACTTTTAAAAACATGACTCCAGTTATTACCTCCATTAGTTGTTTTCATTACTATTGGAGAGCCTGTAGAACTACTACCAGCAATATATATTGTTGATATATCATTTTCTGCCATACCTGTAAAAACAGGATAATCTGTATTTTTATTTATTCCATTAGTTTTTAATGTCCATGTTCCATTTGCATTGTCCATTGTATAAATTCCCTGCATAGAGGCTGTGCTGCCGTTTGAATATTCAAAACCGTGCTGTATCCCAGCCCATACATTGTTTAATGTAAGACAAACAAATCTTAACCCTGAGCCATCTTTTGCAGCAGAAAATGAAATCATTTTTTCTGTTGAAGGCATACCTGTAGTACTCAATAATGTGAAATTTGCACCATTATCAGCACTGGTAAGAAGCCCGTCATTTAAACCTATATATATTTTACTTCCGTCAAAAAAACTTCCGGCTATATGATTTCCTTCGTTATTGCTTTTGCAGGTGTAAATTTTCTTAAAAGTATTTCCTGCATCGTTACTAAAATATATTTCTCCATAAAATCCAAGTATCAACCTGTCAGGATTATTATAGTCAGCACTTAAGTTATATGCTGTTTCGTAAGGGAACGGATTGCCAGAAAGATTTACCCATGTTTTACCTCCATCAGTACTTTTTACAGGTTTAGCATAATCAATCCCATCTATTGATGAGTAGTCAATACAATATCTAATATTGTCATTGTTTGTAAATTGTACTTTTGAATTGTGTCCTCCCTGGATATTTTTAAAATGTAACATTTGCCAGTTTTTTCCTTTACTTGTAGAATGAAATAATTCACTCATATCGCATGATATATAAATTTCATCATTATTTTTTGGATTTACAGAAGGAGAAAATAATGCACCTCCGCCTCCGATGCCACGTGATTCAAACGATTTTGGTTGTGTATAGGCAGAAATTATTACACAAACAGAAATAAAAGTAAATAGAAATTTCTCTTTCATTATATTATTGTTTAATTACTTTTTTAAAGATTACTTTATTTTTTGTTTCAATTTTTATAAAATACATACCATTACTCAAATTGCTAATTTCATATTGACTATCAATTTCTTTTATATTATAATTTATTGATACATCATGTCCGTGAATATTAATAATACATAATTTATCAATTTCCTGTCCTGAATTGTTTATTAAATTAATAATATTATTACTTGGGTTTGGAAAAACATAAAAACAGTTTTCATTCAAAATTTCATTTGTTTTTGTATCAAGGGTAATTGCAAAATTCCATTCAGTATTTGTTAAAATTCCTTTATGATCATTATTGTCAAGGTCTTTAAAAGTTCCTTTTGGAAACAAAACATAAATTTGTTTACCTAGAGTAAATTCACCAAGCTTAATTGTAGCTTTATTGCCGTTTATTTCTACACTATCGCTTGATACATTTATTTTATATTTCAACACATTGCTTTCAAAAATTGAAATTAAACCTGTGCCTTTTTTTACAGGTTCATTAAAATAAATATTTAACTGCGATTTTGGATTAATTTTTACTGCATTGTCAGGTGGTTCAACATTAGTAATAGCAGGGGCTATAAGACTTTTGTCAATTGGAATTTTTGATTTCCAAATACTTCTGCCAAATGTAGCAGCATATAATATGCGGTTAATGTAATTAATTTTCAGGTCGGTAACGACTACGTTTGGCAAATTAGAATTTAGCAACTCCCACTCGCCCATAGCAGTATCTTTGTAAAATACTCCAATATCAGTTCCTATAAATAAACCTTCTTTTGAATCCTTATCAAACTCAATACAGTTTACCGCTACATTTGGCAGATTTAGCGAAATGTTTGTTATTTTTCCTATACCACTTAATAAGGTATTAATTCTGTAAACTTTAGAGCCATTGGAGTAAGATGAATTAGTGTAATATAAAATATCAGGATTTGTAGGGTGAATTTTTAATGATGAGACAGGAATAGACCCTGAAGTAACCAAAGTCCATTTGTTTCCACCGTCATTTGTTTTGTATATTTTGTAATAATCAGAAGCATAAATTACATCAGAATTTCCTTCTGCTACTGCAATATTCTGAACATAATTTGGTTTCCATAAGCTATCACATATTTTTCCCCATGTTTCACCTCTGTCAGTTGTTTTATAAATTTGTTTGTATCCGGCTAATAATACTTGGTTGTCATTTGGGTCAATTATATATGGTGTAACCCAAGTTCCACGTGGCTTGCCCGAAATATTGTCAGATATAACTTCAGTTTCTCCGTTTATTATTCTGTTTATTTTGCCATATTGTATTCCGGTGTAATAAACATTGTTGTCATTTGGATCAATTGCACAGTGCATTCCGTCTCCGCCTGTAGATTCGTTCCACTTGTTTTGAAGATAGATTTTTGTTCCATTATCTTGTGCTCCTGCAAGAATCATATTGGTATCAGTTTGAGAAACAGACATACGATAAAATTGTGTAATTCCAAGTCCGTTGCTCAAATCTGTCCAAGATTTTCCTTCATTTTTGCTATAATAAATGCCGCCATCATTACAATCAAATAAGTTTCCACTAAGAGGATTGTAAGTTAAAAAGTGTTTGTCAGCATGTGTAGTTTGAATTTTTTTAGGATTTGTAGTCAAATTTGCAGTCCACATGGTATTTATATAAAATGAATCAGCCCCATTATCAGAAAACCAGTTATTTACTCCACCTACCCATTCTATATTTTCATTTACCGGCGAAATACAAAAAGCTAAATCATACCAACCCTGTCCTTTATCACCTTTGCCTTCCCAATTACTGCTCAATAAGTTTTTGAAACCTGTATCATATTTCACTTTATAGCTTTTTCCTGTATCAAGCGATTCGTATATCCCACCAAATTTTCCATTTTTTTTATCAGAAACAAGCAGATGAACTTTTGCAGGATTAGCCTTAGTGGTTGCTATTGATATACGAGATGCCAGCCCAATACTATGTACTACAGAAAAATTTTTACCACCATTCATGCTTCTGAAAATTTTAGCATTGCCGTTATAATCATAAGTTGTAGCATATATTATTGAAAAATCAAAAGGGCAAAAGTTAATATCCATAAAATAGCCGGTTTGTGTTCTTGTCCAATTTACACCGGCATCAGTACTTAGGTATATACCGTCTGATGCTGCAATAAGCAAATGTTTTGAATTAATAGGGTTCATTAGTATTTTACTTATGAGTTTTACATCCCAAATATTCCAGTTCATACCGGTTTTAGTCCATGTCTTACCGCCATCTGCCGATAATAACACTCCTATACTTTTATTATCCCCAGATTGTCCGCCTGTCATCCCCCAAAGACTGCCTCTGTCACCATCGCCTGTAGCAATATAAATACTATCAGGATTTTTTTGATTAACTGCAATACTACTTACACCAAGAACTGTATTGTAGTCTGATAATGGTTCCCATGTTTTGCCCATGTTTTTAGTTTTCCAAATGCCACCGGAAGGCGAGCCTACCCACATAATTGATGTATCAGTTGGATGAAATGCAACACAATTTATTCTCCCCAATCCATTGTAACCACTTGGTGTTGTACTTGGTCCTAAAAATGTCCAATGTGTTTTTATAGGTGAAGTCTTGTATTTTTTATTATTAATAAATTTTTGAAACTCTATGTTATTAATTTCGCTGTCAGGAAATTTTCCGTTTTCATCTACTCTCTGCTCCCAAAACCATTCCCATCTCTTAAACAAATTGTAACCATCGCCTTTTGTACGTTCATTGTTTTGCCAGTATTTATAAAAAGAACTCTGAATTTCAAAAAAGTTATTTGCTTGATTAATATTTCCATAGTTCCAAGGTTGTGATTTTGCTATTATTATTATGAATAAATTAAATATAGTAAATACTGATTTTTTCATTTGATGCTTTAATATTTCAAAGGTAAAATTTTAAATTAAAATTTTCTTTTATTTTGATATAGCTTCAAATCATTTAAATTATATAATCATAAAGTTTTAGTATAAATTTATTTTGTATGAATAGGATAATATTAACATCTAAAAAAAATTATTATGTTTGCCGCCAGATATATAAATAAAAAAACATGTTATCTGATATAGAAATAGCACAATCAATACAACCCAAGCACATTAAAATTATAGCAGAAAAGCTAAACGTAAGTTCTGATAATCTTGAATATTACGGAAAATTTAAAGCAAAACTACCACTTGAACTAATAGATGAAGATAAAATAAAAAAGAGCAATCTGATTCTTGTAACAGCTATAAATCCCACACCGGCAGGTGAAGGTAAAACAACAATGACAATTGGTTTGACTGAAGGGTTGAACAAAACAGGTAGAAAAGCAACAGCCGTTTTGCGTGAACCATCTTTAGGTCCTGTGTTTGGAATGAAGGGAGGGGCAGCTGGTGGAGGTTACAGCCAAGTAATACCTATGGAAGATATTAATCTTCATTTTACCGGTGATTTTGCAGCAATAGAAAAAGCAAACAACCTTTTAGCAGCATTAATTGATAACAATATTCAAAACAAAAAAGAAAATAATCTGAATATTGACCCACGAACTGTTGTATGGAAAAGAGTGATGGATATGAACGACAGAGCATTAAGACAACTTGTAGTTGCTCTAGGCGGAAAAAATGGAGGAATACCACGCGAATCTGGTTTTAATATAACAGCAGCATCAGAGGTAATGGCAATACTTTGTATGTCAAAAAGTATTAAAGACCTAAAAGAAAAGTGCGGAAATATATTTATAGGAAACACTTATGATGGGAAACCTATTTTTGCCCGTGACCTTAAAGCACATGGGGCTATGGCTGCATTGCTCAAAGATGCAATAAAACCAAATCTTGTTCAAACATTAGAAGGAAACCCTGTGATAATACACGGCGGTCCATTTGCAAATATTGCTCAGGGAACAAACACAATTTTAGCTACCAAAACAGGTATGAGCCTATCTGACTATGTTGTTACTGAAGCTGGTTTTGGAGCAGATTTGGGTGCTGAAAAATTTTTGAATATAAAATGCGGGTATGGAGGAATTTTGCCAAAATGCGTAGTTATTGTTGCTACAATCAGAGCATTGAAATACCATGGCGGAGTTGATGTAAAAGAGCTAAAAACCGAAAATGTAGAAGCCTTGAAAAAAGGATTTTGTAACCTCGAAAAACATATAGAAAACATCAAAGGTTTTGGATTACCTCCCGTAGTAGTGATAAATAAATTCTACGCAGATACCGAAAGTGAAGTAAATACATTAATAAGTTTGGTAGAAAGTAATGGTGTTGCTATTTCAATAGGAGAGGGATTTGAAAAAGGAGGCGAAGGAATGAAAGATATTGCTGATAAAGTAGCAAATGCTATTGAAAACAATAAAAGTACATTTACACCAACTTACGATTGGAATGATACTGTAGAAAATAAACTTAAAGCAATAGCGTGTAAAATATATGGTGCAAGCGATGTTGAGTTTACACCAAAAGCTACAACTGACTTAAAGAAAATTTATAAATTAGGTTTTGATAAATTTCCTATTTGTATGGCAAAAACACAATATTCACTTACTGACAATCCTAAAATCATTGGTCGCCCACAAGGTTTTCATCTTACAATACGCGAATTTGAATTTGCTACAGGTGCAGGGTTTATTATTCCGGTATGTGGCGAGATGATGCGTATGCCTGGATTACCTCAATTACCATCTGCCGAATCAATTGATATTGATGAAAACGGTAAAATTTCTGGATTATTCTAAAAAAGGATTTTCATTAATCTTTTTTAATATACATAAATTGTAGCTGTGGATATAAGTTATAATTAATATCCATGCTAAAAAAATAAATTTGTCGTTTATTATCAGATGAAATTTGTTTTAAGTCTAAAAGCTTTTGTTTTCTTGTTGTGTATTCCTCAGATATTATTTTCGCAGAGTGAAGAAAAAGTTGATGTTTATACAAAATATAAACCAGTATTGAGTGATGCACGAAGAGTAGAAACGCAACCGGATATACAACATCCCGAACCAAAAACTTTAAATTTAAAATATAGCTTTACTGATTTCAGATATAATGTAAGCCCGAATTTTACACCTATTACTGCACAAAATTATAAAGCTAAACCAACAATTCCTGAAAACAGCAATTTTTTAAAAGTAGGTTTCGGAAATTATACAACTCCGCTTTTGCTTTTAAATCTTCACAATAAATATAATAAAAATTACTCTTATGGTTTAAATGCATTTCATCTGTCATCTGAAGGAAAAAATCAAAATTCATTTATTAATGATGAAATATTGCTGTACGGGGCAAGGTCACTTAATGGAAATAATATAGGAGGCAAAGCAGGATTTAATCGTTACGGATATAATTATTACGGATACAATCATGAAAAGTATAACTTTAAGACAGATTCAATAAACCAGGTGTTGATTGATATTTTTGCTAATGTTCATTTTGACAACAGCAATTCGGCAAAGAAAGTTAAAACCGCATTTGATATTGATTTTTATAGTTTTTCTGCAAAAAAAATATCAGAACTCAATTATCGTATATCAAATACCACAGGTTTTAAAGTAGCTAATGGTGATTTTTTAATAAAAACAGCTTATGAAGGTTTTACTACAGATATTGACTCAATAAATAAATTTGTAAGAAATTATGTTGATATTAACCCAAGTTATAAATTCAAATACAAAGAAGTATATATTACTGCAGGGGCATTTCTATCATTAATTTTTGACAGTACAGAGTCTTCGCCTGTATTATATCCTCAATTTAATCTTGATTATTTTTTAGTTCCTGAAAAAACTAAAGCATACGTTGGCTTAAATGGATTTATGAATAAATCATCTATTAAATATCAATATATTCAAAATCCATATTTAAAAGAGTTTTTTGAAATTAAAAATTCGTATTCACCATATATAATATACGGTGGGATTAAAGGCAAATTGTCAAGTACTTTTGATTACTGTTTAGAAATTTCTCAACAAGCAATAATGAATATGCCACTATATATGAGTGACACATTCCCATTAAACAAATTTGTAATAAAATATGATGATGTAGGGCTATTTAAGTTCAAAACCGGAATGAGTTATAAAAAATTTGAAAAAATTAAAATTCAAAGTGATTTTACATATTTTAAGTATAACACTAACGAAGCCTATGCATTTCAGATGCCCGATTTTGAATGGAATACCTCATTTTCTACTTTAATAAAAAGTAAATTTACGCTTGGAGCAAATATTTTTGTAATAGGTAAAAGATATGGAAAAGCAATAGGTGCATGGCAAAGCACTGAACTTAGTCCAATAGCAGATATAAATATAAATGCAAGCTACATGCACAATAAAAAATTAGGTTTTTTTATTAATCTAAATAATCTTACAAACAAAGATTATCAGCTATGGTATAATTATCCGGTTTATAAAATAAACGGAATTGCAGGTGTTACATTTGTGTTCTGAAAATTTTAGTTTTTGAAATCAGGTAATTAAAAAAATGTGTATAATTAGCAGATTTATTTACTCTAATTAAAATTTATTTTGCATAATAGAATTTTGAAATGATTTTTATTGATCTGATAGACTTAATACCTGATTTACTATACAAACACAACTGCATAATAATACCGGAGTTTGGAGGTTTTTTAACAAATTTTAAGCAATCAGGTTTTGAAGAAAACAGAAATGTAATTAGTCCATCTTCTAAAAAAGTAGCATTCAATCAAAGTTTGATAGAAAATGATGGTTTGCTTGTAAATCATTGGTCAAAAAATAAAAATATTTCATATCAGCAGTCACTTGAAGAAGTTGAAAATTTTAGCAACTATCTAAAAGAAAAAATAAGGGAATATCGAAGTTTTGATTTTAAAAATGTTGGGACATTTTATCTTACAAATGAAAATAACTTGCTATTTGTACCATATCAAGGTTTGAATTTTTTAGAATCAAGTTATGGTCTTTTCCCTGTAAAAATCAGATTTGTAAATTCGATTCCATTTACAGCACTTGAAGATAGTAATGTTGTAGAAATTGCAAATAGTAATGAAATTAATAACGAAATTTCAGAAGTTGAAATTTTTCACCCTAAAACTATATTAAATAATGTCAAATTTAGTTCATTGTTAAAAGTCGCATCAGTATTTATTTCTGTTATTGTAATAACTTTGGCAATGTATTTTGTTAATTTAAAAACTAAATCAAAAAATACAATTGAATATAAATCTCAGGTTTTTTTTACAGATTCAAACACAGATAAAAAAGATAAATCTAAGATAAAAAAGATATCAATACCATCATATACTGAAGAAAGAAAAGAAATTGAAGAAATAAAATCACAGCTTGACAATTTCAATAAAATTCAGGAATCATCAAAAGTAAACTATGAAGTTATAGTTGGTTATTATAAAGATATTAATGTAGCAAACAGATTATTTAATAAACTAAAAGCTGAATATCCAAATTCTAAAATGAATGAAAGAACAGAATCAGGATACTCAATAACTGTTGAATCATTTTATACATATAATACTGCTAATGTTTTTAGCGTTATGCTAAAACAAAATGGGTTTAAAGAAATTAAAATTGAAAAAAATATTGTTTTCGGTAAATAAAATATTGACTTAGATAAACAACAAATAAAAGAGAAATGAATTCTGAAAATCAAAAAGGACTAATTGGAACAATAATATTTCATGGATTATTATTTCTATGCGGACTGCTTATGAGTTTTTCTGATATTACAGGCGGAGGTGGAGGCGGCGGTGGCAATAACTCGATTGGAGAAGCACTTGGTGGACTTGAAGTATCCTTAGGAGAGCCTGATTTGGGAGGCACAGACGAAGAAAACGGATATACAACAGAGCAACCAGAACCAGCAGCAACAGAAACACCGCAAGAAGAATCAATACTTACTGATGACAATTCTGAAGAACCTATATTACCATCAAAAGAGGCAGAAACTAAACCTAAAACTCCGGTTGAAACTAAACCAAAAATAACTCCACCTACATATAAACAAACCAAAACTCCACCTACACCCCCCGAAAGAAAAATTGATTCTAAAGGTCTTTTTACCAAAAAAGGCGGAAACAAAGGCGATGGAAGCAATCCTGGTAATGAAGGACATCCTGACGGAAGTCTATACGGAGATAAAGATGGTAATAATAAAAAAGGAGATGGAAATGGCGGGCCAGGGAACGGACCCGGCAATGGACCTGGTAATGGTCCCGGAGATGGACCAGGTGATGGGCCAGGTGATGGACCCGGCAAAGGACCAGGAAGTGGTAATAGTGTTAAATTTGACCTTTCAGGATTTAAAAGAAATAAAGAATTTAATATCGAAACTAATCGTGCCGGAGCAGGAACAGTGATTATAGAAATATGTGTTTACAAAGATGGAAAATTAAAATCAGCCAGACCTCTGCTTGGTGGCACTATGACTGATAAATATTTTATAGAACTTGCATTAAGAGCTGTAAAAGAAAACACATATAGTCCTACAGGAAACTCAAGTACAGAAACTTGCGGAAAGGTTAAATTCACCTTTAAAACGAGGTAAAATCTTTTCTTTTGAATTACCAAAGCATTTTAAAATACCTTTATAACAGGTTGCCGATGTTTCAAAGAATTGGAAGTGCAGCCTATAAGACAGATTTAATAAATACTATAAGACTTTGTGAAGTAACAGGTAATCCTTACCAACAGCTAAAAACAATACATATAGCTGGGACAAATGGTAAAGGGTCAATCTCTCATGCTATTTCAGCAATTTTTCAGAAATCTGGTTTCAAAACAGGTTTGTACACTTCACCTCATCTTGTAGATTTCAGAGAAAGAATTAAAATCAATGGAAAATTTATTAGTAAAAAATATGTTAGAGACTTTGTAAATGAATATTACAAAGAAATAGAAGAAATAAATCCTTCATTTTTTGAAGTAACGGTAGCAATGGCATTTAAATATTTTAAAGAAAAAAAAGTAGATATTGCAATAATTGAAACCGGTCTTGGAGGTAGGCTTGACAGTACAAATATTATTACACCTTTACTTTCGGTTATTTCTAATATTAGTTTTGATCATACAGCTTTACTTGGAAATACATTGCAAGAAATTGCTTTTGAAAAAGCTGGTATAATAAAAGAAAATGTTCCTGTTGTAATTGGAGAAACTCAAGAAAGCATTAAAGAAATATTTATTAATAAAGCCTTAGAATGTAATTCTTCAATATTTTTTGCTGACAAAAATTTGTCATTATATAATAAAAAAATTGAAAGTGACCTAAAAGGAGATTATCAGCAAAGAAATATGTTGACTGTTTTGCAATGTGTTGAAGTTTTAAATGAAAGAAATTTCAAACTTGAAAAATCAATAGTAAATAATGCACTTAAAAATATTAAGAAACTCACAGGATTAAGAGGTAGATGGGACATACTAAGCGAAAAGCCGATGGTAATTTGCGATACTGCACATAATGAAGCCGGATTGAAAGTAGTTTTTAATCAAATTGGTAATATTAATTTCAAAAAACTTCATATTGTTTTTGGAGTAGTAAATGATAAGGATACAAAGATGTATTGGGATTTTTTGCCTTCAAATGCATATTATTATTTCTGCAAGCCTGATATTCCAAGAGGCAGAGAGGCTAAAAGTATTGCAAACGAAGCAATGGAAAAAGGAATAAAAGGATTAATTTTTAATTCTGTACTTGAAGCGGTTATTTATGCCAAAAGTATTGCTAATGCAAATGATTTAATCTTTATAGGAGGTAGTACTTTTACAGTTGCCGACTATTATACAGCGATTGAAAATAATAAATAATTTTATTTAATTACATTGATTAACATCTTTTGTACGAACATTCTTGGATAACCACCATGATCTTTACGATATGAGATAATAGTTGGATATGCTCCGTCTGTAACCATTTCACCTTTACTTGTTATTCCATCCCAACCTTTTGCAGGGTCGCCTTTGTATATTATTTCTCCCCAACGGTTAAAAATTAATAATTCTACCCATTCTATAACCATTCCTTTAGGCATCCACTTATCGTTAGTACCGTCATCATTAGGAGAAAAAGCATTTGGGAATAATAATCTGCAACCATTTTCATCAACTGTAATTAATACACTGAAACTATCTTTGCCGCATTTATTTGTAGCTACAAACCAATACAAACCTGGTTCGGTAATTTTTCTTTTTGGAGAATTGTTTCCGTCTTGCCACAAATAGGAAGTATTAGGTGAGGTAAAGTCGAATGAAATATTTGGATTATGACAAAACATTGAGTCAGTAAAACCAAAGTCCATTATTGGATTAAGTGCAGGATTATATTGATAAGATACACTTACAGTATCTCCATCTAAACATGCACCGTTTGAAGCTTTCACCCAATACGTGCCTCCTGGCGATGTTACGTTTATACTTGGGGTATTTGCTCCAGTATTCCAAGTATAAACTTCGGCAGCAGCAGCTGACACATCAAGAACTACAGGGTTAGGAATATTGTCACAAACATCTATATCTAAACCAAGATTTACTGTAGGTGTAACCTTATAATTTACCATTACAGTGTCATAAACAGGGCAATATCCATCCGAAATTTTTCCTATAAACTTACCTCCGGGTGTATTTACTGTATATTTTGGCATATTGGTAAGTGATGTGCCTGTACCTGAAATCCATTCAAATTGTACAGCACCTGCAAAGGAGGATAAATCGTAATCTTGTGTAGCATTATCACACAGATTTACATCTGGTCCTAAGTTTATTGTTAGTGGCATGCGGTAAGTTACTTTTATTGTATCACTACTATTGCAAACTCCATCATCACCTTCAACCCAGTATTTAGTTGTACCCGGTATATATGTAGTTTTGCGTATCCCTGTTATTTTATTGTTATCCCACCAGTTGAATGATTTGAACATATATTTTGCTACATTCAAATCAACAGATTGGTTTTTACAAAGTATTGTATCATTACCCAAATTAATAAGAGTAGCGTTTTTGAATGTTACATTAATGGTATCAGAAGACTTACAAACTTTTTTAGGTGTATCTCGTAGGTCAACCCAATATTTTCCGGTTGTTGTAATAGGGTAACTGTTTGCAACAGTATTTCCCATCCAAGTATATTCTACATTATTAAGAACTGAACTTATAGGGTTAAAAGTTTTACCATAGCACAAAATTGTGTCATTGCCTAATGAAAATGCAGCTATTGATTTTTCAAAAATTTCAATTGTATCACTTGTTTTACATGTTCCATTGGTAACATTTACCCATTTTTTGCCTGCTGTAGTTGCTGTATAAGTTGATTTTGTACTGTTATCGTGCCAAACCCAAGTTTTTATCCCTGAAAATGCAGCATTAACAACATAGCTGCCACCTTTGCAAATAAATGTATCTTTACCAATATCTAATGACATTTTTGATTGGAATGTAATATTTGCTGAGTCATAATTACTGTAGCATAATGTGTCTTTTATTCTTGCCCAATATATTCCGCTTGTTTTTACTTTTAGTACAGAGTCGGTACTATTATCACTCCACAAATAAGATTTTGAAAATTGAGTTTTTGCACTTAGCTGAAGGCTATCACCTACACATAATAAAGAATCAGGTCCGATACTAAGTTGTGGTCTTATTGAATGTTTGATGTACATTGTATCATAAGAATCACATCTGCCATTACTCGCTTTTACCCAAAGTATTCCTGTGTCTTTTGCCCATGTTGACGAAGTTGTATCTCCTGTACTCCACAAAAATTTAGTACCTTCTTTTGCTGTAATATTTACACTATCATATTCACAAATAAGTGTATCATTGCCAAGTGATATAACTGGAAAATTAATTACATCAAGGTATAGTGAATCTCTTGTAGAACATCCTCCAACTTTTACATCTACCCAATGCCAACCTTTGGTATTGGCTGAGTTTACAGGTATTGTATATGTGTTGCTCCATGTATAAGTACCATTGGTAGTAGTTGCGTCCATTACAATACTTTCTCCGTCACATACTGATGTATCCCTTCCTATATTTACTTTTGGATTAGAAAAAATAGTTACTTTTTTTCTTGCTGTGTCAGCATAACAATCAGGACTTGTAGTTTTTCTGAATAATTCAACAAAAACTGAATATGTTTTAGCACTAGAAAATTTATGAAAAACTGTAAAACCTGTTGCTGTGTTATTAGAACCTGTAGTAGGATCTCCAAAATCCCATTTTGCTGAATCTACCCCGGTTGAATCTGTAATAAATAGTTTTGTGAGCTGCCCTTCACAAAGGTTTGCCGAATTACTACCCCATTCAAATTCTGCTTTATTAAAAAATGAGTTAATAAATGTAGGCACACCCATTTGCGAACGTTTTGGAGAAATATCAATTCCATTATTAACAAATGAGCAGGCTGTTCCACGACAATTTGGCTTTTGAATGCAAGAAAGATATTGGGCACCTGAAGAAAATGTTCCTCTTGCAATATATATTTTGCCGTCAGGACCTAATTGCATTCCACCACCGGAATAAGTAGAAAAAGAATTTACAACTCTAATACAACTATTGCCTATAGAATCTGCATTGCCATTTCCTGCAAGTAAATCAAACTGCCAAATTCCGTCACCTCCGTCACCAGTCATCCAACTTGGGATATAAAAACTTGTATAAAAATATCTGCCATTAGGTGAAACTTCAACTCCATATATTGCACTAATGTTTCCAACTCCACTTTTAATATTTGTTTTATCAATTATCTGAGGGTTTGATAATTTACCTGTCAAATTATCAAAATCATAAATCTCAATTCTTCCCATATTATTTGCGTATCCACCCATAGAGCCTGATTGTTGTCCGGCAATAGCACATATTAATTTTGTGCCATCAGGTGTAAATTTCATATATCCTTTTGAATAACCTTTAGAACCGGTTCCTGTTTTAGACCAAGTTGGTCCTATTGATTGCACTGATGGATTGTCAAAAGTAGAGGGTTTGCTACTTGCAGTTAGTTTATAAACATAGAAATTATTATCATCTGCTGTATGGTTTATTATCCAAGTATCAACCTTATTTGCATGTTTTACGGCTGCTACTTTTTCTGGTGCATATTTGTTGTTTTTTGATTTACAAATTAATCTATAACTTTCTTTAGGTGTATTTCCGGCATCAAGATTTGGCAAAAGGTTTCTTGTAATAGTGTCGTATATTGCAACTTGAAAACCATTATTGCCCCATTCTTCATCAACTGTAAAAATCCAGTAACGACTACCTAATACGGGCTGCTGAACTATTACTCCACTCTGGGTAGATGAATTATGTCCCAATAGTTTTTTACCTGAGTTTCTAAGGCTATGGTCTCTGTCATATACGTATTCGCCATCAGTATAAAACAATAGTCTGCCTTTTGAATCGGAAATACTTGCAACCCCTTCCCAGTTATTCATTTTTCCGTTCAAATCTTTTACCGGGGCATTGTTTGTACCAGTAAATGAAATTCCGGCATTTTGACCAAAATACCACCATGTAGTTTCTTTTTGTGCTATAAGATTAAGTGAAAGAATTGTAGCAAATAATAATACAATTGACTTTTTCATAGAAATTTTTAAGTATTAAAAGCCGAAAATTAGAAATTTAATTTTGAATAAACAAGTTATTCAAAATCAATGGTTATAGGAAGTCGAGTTTGTATTCCTTTGCTATTTGATATTAATTTTAATGTAGAATACCAATTGTAATATTCGCCAAGCTCTGATTTTAGGGCTTTGCGTGTTTTTTCTTCATTCGAAAATAATTCTAAAATTTGCTCGTATTGACTTTTTTGATGAGGATACTCAATTAATTTGTAGTCTTTTAATTTTGCTTTATATTTTGCAATTTCCATTGCTTTATCAATTCCTCCTAAAACGTCAACAAGCTGTATTTGCTGGGCTTGAGAGCCTGTCCATACTCTTCCTTGTCCTATTGAGTCAACTTGGTTTTTTGGAATTTTTCTACCCGATGACACATTTGTCAAGAATTTGTCATATATTCTTTCAACTAAATTTTGTACTATTTCGGCTTCTTCTTTTTTCATTTTTCTATCAATTCTTCCAAAGTCAGAAAACTCTCCGGTTGTAACATAATCCTGATTTATCCCAAGTTTTTCATTCAATAGTTTTTGCATATTTGGTACAAGTCCAAATACACCAATACTACCTGTAAGAGTATATGGATGAGCTACAATAGTATCTGCAGGTGTGGCTATATAATAGCCTCCGGAGGCAGCAACTTCTGCCATTGAAACAATCAATGGTTTGTGTTTTTTTAATAAGTTTAGTTCTCTCCAAATTACCTCACTTGCAAGTGCGCTGCCACCTGGCGAATTAATCCTTAGTACAACTGCTTTAATTTTGTCATCTTCACGTATTTTTCTTACTAATGCAGAAAACTTATCACTGCCTATTTGATTATCATCTCCCTTGCCGCTAACTATATCGCCAGAAGCATATATTATTGCAATCTTATCTTTGGTTTCTTTTGTTTCATTTTTAATTGTCTTTTTGTATTTAGCTAATGTTATAAATTTAATATCTTTAATCTTGCCGTTTTTAAGCCCTAATCTTGATTTTATATCTTCAAGTACTTCGTCACGATATGTTAATTTATCTACTAAACCAAATTTTACAGCACTTTCATTGTCTCTCACAAGCCATTTTGATGCAATTTCTTGTACCTTTTGTTCTGGTAATTTTCTACTAATGGCTATATTCTTATATAAATTAATTGCTATTGATTTTAAATATTCATCAATTTGTCTGCGATTTTCAGGACTTAACTGGTCTAAAATAAATGGTTCAACTGCACCTTTAAATTTTCCATGTCTTATTACCTGAACTTCAATTCCAAGCTTTTCAAGTGCATTTTTAAAGAAAGTAACTTTTGCCGATAATCCGTTAAATACAATATCTCCCTCAGGATTCAGATAAATTTTATCAGCACATGAAGCAAGATAATAGGTTGTTTCATAGTAATATTCTGCATAAGCAATAACAAATTTACCCGATTTTTTAAAATCAAGAATTTGGTTTCTAATCTCTTCGGTTTTTGCAAAACCAGCTCCTATAAAATTGAGATCAAGGAAAATCCCTTTTATTTTCGGGTCATTTTTAGCATGTTTTATTGAAGCCAAAATTTCATTTAAACCTATTGGGTTTCCCATATCAGGTTCAATATTTCCAAAAAGATTAAATGGTTGTTCTACATCTTGATCGTTTATGTTATAGTTAAAAGTGAGTTTTAGAACTGAATTATCTTCAACCTTAACTTCATCTTTCGAGTCTATTGACGATACTATGCCTACTGCTATTAGTATAAAAAGTATGCACAAGATTATATACGCCGTTATTGCTGCTAATACAAATTTGAAAAATTGCTTCATTGCGTTTTTTTTAGGTCTTAAAATATTTTTTTACGAAATTATACCAATGCTTTAGTTTCATTGGTTTTCATATCGTTTAATAGTAAAATTATTTCGATTGAGTAGAAATATTGATAAATATTTTTAGATTTTCCTGTTTTATTAATAAAAAAATCATAAAATTAAAATTCATTAACTTCAAGTATTTTTTCATTATCCATTTTTGGTTTGTATTCGCCTTCCCATTTTGCTATTACAATAGTAGCAAGACAATTTCCAATTACATTTACAGCAGTGCGCCCCATATCCATTATTACATCTACTGCCATTATCAGATATACAGGCCACATAGGCATATTAAATTGGCTAACTGTAGCTGCAAGTATTACAATGCTAGCCCTTGCAACACCTGCTACTCCTTTACTTGTAAGCATAAGTGTAAGGCAAATTAGTATTTGTTGTCCTATTGTAAGAGGAATACCAGCAACCTGGGCAACAAATATACTTGCAAGTGACAGATATAGTGTAGTTCCATCAAGGTTAAAACTATATCCAGTGGGTAAAACAAAACCTACTATTTTTGGGGGTACACCAATTCTTTCCATTTCTTCGATAGCTCTTGGGAGTGCAGACTCTGAACTTGCTGTTGCAAATGCAATGCTTACAGGTTCTGTAATTGCTGAAATAAATTTTTTAATTGGTACTTTTACTATAACTGCTATTGGAAGTAAAACACAACTTAAAAAAATTATAAGACCCATGTATAAAGCTCCTACAAGTTTTGCAAGTGGCAAAAACATTTCCATTCCCATATTACTTACTGTATATGCAATTGCTCCACCAACGGCAAATGGTGCAAATAACATTACGATATTGGTAAATTTAAACATTATTTCGCTAAGACTTTCACAAAATGATAGCATTGGTTTTTTCTTAGAGTCGTTTAACATTGCCAGCCCTATTCCAAACAATATACTAAAAACAACAACTTGAAGTATCAAACCCTCTGAAACTGATTTTGCAAAATTTTCAGGAAAAATATCTATAATATGTTCTTGCCATGATTTTGGACTTGTTGGAATGATTTTTTCTTCAAGTATATCAGGTTTTGCAATTCCTTCGCCGGGTTTTACAATATTTACAACTGCAAGACCGATGAATAATGCCACAGTTGTTACAACTTCAAAGTAAATAATAGATTTCAAACCCATTCTACCTATTTGTTTTAGGTCAGAATGTCCTGCTATTCCTACTACAAGAGTTCCGAAAAGCAAAGGTGCTATAATTGCTTTTATACATCTAAGAAATATACTGCCAAGCATTTTACCATTTTGGGCTATTTGCGGAAAGTAAAGACCAATTTCTGCACCTATAAACATACTTGTAAATATCCAAACTGTAAGGCTTTTTCTTTTTAATGCATAAAATATCAATAAAATTTCGCCCGACCAACGAATAAAATCAAACCACTGCGATGTTTGAAATAAATTTATAACTGATGATAAATACCAGATAATAAAATAAACAGAAATTAGCAGGAGCGAAAATTGAAATAAATATTTTTTAATAGTGTTCATAAAAAATTTTTAGCAAATAAACTAAAGTTTAAGATAAATGGCAGTTTATTTATTTCAATTCTGTTTTGTAAATTTTAAGGAACTTTTCTTTTTGAGTTTTTTTGAGCAAAACTTATCAAATGCTTTTTGGTCCATTATGTATATATAATCTCCGCCTTCAGCTTTTATAAATTTTTTATTAAAGTATTTTTTATAAATATCAGCATCAATAATATAAATAAATAGTTTCTTATCTGATATTTTTAGAGGGTAAATATCCCAAACTTCTTTGCCGTTTTCAATTTGCAATATGTTCAAATGGTAAAAATTTTTACCTTTTGATAATTTTGTTGATGAATTTAGTTTTCCGCCTTTAATTAAAAAATCATTAGGAAATGTTATTGAGTCTTTAGTTATAACCATAGTTATGGTATCTTGCACATGTTTATGCTTTTCTATAATAGTATATTTCCCTAAAAATTCATAAGGAAACTCGTTTATAATATTTGGGTAATGCTTGTCAAAATGAACTGTACAATTGCTTACAGTAAGAATTAAGAAAAAATATAAAATCAAGCTTTTAATTTTTTTCATTCCTATTATTTTTTTAATATTTAATATTTTTTAGTGCTTTTTCAAGTCTTATAATGCTATCATTTTTACCAAGCAATTCTATCATATTAAATAGTGGAGGACCACCGGCTTCGCCACTTATAGCTACTCTCAATGGTTGTAATAATTGCCCGGTATTTATTGATTTTTGCAGAGCAAGTTCTTTAAATGAATTTTCAAGGTTTTCTGCTGAAAAGTTCTCTTCTTTTTTTATTATATTTAAGAATTCTTCAATAAATTGATGGACAATATCCGACCATTTTTTTGACACTACTGCTTCGTCATATTTTGTTGGATGTGTAAATAGATAATAGCCCTTTTCTATGATTTCTTTTGCAAAATTTACTTTTTCTTTCATCAAACTAACAGCTTTAGTCATAAAGTCAATATTAGTATTATAACCATTTATTTCTGCCAAAGTCATTAAAGAATTTGCAATTTCAGCATTATTCTGCATTTGTAGATATTTATGATTGAACCAAAGTGCTTTGTTCTGGTCAAATTTCGCACCATTCTTACTTACCCTTTCTAATGAAAACTCATTAAATAGTTCATCAATGGTAAAAATTTCGCGGTTATCACTCGGATGCCATCCTAAAAATGTAAGCATATTTATTACTGCTTCTGGCAAATATCCACTTTCTCTGTACCCACTTGATTTTTCATTAGTAAATGGGTCAGTCCACTCAAGCGGAAAAACCGGGAAACCTAATTTGTCACCATCGCGTTTACTAAGTTTGCCATTTCCTTCAGGTTTTAGCAAGAGTGGGAGGTGGGCAAACTGAGGCATTACACTTTCCCATCCAAAATATTTATATAGCATTACATGCAATGGGGCAGAGGGCAACCATTCTTCGCCTCGTATAACATGTGTAATTTTCATCAAATAATCATCAACTACATTTGCCAAATGATAAGTGGGCATTCCGTCACTTTTATATAAAACTTTATCGTCCATTTGCGTAGTTTGTACAACTACCCACCCTCTTATTATATCATGAAATCTTACTTCGTCTTTTCGCGGAAGTTTTATTCTTATTACATAAGGTTCATTGTTTGCAAGTCTTTGTTTTACCTCGTCACTGCTTAGTGTAAGGCTGTTTTTCATAGTCATTCGGCTTGAAGCATCGTATTTTGAAGGTAGTTTTGCTGCCTCAAGTTTTTTTCGCATTTCTTCAAGATCCTCTATAGTATCAAAGGCATAATAGGCAAAATCATTAGATACAAGTTGGTCAGCGTATTGTTTGTAAATCTCTTTTCTTTCACTTTGACGATATGGAGCATGATGACCTCCAATTCCTACGCCTTCATTATATTTTATTCCAAGCCATTTAAAGGTTTCAATAATATATTCTTCGGCTCCGGGAACAAAGCGTGTTTGATCAGTATCTTCTATTCTTAACAAAAAATCTCCATCATGTTTTTTTGCAAAAAGATAATTGTATAATGCTGTTCTTACTCCTCCGATATGAAGCGGTCCCGTAGGGCTGGGGGCAAATCGAACTCTTACTCTTCTTTCCATTTATGTTTACAAAAATACATTTAACATAAGCAAAGCCAAAAGCAAAATATTATTAAAATTAATTTAAATAGGAAATTGGTTTAAAAATTTTATTTCACGAGTTTCAAAATTTATTTCACTTATTAAATGTTCATATCCATTAGTAATCATCATAAATTTTGCCTTCAAATAAAGATTATATACGGCAAGTTGTTGCATTGTTTTTTGAGTTAATTTTATTTCAGGGGCTTTACATTCAATAGCAATATATGGTTTGCCGTTAGTATCAAAAATTACAATATCAAATCTTTTTTTCATATTGTTTATTTTTATCATTCTTTCAATAGATATTAGTCCTGAAGTAATATTTTTTTCATTAATTAAATAGCAAATTAATTTTTGCCTTACAGCCTCTTCAGGGGTTAAAAGTAATTTTTTTTTTCTCAAATTATCATAAATATAATGCTTGTTGTTTTCTGTAAAAACACTTAATGAAATTTTATTGTAATTGAAATTTTTCAGATTTTTTGATTAAAATTTTGTTGGCAAAATAAAATGAAAAATTAATATTTTAATTGCATTTTCGCACAAATGGCAAAGCAAAATTCAAGCATTTCTTTTGAAACTTTAATAAGTAAAATAAATAGAAAGGAATACAGCGAAGTTTATACGCTTTGTGGAGATGAACCTTACTATAATGATATAATTTGCAATAAACTTGAAACAGAAGTTTTAAGTGAATCAGAAAAAAGTTTTAATCAGTCAATATTTTATGGGAAAGAGATTGATACATACACTATAGTAAATGCAGCAAGAAGATATCCTATGATGTCTGAAAAGCAAGTAATAATAGTTAAAGAAGCACAATATCTTACACAACTTGATGTGTTAAATCAATACCTTGAAAATCCGCTAAAAAGTACAATTCTGGTTTTTTTATTCAGAGGTAACGGTCAGTTAAAAAGAACAAACACTTTTAAGTTACTTTCAAAATTTGAAGTATTTGAAAGCGAAAAAATACCTGAATATAAAATTGAAGATTGGATTGAAAATTTTTTAAAAAATAAAGGATATAAAACTGATAATGCAGGGATAAGGCTTATAGCTGAATCATGCGGCAATCAACTAAGTACCATTGCAAATGAAATAAATAAAATTATTTTAAACATTGGCGATAGAAAAAACATTTCAACATCGGATATTGAGAAATTTGTTGGAATAAGCAAAGAATATAATGTATTTGAATTACAAAAGGCTATATCAACACATAATGTTCAACATATTTCAAAAATCATATATTTTTTATCAATTGATACCAAAAACAATTCAATTATTGCGGTAGTAGCATATCTTTATTCATACTTCACAAAATTACATCTTGCAGCATCCAATGATGTTAATAAGGATACTGAACTTGCTTCTATTCTCGGTGTGTCACCATATTTTGTTAAAGATTATAGAAATTCTTTAAAATTTTATAATGTTTCAAAAATTGAAAAAATTATAAAGTGCCTTAATGAAATAGACCTAAAAAGTAAAGGGCTGAATTCTTCTTCAAACGACGAAGAACTATATAAAGAATTATTAATAAATCTTATTTAATACTATTTATTTTTTCCAGCTTTACTGTTTTTTATACTATACGAAAAATAAATAATAAATCCAATCAACAGCCATATTAATAATCTTGACCAATTAGGCCAACCTAATCCGTATATCATTGCAAGGCATACTATAACCCCTAAAATTGGAACAATAGGAACTAATGGTGTTTTAAATTCTCTTTTTATTTCAGGATTTGTTTTTCTTAAAATCATAACACCGGCACACACTAATACAAATGCAAACAGAGTCCCAATACTTGTCATATCTCCCACAATATCGCCGGGAACAAAGGCTGCAAAAAGACCAACAAAGACCATGAATATTAAATTTGATTTATACGGAGTTCTGTATTTTTTATGAACTTCGCTAAAAACTGGAGGTATCAATCCATCTCGGCTCATTGAAAAAAACACACGACTTTGCCCCATTAACATTACAAGAATTACCGAACTGAAACCCGCAAGAATTGCAATTGTTACAAGTTTTGCAAGCCAGTCGTATCCATGCATGTAAGTATGTATAGCATAAGCAATAGATGCTTCTTTACCTTGATTTCTGAAATCATCAACAGATGCAACACCTGTAAGAACATGTGCAAACAAAATATACAATACAGTGCAAATTACAAGTGAACCTAAAATACCAATTGGCATATCTTTTTTGGGATTTTTAGATTCTTGTGCTGCGGTACTTACTGCATCAAAGCCGATAAAGGCAAAAAATACAACACCTGCTGCTCCAAGAATACCCATTAATCCTCCAAAATTATGCTCTACGCCCTGGCTGTCAATATGTTTTGTTGCTTGAGGAATATATTCAGCATGATTTACAGGATTAATAAATGACCATCCGAAAACTATAAATAACACTACAATTGCAACTTTGGTTATTACAATTATACCATTTACCCAAGCAGATTCCTTCATACCTCTTATAAGCAAAAATGATAATAAAATAATAATTAACAAGGCAGGTAAATTCATTATCCCGCTTACACCATCTATGGATGTTTCAAAAGGCGAATGGCACCATTGATAAGGTATATGCATTCCAATATACTCTAAAAGTTTATTTAAATATTCGCTCCATGCAATACCAACAGTAGCTGCACCTAGAGCATATTCAAGTACTAAATCCCAACCAATTATCCAAGCTACAAGTTCTCCCATTGTTGCATAACTATATGTATATGCACTACCTGCTATGGGAATCATACTCGCAAATTCTGCATAACACAATCCTGCAAATGCACATCCCAAAGCAGCAACTATAAATCCAATGGTAACAGAAGGACCTGCATTATTTGCAGCAGCAGCAGCAGTTCTAACAAATAATCCTGCACCAATAATTGCACCAATTCCAAGAGCAATAAGATTTGTAACACCTAAGCTTCGTTTTAATGTTTTTTCATCATCAATTTCGTTTTCATCAGCTTCTTTTATCAGATGATTAATGTCTTTTTTTACAAATAAATTTTTCATAAAAAATATAAAGTGCCAAACATACATGAATTTTAGCAAATTCAAAATTTATTAATTAAAAATAGTAAAATAAAAAAGGGCTTTTAATCAAAGCCCTTTTTTATTTTTATGAAATAATGATAGGTTTAATATTGCCACAAGTCGTGTTCTAAAATAAACAAGTCATTTTTAATTCTGTCACTTTCTAATTGAGTTGCAATTCCATCATCTTTAAATTCTTCAAACAAATTAATGTCTAAATCATACATATTTGATTCTTTAACAATATAACTTGAAAACATTCTCATTTGGAAAAAATCATCAAACGAAAGTCTTGCAGCGTCATTCATGCTATTAAATAATTCTATATTTACAATTATCGGTCTTAAATCATCCATTTTAACCCAATAAACAGGTTGTTCTCCTAACTCAACACCAGCAAAAATTGGCTTAAATAAAGGAGCAATTGCAATTATTTTAGCTCTGAAATCAGAATAATTATGGTCAAAAATCCAATCTTCCATAATCCTGTATTTTTTAATTGTTGAAGGATCGAAAGGTATAATAATTGTTGAATCTTTTGTCATGCTTGGATCGTCAGGAAATGCAGGGTCTTGAACGGTTGTTGTAAATTCTCTTGTACCTCTTTTAAGAATTTCTTCAGGAGTAAATATAGAAGATAAAGAGTCATTTCTGAAAGGCTTAAGTTTACCAGTCATTACATTGTCGTGTATAACTTTGTAAAAAGGACTTCTTGGCCAATCCATAACCTTGTTCATTTTCTCACGAACATCAATAACTCTGTCAATTCTTTTAGCCCATTTAACATTAGCCTCACGGATATATCTGTATGGTATTACCTTTCGTTCGGCAACTGCTTGTTTTGGGAAAGTCCAGTCTTCGTATTGAGCATTTGATGAATATGCTATACTTAACGTAACAATTGCAAATATTATTTGACGCATAATTCTATGTTTTTTTTAATTTATATTTATTGCTATTGGAGCTAATTTTTTGGTTATTCCACCAGGACCTTGAGCCACAATATCATCTACCAATATTTTATCACCTCTTTTAGCTTTTGTAATTGCACTTTTAATCTGACCTGTAATACTTGCACCTACACCATTAAAAAATTCTGCCTGTCCACGACGTGGAACATAAGCACAAGAGTATTTTGAAACAGTCCATTTTATACCTTCAAATACAAAGTTTGGCATTGAAGCAGTAATTGAGTTTTGTCCTAATAATGCTGCTGCTGGATAGTTCCCACTTTCTAATGCTCCAAACATTGATTCTGGTTTTGGTACATTTTTGATACGGTATTCTACTGAACCCATTTTTCTTACAGAACCGTCTTTTACTTTTACAGAAGCTGTAATTGTAGCTTTACCGGGTGAAGATACTTTTGCTATCCAACCTTTTCCAGACCTTGATAGTGAACCTCCCGAAATTGTTGCTACAATATCGTTTGGAGTATATCCGGCAACTGCAATAGAAATTGGATTTTCAAGACCTATATATAAAACATTCATAGCATCTGCCGAAATTGTAGCTGCTCCTTGAAATGCTTGGTATTCGGCTTCAAATGGATAAGACACTGTTCCTTCAGGTCCTTTAACCTGAATTGTTCCGTTCCATTTAAATGTACCTTGATTAGATGGTCGTGCAGTATAAATTCCTTTGCCATCTTCCATTGGTAATGTTCTACCTCCAACTACAACCGGATTTTCTGATTTTGAATTTGATGCCACTAATAAAACCTCTGCTTTATATTCTGAACCAACCATTACAGCAGTTGAATTTGCAATTACTTTTGCTTCTAATCTATCAAAAGATACTTTTTTCTTATCTATATTCCTAGTCAATGCTTCTATAATATCAGCTTCAGTATTTCTACAGTCATTCTGGATTTTTGTAAGCATAGTAATAACACTTGCAAGCGGGGAATGTTCAAAGTACATTACAGCCCAACTTGGGTATTTTTTAGTGTCATAATCGGTTTTAAGATTGGTAAGTGTTGCAATTTTATTTCTGTCTTTTTCATCTACTTTCACTTTCGCATCATCTTTTAATAAATCAAGTAATTTTGTACGTGTATTATTTACCTGGTCAGTAAGCTCTTTAGCTTTTGCATCTTTTGGGTTTTTGAATAAATAATGTGCATGTAACTCAATATTATCAGCCATTGCTAATTCAGTTTCACCATCTTTTTCACCATGTTCAGGTATTTTTCTACCGTCGGCTTTAGTAATAAGAGTCTTTTTTAATTCTTCAATATATTTTACAAATTCACCTGATACTTTTTTAACTTCCAATGCACGTTCATAATATGGACCAACTTCATCTTTTCTATTGTTTGCTTGTTCTTGCAAAGCTTCAAGAATATTTTGGTTTTTCTTATCAACGTTACTATTGGCTTGGTTAAAACTAACTTCCATCAAGTGAAATGCTTTTAATATTTCTTTTGATACGTTCAAGGCAAGCATTGCTGTTAATACGAGATACATCATATTAATCATCTTCTGCCTTGCCGATAGTTTTCCGCCTGCCATTTTCTCTTTCTTAGTTTTTTATTTTATAATTCTTTATATACTAAAATTATTATGGTCTCATTGCAGTAAGCATACCACCATAAATTTTATTCAATGCATTCAAATTGCCTTGTAAATCATTAAATGTTTGACCTACACCGCTCATTTGACCTGAAACATTTTTTAATGATTCTGTAGAATCAGCTAAATGATTTAATGCTTCAATAGTTCTGGAGTATGTTGAACTCATTGAACTCATATTAGCAGTAGCTTTTTGAATATGTTCAGTATATTCTTTAGTAGCAACAGTAGCGTTTGACAAATCAGCCATATTGCTAACATTTGAACTAAGTGATTTTAATCCTACACCTAAACTTTCAACTAATTCTGGACCAATTTTAGCTTCAGCAAGCATTTTGTCTAATTGTTGTGCAACAGGGTCTGCCTTTTTCTTAGGACCGCTGTCCATTCCTGCTAATTCAGGATAAACTAATGTCCAGTCAAGTTCTTGATGAACAGGTTCAAATGCTGAAATTGCAAATATTATCGCTTCGGTAGTCATACCTAAAATCAATAATTGGTCAGCAAACTCCCAGTGCATAATTTTAAATAATGCACCAATAATTACAATTGAAGCTCCAAGCCCGTAAGCCATAGAAACGAACTTCTTAAATCCTTTACTTTCAAATACACTTTTGCTCATTTTTGTACTTTTTTAAATTTTAATTTGATTTATTTTATTTTATTTTATTTTATTTTTTATCCATTGCAGATCTGCCTATGTATGTTTGAACGCATCTAAATCCTATATATGATTTGCATGTGTCCTGATATTCATAAGTACGACTCCCATTTTGTATGAAATATGCAATATCTTTCCACGAACCTCCTCTAATAACTTTACGTTTCATAGTAATTGATTCATCTTCTCTTGCGTCGTATTGATAATCTGGATTTAAATCATGTGAAAACTGATGAGTAGATTCTGAATATGCATTTATAGTCCATTCAGCTACGTTTCCTGCCATATTATATAGTCCATAATCATTAGGGAAGTATGCATCTGCTCTTACCGGACACATTCCTCCATCTCCCATATAATCGCCTCTGTTAGGTTTGAAGTTTGCCAAGAAACAACCTTTACTGTTTCTTGTATATGGGCCACCCCATGGGTACATATTGTTATCCCTGTCACCTCTTGCAGCGTATTCCCATTCAAATTCAGTAGGAAGACGGAATTCTTCAGTAATTGGTTGACCAATTGATTCCCAATATCTGTTTAACCATTCTGTACGCCATTTGCAAAATGCTTTTGCTTGTTTCCAGTTTACACCTACTACTGGATAGTCATCATATTTTGGATGCCAGAAGTATTGTCTGGTCATAGGTTCATTATAACTATAAGCAAAATCTCTTATCCAGCATAGAGTATCAGGATAAATTGGCACAGATTCGTTTTTAACAAATGAACTACGCTTTTTTGTGCCTTTTTGTGTAGCTGCAGCTTCACGGTAATCAATCCATTGGTATGTAAATATTAACTTGTCTGTGTCATATTGTTTTTTGTGTCTGAATCTTTCGCCTGGAGTGTAATACATCTGATCAAGATCTTCACTTTTATAATCTATTTTTTTCTTATAGTCTAAAATTACATAATTATCACCTGCATTTTCAATTTCTTGAGTTAGTTCAGTTATTGTTCTTGCTAACGAGTCAATCACATAATATACAAACTGACGATATTCGTTATTCGTTATTTCTGTTTCGTCAACCCACATTGCAGCAATAGATACCTGCTTGTTTGGTGCAATATATGAGCGAAAAATATCCTGATCACTCTGTCCGGTATGAAATGTTCCCGTTTTTACATATACTGTACCATAAGGCTGTGGATGAAACCATGGCTTGCGTCCGGGCACACCTGTTAACTCTCCTCTGTTTTGGTTCATACAACTTGCCATGAACATCAAACCTGCTATTGTAAGAATTTTTCCTATTCTTCTCATTTTACTATGGTTATATTTTTTTGAACTTGCAATAATAATTTATTTAATTTTAAATTCAAGATTATTTTTTTTTAAAATTCTTTTTATTAACGACTTGTTCTTTGTAATTATTGTGTAAATATTTAAAAAATTTAATATGCTCCTTTTCCTAAAAATCTTGGTGATAGTCTGAATATTTTTTCGGGAGGTGGTGGAAATGAAATTGGAATACAATATTTTGCAAATACTTCATGTGTTCCGTCACTCACTCTTCTTATTTTTGTCATGGTTATATCGTAAGAATATCCAATTTGTACACCCCACTTTTCAATTCCAACAATTAATGAAAGAGCATCTGCTGCCGAACGATACCCTAATCCGCATCTTAATGAATTAGCATAAAGTGCAGTTGTACTTAAGTCTATCTGTAATTTAGGATTATATTTTACAAGTATTGCAGGTTCTAATTTCCAATTTTTATTTGCCAAAGCATAATCTCCTCCTGTTGATAAATATAGATATCTTACAAAATCCATATCAACAGAACCTTGGCTATTGTCTGCCATTGTTAATGTAAACTGATATTTTGCAGCATTTAGGTGATTGTAGGCTACTCCAACATAAAAGTCCTGAATTTTTTTTAAGAAAGTTTTTTGTGAATACATAAATCCTATTCCTAAGTCAAGGTTTGCTGCATTTCCTCCTTGTGTTGGAATATGTTTGTCTCCCGGGTCTATATATTTAAATTTTGGGTCATCATATCCAAAAGATGTAGAGCCAACTTCTAATCCAAATGACACAAAGTTAAAATTGCCTTGAAGTGTATGTTTGTAATTAACTTGTCCTTTCATAGTTGTTGTTTTCATAAAACCAACTTTATCGGCAAGTAATGTAAATCCAACTCCTACTTTATTTCTACCTTTTTTGTCAATGTTTAATAATGTGTTGACATTTAAATTATGTGTTTCAGGTGCTACATTTTTTATTACTTCAGGGTTGTTACCAATTTCAGTTCCTCTGACAAATGTTTGGTCATTATATTGTCTGTACTGGAAGTGGGTAAGTGCAGTTATACAAATATTATCAACTTTTACTCCTGCAGCAGCAGGGTTGTATGCTTGCTGATTGAACCTGAAATGAGTATAGTAAGGATCATGCTGTGCCTTTGAATACAAGCTTGAAGCTATAATACTTACTACTAAAATTGATTTTAAAAAGTAGTTATTTGACATATTTGGGTATAAAGTACAAATGTGGGAAATCTATTTTTACTATGCAAGTATTTTATTATGATTTTTTTAAAAGATTTATTTGAGCTTTAAAATCATTCTTAAATTTATTCTTCTGCCTGTAAGATAATTTGGTACTCCATAAGTTAGATTATTTATATCTTTTACCCAAATATACGATACGGTATTGTTGAATTGCAATAAATTAAATATTTCAAAACTTAACCAAAGTGTTTCTATTCTATTCCATTTTTCTGAGGGTTTGGCATATCCGCCAATTATTTCTTTTGAAAATCCTATATCAACTCTACGATATGGAGGTATGGTATTGGGCAATGATGTATATCTGTTTTCGCCATTAAAATAATATGGTAATCGGCTTCCAAATACAAGTCCAAGGTGCATTTTATAGGTTTTATCAATATTAAGTTCGTCTGCAAACAAGATTGAAAAATTCACTCTTTGGTCTGTAGGTCTTCTAATATATCCACTTTGTTTTTTTAATCCATCTTTATTTATATATGTAATGTTTTCCTGAGTTTGAAGTAATGAAAAATTTAACCATGATTCTAATCCTGAAATAAATTCTCCGTTTATTCTTGTATCTATACCTGTTGAGTAAGCTTTTGAAGCATTTTCGCCATAGTATCGTATTCTTACATTATCTATATAATATGGTATAAGATTTTTCATATTTTTATAGTAAATTTCGCTTACAAGTTTAAATGGTCTTTCCCATGCTTTAAAATTTAAATCGTATCCAAAAACAAAATGAGTGCTTTGCTGTGATTTTATACCTTTATTAATACTGCCATCTAATTTACGCATTTCTCTGTAAAATGGAGATTGAAAATAAATTCCAAAAGAAAATTTTAGCATATAATCACGTTTTTTTAATGAATCAAATTGATTGATATTTTTTAATTTTTTCAATAATGTATCATTAAATTTTTTATTTGGTTCAATAGAAATATTAAAACGCGGACTTATAATATTTTCATTATTAAAACTCCAGAATTGATGACGGATACCTGCGTTTACTCTGAAATTAATATTTTGTTTGATTAAAATATTATTTTGAATAAAACTGCTAATTCTAAAACTTGAAACCGAATTAGTAGCTTTAATTCTTTCATCAAGAATTATATTTTCTCCGTTTTTTCTGTTTAATGAAATGTTGTGTCCGGCTGAGTCATTGTATTTCCATTCATTTATTTTATCATCTATTTTTTCATTTTGATATTTTGAGCCTATAGTCCAGTTTGATTTGTTTTTTTGTTTATTTAAAATAAAACATCCGTTATAAACGTCAGCTTTTAATTCATTTCTTGCATTATTTATAAAATAACCCACACCCAACATTCTTTTTTCTTTACCTATTTTTTCAGAACCGAGATTGTTGTCTAATTCATATAAACCATAAGCGCCTTCAGTAGTGTTTTGCTCATTTTCGTTTGTAGTATAGTGCGAAGCTATTATTTTAAAATCTGTATTTTTATTTGATTTATATTGAAAAGTTAGCCCATTTAATGCAATGAAATATTTTAATTGTTCTAAACCTCCCATATAAATATTTAATTTTAAAGCAGTATTTACCGTGCCAAAAGAAGTTTGCCTGTCAGACGGAACAAGCGAAAATTTATTATATGCTAAATTTGAAAGAAGTGAAATACTCCACGATTTTGAAAATCTATACCTGATAAATGATTGCAAATCGGCATTCAAAGGACGATAATCACCGCTTATATCAAGTGAGTTGAACAATAATCTGTTACTTCTGTATCTGGCACCAATAATAAAACTTAATCTCCTGTTTTTGCTTTGATTGCCTATTGTAATATCTGTTCCCATAAAACTTGCTTTTACAGTTGTTTCATATTTTCGTGGTGTTTTATATTGTATATCTAAAACACTGCTAAGTTTGTCGCCATATTTTGCCTCAAAACCTCCGCTCGAAAAACTAACTCTATCTACCATTTCAGGGTTTATTACACTAAGTCCTTCTTGCTGACCGGCTCTAATTATAAATGGGCGATATACTTCAATATTGTTTATATACACAAGGTTTTCATCATAGTTTCCGCCTCTTACATTGTATCCCGAACTAAGTTCATTGTTTGAAGTTGCACCAAAATACTTCAAAAAAGATTCAATCGTACCTGTTACTGACGGAAATCTTTCAAGTTTTTTCCCTTCTATATTTATTGTACTTATTTGATTGCGGTCTTTTTCGCCATATTTGGTTATTTCCTGTATATCTTTGCTAATGTCTATTTTAATATTTAAAACAAATGTTTCTCCTTTTTTGAGATTTTGTACTGTTTTCTTTTCGCGTTTTTGAAGAAAGCTAAAAAACAAGGTAATTATATGCTCTGATGGAACTTTTAATTTATAATAGCCATTATTATCAGAAAAAGTAAAATTCAATTGATCTGAAGTAAAAACTGAAACATCTGCAATAGCCTTACCGCTGCTGTCAGTAATATGTCCTGAAATATACGATTGCGAAAATCCCTTAATTGATATAAGAGAAATGCAAATTAATATATAAAACTTAATATTTACGATTTTTTTGAAATGTTACTTTTCTTAAACCAAAATAATTTTAGTTTATTGTTTTTTTAGTAAATTTATAGTTTCTAAAGGGTTTGATGATGCAAAAACGGTATTTCCTGCTACTAATACATCTGCTCCACCGTTTATTAGTTTTTTGTAATTATCAAAAGTTACGCCTCCATCTATTTCTATCATAGCATTTGAATTTTGAATAGTTATCATTTCTTTTAATTCGGCTACTTTACTGTAAGTGTTTTCAATAAATTTTTGTCCTCCAAATCCCGGATTTACACTCATTAAACATACCAAATCTATATCTTTAATAATATCTTTAAGTAAGTAAATAGGTGTGTGTGGATTTAATGCTACACCAGCTTTCATCCCATTTTCTTTTATTGCAAAAACTGTTCGGTGCAAGTGTGTGCTCGCCTCAAAGTGTACTGTAAGAATTGAGGCTCCAGCGTTTTTAAATTCTACAATATAATTTTCGGGTTTTACAATCATCAAATGAACGTCAAGGGGTTTTTGTGCTACTTTGTTAATTGCTTTTACTATTGGCAATCCAAGCGAAATATTTGGTACAAAAACACCATCCATTACATCTACATGTATGTAGTCTGCATTGCTATTATTTATCATTACAACATCTCGTTCAAGATTTGCAAAATCAGCTGATAATATTGAAGGTGCTATTTTATGTTTCATTACATTATTTGAATTTCATTTACAACTTGTTTGTTAAAATATAAATTTATCTTTTCAATAAGTACAGTTCGATGAAAGATTAATTCATTTTTGAGTGGTGCAGATTCTACATATATTTTTAATGTTGTACCTTTTAACTGGAGTTTTTTGGTATTTTTTGCTATTATAGTTCCTACAATTTCTCCCCAGTTACTCCAAATTTTAAGTTCATCAATTTTTCCAGTGAGTCGATAGGTATTCAACAACTCGTTTATTATGCTTTTTATTGGTTTTTCATCACTTGTCATATAATCTGTTTTCAAACCAACAAGTTTTTTTTTAAATTAACTAAAAAAGTTTTACCAGATAATTTAATAAATCAGAAATTGATAATTTTCTTTTTAACTGTTGAGCTAAAAATCTCATTAATCCTGTCAATACTTGTGTCTGTTATAAAGACCTGACCAATTTCTGCATTACTTATTATTTCCTTTAATTTTTCTATTCTGTAATTGTCAATTTTCTCAAAAATATCATCTAATAAAAGAATTGGTTTAACTTGTTTTTTTTCTAAAATAAGATTGAACATTGCAAATTTTAAAGAAATAAGAAATGATTTTATCTGTCCTTGTGAGCCTGTTTTTTTTAAGGGTAAATTATTTATTTCAAAACCCCAATCATCGCGATGTATGCCAAATGTGGTTCGCCCCAAAACTCTGTCTTTTTGCAAACTTTGCAAAAATCCTGTTTTATAATCTGTCGTTTGTAGCCCGCTTTGATATAAAAACTTAATCATATCATTTCCATCACTAATAAATAAATTTGCTTGTTCAAAATATTTTTTAAAAAGCTGAGTAAGTTCATTTCTTGATTTGAAAAGATAATTGCCGTGCAATTCAAGTTGATTATTATATATATCTAATAAGTCATTGTCAAAAGTATTGTTTTCAATAAAAATTTTCAATTGCTTATTGCGGTTCTCAAGTACTTTGTTGTATTGTACAAGATGATTAAGATACGAGGAGTCAATAATTGAAAATAGATAATCAAAAAAAAATCTGCGATGTTCGCTATCTCCGTTAATTATTTCTATATCACCCGGAGCTATCATTACACAAGGAAATTTTCCAAAATATTCTATCATTTTTGAAATTGATTTTTCATTGCATTTTATATTTTTTCTTTTCCCCGTTTGGTAAGAAACCATCAATTTTAGTTCATCTGAATTTTTTAAAATATTTCCTTTAAGTAAAAAATAATTTTCATCCTGCTTAATACATAAGTTATCATTTGAGTTAAAATATGATTTGCCGTTAAGTAGCAGATATATAGCATCAATAACATTTGTTTTTCCTGTGCCGTTTTTTCCACAAAAAATATTTAATCCTTCAACCAAATCAAGATTTAGTTGTTCATGACTTTTAAATTGATTTATAGAAATGTTTTTTAAAAACAACGGACTTTTATATTTTTGCGGCTTGCATTAAAAAAATAATGGCAAAATTAAGTTTTAATAAAGAAATTTATTTAAATTGGTTTGAGCAAATGACTTTGATGAGAAAATTCGAAGAAAAGACAGCTCAACTATACGGACTTCAGAAAATAAGAGGTTTTTGCCATTTATATATTGGTCAGGAAGCAGTAATTAGCGGAACAATGAGTGCCTTACAAAAAGGCGATAAAATAATTACTGCATATCGCGACCATGCTCATGCCTTAGCTTGCGGAATGAGCGCAAACGAGGTAATGGCAGAACTTTTTGGTAAAATTACCGGATGCAGCAAAGGTAAAGGAGGAAGTATGCACATGTTCAGCAAAGTTCATAATTTTTTTGGGGGGCATGGTATAGTTGGCGGTCAAATTCCGCTTGGTGCTGGTATTGCATTTGCCGAAAAATATAAAGAAACAAAAAATCTTTGTGTTTGCTATTTTGGTGATGGGGCAGCCAGACAGGGAGCATTGTACGAAACTTTTAATATGGCGATGCTATGGAAACTTCCTGTAATTTTTGTTTGCGAAAACAACGAATATGCAATGGGAACATCTGTTGAGCGATCAACCAATGTAATTGATATTTACAAAATAGGAACTGCGTTTGATATGCCTACATCACAAGTTGACGGAATGAATTGCGAAACAGTTCACACAGCAATAAGCGAAGCTGCCAAGAGAGCTAGAAATGGTGAAGGACCTACTTTTTTAGAAATAAAAACTTACAGATATAGAGGTCATAGTATGAGCGACCCTGCAAAGTATAGAACCAAAGAAGAACTTGAAGAATACAAACAACAAGACCCAATTGAAAAAATAAGAAAGGTTTTAATTGATAAAGGATGGTCAACAGAAGAAGATTTAGAAAAAATAGAAATTGAAGTTGAAAAAATTGTTACCGAATCTGTAGAATTTGCTGAAAATTCTCCTTTCCCTGAAATTGAAGAACTTTACAAAGACGTATATAAAGAAGAATATCCATTTATTATAGAATAATTTAAAATGACAACAGAAAACAACAATCCAAACTGGCTTAAATCATTAAAAATTGAAGAAGCAACAAAATGGTACGAAAACAACCGAAAAAATGCCAATATCGGTTTAATTGTACTTATTGCAATAATTGCAGGTGTTATTTATTACTTTAAATATTATTTGCCTGGACAGGAAAAAGAAGCTTCGGCTCAACTTTTTATGGCAGAAAGATATTTTGAAAAAGACTCAATGGACAAAGTATTGAAAGGAGATGGCAAGTATTCATCTGCACCCGATGTGGCTGATGAATATGGAAGTACTAAAGCCGGTAATCTTGCAAAATACTATGCAGGAAGAGCATATATGAGCAAAAACGAATTTAATAAAGCACTTGAATATCTTGAAAAAGCAAGTTTTACAGACGAAATAATGTCATCAATGATAATTGGCTTAAGAGCAGATTGCTATTCAGAATTAGGAGACATTGCAAAAGCTGCTGATACATATATGCAGGCTGCCCAAAAAAGAGAAAATCTTTATACTTCACCTATGTACTTGATGAAAGCAGGATTGCATTATGAAGAAGTGAAAAAATGGGAAGAAGCTGTAAAAGCTTATACAATGATAAAAGATAAATATAAAGAGTCAAGGCAAGCACAATTATCAATGAAATATATAGCCCGTGCTATGGCTCATCTTGGAAAAACTCCCGAGTAATAATGTCATCAGTTGGCAAAATATTAACCCACGATTTGTCTTCATTGCCTGATGGTAAAAATTACAGGATAGGAATTGTTTGCTCTGAGTGGAATTATGAAATTACTTCTGCTATGTGCAAAGGAGTTATTGAAACTTTGCAAAAAACAGGTGTAAAAATTAAAAATATTATTGTTTGCAATGTGCCAGGTGCATTTGAACTACCACTTGCAGCTCAAAAAATTGCCAAACATGCCGAAATAGATGGTGTAATTTGCATAGGTTGTGTAATTAGAGGCGAAACTTCACATTACGATTATATATGCAATTCTGCTGCAATGGGAATTATGCAGGTAGGATTAAATCTTAACAAACCTATTGTATTTGGAGTTCTTACTACCGAAAATTTACAACAAGCTATTGACAGAGCAGGCGGTAAATATGGCAATAAAGGCGAAGAGGCTGCTTACAGCTTGCTTAAAATGTTAGCCTGATTTCATTTTTTTTTTAATGCTTCTTATTAACAATAATTTGGTAGAACCTTATTTTAATCAGGCTCTCGAAGAATATTTATTGAATAATTTTGACAATGATATTATTTTGATTTGGCAAAACCACAATGCAGTTGTAATTGGAAAACATCAAAACACACTTGCCGAAATAAACTATTCTTATGTAAAATCAAATGACATTAAAGTTGTGAGAAGACTTTCGGGAGGTGGAACTGTTTTTCATGATTCAGGAAATATAAATTTTACTTTTATTAAAAAATATGAAAATCAAAATCCTGGAATTGATTTTAAAAAATTTATAAATCCTGTAATTGCTTTTTTAGCTCAAATAGGTATTTATGCCGAGTTTTCTGGTAGGAACGATATATTGATTGAAGGGAAAAAAGTATCAGGAAATGCTGAACATGTTTTTCACAGACAGAAAAAAATTTTACATCATGGAACATTATTGTTTAGTTCTAATCTGCAAAATTTGAAATTTGCTTTAAGTGAAAATTCAAGTAATTATACTGATAAAGCCGTGAAATCAGTAAAAAGTAAGGTGGCAAACATATCAAGTTTTCTTAATGAAAAAATTTCAGTAAGTGAGTTTAAAATGCAGGTTTTTAATTTTTTTATAAAAGAAAACTACAACGGGATAGAGTATAAACTAAATTTATATGATATTGAAAAAATCGAGAAAATTGCAGAAGAAAAATACAAAAATTGGCAATGGAATTACGGATATTCTCCTAAATACTCTTTTGAGAAAGAAACTATATTAAATAACAAACAATTTAAAATAAAACTTAATACCGACAAAGGGATTATTATAAGTGCTGAATGTTTTAGCGAATTTTTATCTAAAAGTGAAATTGAAATTATTGAAAATTTGCTAATCGGAACTAAGCATGATTGCGATTCAATATCAATGAAAATATGGAATAGTAAATTTCTGCCAAGTTTGATAAATATTAGCGAAAAAGAAATTTTAGAATCTTTCTTTTAAATTGAATTAATATTTCAATAAATGAAAACAAATAATACTAAGAAAAAAATAAATCATATTGTTCATATTCTTGAAGACTTATTTCCTGAACCGCCAATTCCTTTGGTTCATAGTGATTCATATACTTTACTTATTTCTGTATTGCTTTCGGCACAATGTACTGATGAGCGAGTGAACCACGTAACTCCTGCATTGTTTAAAAAAGCCCCAAACCCCTATGAAATGGTAAAACTGAGTGTAGAAGAAATAAAAGAAATTATAAAAATTTGTGGACTTTCAAACGCAAAGTCCAATGCTATCTACAATCTCAGCAGAATTTTAATTGAAAAGTATAACGGAAAAGTCCCACATACATTTGAAGAGCTTGAAAAACTTCCTGGAGTAGGTCACAAAACTGCATCTGTAGTTATGAGCCAAGCTTTTGGTGTACCAGCTTTTCCTGTTGATACACATATTCATAGACTTGCTGAACGCTGGGGGCTAAGCTCAGGTAAAAATGTAGTTCAAACTGAAAGCG
Source organism: Bacteroidia bacterium (assembly GCA_020849295.1). Classification (GTDB taxonomy): domain Bacteria; phylum Bacteroidota; class Bacteroidia; order NS11-12g; family UBA9320; genus JABWCE01. The sequence goes on from JADLGN010000016.1 coordinate 55,738, forward strand.
ACCTAAAAAATTTATTCCCAAAGAAAAAATGGAATACTTTGCATTTACAAATAATTTACTATGGTCGTAAGTATTGTCCTGCAAGAGGACATATAAAAGAAAATTGCCCGATATGTAGTATTTACGGTTAAATTTTATTATACATATATTTTAGAATTATTAATTCAAGTTTTGTGTATTTTTCTTAGTTTTCTAATACAAACTCAGGATAAAAACTACCGGTACCGGTAGGGTTTTCTTTAGAAATTTTTAAAGTCCATTTGTCAACCTGAGGAAATTCTGTAATTAGCACTTTAATTATGTTTAATGCAACATTTTCTATTATATTTTCTCTTTTTTCAAATTCTCTCTTTACAGATTCGTAAAGGTTTTCATAATCTATTGTTTCATTCAAAGACTTGATTTGAGATAGAAAATTATTTTTTAATGTAGCTTTAATGTTTATTATAAAATAATTTCCAATTTGCAATTCTTCGCTATGCGAACCATGAAAACCATATAGTTTTATATTATTGAATAAAAGTGTTCCTCTCATTTTTTTAAAATCTTATTTTGCTTGCAAATTAAAGTTTTATTTTTGCCATATTAAATTATGACACAGGAAGAATTATTAAAATTTAAACAAAACCAAAAAATCAATGACCAGTTTAAGCAACCTGATTTTTATGAAATAGATGATTTACTTACAGAAGAACATAAGCTAATACGTGATTCGATAAGAGATTGGGTTAAAAAAGAAATTTCACCGATAATTGACGTATGTTGTCATGAGGCAATTTTTCCTGATTTTATTAAAAAAGGATTAGGTGAAATTGGCTGTTATGGACCCCAATTGCCGGTTGAATACGGATGTGGCGGACTTGATTATATTTCTTATGGACTTGCAATGCAGGAACTTGAAAGAGGAGACAGCGGAATTCGTTCTACAGCATCTGTTCAGGGCTCGCTTGTAATGTATCCGATTTATAAGTTTGGTAGCGAAGAACAAAAAAGAAAATATTTGCCAAGACTTGCATCCGGCGAAATTATGGGATGTTTCGGGCTAACAGAACCCAATCATGGCTCAGATCCCGGAGCAATGATTACCCGAATTGAAGACAAGGGAGATTACTATTTGCTAAACGGAGCTAAAATGTGGATTTCGAATGCTCCATTTGCTGATATAGCTGTAGTTTGGGCAAAAGACGAAAAAGGTATAGTGCGAGGATTGATAGCAGAACGCGGTATGGAAGGATTGTCAACTCCAGAGACACACAAAAAGTGGAGTTTGAGAGCCTCTGCTACAGGAGAGCTGGTATTTGACAATGTAAAAATTCCAAAAGAAAATATATTTCCAAATGTGCAAGGACTAAAAGGTCCTCTTACCTGCCTAAATTCTGCACGATACGGAATAAGCTGGGGAGTAGTTGGAGCAGCAATGGATTGCTACGATACAGCATTAAGATATAGTAAAGAAAGAAAACAATTTGGTAAGTCAATTAGCGGTTTTCAATTGCAACAGAAAAAATTAGCAGAAATGCTTACTGATATTACAAAAGCCCAATTGATATGCTGGCGTTTAGGCACTTTAATGAATGAAGGCAAAGCAACACCATCACAAATAAGTCTTGCAAAAAGAAATAATGTAGATATGGCATTAAATGTAGCTCGAACAGCAAGACAAATGCTAGGGGCAATGGGTATTACTGGAGATTACCCAATTATGCGACACATGATGAATTTAGAGTCAGTAGTTACCTATGAGGGCACTCACGATATTCATCTGCTTATTTTAGGCTATGAAATTACAGGCGATAACGCATTCAATTAATTGAGATATTTAAGAAATATTTGTGCTTTAGTTTTAATTATTGTTTCCTGCAAAATTTTTGCGGGACACATGAAATCATTTGATGCAACCAAAGTTCTATTAAGTGTAAATATTCATCAGCAACCAGACTCTCTTGGATATAATATAGTAAAAGAATTTCCTAAGTTTATTTACCCTAAAATTATGGACGGATTGATAAATTTATGGAACAATCCTAATAAAGAAATTAGAATAAGCCCTGCTACGCTTACACATATTCAAAAATCGAGCAATACTACTTTTGAGAGTTTAGAAAACCTGTTTATTCACGAGATATGGGAGTTGAATAATAATTACTTTGAGAAATCTATAATTGGTTTTACCTTTATCAATAAAACCTCAGAAGGCAATGTTTCTTATGGCTTTGTTGATTATGAAGATGTAAAAAAACTACTTGAGAAAATAAACATACCTTGTAATGCAAACGGATTTGTAAATATTTCTTATGAAGAAGTATTTAAAAACATGAAATTTAATTTTGCAATAGTTCAGTTTGGCAATGATGATTTTAAAGATAGTCCATTGAAATCATTAAAAATTAAAAAGTATATTTTTGAAAATCCTAAAATAAAATACTTGTCTGATATTAAGAAAAAATCAAAAATTAAACTTGTAAAGTTTGAAATATTGAACAATGATAGTTTGCAAAACAAGTTATTGTTTTCATCCGTTTCTGGTTTTTTTGAGGAAAATACAGATGAGTTGTATAATAAAGAAGCTGGAATTGACTCTAATTATTTTAAAAATAATCCGGAAATAGTATTTTCAAAAATTAAAGTAACTGAAGTAATAAAATATGATGAAGATGGAATAATCAACAAAATTTCATCAGTGCAATTTGTAATGGAAAATTTAAGTTTACCATATTACACATCAGATATGATTAATAAAATTGGAATAACTGTTAATTTTAAACCATTAAATGAATTTTTGCTTGAAAAAGGTTATGAATTAAATATTACTCATGTAAATAATGAAGAAATTCAACCTTTTAAATCAAAAGAAATATTAAGTAAATTATTAAACGGAGATATAATTCTAGTAAAACACTAAAAAAATTAAATGACAAAAATAAAATTTGGAACTGACGGATGGAGAGCAATAATAGCTCGTGAATTTACAGAATACAATGTAATGAGAGTGGCAGAAGGAACTGCATTGTGGATACTCGATAAAAAAAGTAAAAACCCTGCTGTTATTATAGGTTACGATTGCCGTTTTGGAGGCGAAATGTTTATGAAAGCATGTGCAAGAGTATTTTCATTTCATAAAATAAAATGTATAGTGTCACACAGTTTTGCAAGTACACCAATGGTTTCGCTTGCCACTTTGCAATATAAAGCAGATGCTGGAATTGTAATTACAGCAAGTCATAATCCACCAGAATACAATGGATATAAAATTAAGGATTCATTTGGAGGCCCTGCTGTACCAGAAGAAATAAGTAAAGTAGAAAACTATATTCCTAATGAATTATCAAATAATTACAACACTTTTGATTTTTATGTAAGTGATGGTTTAGTAGTGTTTGAAGATTTAGAAAAAAACTATATTGAAAAAGTAAGAAATGAGATAAATATAAAATCAATTCTTAATTCAAACATAGAAATTGCTTATGATGCAATGTATGGAGCAGGGCAAAGTGCAATGAGAAAACTATTGCCAGATGCTACATTTTTGCATTGTGAAAGAAATCCGGGATTTGACGGACAAGCTCCTGAACCAATACACAAAAACTTATCAGAATTATCAAGCCTAATTTCAATAGCCGAAGATATTGATATAGGAATTGCAACAGATGGAGATGCAGATAGAATAGGACTATATGACAATAAAGGAAGTTTTATTGATTCGCATCATATAATTTTACTGCTGATACAGTATTTGCACAAGTACAAGGGACTAAAAGGAAAGGTTGTAAACAGTTTTAGTTGTACTTCAAGAATTGCTAAATTGTGCAAACATTATGGGCTTGAGCAAGAAATAACAAAAATTGGCTTTAAATATATTTGTGATAAAATAATAAGCGAAGATGTACTTGTAGGAGGTGAAGAATCTGGAGGTATAGCTATAAAAGGTCATATCCCTGAAAGAGATGGAATATGGATAGGTCTTGCCATTTTAGAATTTATGACTTTAACAGGTAAAAGTATTAGCGAGCTTATAGAAGAAATTTATGAAATTACCGGCAAATTTGCACTCGAAAGATACGATTTGCATATTGATGAAACAATTAAGAAAAGAGTAATTGATGCTTGTGAAAGTAAAGCGTATAAAAATTTTGGAGAATATCAAATTCAATCAGAAGAAGATATTGACGGATACAAATATTACCTTAGTAATAATTGTTGGGTTATGATAAGACCATCAGGAACAGAGCCTGTTTTAAGAATATATGCAGAAGCTGAAAATTCTGAAGAAGCTTTTCAAATTCTTGAAAATACGAAGAATGAAATATTGAAATAATATTTTCAATGACTTTGTTTTCTAAAATAAGACTTAAACAATACACAAAATTTTACATTCTAATTTTACTTTTATTATTTATCAAATATGCTAAATCAACAAATTTCTCACATGATACTTTAAAAAGAAAGAAAATAATGGTTTCTTCATTGGGAGTTGTTTATTTTTCTAATATGGGGGCATTATACAACCTTTGGTATAAAGATTATAAAAACTCAAAATTTCATTTTTATAATGATGGAAGACAATGGCATGGATTAGATAAAGCAGGTCATACTTTTAGTGCTTATGTTGAAGCAAAATTCAGTTCTAAAATGCTTGAATGGTCGGGTTTTTCACATCGTAAATCAGTAATTATGGGTTGTGCCTACAGTTTTATTTATCAAACAACATTCGAAATTTTTGATGGATTTTCTGACGAATGGGGATTTTCAGTCTATGATGTTGCAGCAAATACTTTTGGTACTGGGCTTGTTTTATCTCAACAATTATTTTGGAATGAAAATAGGATTTCTGTTAAATATTCATATTTCCCATCTTCAATAAGAAAAGTAAGACCTGATATTTTCGGTAAAAATTTTTATGAAAATTTATTAAAAGATTACAACGGACAAACTTATTGGATAAATGTAAATCCTCATTCTTTTTACAAAAATAGTAAATTGCCTGAATGGCTCGATTTTTCTATTGGTTATGGTGCAAAAAATATGTACGGCGGCGATGATAATATATGGCTAAAAGATGACAAACAATACAATTATTCAATTATTAAGAGAAAATCGCAGTTTTATATTAGCCCTGATATTAATCTGGAAAAACTGAAAGTGAAAAAAAGATGGCAAAAAATAGCTTTAAGTATTCTCAACTCTTACAAAGTTCCATTACCTGCAATCAGTTATACTAATGGTGAAGGATTTAAGTTTATCCCAATTATGTTTTAATTTTTGATTTGTTCTTTTTTTTAAAAGTTGACTGACCAATAGTTAGTCGAGCACTAAATACATTTTTGCCGGTTTGATTAAGCTTGTCAATAATATAAAAATTATATCCGTAAGCAAGGTCAATCATACCTGCAAGTGATAATCCTATTTCTGGACGAAATGCTAAAGCTGATTTTTCAAAATTTGTGTAGTACAATGCTTGAGCAGCAACAGTTCCGGCAACGGCTGACCACGAATAGCCGATCTTAAAACCAGTAATTGTTTTTTGAGGAGTATTAAATAAAATTTCACTGCATATATGATAATTTCTGTATATAAGCGAACCCAATTCATCTCCCCTTGAACCATGGCCAATTCCAATCTCAATGGCATGATACTTTTGGTATTGATAACCGATAGTAATATCAAAGCCGCTGTTTCCATAATTTTGGGCATTTGATTTTAATGATATCAGTTGAATAAGTATTAAAATTAAACTAAAACAGACTATTTTCATTTTTATTTTTTATACTAAATCCATTAAGAAATGAATTGGTAAAATCTAAATAAAATTATTTTTTAGATTTATTTGATAAAGTATATTTAATAGCAAAAAAAGATAATATCAAAAACGGAGTTGTAGAAACAACAATTTTGAAATTTTTACTTAAAATTCCTACAAACAGAATTAATAAATACAAAATTCCTATTGAAGCTATTGCCGAAAATACAAGTTTAGCTTTAGGTTGTTTTTGAAATAAAGAAATGATAAGTAAAATTTGTCCTACCATAGGTATTATAGTTAATGGATGAACTACTGATACAGGGTTTGAAAACAATTTTGATATTATCAAATATTCTGCTTCAAAAAGAAAAGTATTATTAAATTTACTCCATTCAAGATACCCCAACAAAGAAGCAATTAGTAAGCCAATTAAAATTAATTTGTAGTTTGCAGTATTCATAAATTAAAGAGAAATAAAAACAAATTTAAATAAAAATACTTTTATGCAGCCTGCTCAAAGAATTTTGAAACTTTTTGTAAAGCAAAACTCATTTCTATTTCCACTTTATTATTTTTTGATGAAGGAGCATCATACATAGCATCAATAAAAATTGATTCACAAATACTTCTTAATCCTCTTGCACCGAGCTTACAGTTGTATGCTGTATTTACAATCAAATCAATAATATCGTCAGAAATGATTAATTCTTTATTTTCAAGCTCAAATATTTTTTTATATTGTTTAATCAATGCATTTTTTGGCTCTGTAAGAATTCTTTTTAAGGTATCTTTATCAAGAGGCTGAAGCGTAGTAAGTACAGGCAAACGCCCAATAATTTCAGGGATTAATCCATATTTACGCAAATCTGATGCTGATACATTTTCAAGTGAATTTTCGGTTTTTATTTTATTTGTTTTTGCTTTAAAACCAAGAGAATTTTTATTTAATCGTCTTTCAATAATTTTTAAAATACCTTCAAAAGCACCACCGCAAATAAATAAAATATTTGAAGTATCAACAGCAATATATTTTTGCTCGGGATGTTTTCTGCCACCCATTGGAGGGACATTAGTTATTGTTCCTTCAAGTAATTTTAATAATGATTGCTGAACGCCTTCTCCAGAAACATCGCGTGTAATTGAAGGATTATCTGACTTGCGTGAAATCTTGTCAATTTCATCAATATATACTATTCCTTTTTGTGCTGCTTCAACATTATAATCAGATGCCTGAAGTAATCTTGTAATTATACTTTCTACGTCTTCACCTACATAGCCGGCTTCGGTTAGTACAGTAGCGTCGGCAATACAAAATGGTACATCTAAAATTTTTGCCAGAGTTTTAGCAAGTAAAGTTTTGCCTGTTCCGGTTTCACCAATGAGCAATATATTGCTTTTTTCAAGTTCAACATCATTGTCGTTTTCATAATTTAGCCTTTTATAATGATTGTAAACAGCAACTGAAAGAGTTTTTTTTGCTTCGTCCTGTCCAATTACCCATTGGTCTAAGTGTTCCTTGATTTCTTTTGGAAGTTTTATTTTTTGCTGTACCGCTTTGCTTTTGTTTTTTTTCTTCGAATTATTGTTTTCGTCAATAATTGAAACAGCCTGCATTACACAATCATCACAAATATTACTGTCAATTCCTGTTATTAGTATCCCTACCTGATTTTTAGGTCTTCCACAAAACGAACAGTTTAAATTTGCCATGAGAAATAATTAAACAACCTTTTTAATCAAAATTTCGTCAACTATACCATATTCTTTGGCTTCTTCTGAAGTAAGCCAATAATCGCGGTCTGCATCTTTTTCTATTTTTTTGTAAGGCTGCCCTGTGTGAAATACAAGAATATCATAAAGTTCTTTTTTTAGTTTTTGTATTTCTTTTACAGTAATTTCCATATCCGATGCCTGCCCTTGAGCTCCTCCAAGTGGTTGATGTATCATTACTCTTGAATGTTTTAATGCTGTGCGTTTTCCTTTTGCACCTGCACACATTAAAACAGCTCCCATACTTGCAGCTATTCCGGTACAAATAGTGCTAATGTCACTACTTATATATTGCATGGTGTCATATATTCCAAGTCCAGCATAAACAGAACCGCCAGGAGAATTGATATAAATTTGAATATCTCTGCCGGGGTTTGTAGAATCTAAAAATAATAACTGACCAATTACTATATTAGCTACTTGGTCGTCAATACCTGTTCCAAGAAAAATAATTCTGTCCATCATCAATCTTGAAAAAATATCCATTTGAGATACTCTCATTTCTCTTTCTTCGAGAATGTATGGAGTCATATTTTCAATATAGTGGTCAACAAGACTGCTGCTTATGCCTAAATGTTTTACTGCGTATTTTCTAAATTCTTTTCCGTTGTTCATTTTTTAATGATTATGTTGGTGATTGTGTTTATTAATAATTTCATAAAATCCTACTACAGTAGTTGGCTCTTCGGCAACTGTTACAATGTTTTTCAACTGATTAATTACAGCTCTTTGAAAAGCAATTTCACCTACTTTGTCCATAAATCTTTTATCTTTTTTCTGTTTTTCGGCAAATTCTTTTACCCATTCAAAGTCAGGATTTGGTATCCCATAGTTTCTAAGTAAACTGGCAGAATAACCTATTGCAGTTTGATTAAGCTCTTCGTCGCTTACTTCAATACCAAATAAATTAATGGCTTTTTCTTGTATAAGTTGATATCTTAATCCATTTGATTCAACTTCGTATTTTTTATCTGTGTTTTCTGGAGTATAAGTGTCGGGGTGTGCTGCCGAAAGCCATTTTTTCAAAAATTCATCTGGCAAACTAAATGTATGTTTGTCCATAATAAGATGTTCTAATTCATGTTCAAAATGATGTTCGCTTTCGTATTTGTAATATGTTTCGGCATTTTCTTTAACTTTTGTCCTAAATGTATTTTCGTCTGTTACTACATTTTCGCCATACACCTTATCAAACAATTCTTGATTAATTTCTGATGGAGAAAATTTTTGAATATTTTTAATTTCTGCTTCAAAATCTGAACTCAAATCAGCAATTCCCTCTTTTGGTATTGAAGTTATAGAACATATCATAGTTTCATTTCCATTAAATAATTTTTGTAAATTAACAATAATTTTATCTCCGTTTTTTACTCCTGCAAAAAGTTTCTTGGTTTCTTCATCATTTATAAGTTCTGGAATAACAGTAGTTTCTTTGCCGGATACTCCGCCTTCTATTGGCTTTTGATTACTGTCTAATTCTGTAAGAACAACCAAAATACTGTCGTTTTCAGATTCACTTACATCAATTTTTTCTAATATACCATAGCGTTTACAAAGATTAGTTATTTCATCATCTATATCTTTTTCACCTACTTCTATTACATACTTTTTTACTGTATCTTTATCTGTTATATTAAATTCAAATTCAGGAGCAAGACCTAAATCAAAACTAAATTTAAAATCCTCATTTGTTTCAATATTTATGTCAGACTTTTCATCAATAAGCAAGGGCTGACCTAAAATATCAATTTTATTTTCCTTTAAGTAATTGTATAGTTTGTCTGTGGCAAGTTTATTAACTTCTTCTGCCATAATTGGCTTACCATACAGTTTTTTTAACATGCCAATAGGAGCTGTTCCCGGTCTGAATCCTGGGATATTAGCTTTTTTTCTGTAATTTTTTAATTGCTCGTCAACTTTTGACTCGTAATCTTCTTTTCTTAGTTCAACAGTAAGAACAGCATTGAGTTCTCCGGTTTTATCGTATGTTATGTTCACTTTTTTATTTTATGTTGCAAAATTAAATTTAAACAAAAGGCTTTCCAAATCATTCAATATATGATAATATGTCATATCTCGATAAAATATGTTGTTATACCTAATAAAATCAATATAAGACCTGTAATTTTCTTTTCGTTGTGTTCAAGAAAATGAAAATTAAATTTTTCTATAGTTTTTTTTCCTGATAGTGTTAAAATAGTAATTCCAACTATTGTAATTGTAAAATAAATTAAAGAAACAAATAAAATCCCTTTCCATCCATAAGTACCGGCTTGAAAAAATAAAGTTTCTATTTCGAGGCATGGTGAAAAAAACATTGTAATAGCCATTGAAAACATTATTTTTTCGAATGAATGTGTTTTGAATTTTGCCTTTTTTTCATGGTGATGTTCATGTCCGAAACTAAAGTATATAATTCCAAACAAAATTAAGAGTAACGGGGCAAACCAACTGGTGAATTCACTCATTTTAGTTGCAGCTTCCATCCCTATTAGACCAATAAGCACACCAAGTAATATTGTTCCGATTGAATGGGCAAAACTAACAAGTAATGAGCTTTTGAGTGTTTGCTTCTTAGTCCATTTTTCACTTTTTGAAAGTAATGCTAAACTTAACCAATGATGAGGAATTAAAGCATGTACCGAACTTAATATAATGCTAAAAAAAATTAATTGTAGCATTTAAAAATTATTAAAACCTAAGCTCCAATTTGCTTTTTGAGATTTTGTACTTGATTTTCCCAAATCAATTCCATTTCATCTGCATCTTCTTCGTCTGCAAAGTCATAAATGATTAGTGCCAAATCATCAGTAATTTCATCTTTATGGATAATAAATTCAAGAAATTCATTTGGGTAAGAAACATCTAACATCTTAAATTTAACATGTTTTTTATTGATATTTTTTACTAACTCGGCTTCTCTTTCTTCTCCATCTTCCCAACGAAATGTATATTTATTGCCATGAACCGAAACATCTTCTGCAAACCATGTTGATAAACCTGAAGGTGATGAAATATAGTTGTATAATGTATTAACAGAACAATGCATTGGAAATTCCAATTCAATTTTTTGTCTCTTTACGTTTATTTTAGAACTTTGCATTTTGAAATAATAATCCTTTTTAAGTTTTAAAAAGTTTGCAAATATATCAATATATATCAAAAATTCAAAGAATAGTCATAGGATTAAAATGTTCTTTTATTCTTTGGTCAATTTTCATAATTGCTTTTGCTGTACTTTCTTTATCCAAAGAATATGGATATTTAAATTTATTTTTCAGTAAAAATTATTCAAATGAAATAGGTATATTTTTTAAGTATTATACTACACTCGGCGAAGAATGGATGTTAATCCTGATTAGTCTAATTATATTTATATTGATAAAAAATAGAAGTTTTATTATTAAAGTCGGTTCTGCATTATTAATAAATTCGGTAATTACATCAATTTTAAAACATTATATTTTTAATTTTGAAAGACCTTCAAAATACTTTGAAAATTATAATTTGATTTTTACCGAAGGTGTAAAAATTTATCAATATAATAGTTTTCCATCAGGTCATACTTCTACAGCGTTTGCATTTGCATTTATTTTGACTTTTTATAGCAAAAGTGATTTTAAAGGAGTTTTACTTATTTCTTTGGCAATATTAGTCGGTATAAGCAGAATATATCTTCAGCAGCATTTTACCGAAGATGTATTAGCTGGTGCTGTAGTTGGATTTGTTTCGGCAATTATTGCCAATAATATAAATTATGGTAAGAAAAATGAATTTTAAAAATCCATATTTAATAATTTCAATTTTATCAGTTATAATTTTTGTGCCATTTTTAGGTAATGTACATCTTTTTGATTGGGATGAAATAAATTTTGCTGAGGCTGCGAGAGAAATGATATTAACAGAAAATTACCGTCATGTAACAATCAATTTTGAGCCATTTTGGGAGAAACCTCCTTTATTTTTATGGTTTCAGGTAATTTGTATGAAAATTTTTGGAATTAATGAATTTGCTGCAAGACTCCCAAACGCTGTTTGTGGAATTTTAACTTTAAATCTTATTTATTACTGGGGGAAAAAGTTTTTCAACTCAAAATTAGCCTTGTTTTGGGTTTTACTATATGCAGGCTCTTTTACCCCACATTTTTATTTTAAAACAGGAATTATTGATCCATGGTATAACCTTTTTATTTTTATATCTGTTGTTCAACTTTATTTTGTTTCTCAATCACTAAAAATGAAAAATTTAAGGTTTTTTGTTTGTGGTATTTTTTTAGGTTTGGCGGTACTTACCAAAGGTCCAGTTGCAATAGTAATTATCGGATTTTGTAGTTTGATTTTTTTAATAATAAACAATTTTAAATTTTATTTTTCATTAAAAAATTTAATAGTTTTGGTATTGTCAATAGTAATAGTTCCAATATTTTGGTTTTTGCCCGATTGGATAAATGGCGATTTTTGGTTTACTATTGAATTTTTGAAATATCAGGCAGATTTATTTCTAAATCCTGTAGCAAGTCATGGGCAACCTTGGTATTATCACCCTGTGGTTTTGCTAATTGGTTGTTTTCCTGCAATTGTCATTTCTATACCTTATTTAATAAGCAAAAAGGGTGAAGACAGATTTTTGCTTTGGATGCAAATATTATTTTGGGTTACTTTAATATTATTTTCTACGGTTACTACTAAAATTGTTCATTATTCATCTCTTTGTTATTTGCCTGCAACATTTATTGCGGCGTATTTTTTATTTACAAAAAATATAATCTATAAATGGCAAAATGTTATGATTATTTTGATAGGTTTATTATATTTTGTATTTTTTACTATTGTTGTATTAACAGGAAATAGCAATTATTTTAAAACACTAATTTCACAACTTACAGAAGACAAATTTGCTATCGAAAATATTTTTGTAAATACAAATTGGAGCTTTACTGATTTTGTTCTTCCAATTTTGTTTTTAGTAATTATTCTTATTTATCTTATTTATGTATTTAGAAAAAAAACTATTGAAGGAATAAAGTTTTTACTAATTTCAACAGTTTTATTTTATACATTATTGCAAATTGTTGTTGTACCAAAAGTTGAAAATCATATTCAAGGAACTTTAATAAATTTTTACAAAACGTTGAAAGAGAAAAATATTTATATTGAAACAGAAGGATTTAAAAGCTATGCACATTATTTTTACACATTAAAACAAAAACCTAAAGAAAGTGATATGTTGGAAAAAGCAATAAAAGCATATTGTGAAGAAAGAAATTATAAACCAAACTTAAAGCTAAAGGACTCTGAACGGGATGCTTTAAATGGTTTCAAAAAAGAATGGTTAATCAATTCAAATGCTGATAAGCCTGTATATTTGGTTTACAAGGTAAATGATAACTTAAAACAAATAAATGAAAATCCCAATTTCAAGAAAATATTTAACAAGGGAGGCTTTGTAGTCTATTTAAAATAATAATGCTTTTTTAAAATATACAATAAATAAAATGTTTATATCCGACAAAGCTATTTTTTTTATTTTTGCATAAAATTTAAATAATTGACAGAAATAAATCATTCAGCCACACTATTATTAGAAGATGGCACTGTTTACAAAGGAAAAGCTATAGGCAAACTCGGCACTACATCCGGCGAAATATGTTTTAATACAGGTATGACAGGTTATCAAGAAGTATTTACTGATCCTTCATATTTTGGACAAGTACTACTTGCTACAAATGTACACATTGGAAACTATGGAGTAAATGCAGATGAAACAGAATCAGATTCAATAAAAATTTCAGGACTAATCTGTAAAAATTTTGCAAATTACTATTCAAGAAAAATGGCAGATGTAAGCTTGAACGATTTTTTTATTAATGGAAATATAGTCGGTATTTCTGAAGTTGATACAAGAGCAATAGTAAGGCATATAAGGAACAAAGGAGCTATGAATTGCATAATTTCAAGCGAAACTTCTGATATTGCTGAACTTAAAAAACAAATAATAAATGTTCCATCAATGAAAGGTTTAGAACTTGCATCAAAAGTATCTACTAAAACACCTTATTTTTATGGGAACAAAGATGCACGATATAAAATTGCAGTTTTAGATCTTGGAGTTAAAAAAAATATCCTAAGATGTTTGGCAGAGAGAGATGCGTATATGCAGGTGTTCCCTGGAAATACAAGTTTTGAAAATATGATGAAATGGAATCCTGATGGTTTTTTTATTTCAAATGGACCCGGCGATCCTGCACCTGCTGATTATGCAATAAAAACAGTACAAAAAATACTTGATGCCGATAAGAAAATTTTTGGGATATGTCTTGGTTTGCAAATAATGGGAGAGGCGGTAGGCATGAGTGCTTTTAAAATGCACAACGGACATAGAGGTCTTAATCATCCTGTAAAAAATCTAATTACAGGTAAAAGCGAAATTACATCACAAAATCATGGATTTGCCTTAGATAAAAATAGTAAAGGAATAGAAAATGTAGAAATTACACACATTAATCTTAATGACAATACTATTGAAGGTATTAAAATTAAAGGTAAAAATGCCTTTGCGGTTCAATATCATCCTGAAAGCAGCCCCGGTCCACATGACTCAAGGTACTTATTTGACGATTTTATAAAAATGCTTGAAATAAATTAATAAAATACAAAAAAATGTCATTTATAACAAACGTAATAGCCCGACAAATTTTAGATTCAAGAGGAAACCCAACTGTAGAAGCTGAAGTTTATACTGAAAATGGTATAATGGGTAGAGCTGCCGTTCCATCAGGAGCATCAACAGGAATACACGAGGCTGTAGAGTTGAGAGACGGCGACAAGTCAGCATACATGGGCAAAGGTGTATTAAAAGCAGTTTCAAATATTAATAATGCTATTTCTGAAGCAATTACTGGTCAGTATATATTTGACCAGAACCTTATTGATACTCTGATGATAAATCTTGATGGTACTGAAAACAAAAGCAAACTTGGGGCAAATGCAATTCTTGCAGTATCACTTGCAGTAGCCAAAGCTGCTGCTGAAGAATCAGGACAATCATTGTACAGATATATAGGTGGTGTAAATGCTAATACTCTTCCAATTCCACTAATGAATATTTTAAACGGTGGAAGTCATGCTGATAACAGTATAGATTTTCAGGAATTTATGATAATGCCTGCGAATGCAACTACATTTTCAGAGTCATTAAGAATGGGAGTTGAAGTGTTTCACAACCTTAAAAATGTTTTAAAAAGCAAAGGATATAGTACAAATGTAGGAGACGAAGGCGGATTTGCACCAAATATAAAATCAAATGAAGAGGCAATTGAAACAGTTCTAACAGCAATAGAAAAAGCAGGGTATAAACCCGGTCATGATATTTTTATTGCGATGGATGCCGCTGTAAGTGAGATGTACAATGCAGAAACCGGTAAATATGTCTTTCATAAATCAGATAATAGAAGACTTAGTTCTGCCGAATTAGTTGAATATTGGAAAGAATGGGTAAACAAATATCCAATAATTTCTATAGAAGACGGACTTGCAGAAGACGACTGGGAAGGCTGGAAATTATTAACACAAGCCATTGGAAACAGAGTTCAACTTGTAGGTGATGATTTGTTCGTTACAAATGTTAAAAGGCTTCAAATGGGAATAGAAAAATCTGTAGCTAATTCAATACTTGTAAAAGTAAATCAAATAGGTTCTCTTACAGAAACCATAAATACAGTAAATCTTGCAACAAAAAATAGTTATACCAATATAATGAGCCACCGAAGTGGAGAAACCGAAGATACTACAATAGCAGACCTTGCAGTTGCTTTAAACTCGGGACAAATAAAAACAGGCTCTGCATCAAGAACTGACAGAATAGCAAAATATAACCAATTACTAAGAATAGAAGAAGAACTTGGAGAAACAGCAATTTTCCCAGGTAATAAATTTAAATTTATAAAATAATAAAAAGGCATTTATGCCACTCATATAATTTTAAAAAAAAATGGCAGGCTATTTATTTAGAAAAATATTATATGGCTTGTTAATATACTACAGTGTAGCTACAGTAGTATTTTTTATGTTTAGTTTTTCTTTTCCAAGCCCCGAAGAACTTGCTATAGGACAGCGAAGTGATGAAAAAACCAAAGAAGCAATAAAAAAAGAATTTGGATTAGATAAACCATTAAAAACACAATATTTATTATATATCAATGATGTTTCTTTTTTGTCTGTTTACAAAGATTTAGGCGAAATCAATGTCTCTAAAATAGTTTTATTAAAAATTTCATCAAATAAGATTGTTTTAAAAACTCCATATCTAAGGCGATCATTCCAAAGCGGCAAACAAGTAAATAATATAATTAGTGAAGCGTTTACGGGGACATTAATTCTTGCAGCTTCATCAATTTTGCTTGCCACCTTTTTGGGGGTATTGCTTGGTTGTATTGCAGCTATAAAAAAAGATACATGGATTGATAGAGTTATTTTATTTATATCTACATTAGGTATTTCACTACCTTCTTTCTTTGTAGCTATAATTCTTGCATGGCAACTTGGTTTTGTGTTGAATAAATATACAGGTTTGAATATGACCGGAAACTATAATGACATAGACCCATTCAAAGGAGAAATTTATATATTTAAAAATTTAATACTTCCTACTCTTGCTTTAGGTATAAGACCTTTAGCTATATTTAGTCAACTTACAAGAGCATCAGTACTTGATGTATTACCAAGAGATTACATCAGAACTGCAAAAGCAAAAGGTTTGTCAAAATCACGTATGGTAATAAAACACATACTTAGAAACTCACTAATACCCGTTGTTACTTCTATTTCAGGATGGTTTGCATCATTACTCACCGGAACTTTTTTTGTAGAGTTTATTTTTAATTGGAAAGGATTAGGAAAAGTAACAGTTGATGCTCTTGAAAACTCTGATTTGCCATTAGTAATGGGTTCGGTAATAATAGTAGCACTTATCTTTGTATTTGTAAATATAATTGTAGATTTACTTTATTCAATTCTAGATCCTCGTGTAACACTTGAATAATAATTTTAAAATATATTTCCTTGTAGGAATGCCGGGAGTAGGAAAAAGCTTTTTCGGGGAAAAAATTTCAAGTAAATTAAAGTTTAAATTTATTGATTTAGATACTCAAATAGAAAAAAAATGTCAAAACACAATCTTTTATATTTTTAAAAAATACGGCGAAGATTATTTTAGAGAAATTGAAAGAGAAGAATTAATCAAAATTATTGCTAATTGTAGGTCAAATACAATTATTGCCACCGGCGGAGGTACACCTGTGCATCATAATCTAATGAACATAATGAATGAAACAGGAATTACTATTTGGCTTAAATCTGATGTAAATTTTTTAATTCAAAACATTATAAAACAAAAAAGCAAAAGACCAATATTGAAAAATGATGAAAACCTTAAACAAAATCTTGAGCAATTATATAATCAAAGAAAGGAAATTTACTCCCAAAGTAAGTTAAACATAGTGGTAAATGAAGATACTAAAGTAGATTTATTCACAAACAGCCTTCTTTTATCAACATTTGAATAATACCCTTGCAAAATACAAATTCAAAGTACGAATATTGTCATAGTTAATTTTCAAAAATAATATTTTAAAATATGAACAAATCAGACTTAGTTTCAGCAATGGCATCTGCCGCAGGTATCACTAAAGCTCAAGCACAAAATGCTTTGAACGCTTTTTGCGATTCAACTTCAGCCGCTCTTAAAAAGGGCGACAAATTAATTCTTGTTGGTTTTGGTACTTTTTCGGTATCAAAAAGAGCAGCCAGAACAGGACGCAATCCTCAAACTGGTAAAGAAATTAAAATTAAAGCTAAAAATGTTGTTAAATTTAAAGCAGGAGCTGATTTAGCTTCATCTGTAAATTAATTACCAAAAGTTTTAATTATTAAAAATCCTGTATGATTTTTTTCATGCAGGATTTTTTATTTATAACAAAATCTTTTTAAACAAAAAGGCTTATCCGAAAAGGATAAGCCTGAATTTGTTTGACGAAAAAATATATTAATTGGATGGTGGTAGCAAAACCTCGTCTATAACATGAATAATTCCATTGCTGGTACTTATTGATGCTACAATTGTCGCTTTATCATTGATAACAACTTTGCCATCTTTAAGCGAAATTTTTATGTTTCCCCCGTTTACTTGCCCTATGTTTTGGCCGTCTTGAAAAGATTCAGATTTAAAAACTCCTACCGAAACATGATATTGTAATATATCCTGCAATGTTTCTTTTTTATCTGCCTTAAGTAAGCCTTCAACTGTGCCTGCCGGCAATTTGTTAAATGCAGCATTTGTAGGAGCAAATACTGTAAATGGACCTGCGTTACTTAATGCATCTACAAGTTCGGCTGCTTTTACAGCAGTAACTAATGTAGAGTGGTCTTTACTTCCAACAGCTACTTGTACAATGTTCTTTGCAGAAACATCATCTTTTACGCCCGATTGTCCTGTAAGATTTGAACTTGCCTCATCGCCTGTACTTGAATTGCTTGATTCACTTGTTGTTCCTGAATTGCAAGAATATAATGCAATAACAGAGCAGAATGTAATAATAGAGAATAATTTCATTTTCATTTTTTTATTTGGTTAAAAACTCGTTTCAAAATTAGTTTCATGTTAAAGCTCAAACTTATGATTGAAAACATATTTGCATAGTTTCAGATTTTTATCATATAAAACAAAATGATTAAATAAATTAATAAAAATACAGTAGTACCAACGATTAAAGTTTAGTTTATATACTAATTTTAGAAAGCTGTAAAATCTTAAAAAAAACATTAAAAATGACGAAAATCATAAAAAAATAACAATTTGCTTTGCTTGAGTATATAAAAATTGTCAATTCAACATTTGCACAAATGAATAATAGAATTATTCAGAATTTATGAAATTTAGTTTATAACTATCATTTACACTATTATCATTATGATTTTACATACGTAAGATTTCTGTTTATCAATTTATTTAGGACAAAACTTATTCATTGTTTCTCTTATGTTTAAATGCAAAGTAGTCTCCCGCCAAGTCGTTACAAGTTATAGTAAAAAATAACGGAATAAACGTACTTTAAGAGAGTATTTTTTGAGAAAAGATTTTGGTTTATTTATTAAACCCAGTCTTACTTAAATCAAGTCCTGCAACAAACAAGTCTATAAGTCTAACATCACAGAAAGCATCAACTGCCTGCTCTAAACAAAAAAACTCTAATTGGTTTCTATTTTTACCTGCAATAAATTTCATGGCATAAATATACTGAAAATCAAAATAGTAGCAAAGAGAAACATCAACAACTTATTCACACTCAAATTGTTAACAAGAATAAATGAGTTCCCGACTTGGCGGGAGACAGTTTGACGGTGGCGGTATTGCCGCAGTGGGGGATTTTGAAAACCGTCAGCCGAATATATGCACAAAAGTTGATAGTAGCATAACTGTTCAATTACTTCCGTCAGCCCCTTTTTTGCCAATACCGTGTTATAGCCAGTGGTTCTTGTCTTCTGTCCCTGCAAACCATTGTCAACACTACGTTTCAGAGTTTTTGTCGTGTTGGTCTGTGCGGTTGCGTATTTTTTTATTTTTGAAGAGAAGGATTTTTTTAATTACTCACTTCATATTTATTTTTATTGATGTTTGTGAACCATAAATGGTTTCAATTTTTGTCAGCGTTGGAAAGGTGAAAGCTCTTCCCGATTTTTCGGGATGTGCTTTTACCTGTGCTTGGTTTACATATAAATCACTTTTACTTTAATTTCTTTGTCTTGAAACAAATCAAAACTTGCTTTTTTAAAATTCGGTCGATTGGTTAAACCGATTGAAGAAAAGTTTGAAAATCCAATTCCTTCTTTGGGCAAGATTAAACCTTTGTCAATTTTGCCATTTTTGTTTTCATCGTGTAAAATATTTACAGCATACTTCCCTTTCGGGAGATTTTTAAAAGTAATCTCGGCTTTTCCGCTCTCAATATTTGTAGTCTGAAGTTTGTAATAGTTTTTGTACTGTTCATCTGGTATTGAGCCGTCTTTGTTGTATAAAGCTACTTGTAAAACACCTTTTGAGTTTCGTAAGTTTTCCACGACAATCGTCAAACTGTATTCTTCTTTTGTATTTGAAAATGAAGAAAGAAACAAGAATGAAAATATGGAAAACAGGATAAGTATTTGTTTCATTTTAAATTGATTTTTTATTACTGAATTTCTCATTTACTCTATCTACTCCGTAATACACCATTGGCACTAAGAAAATGGTCAACACCAATGAAGAAAGCAAACCTCCGATAATTACCCACGCCAATCCGTTTTTCCATTCGGCTGATGTTCCAGTGGCTAATGCTATCGGCAACATTCCGATTGCCATTGATAAAGTCGTCATTAAAATAGGTCGCATTCTGCCTTTGCTTGCTTCGATAATGGCTTGACGATAGGGTTTTCCTTCGGCTTTTAATTGATTGGTAAAATCAACAATTAAAATCGAGTTTTTTGTCACCAATCCCATTAACATAATCAAACCTAATAACGCAAATAAACTTAAATGACTTAACGATAAATTCAA
>JADLGN010000017.1 GCA_020849295.1 Bacteroidia bacterium
GAAGCCGAAACAAAAAAGCAAAAGCCCGAAGCCAACAAAAAAGAAATTACGGAAATCATCAAAGATGATAAAGCAAAATTGCAAACGGCTTTTACCGACAAAGTGAATTTGCTGAAAGAAGAATTGACGGAAAAGTATTTTTCAGCAAAGCAAACCACTTTGGACGACTACCCTATTTTTATGGCAATAGCCGAAGATATTGGCTATGACGCAACAGGTAGAAACACGGGAAACAACGAACTAATTGAAATCGGAAACGAGTTAGCTAAGTTCATTACACACATCAACAAAACCGAGAAGTAATGAGCTACGCAATTCAATCAAAAACACTCAATCCAAACAAAGTTTTCATTTTGCAAAAAAGCGAAATTGAAAAACGGTTTGACCCATTTTATTACGTTCCCGAATTAGTAGAATTAGAACAAAAAGTAAAAAATAAAAAGCCAAAGCGGTTGCGTGATTATGTTGTTTCCATTGCAAGCGGAGCAACACCAAAAACTACTGAAAGTGATTTGTATTATTCAGACAAAGAAAACGGCAAGCCGTTTCTTCGTGTGCAAAATCTTTCGCCAACAGGCGTTTTGGAATTTGACGACTGCAAATACATCAACGAAGAAACACATAACGGAATGTTGAAACGCAGCCAAGTTTCAGCAGGCGATTTATTGGTAAAAATTACAGGCGTTGGGCGAATGGCAGTTGCTTCCGTTGCACCGAAAAATTTTGAAGGCAACATCAATCAACACATTTGCGTAATAAAAACCGAAAGCACAGAAATGAGCGAAACGCTTGCAGCGTTTCTCAATTCCGACATTGGCGAAAAATTAGCAAGTCGTAGAAGCACAGGCGGAACAAGACCTGCATTAGACTATCCTGCATTACTTTCTATTCCAATACTTGCAGACAAGCGAATTTTAGACATTACGCAAAAAGTTGTTGAGCAGAAAAAGCAAAACGAAGCAGAAGCCGAAAAACTTTTATCAAGCATTGATGATTATTTGCTTTCAGCGTTAGAAATTACATTGCCTAAACCACCTGAAAACGCTTTGAAAAACAGAATTTATACAACTTCAATAAAAGAAATTTCAGGAAACAGATTTGACCCTTTTTATCATCAAACGTATTTTCAAAACATTTTCGCTTCTATTGCAAATGGCAAATATCCAATTCAACCAATAGGAAAAAACATTTTGAAGTATGAAAAAGGAATTGAAGTTGGTTCAAACGAATATGTTTCTGACGGAGTGCCATTTGTAAGAGTTGCCGACATCACAGATTTTTCAATCAACTATGAAAATGCAGACAAGAAAATCAGCCAAGAAAAATTTGAGCAATTAAAGGAAAATTTCAAACCAAAAGTTGGCGAAATTCTTTACTCAAAAGACGGAACGATTGGTTTTTGTGTAGTTGTAGAAGAAGAAAAAGATTACATAGTTAGCGGTGGCATTTTGCGTATTACTTGCAATTCAAACCTTGACAATTACTTTTTGAAATACTTGCTTTCAACAAAACTTTACAAGCAAATTGCAGACAGAGTTAGTATTGGTGCAGTTATCAAACATTTGACTGTTGAAGAATGGACAAGAATTTTAATTCCTATTCCACTACTTGACAAGCAAAAAGAAATTGCCGACCACATCACGACAATTCGTAACCAAGCACAGCAACTAAAAGACAAGACAACAGAAGCAATGAAAAAAGCAAGTGAAGAAATTGAACAGATTTTGTTGGAATAGTCAATTATCTTCCTTTACCAGCAACTGCACCGATGAATATAAATGCAAGAGAAGCAAGAGCAATTCCACCAAGCCATTTTTCAGCATCATAACTTTTACGTTTGTTATGACAAGCTGTATTCGTATAAGTTTGACAGTTGTATGTAATTGGCTTGTAGCTTTCACCTCTCAAAATTTCATTCAACCCGATTTCTATTACTTTTAAAGGTGCATTACTACACATTTCATTGTAAATATGAATGGGTTGTCCTTTCTTAAACTCTGTTTCGGTGGTAATGTGAGCCTTACCAAAATGATAATGATTGTGTAAAAAATATCCTGTTCCCCAAGTATCAACACCGAGAAAAATACCAGAATGTTTTACATTGGAAAAAGTTCCTATTTTGTATCGGAAATAGACCTTTCCACTATTTCCGTTAAAATAAATTGTAAAAACACTTCCGTCATTTTTTACAATTTCTACTCTGTTGTTGTATAAATAAAAGTTTCTCATCTTCCCAATTTTTTAAAAGCATTTTCCAAATCTTTAAATGACTTGTTAATGTCGTGAATTGCTTTGCGACTTGAATGGTTATTGTCTTTCAGCTTTATTCCTTGTCCACAAGTGCAGTTTATCGTTCTTTCATCAGCAACTTGTTTCAACGATACAGTATGCGAACGCTTACAATTCGGGCAATTCAGTTTTACAGTTTGTTTACTAATGTCAATCATAACTTAATGTTTTTTATCTTTCGGTGGATTAGGGTCGTTTCCATAAGAATCTTTATCCCTAATTCTTCCGTCCTGACGATGAATTACTACTTCTGATTTTTGGTTAATGGCAATCTCTCTTGCAATTTTTATTGCTTCTGTTTGTGTGCCAACAATTGCAGTTTTACGACTATTGCCTTCGCCTTTTACTGCCCAGTCTTTACCACTTGGCACAACGTGTTGATTTTTTTTACTCATTTTTTTTTCTATTTAAAGTTTGACAAAATTCTCTCTCTATCTTCATTTTCTTTATCGTTTTTATGGTAGAGTTCAACAAAAACTATTTTCGCAGTTTCTTGAAAATATGCGTAAATCAATCTGAAACCCGAATTACTTCCTCTGCCTTTAAAACTATCACTTGCAATTTTCTTTACCTTAATCACACAACTTTCAACGCCCAAACCGTCAATCCTAAAACTGAAAGGCGGTTGTGCATCGGGGCGAATACTCAAAACCTTTTTCACATCTTCAATATCACTTGTCAATGTGCGATACTTTTTGAGTAACTTTTTTAAATCCTTGTCGTATTCGGGTAGTGTTTCAAATTCCATTTTCCATTTTAATATTCTTCTTCATAAACCCTAACTGAATACGGCAAATCACGATAAAACGCCAAGTTGTAACTAATATAATCACTATCATTCGTGGCAAGCCACGGCATATCCTTGTGAGAATATTCGCTAATTTTATTAGCGTTCCAATCACTCATTTGCTGAATTACATTATCTATCACAGTTTTTTCAGCAGCCGACAACTGCATTAAATCAGCTTTTTCCAAAGGCATATATCTTGTTTGCGGGAAACCGTGATATTCTGTTTTTATTCGCTTCAACTGACCTTTATCAATCATTTGGTTAATGATTGTATCTAATTTTTGCGGAACAGGACCATAAGGCAATTTCTTATATCTTGCCCCTGTAAGGTGTTCCTCATACAATTCATAAAAATTAAAATCGCAGAAATAAAGTAGCTTATTTAATACGGTTTCCCCGATATTCGGCTTGCCTGCACAACGTTCAAGAATATAAAGCAATACATTTTTAAACTTGTTTACTTTAAGGTCGGGAACAGAAATCCGTAAATCGGACTTGTTTTCTGTTTTTGGTTGTTCATATTGTAGCACTTCGTCTGTTTTAAAGTCGGGCGACAGAAATTCGTCTAACGAAAATCCAAGCACTTGCGACAAACGAAACAACTCAAACACATCAACATTACGATTACCTAATTCAATTTGAGCCAAAGAAGGTCGGGACATTCCGATACTCTTTGCTAAATCTTCTTGCGACAATCCTTTGGTTTTGCGTAGTTCCATAATTCGCTGACCAATTTGTTTTTGCGACAGTTTTAACTTCATCTTTTTGTATGTTGTGATTTGCTTTCGGGGACAAAGATAAATAATGTTTTGTTTTAAAACAAATAAATGTTTTAAATTCTTACAAAAGTTTTCAACACCAAAAATCCACAGGCAACAAAGGACAGACAAAAGAAAGCCCAGCTGCCAACAAGGGTTTGGCGTAATGGCGGGCGAAGTGCTTCGTATGAAACTTTTTGCTAAATTTGAGTTTTGGTGCTTCGTATCAACGGTAGTGCTGTAAAGCCGCCACTACGCCAAGCCCCGAAACCGTTAGCAACAAGGCTAGCGGAACCGTCAACGAAACAAAATTCGTCCGACAAAAAGATAATGTCCGTTAGACTTTGTTGCCCAAAACGGGAAACAAATGGCGGGCAAAACAGCGAAGAACAAAAGTTTATCATCAGCAAAAAATAATAAGGAAGACGAATTTTACACTCAACTTCCAGACATTGAAAAGGAATTAAAATATTACAGAAATCACTTTAAAGACAAAGTGGTTTATTGTAATTGTGACGACCCACGAGTTAGTAATTTCTTTGTTTATTTCTCTCTCAACTTTGAAAGACTTGGACTTAAAAAACTTGTAACAACTTGCTACAAAAACCAAGAAAGAGATTTATTCAGTCAAAACAATTCAGAAAGTGCAATTTATCTTGAATACAACGGAGATAAAAACGGCAACAACATTCCTGACCCAAACGAAATCGGAACTATTGACCTAAAAGGCGATGGCGATTTTAGAAGTAAAGAAAGTATCGACTTGCTAACGCAAGCCGATATTGTCGTTACCAATCCGCCTTTTTCTTTGTTTCGTGAATACATTGCCCAACTCATCGAACACGACAAAAAATTCATCATTGTTGGAAGCCAAAATGCGGTTACTTACAAGGAAATCTTTACTTTAATCAAGGAAAATAAAATTTGGTTGGGTAATAACAGCGGAGATATGGAATTTAAAGTTCCCGATTATTACGAAGAACGAGCCACACGATACAGACAAGACGAAACTGGTCAAAAATGGAGAAGTTTAGGCAACATTTGTTGGTTTACCAATCTTGATATTTCTAAACGCCACGAGGATTTAATTCTTTACAAAACGTACAACGAAGAAGAATACCCAAAATATGACAATTACGATGCAATCAATGTAAATAAAGTTGCTGAAATTCCAATGGACTATAAAGGTGCTATGGGTGTTCCGATTACATTTTTGGATAAATACAATCCAAATCAATTTGAAATTATCAGCTCAAACGACATAAGATTAAATGAAAATGTGCCTTTTAAAGAACACGGTTTAATTAAAGACAAAGACGGAACAATAAACGGCAAACCAACTTACGTAAGAATAGTTATTAAGCACAAAAAGCTATGAACATAGAATTAAAAGAAATAACAATCCGTGAACTCACAAACGGCTATCAAGACAACGATGAAAACGGAGTTGTTGGTTTTGGTGGTAAGTTGGACATTCGTCCACCCTATCAAAGAGAATTTATCTACAAAGACAAGCAACGAGAAGCCGTGATAAACACAGTTACAAAAGATTTTCCTTTAAATGTGATGTATTGGGCAGTTCGTGAAGATGGAAACTTTGAAGTAATTGACGGACAACAAAGAACAATTTCAATTTGCCAATTTGTATCAGGCGAATTTGCTTATGAAAACAGATATTTTCACAATTTACAACAAGACGAAAAAGAACAGATTTTAAACTACAAACTAATGGTTTATCTGTGTTCGGGAACAGACAGCGAAAAATTGGAGTGGTTTAAAACAATCAATATTGCAGGAGAAAAACTAACAGAACAAGAATTGCGAAATGCCGTTTATTCAGGTTCTTGGGTATCAAGTGCAAAACCGATTTTTAGTAAAAGAAATTGCCCTGCTTTTGGCTTGGCAAGCGACTATATGAATGGAAGCCCCGAAAGACAAGATTATTTAGAAACAGTAATCAAATGGATTTCTAATGACAATATAGAAAAATATATGGCTGAAAAACAACATCAGCCAAACGCAAATGAAATTTGGCTTTATTTTCAGTCTATAATAAGTTGGGTAAAAGCAACATTTCCAAAATACCGCAAAGAAATGAAAGGCATAGCTTGGGGATTTTTGTACAACGAGTTCAAAGACAAAAATTTTGACCACAAAAAACTTGAAGTACAAATAAGCCAATTAATGCAAGACGAAGATGTTACCAATAAAAAAGGTATCTATGAATATGTTTTGACTGGCAAAGAAAAATTTTTGAATATTAGAGTATTTACGGACAACCAAAAACGAGAAGCATACGAGCGACAAAACGGAATTTGCATAACTTGTAAAGAACATTTTGAACTAAGTGAAATGGAAGCTGACCACATTACACCGTGGCACGAAGGAGGACAAACTTCGGCTGAAAATTGTCAAATGTTGTGTAGAGAAGATAACCGAAGAAAATCGGGAAAATAATGATAGCCCTGTTGCTAACAAGCGGTTTGAACGCAAGCAGGGGTGAATTGCACCGTTCGAACTTTTGTGCTATATTTGAAGTTCGGTTCTCGCATCAACAGTAGTGCTAAAACACCCCGCCATCGCAAACCCCCGAACCGTTAGCTCATATCAGAAATATGGAAAATGATGTTGTTTCTTTAGCAAAGGCAAAGCAAAAAGATTACAAATCATTATCTGAAAAACTACAATCAAACTTACTTCAAATTGCACAATGAAAGGCAAAGCCCACGATGAATTGCATAAATGGTTATTGCCCTACATTGATTTGGTAAAAGAACTTTCAGAAGCTAAAGACGAAACCGAAGCAGAAAAGCAATTTCAAAATATTCAGACTTCATTCACAACATTTAATAAATACTTCCAATGAACATAAAAGAATTACACACAAAAGAAAAACCTGTTTAAGCAATTTCTCTTTTTAGAAGTGAATTGGGAAATGCAACAGCTATTCAAATTTTGCAAGGCGAGAAATTAAAAGAGCATATCACCAAAACTCCTGCACTTATGATTTGCGTGGAAGGAGAAGTAATTTTTGAAAACGAAAAAGGCATTAATGAACCACTAAAGTCAGGTGATTATGTAAACATTGAACCAATGGTGAAGTATTGGTTGACGGAAAAATGTCTCGTCCTAGAAAAAGTTTACAGTTTTTATTTATTAATCCTGAAATAAGTTTACAATTCATTTTTAGTTCTGAAATAGGTTGACTTTATGAAAAGAGGATAAGTCAACTTATTTCGGGATATGGTATTCTAAAAGAAAAATAATAAATTCACATAAAACAATAATTCCCAATTAAGTTAAACTTACAATTTACGATTTAGCTTTTCTTACACTTTTCTCAATTTCGTCCCATTCGTCAGGTTTTATCATGTCTAGAAAATTAAATTCACCTGCACCTTTCAACCACTCTCCACCGTCTATTATTATTTCTTCACCATTCATAAACGCTGAGTAATCAGAGATAAGATAAGATGCAAGATTAGCAAGTTCATGATGTTCACCAACTCTTCCCAATGGTATTTTTTTTACAAAATCAATTTTATTTGAAAGTTCTTGAGGAAATAATCTGTCCCAGGCACCTTTGGTTGGAAATGCACCCGGAGAAATTGTATTAAATCTGATATTGTATTTTGCCCATTCTACAGCAAGAGATTTTGAAATGGCAAGAACTCCCGCTTTGGCTGCTGCAGATGGTACTACATATCCTGAACCTGTGCTTGCATAAGTTGTAGTAATACTTAATACATTGCCGGTTTTTTTGTTTTTTATCCAGTAATTGCCGAATGCAAGAATACAGTTTTTACTACCTTTTAGTACAATGTCGAGTATAATATCAAAGGCTCGGTTTGATAATCTTTCGGTTGGCGATACAAAATTTCCGGCTGCATTATTTACAAGTGAAGTTGTATATCCAAATTCTTCTATTACTTTGTTAAGTGCATTTTCAACTTCGTTGTAATTTCTAATATCGCATTGCACTGCCAATACCCGGTTGCCGCTTGTGTTTTCTATTTCTTTTGCAGTGTTTTCAATTATTTCCAGTCTGCGTCCCCAAATACTTATTTTTGCCCCAAGACTTGAAAAACACTGTGCCATACTTTTGCCAAGACCAGTTCCACCACCGGTTATTACAATTACTTTATCCTTTAGGACATCTTTAGATAACATTATTTTTGATGAGTCAATCATTTTTTTTATACAATTAAAGCCATTTTTTTGCTTTAAAAATAATAAATGTTAAAACAAAAATTATAAACATAGCCGAAACCGAAAAAAGATAGCCGTGTTTCCATGTGAGTTCGGGCATATATTGAAAATTCATACCATAAATACTTGCTATAAGCATTGGAGGCATAAAAAACAAACTTACTATAGTAAAAATTCTAATACTGTTGTTTTGTTCAAAGGTTATAAGATTGTTTAAAGTACTGTCAATAAAATCCAGTCTGTTAAAATTAAATTTTATATAATCAATTACTGATTCAAGGTCTTTTACCGAGATATCAAGTTCTTCTTCGGTTTTAGAGTTAAGAAATGTAGCTTTTTTAATAAAGCTTATCATTAGTTTTTTATCAATGCAGTTTTGCATAAGCATTATCAGATATTCTCTGTATTGGTTAAGTTTCAAAATTAAAAGTTTACTTGTATGTTTATTGGTAATTATTTCTTTTGATAATTTAGAAATTTCTATTGAAATATCTTCTACAAAATCTGCTACTGATGAAATTTTAAGGTCAATAATACTTAAAAAAATCTCTGAACTACCCATTTTATTTCCTTGCAACAATAGTTTTTTGGCAGTTTCTGAAAATGATTTAGAATTATAATCGCGGTTTGTAATTAAAAACTTTTTTCCAATAAAGAAATTTACAATTTTTGATGTGAAAGAAATTTTATCTTTTACAATAAAATTTGAATTGCACATAAGGTAATTTTTAAATTCGGAGAATCTGGCACTTTCTTCAATTTCGATAAATTCATCTCGTGCAAATGGCTCAATTCCCATAAATTTTTCAATCAAGTTTGTTTCTTCATAAGTGCAATTAAGCATATCAATCCATATTACATTTGATTTATCTAAAGTGTTTATAATATTAAAATCTTCAGATACCTCAATGATTTTGTTTTTCAAATAATATATCGAAATCATATTAGCAAATTAAAGTGTTTTATTTATAAGTTTGCACTGTTTTGAAAGTAACTTTTTTAGGCACAGGCACATCTCAGGGAGTTCCTATAATTGGCTGCCCTTGCATGGTTTGCACAAGCATAAGTGAAAATGACCAAAGGTTGAGAAGTTCTGTTTATATTGAAACTGACGGAAAATATTTTGTAATAGATACCGGTCCTGATTTCAGACAACAAATGCTTAGAGAAAAAATAAAAAAACTAGATGCTGTAATTTTTACTCATTCACACAAAGATCATATCTGCGGTTTTGACGACATAAGAGCTTTTAACTATATAAATAAAAAACCTGTTGATGTTTATCTTGAAGAAAATGTATTGAATGCCATAAAGCGTGATTTCTTCTACATTTTCGAAGAGTTTAAATACCCTGGCGTGCCAGAAGCAAATTTTCATTTAATAAAAAATGAAGATTTTTACATAGAAGGCGTAAAAATTGTCCCAATCAGGGTTCATCACTTTAAAATGCCGGTACTTGGTTTTAGGGTTGGAAATTTTACTTATATAACTGATGCTAATAATATAAGTGATGAAGAAATTGAAAAAATAAAAGGAACAGAAGTACTTGTATTGAATGCTCTTAGATTAGAAAAACATATTTCTCATTTTTCGTTGGATGAAGCAGTAGAAATGTCGAATAGAATAAAACCTGCCAAAACTTTCATTACTCATATAAGCCACCAAATGGGGACTCATAGCAATACAAATGCAAGATTGCCTTCAAATATTCAATTGGCGTATGATGGATTAACTATTGAAATTTGATTTTTTTTATCTCAAAATAAATGATGCTCTGCCTATCAGATTGTCATTATGTATAAGTTCTATAGAATATGTACCTTTCTTGAAATTTGCTTTTTGAGTATAAAAAATTGTAGTTTTTACCAAATCATTTTGGTAGTTGATGGTTTTTGTAAGCGTTGACAACTTATCAGTATCAGACAATGTGGGATTATCTTCGGTAAGAACTTCTTTATTTGTTCCAATCAATCGTACAACAATGTCTTTATCGCCTGGTTCTACAAGTTTATTTTCTAATATCGAAAATGAAATTTTAAGCTTATCTGTTTGTCGTGCTTTGTATGTTTCTTCTTCTTTTGAGCCTTTTACGCGTACTCCAGTTACTTTAAGATCTGCAATACTCAAATTGCTTGATTTTACTTTTTCGTCAAGTATATTTTTTTCTTCTTCAAGTGTTTTGGCTTTATTTTGAGCATCAGTAGCTATAGTTTCTGTTTGTAATACTTTTTCAATTAGTTCTTTATTACTTTGTGTAAGTTCTGCGTTTTTATCTTCAAATACTTTTTGTAATGATTTTAATTTTTCAATTTCGGCTTTAGCTTCAAGCAATAGCTTAGGGTTTGCAACGCTTGCCTGTTTAATTTTTTTTGCAAGTTGAATTGTTTTTTGATCTAATTGTTCTTTTAATGAAGTATTATCAACCAACAGATTTGTATTATTCTGCATAGCTTGTTCCAATTGAGATTTTATATCTGCAAGCTGATTGTTGAGGTCGGTTTTTTCTTTATTGTATTTTGATACAGCATCTTTGTATTGCTGCTCATAAGAAATTCCGTTTTCTCCATGTGTACTTTTGTAGTATTTGTAATACAAATAGCAATTTGCTAAAAAAGAAATTGCAAAAAGCACAGGAAAAATTATACTTCCAAACGAACCTTTTTTACCTGAATCTTCGCTTGACTGATCTGAGTTATTTCCTTCAAATTCTGACATAATATTTGTTTTATTTACAATTTAAATCCTTGCAATTTTAATTTTTTTTTTTGATATAATTTAAAAATAATTACCTTTAATAAAACTATTTTAAATTGGTTTTTTAAATAATGAAAAAAAGAACGATAAAGATATTTTAAGATTAAATATAGAATATGAATTTTAATTTTAATACAAAATCTACTTTCTTTTTTTAGATAAATAACTTTTTAATAAACCAAAAAATAATGGTAAGGTTGAAATAAACAACACGCCTACAACTACAAGTTCGAAATTCTTTTTCACAACTTCTATTTGTCCAAACCAATACCCACCCAAAGTGCAAATACTAACCCATAATATTCCTCCAATTATGTCAAACAACAAGAATTTAGGATATTGCATTTCGCCTACTCCTGCTACAAAAGGAGCAAATGTGCGTACTATAGGTACAAATCTTGCCATAATTATTGTTTTAACTCCATATTTTTCATAAAATTCTTCAGTTTTTGCAATATGTTTTCTGTGAATTATATATTTCCCTCTGAATTTCCAGTCAACTGCATGGTCTCCTAAGAATTTGCCTATCCAGTAATTTGTGTTATCTCCAAGAATTGCTGCTATTATTAATAAAAATATCAATAGAAAGATATTTAAATCTCCTAATGCAGCAAAGCTTCCGGCTACAAATAATAAAGAATCGCCTGGAAGAAAAGGCATTATTATTACTCCTGTTTCAATAAATATTATACAAAACAAAATTACATAAGTCCAATTTCCGTATTTTACTAAAATCAACTTAAGGTTTTCATCTAAATGAAGGAAAAAGTTAAAAAATGTATTGATAAGTTCCATTGGCGCAAAAATAGGTTCTTAAATCAATCTTTAAAATTTTAAAATTAATTACAGTAAATAGTTTCTTCTCTATCTGGCCCAACTGAAATAATACTTATAGGACACTTGGTTTTTGCAGAGATGTTATTACAATAATTCTTAAAAGAAGTCGGTAATTCTGAATAATTTCTCAATACACTCAGGTTTTCGTTCCAGCCTCTGAAATTTTCATAAACCGGAGTAATGTGGCTATCGGCGATATCAAATGGAAGCATTTCATAATTTTCATTGCCTGTTTTGTATGAAACACAAACATTAATATTTTCTATTCCACTTAGTACATCGCTTTTCATCATTACAAGTTCGCTTACACCATTTATCATTACAGCGTAATTTAAAGCGGGCAAATCAAGCCAGCCTGTACGGCGGGGTCTGCCTGTAGTTGCTCCGAATTCCATACCATTCTGTCGTATTTTCTCGCCAAGTTCATCGTTTAGTTCTGTAGGAAACGGTCCACTGCCAACGCGTGTACAATATGCTTTGAAAATGCCTATAACTTTATTTATTGCTTTTGGGGGAACTCCAAGTCCTGTGCAAACACCACCGGCGGTAGTATTGCTGCTTGTTACAAACGGATAAGTTCCGAAATCAATATCGAGAAGACTTCCTTGAGCACCTTCGGCAAGTATTTTTTTATTTTGGATTATGGCATTGTTAATATAGTATTCGCTATCTATAAATTTAAAGTTTCTTAAAAATTCAAGTGATTCAAAAAATGGTTTTTCAATTTCCTCAAGATTAAATTCTGTATATGATAGATTTTGAATTAGCTTTAAATGTTTATTAGTGAGTTCACGATATTTTGATTCAAAGTCATAAGTTAATATATCTCCCATTCTAAGTCCATTTCTTCCGGTTTTGTCCATATATGTAGGACCAATACCTCTAAGCGTACTACCTATTTTTTTATCACCTTTTGATGCTTCATTTGCTGCATCAAGCACTCTGTGAGTTGGAAGAATTAAATGAGTTTTTTTAGAAATTAGCAAGTTATTTTTTATGTCAATACCTTCATTTGCTATATTTTCAATTTCTTTATTAAGTCTTTGAGGATCTGCTACTACACCATTGCCAATTATATTTATACAGTTTTCTCTGAAAATACCCGAAGGAATAGTATTCAAAACAAATTTTTTACCATTAAAGTGTAAAGAGTGCCCTGCATTGGGCCCGCCTTGAAATCTTGCTACTATATCGTATTGTGGTGTTATAAAATCGGCAATTTTGCCTTTGCCTTCATCTCCCCACTGAAGCCCTAATAATACATCTACCATTTTTTTTTGTTTTTATTGAAATATTCTAATATTTTTTTTGAGGTGTTAAGATTTGACCATATTGTTACAGTTCAGGCAAAGTCCATTTTCATCAACTTTTGGTTTGCCAAATAAATTCATTGCGTGGTGGTCAATTTCATAGTTAAGCAATTCGCCTATTGTTTTTTCTGTTTGAACAAGCCTTGGGTCGCAAAACTCTGTCACTTTGCCGCATTCAAGGCATATCAAATGGTCGTGTTGTTTGTATCCGTATGCTTGCTCATAAAATGCAATATTTTTTCCAAACTGATGTTTTATTACCAATCCGCATTCAAGCAAAGTATCTAGAGTATTATAAACTGTAGCACGGCTTACTCTGTAATTTCTATTTTTCATTTGAATATATAGAGTATCTACGTCAAAATGATTTTTACTACTGTATATTTCTTCAAGTATCGCATATCTTTCGGGTGTTTTGCGAAGATTATTTTTTTCGAGATAATCATTGAATTTTTTTCTTACTTCTTGCTTTATTTCATTTGATATTTTCGTCATTTTGCTTTCAAAAGTATAATAGATTTTATTTATGTTTTAATTATTTAATCAACATTTTGACGTGTTACGACCATATACTTATCTATTTCTTTAATTTTATCAATTAGTATTTTAAGATGCGATGTGTCTGACAGAAGAACTGTAAGTTCACCTTCAAAAGTACCGTCATAAGAATGAAAAGAAATATTTTTCATGTTTACTTTCAAATCTTTTGATATTACATCTGTAATTCTGCTTACAATTCCAACATCGTCAATTCCTTTTATATTTATCATTGTTTCGTAATCTTGAGTTTTTACATAGGAATCTGCCCAGCGTGCTTTTATTACCCGGTAGTCATATTTACTCATAAGAGAAATTGCGTTTTTGCAGTTTGTTCTATGAATTTTAATGCCTTCGCCAATAGTGATAAAACCTATAATTTCATCTCCGGGTAATGGAGAACAGCATTTGGCAATCGAATAATCAATTTCTACATCTTCTTCGCCTATTATTATTGTATCGCCTTTTTTAGGTTCTGGTTTGCCTTTTTTATCTTTCTTTTGATTTTTTAATTGTAACAGAGATTCTCGTTGTTCAATTTCTGTGATTTTTATAATTTGATTGATTGAAATTTTTTCTTTAAACAGTTTTTCCTGCGCAATAAGAGAATATAATTCAAATTCAGTGGGAGCCTTAAAGTAATTGCACACTAAATTAATATTGTAAGTGTCAAAATTTATTTTCTCTTTAATAAATTTCTTTTCTAATATTTCTTTTCCCTTTTCAGCTAGTAGTCTTTTTTCTTCTTTAAAGTAGTGTTTTATTGTATTTTTAGCTTTACCTGTAACTACATAATTTAGCCAATCAATATTAGGTTTTTGTTTAGCAGAAGTCAATATTTCAACTTGGTCGCCATTTTGTAATTTATGGCTCAACGGTACTATTTTATTGTTAACTTTGGCTCCAATACAATTTATACCAATGTCAGTGTGAATTTCAAATGCAAAATCAAGTGTAGTAGCATTTACAGGTAACTTTATTAATTTACCTTGAGGTGTGAATATAAAAACTTCTTCAGAAAGAAAATTGGAATAAAATTCTTCAACAAAATCAATTGCACTATTATCTGTATTTTCAAGCATTTCGCGAATTCTGCCAAGCCATTGGTCATAGTTACTTACTTCTTTTGAATTTTCTTTGTATTTCCAATGAGCAGCATACCCTTTTTCTGCTATTTCGTCCATTCTTGTTGAACGAATCTGCACCTCTACAAATTTTCCTAATGGTCCCATTACTGTAATATGTAGCGATTCGTAACCATTTGCTCTAGGAGTTGTAATCCAGTTTCTAAATCTTTCAGGATTTGGTTTGTACAAATTTGTTACAATACTATATGCCCCCCAGCAATATTTAAATTCATCGTTTTTATGGCAGTCAATTATTATTCTAATAGCAAACAAGTCGTAAACCTGTTCAAATCCGACCTTCTGGGTTTTCATTTTGTTATAAATTGAATAAACAGACTTAGGTCTTCCTTTTATTTCAAATTTTACATTAAGTGTTTCAAGCCTTTGTTTTAAAGGTTTAATAAATGTTCTTATAAATTTATTGCGATCTTCTTTTGTTTGATTTAGGTTATTGGTAATTTCTCTGTATTTTTCGGGTTCAGTATATTTTAATGATAAATCTTCAAGTTCGGTTTTTATTGCATAAAGTCCTAATCTATGAGCCAGAGGTGCATAAAGATATAATGTTTCTGAAGCAATCTTAAGTTGTGAACCTCTGCTCATAAATTCAAGTGTACGCATATTATGAAGTCGGTCGCATATTTTTATTAATATTACCCTTACATCATCACTGATAGTAAGAAGCATTTTACGAAAATTTTCTGCTTGAGGGGATTCTTTGCTATCATTAAAAACTCCTGAAATTTTTGTTAAACCATCTATAATTGATGTAACTTTTTTGCCAAATTTTTTATTAATAAAATCAAGGTCAACATGTGTATCTTCAACCAAATCGTGCATTAGGGCACAAGCAATAGAAGTTGTGCCAAGCCCTATTTCTTCTGCCGCTATTTGAGCTACTGCCAAAGGATGAAAAATATATGGTTCGCCAGATTTTCGCCTCATTTCTTTGTGAGACTCTGCTGATAATTCAAAAGCATCTCTGATTAATTTTTTGTCTTCTTTAGTTACTACTCTTTTTGCAGAACGCAATAAATGCCTATATTTCTTTAAAATTTCTTTTTTTTCTAATTCTTCGTGCGATATAGGCAGTGTGTTTAACATGTATTGTGCAAAAATAAACCTAATTAAAAAATATTAATATCAATAGTCATCATAATGCAAAAAAAATAAAATCTCAAGGTAAAATAACTCTCTTTTTTCAATACCTTTTTCGAAATATTTTATTTTCGTATTTTTATTGGTTTATGTTAATAAAGAAATTAAAAGTTGGTTTATGCTTTTTTATACTTGTATTTAATACAGAAATAAGTATAAAAGCCCAATCTTTTGGAAATATTACTTATAACGATACTTTTACTTCAGGTGTTACATATTGTCCCGGCGACAAGCAATATGATGATTGGGTAAATTTTAGAAAATCACTTGATACAAATGTTTATAAATTTTTAAAAATTACAATGAAGGGCACTTTTGCAAAAAGCGGAAAAGAGTGTAATGATTCTTTTATTGTAAGAAGGATTGCAAATGCTCTAAAAAATCCCGGAACAATGTTCTCTGATTCTTGCAATGGAAATAAATGGGTAGTGTCAACACCCGGTAGTTGTATGGCAACTGGATGTACCAAAGTGACAGACAATGTAGGCATAGCTGCTGATGGAGCTATAAATGCTTGTACATGTATAAAGCCAAGCTGGCAAATACGACCGGCTGTAGGAAACACTAATTGGGGAGGTGTAAATACACAAAGTTGCAGTCCTATTCCGTCTCAAAGAATGATACTTGAATTTTCATATCCATTATACCAAAATGATGCCTCAGCATTAAACAGCAATAAAATTGATATCTGTAAAAAAACAAATATAATTTCGGTAATTGTAAAAAATGCAGGACTTAAAACTATTGACAGTTTGCAAATATTTTGTTCAATTAATGATACTATTAAAAATTCTTTAAATTTTAGATGTAATTTAAAGAGTTATAGAGATACACTTTTTATAATAAATTCTTCTATCAATTTCAAAGAAAGAAATGATTATAAAATAAAAATTTGGACGAGTGCACCAAATGGGAAAAAAGATGAAAACACAAATAATGACACAGTTCAGATTATATTCAGGTTTTCAGGTTTGCCTGATGTTCCAAACGTGAAAGATACAGTTTTTTGTGGAAGTAATGAAAACTATATTATAGCAAATTCAAAAAACCAATTTGATAATATAATTTGGTATGGTTCGCTTACATCAAGCAAAATACTTGGTGTAGGAAGTGTATTTAAAACGCCATTTCATTCTCCTGGAATTTACAAATATTATGTAAGCGCATCGGGTTTATTAATCAATCGAGATTTAGCAACTACGTTTATTGGCGGAAACCAACAAGCGGGTTTTATGATGGATATAAAGGCTGAAAAATATATAACTATAGACAGTATAGCCTTAAACGTAGGAGCTAATGCAGGTACATATTCTGATATTGAAGTTTTTATTACTGACAGTACTTTTGGTAAAAAAGAAACAGACCCATCCAAATGGAGCAATATTGGCAGATTTAAAATTAAAAGTAAAGGAATAGGATATCCAACTACAATACCTTTAAAATTTAATTTGCCGGCTAATAAAAGATATGGAATATATGTGCAAACAACAAATGTTCCTTCATTTTATTTGCAATATACCAATGGCAATATAAGTTTTGGCGATGATATTTTAAAACTAAACCTTCAAACTTATGATTCTTCAGGAAAGTTAGTTTATGGCAAAGGTACTTTACTAAATTGGGGAGGGGCATTTGCATCAAGAATTGGCAATATTAAATTTTATTATAAAGTGCCGGTTTGTGAAAGCTTACGTGATTCAATGACTTTAAAAATAAATCAACTTCCTATTGGAGCAAAATTTGACAAAGGTTTCCCTTTTAATTCTCCCGATTTAAAAACAAACGGTACATTATCAAATCCTGATATAGCATCTGTAGGAAATGAAGTAAATTATTCAATATATCCGCCATTTGGCTATTCAAATTCTGATTATGGAAAAACATGGATTATTAAAAATATAAATATTCTTACATCTGCAAACTATAATATAAAAGCTGAGGATACTGTATTTTACAAACCAAACAGTTTTGCTAACGCCATATTGAAATATATACCTAGCAAAAATTATGAAGATAGTTTAATAATAATTTCTGCTGTTATTTCTGACTTAACAAATACCAAATGCGATAGCACTATCAATAGGTTTATATATATAGCAAACACTCCTGAAATAAAAATATATGTTAATGATACATGCTTTGGTAATTACACAAAATTTAAAAACACGTCAGTTATTAAAAAAGGTAAACTAAATTACAGGTGGAATTTTGGTAATGGAGATACAAGTGTTTTACAATCTCCAACATATTTTTATCCAAATTCAGGCAAATACAAAGTGAATTTTAAAGTAACTACTAATTATGGAATTACAAAAGATACAAATTTTTTGGTTTCAGTTTTTGAAATACCTAATGTTAAGTTCAAAGTAAATAATGCCTGCAAAGGAGATAGCTTGAGTTTTGATAATCTCACTACTGTAAGTGATGGGAAATTAAATTATATATGGGATTTTGGCGATGGAAATTTTAGTACAAAGAATAACCCAAAACATATTTATACTTCAACCGGAGATTATTTTGTGAAATTAGATGCAGAGTCAAACAAATGCAGAGCTAATATTATAAAAAAAGCATATTATTTTGAAAAACCAATTGCAGATTTCAATCTTAAAGGGAATTGCTGCTTTGATACTGTATTTACTATAAACACTACTAGTATTGGAGGAAGCGAAGGATTTGGAAGTTATTGGGACTTTGGTCAAAATGAAGAAACATCAAATAATAAAAATCCAAAGTATATTTTCAAATCTGACGGCTTAAAAATTATAAAATATAAGGCTATTAGTCAATTTGGATGTATTGATACAATATCAAAATCAGTTTATATTTTACCTTCAACTCAGGCATCTTTTACAAATAATGCAACTTGCAATATTGATTCTGTTTCCTTTCATAATACGTCTCTACAAAACAGCATTAATCCAAATTATTTTTGGGAGTGGGGAGATGGGGATAAAACAGAATATATTAAGCACCCTAAACATTTATACAAATCACTCGGTAAAAAAACTGTAAAACTTACTGCTAAAACAAATAATGGATGTAGTACTTCTTTTGAAAAAGAAATAAAAATAATGCAAAAACCCGTTGCTGATTTTAATGCAAATGATGGATGTATTGGCAAATTAATTCAATTTAATAATACTTCAATAATAGAAGGACAAGTAGTATATAAATGGAGATTTGGAGACGGTGACAGCAGTTACATTAAATCACCTCAAAAAAAGTATAACCCAAATGTTGCATCTTCATACAATGTACAACTTGTGCTGTTTAATAATGCAGGCTGTTTTGATACAGCGACAAAACAAATTAGCGTTGAAGAAAATCCAAATTGTGATTTTAAAATTAATTCTGCCCAAACTGGCGGATATGAATTTGTTTTTACACCCGAAATTACTACATATACCTTTTATAATTGGGATTTTGGTGATGGGAATTTAAGTTCAGATGCAATTGCAAAACATAAATATAATGCTGATGGGAAATACAGAGTTAAAATATATATGAAAAACTATGCAGGATGCGAATGTTTTGATACTTTAACAAATTTGAATGTTAATCATTTGAAAATTGAGAAAAAAAATGAAACAATTTTTCGTATTTTTCCAAATCCATCAACAGGAAAAATCAATATAAATATAAATGAAAATTTAATAGATAATTCATTCCTTTTAATAATTTATGATAATTCAGGAAGACAGGTTTTTTGCGGAAATATAGAAAATAATAATTTGTTAAAATTAAATCTGAATCCCGGACTATATTACTTTCATATATCAAATAAAAACGGAGTAATTGCTAAAGAAAAAATTGCAATTAAAAACTTAGAGAGTTTGTAAAATCATAATTTAAAAAAAACTTATTATCTTTGCAGCCATTTTCAGATGTTGTCTATTAAAGATTTAAGAGAAAATTACAGCAAAGAAGAATTGCTTGAAGAAAACCTTACTAAAAACCCTATTGACCTTTTTGATTTGTGGTTTAAAATGGCACTTGCAGCCGAAGTGCCAGAACCTAACGCAATGATACTGTCAACTGTGAGCCTTGAAAGGAAGCCTCGTTCGAGAGTAGTTTTACTTAAAGAGTACAATAAACATGGTTTTAGTTTTTTTACAAATTATCAAAGTGATAAGGGGAAAGATATTGAACTTAATAATAATGTTTCTATTAATTTTTATTGGAGCAAGCTTCAAAAACAAGTTAGAATTGAGGGCAAAGCTGTAAAGTTACACCAAGAAGATAATGATTCTTATTTTAATTCACGCCCTATTGGAAGTCAAATTGGTGCAGTAATCAGTAATCAAAGTCGCCCATTAGAAGACCGCTCAGAACTATTAAAGAAATTTGAAGAATTTGATATTAGCAAAAATATTGAAAGACCCAAAAACTGGGGCGGATATTTAGTAAAACCCTTAGTAATTGAATTTTGGCAAGGTCGTCCAAATAGGTTGCACGACAGAATAAAATATATTTTTAAAGACAGCAAATGGAAATACCAAAGGCTGCAACCTTAAATTTTTAAATAAAAAAATTATTTACTTTCGGCAGATTTTTTCTTTGTGATATTTGAAAGTCTGGGACGTGTATTACCGTAAGATCCCATTACCCTTTTGCCTTTTGCTGTTTTTTTATCTCCTTTTCCCATTGATACTGATTTTATTTAAAATGGCTGCAAATTTATTATTATTTTATAAAATAATTCAAATTATAATTTATAAAATTTATTCTCCTCTGTACTTGCGGTATGGTGAAAAAAGATATATCATAAGCATACGCGAAAATCTAAGTAATAATGGAGTTAAAAGTAAAATTGTACCGATTATTATTATTGCATAAATTTCTAACGGAGGATCATTAAAAAATTTATACAGAATTAAACTAACAATTATTGTAAAGCCAGTGGTAAGTGCATAATTAAAGTACATTGCTCCCCATAAAAAACCAGTTTCTTGTTCAAATTTTACATTACAAATAGGACAAAATATATTCATTTTATCAAAGCTAAGCAGATTATAAAATTTATGAGTAAACACATTACCACTTCTGCATTTGGGGCATTTGCCACTTAACAAGGATAGTAAGGCTTTCAATTTGTTTTTTTATTTTTTTTATATTTATAATAAAACCCGGCTCCGGTAGCTCCGGCTATCAAATAGGGCATTGCAAGTAAATATAAAATTCCGTTATTCAAACCTTTTCCTTTAGTGTTTTTTTTATCTTTCATTGAGCTTTCTACGGCTGCTTTGCACATAGGACATTGCGCTTTAGTAATTGTATTACCAAATACAAACATGCTTGAAATTAGTGATATTTTAATAATTGTATTTTTTATGTTGAATCTCATTTTTTAATTTGGAAAATTATAATACGGTAAAAGAAAAAAATAAACCAATATTCCTGTAAAAGAAACATAAACCCAAACAGGGTATGCCCATTTTACTATTTTTTTATGATTTAGCAAATTATTATTTAGTCCATAGAAAAAAGCTATTAATACTAGTGGCATAAGGAATAGAGATGCAAGAATGTGAGAAAACAAAATGAAATAATAAACTGATTTAATTGCACCACTTCCTCCATAACTTGTTTCAGGGACAAAATAATGATACAGTGTATAAGAAATTAAAAAAATTGCTGATAGAAAAAAAGCTGATAAGTTTAGTGCTTTATGTATTTTGTATTTTTTGCGTTTAACAAATATATATGACAAAATCAACATAGTCAAACTCAGTGCATTTATTGTTGCATTAAATTTTGGAAGAGAGTAAGCAAATTGAGGAATAGTAAAAGGTGCTGAAAAGAATTTTCTGTTAAGCAATAAAACAAATAATATTACTGCAATTGATAATAAAAAAATTATACGAAAAACTAATTTATTTTGGTTCTTTATCACTATATTCTTTGAATAAAATTTTCAAATCATCTTCTAATCTCATTATTTCTTTATAATCTTGCGAATCGTAGAAACCTCTTATATGTTTTTCTTTGTCAACCAACACTAGTTTATCGCTATGTATAAAATCGCGGTCGCTGTTTTGGCTCACTGCTACTGCTTTATATCCCTCTATTGCCAAATCGTACAATTGTTTTTTGCTACCTGTTACAAAAAACCATTTATAATCATCTACTTTTAAGTTTTTTGCATATTCTTTTAAAATTGCTACAGTATCAAAATCAGGATCTACAGTATGTGAAATAAACATAAGTTGTTTGTTTTTTTTGTATTTATCATATATAATAAACAAGTTTTTATTCATTCTTGGGCAAACTTCGGCACATGATGTAAAAAAGAAATTGGCAATATAAATTTTACCTTCAAAGTCTTTTTCACTTATTGTATCATTATTTTGATTTACAAACTTAAAATTAGGAATAACCCAGGGAGTTGTATCTCCCGACATTTCAAGTGAACCGAAAACAGGAAGTTTCTGGTAAGATATTTTACTGTATTTCCAAAGTAACCCCCATATTACAGGTAATATGAAAATAATTATTAATAATAAATACTGATATTTTTTTTTCATTTAAACTGCAACCAGAAATTGCCATCGTGCAACATTCCGGCAACAAGTGCAATAATTAATACCATTGGAACTAATATTATCAAAATCAATTCAAATTTTTCATTTTTAAGATGCATAAATGAACCAACTATATAATATGCTTTTACTATTCCAAAGAAAATAAATACCCAGTTGCGAAACATAGAATGAGGCATTGCAAAATATAAAATTATATCAAACAGAGTAATTGCTCCGAGAATAATTAAAGTTTTCCAAATATCCTTTGTCCCATGACTTTCGGTGTGCGGTACATAAGTTATCGGGTCATAATTTTCATTATCGTTCTTTTTCATATATATTTTATTGAAGATTAAATTAAATAGAAGAATGTAAATACAAATACCCAAACTAGGTCAACAAAATGCCAATATAATCCAACTTTTTCTATCATTTCATAATGACCGCGTTTTTCATAAGTACCTTTAACAGTATTCAAGTAAGTAATAAAATTAATTACTACACCACTAAATACGTGAAATCCATGAAACCCTGTAACTATAAAAAACAATGCTGCAAACTGTGAAGGACCAAATGGATTAGAAGACAATGTGCTACCTTCTGTAATAAACTGCGTCCATTCCCATGCCTGACACCCAAGAAATGCAAGACCTCCCAGTATAGTGTAAAGCATATATTTTTCAACTTTTTTTCTATCATTTCTATGTCCG
This sequence comes from Bacteroidia bacterium, assembly GCA_020849295.1. Lineage (GTDB taxonomy): Bacteria > Bacteroidota > Bacteroidia > NS11-12g > UBA9320 > JABWCE01. Next base: position 23,004 of record JADLGN010000017.1, read on the forward strand.
GCTTCTACTGCAAGAACCATTGTTACCGAACTGAAAATTAATATAAAAGTCATAAGGCTTACAAACATCAGTGGTAAATGTATTCCATGTAAAAAAGGAAAATGATTAAAAACCAAATCAGCCGATGGCCAGTGTTTTTCAGAAAAAATTCCGGTTTGTTGCATTTTTTCAACAAAGTCATCGCCAATATGGCTCATTGGACTTATTTTTTGTGTTTCTGTCAGTACAGGAGAACTCGGAAAACTAAATCTTACTGCGCCATATCCTACAAGTAGTGATGAAAATGTAAATGCATCAGAAAGCAAAAAAATCCACATCATTAGTTTTCCATAGCTAATTTTAAAAGGCGATCTACCGCCTGACCATGTTTTTGAAGTTACTGCTTGTGTATTTGAAGTCATTTTGTTATGTTATATTAAAAAAAATAAAAAGATATATCCAAACAATACCAATAAAATGCCAATAAATACTGCATGTTTGCAATGACAAATTATTGTTTATTGTAATTTTGTTTGACAATGATTTGATAAAAACTACTAAGAGGAAAATTAAACCTGCCAAAACATGCAAAACATGCAGCCCTGACAGTACATAAATAAATGAGGCTGAAATTTTATCGCCATTTGCATCATCCGAAAAGTATAAATTCTGAAGATTCATATTTTTCCACCCTAAATATTGAAAAATGCAAAACAGTAATCCAAAACTAATAGTTAGGAACAAAAAAACTTTTATGTTTCTTAAGTTTTCATTTAGTAAAGATTTTTTAGTCAGCCAAAGAGTAAAACTACTCATCACTATTGTAATAGTGCTGTATGTAAATTGAATTGGTAAATTAAAATTAAACCAATTGCCTTCAGCCTTACGCACAATATAAGCACTTGTTAATCCTGCAAAAAACATAATAATTGCTATTACAAATAACCATACAACAAATTTTTTTGGATTAAATTTAGATTCTTCTTGAATTTTTAATGTTTCTGCTATCATAATTTGTCAATAAATAAAATTAATAATAATAAAGGGTTGTATATTATAGAAAAAAGCATAAGGGTTTTGGCTTCTTTTTTATTACAAGTTTTATAAAGCCTATACGCTACAACTGAAATAATTATTCCTAAAATTAAAATCAATATTAATGAAAATAGCCCGGCTAATCCTATAAAATAAGGAATTGACGACAATGGAATCATTATTATAGTGAAAATAAAAACTATTAAAGCAGAAATTTTAGTTTTGCCACTTTTTACTGGTAGCAAATTATATCCGGCTCTTTTGTAATCTTCGTCAAGCAACCATGCAATAGCCCAAAAATGCGGAAATTGCCAGAAAAACTGTATTGCAAATAGAATAATTGCACCAATTTCCATTTTACCTGTTGCGGCAACCCAACCAAGCATAGGAGGGATGGCTCCGGGAATTGCACCAATATATACAGCAATTGATGAATATCTTTTGAGTGGGGTATATAAAAACCCATAAGATATTAATGAAATAAAACCTAAAACAGCACTTAGCTGATTTAAAAATGTACCTAATATATAAACACCCGAAAACCCAGCAATCATACAAAAAATGGCAGCTTCAAAAATTGTCATTCTTCCGGTAGCAAGAGGTCTGTTATTAGTACGAACCATTTTGCTGTCAAAATCTTTTTCTATAATTTGATTAATTCCGTTTGCTGCTCCTACAACCAATAAACCTCCAGTTGCAAGTGCTAAAATAGAAATTAACTCAAAATTATTTCCAATAGCTATTAAATATCCTAATACAGCCGAAAACACTACTGACAGCGTAAGTCGCAGTTTTATCAATTGAAAATAATCAGAGATTTTTGATTTTAAACTGAATGGTTTATTTAATACTACCGTTTTAATCATTTTATATTAAAAATTAACTTTTCTTTAGTCCAAGCCATTTAAGCATTAATGAAGAAAAACTTACAGTATAATTATCTTCATTTTTTGCATTATCTACTGATAATACATGTTCAAAAGCAAGTTGTTCTTCATTGTCTGAAACAGGTACAGTTTGAGGCACGTAATCTTCTTCAAATCCCGGTTTGCTATAATCATAAGCCCAGCGATGAACTTGAGGTATTTCGCCATGCCAGTTGCCATGAATTCTTTCAACTGGAGCTGTCCATTCAAGAGTATTTGATTTCCATGGATTTTGTTCAGATTTTTTACCACAGAAAATACTTGAAAAGAAATTATATAAGAATAATATTTGTGCAAGAGCACCAATTATGGCAGCAACCGTTATAAGTACATTTACATCATTCCAAATGCCAAATTCAGGTAATACAGTAAACTGGTAGTATCTGCGTGGCACACCCGCCAAACCAATAAAGTGCATTGGGAAAAATACCATATATGCAGCTATAAATGTAAGCCAGAAATGTAGATACCCAAGTGTATTATTCATCATTCTTCCATACATTCTCGGAAACCAGTGATAAATACCTGCCATCATTCCAAAAATAGCTGCACATCCCATTACAATATGAAAATGTGCTACAACAAAATAGGTATCATGCAACTGTATATCTATTGCAGCATTCCCTAAAAATAATCCTGTCAAACCACCACTGATAAAGAAAGATACAAGTCCTATTGCAAATAGCATGGGAGGGGTAAAATGAATATTACCTCGCCATAACGTAGCCAGATAATTAAATGATTTTACCGCCGAAGGAACAGCAATAATTAATGTAAAAATCATAAAAACCAAACCGAGCAATGGATTCATCCCTGTAATAAACATGTGATGTCCCCAAACAATAAAAGATAAAAATGCAATACCTGTTATTGAAATTACCATTGCTGTATAACCAAAGATTGGTTTTCTTGCATTTATTGCTATTATTTCCGATGTTATTCCAAGTGCTGGAAGTATAATTATATAAACTTCGGGATGTCCTAAAAACCAAAATAAATGCTGGAATAGAATAGGACTTCCTCCACTGTTTGCCAAAGCACCTTCGCCATTTAAGAATATATCGCTTAAATAAAAACTTGTTCCAAAACTTCTGTCAAAAATTAACAACAATGCACCACCCAGCAAAACAGGAAAGGTAAGTAATCCTAAAACTGCAGTAAAGAAAAATGCCCAAATTGTAAGTGGTAAGCGATTCATTGACATACCTTTTGTTCGCATATTTAAAACAGTTGTAATGTAATTAATACCTCCAAGTAAAGCTGAAACAATAAAAAATACCATTGCTACAAGCCATAGAGTCATTCCAAGTCCGGCTCCGGGCATAGCTTTTGGCAAAGCGCTTAGTGGGGGATATATAGTCCAGCCAACTGTTGCAGGTCCTGATTCTATTAAAAAACTTATAGTAAGAACAACTGACGAAAGGAAGAAAAACCAATATGACAACATATTTATAAATGGAGATGCCATATCTCTTGCACCGCATTGAAGTGGAATTAATAAGTTGCTAAATGTTCCGCTTAAGCCGGCAGTTAACACAAAAAATACCATAATAGTTCCATGTATTGTAACCAATCCCATATAAAATGAAGGGTCGAGTTTCCCTCCAGGAGCCCATTTGCTTCCAAGCAGTGTTTCTAAAATTGGAAAACTACTGTCTGGCCATGCAAGCTGAAGCCTGAATAAAACTGACATCATCATACCAAGGCAACCCATGATAATTCCGGTTATCAAAAATTGCTTCGAAATCATTTTATGGTCTTGCGAGAATATATATTTTGTTATAAAATTCTCCTTGTGATGATGTGTTGAATGTGGCTCGCTTTCTTCTGAATGATAAAGAGTTTCTGCTATACTTGTCATATTTTATTTTGTATATGCTATTAAATTTAATTTATTTTTTTCTGTTTCAATATTGGTAAATGATGTAGGCTGTGATTGAATCCATTTATTATAGTCTTCTTCACTTTCTACCACAATTTTTAGTTTCATATTAAAATGACCTGTACCACATATTTTGGCACAAATCAAATAATAATCAAAGTTTGGATTTTTTTGCTTTATTCTTTCTTCTTTGGTTGTAACAATTGGTTTGAATACCATTTCGGTTGGTAAGCCAGGAACTACATTTATCTGTGTTCTGAAATGATAGATATAGGCAGAATGGATAACATCTCTTCCTCTGAATTTAAAAGTTATAGTTTGATTAACCGGTATGTGGATTTCATTATTAACAATAATATCGTCTAAAGCATATTGATTGTAAAACTCAGATGATTTTTCGCTTGTAAGCGATGTTTTTATTCTTTGTATCTGAATTTTGCGGTTACTTATTTTTTTGTTTAAGTCTGCTGCAGCTATTCCACATTCTATTTCTTTAATTTTATCAAGTTTTTGCTTTCTATCTTCACCAGTAAGTCCTCCAAGTTCTGATTTTAAAACTTCTAATTTATTTGGTAGTTGTTTTAATTCTTTTTCAAGGTCTGCAAGTTCTGTTTCGAGTTCGGGTATAAGTTTATTTGCTTTTGATTTTATTGCAACACCAAGAGGATTGTCACTCGAAATAAGATTCCAGTTTGAATTTCCAAGTTTTCCGTCATTTCCAGGGAAACGTGCCGTCCAGCCAAATTGATAACCAAAAATTTCAACATTAAATTTTTCTCTTTCAGGGTTATTAGTAATTTTTCTCCAAGTTTTAAGTCCGCCTATTACCAATATTGTTAAAACTGTTGCAGGTATTAAGGTCCATATTACTTCAAGTTTGTTGTTATGTGCATAATGTAGGGCTTTAGTACCTTTTCTTTTTCTGTATTTAAATGCAAACCAAAAAAGTAAAATTTCAGTAATTACAAAGACTACTCCAGTAAAAAACAAAGTAATGTAAAACATTCGGTCTGTCTTTCGGCCATATTCTGTTGCAGCTTCAGACATAATAAGTTTGCCGTGTACAAAAAATTCCCAAAACGCTGCAGCCATACCTATTGTAAGAATTGCAATGAGCAGAAAAGCGTTTACATTATCCCATTTTATAATTTCTTTACCGCTCAATTCAGTAATTCGGTCAGTTATTTTTACCAATAGAAAAATTATACTTATAAGAATAATAAAGAGAATTGCAATTAGCCAGTTTATGTTGCGAGCCTTTCCTTGGTCAACAGGAGCAGGTGTACTTGCTGTTTCAGTTTTGCCACCCGTAGTTGCCTTGGCTACACTCGAATTTTCGATATACATTATAATTGATGAAATTTCGTCATCTTTCAAGTCATTAAATGCCGGCATTGGCAATTTAAATTCTTCAAAAATTGCTATTGCATCTTTATCGCCTGATTTTCTAAGTTCTTCGTTATTCTTTGTCCATTTCAAAAGCCACTCATAACTTCTTTTTTTATGAATATCTTTTAATGCCGGTCCTACAAGTTTGCTATTCAAAGCATGACAACTCATACACCTGTTTTCAAACAAAGTTTTTCCTGCTGTAATTGTAGCATCATCAACAGTTTTGCCTGTTATACTTTCTTTGATATCTGCCGAGAAAATGTTTAGAGAGCTTGCACACAGCAAGGCTAACAGAAGAATTTTTAATTTTACTTTTTCTATTTTAAAGTGCATCATAAATATTGTAACCTAAAATTTGTTAAATAGATTATTCATTAATTAACAATGTTTTTTAATAATTGTTTAACATGGTTTAAACAAAATTTTTATAAAATTATTTATTGTTTTTAAATAAGCAAAGAAATAATACTAAAAAAATGATTTTTCGGTAAAATATTACCTTAATTTTTCATATAACTGAATGTATTTGTATAAAGTGTTTTCAGGGGTTAAGCGTAATAATTGGGAAGGTATTTTAGATATACACAAATTGTAAATATTATTGTTGGTAATTTTTAATAAACTTTCTGAAATACTTTCTGTTTCGTTTGGATTGCAAAGCAAAGCTGCTTCTCCGGCAATTTCTTCAAGACTTGTGCCAGTACTTGTTATTACTGGCTTTCCGCTTCTGTAACTTTCAATTATTGGAATTCCAAATCCTTCAATTAATGATGGGTAAACAGTTGCATAACTTGCATGATATATTTTGTGTAACTCCTCATTATCTACATCTGATATTATTTTACATCTGTTATCTAATTTTAATTTATAAATTTCATCTTGCAATAAATTTGTGTTTTTGTTTTTTTTACCTGCAAATACAAGGTTTTTGTCGGTTTGGTCAGCAATCTTTGAATAGGCATCCAATATTTTGAATTGATTTTTTCTACCACCTATTGCTCCTACGTTAAGAAAAAAATCTTGAGTAAGATTATATTTATTTTTAATAAAGGTAATTTCATTGTCATCGGGTTTACTATAAAATAATTTTAGAGAGTCTAAGTATATTACTTCTATTTTTTCAGGGTTTATTTTGTAATATTCAACAATCTGTGATTTTGTGTAATTACTTATTGCGACAATCTTATCAGCTCTCAAACACGAGTTTTTACATTTATTATCATAAATAAATACATCAATCGGGTTATAAAATTCAGGATGAGTTTTAAAAATTAAGTCATGTATGGTAACTACAGTTTTAATTTTTGTTTTTTCAATTCCATAAGGTATTTCATTGCTCAATCCATGATAAATATCTATATTGTCACGAAGCAAGTCTTTTTTTATTAGTTTGCTTCGCCAAAACCTTTTCATTAAGCCTAATGGTTGATGAATTTTTATGTTTTCTTTGTTAAAATCTTCTACAAATTCTGTAATACCAGGAGTGTAAAGGTGATAAATATTTTGAGTTAATTTTTCTGAAAGTTGGTCAACTAACCAACGACTGTAATTTCCAAGACCACTATTATTGTAAAACAGCCTTTTAGCATCAAATCCAATATTTAAATTATCTTTCAAAATTATTTTTTTTATACTGCTACATTATGCTCTCGTAAAACATCATTAAGAGAAGTTTTGAGATCAGTACTTTGCTTTCTTTTCCCTATTATCAATGCACAAGGGACACCATAATTTCCAGCAGCAAAATTTTTCATTTGAGTGCCCGGTATCACCACACTTCTTTCGGGGACATATCCTTTGTACTCTATCGGGGTATTTTCACTTACATCAATAATTTTTGTACTGAGTGTAAGTGTAACACCTGCACCTAACACAGCTTCTTTGCCAACCCTTACACCTTCTACCACAATACAACGTGAACCTATAAAACATCCATCTTCTATAATTACCGGTGCTGCTTGTACAGGTTCTAAAACCCCTCCAATTCCTACACCACCGCTCAAGTGAACATTTTTGCCTATTTGAGCACAACTTCCAACAGTTGCCCATGTATCAACCATAGTACCACTATCTACATAAGCTCCTATGTTTACATAACTTGGCATTAATATTACACCTTTAGAAATATATGCTCCATATCTTGCTACCGCATGAGGAACGGCTCTTACTCCAAGTTCAGCGTATTTTTTTTTAAGTGGTATTTTATCATAAAATTCTAATATGCCTGAATGAAAAGTTTCCATTTTTTGAATTGGAAAATACATGATTACTGCTTTTTTTATCCATTCATTTACTGCCCATGTTCCGTCTGATAAGGGCTCAGCTACACGAATTGTACCTTTGTCGAGCATTTCTATTATGCTTCTTATTGATTCTTGAACATTATTGTCTTCAAGATTTTTTCTATCGTTCCATGCATTTTCAATTATACTCTTTAATTGTTCCATTTTCTTCAACTGCAAAATTCATTAAAATTTTATAATTTTTGATAAAACAAGTTTCTATTCGACAAAATTTAAACTGAATGATTGAGGAATTTAAAAAAAAACATTTGGTTTGCTGAAAATTTTAAAAAGAAATTATAATGAAATCAATCAAAGGGCATTTTTTTTTAGCAATCGGTATTTTATATTTGACAGTTTCAGTTTTTGTTTCATATAATGCAAAAGCTCAAAACAAAACATTTACAATTAGTGAAGCTGTAACTGAATCAAAATTTTTACCTAAAAATCTTGATCAGTTGCAATGGGTTGAAGGCACTTCAAATTATTCATATATTGATGAGGGAAATTTAAAAATTTTTGATGCAAAAACATCTAAACTATTATCTCAAATAAGCAAAAACCAAATAAATGTTGCTTTAAAAAGTGCAGGATTTGATACATTGTCGAGATTTCCACGATGTACATGGCAAAATTCTGAATCAATAAGATTTTTTAGTTCTAATGCTTTTTTTTCATACAATATAAAACTTAAATCAATAAAAAAACTTATTGATTATAATACTGAAACTATGGAAAATGCTGATTTTAACTCTTCATACAGCAAAGTTGCTTATACGAAAGGAAATAATTTATTTATTAATGACAAGCAAATTACTTTTGATGACAAATCGGGCATACTTAACGGGCAAGCTGTTCATAGAAACGAATTTGGCATAAATAAGGGTACTTTTTGGTGTAATGACGGAAATAAACTTGCATATTATCATTTAGATGAGCAAATGGTTGCAGAATATCCAATTTACCAATTAAACAATCGCCCTGCAAATGCAAGAACTATAAGATATCCGATAGCAGGAAGTCCGAGTCATCATGCTACAGTTTGTATTTACAATACACTTGACAATTCAACAATTACTATAAAAACCGGCGAACCAAAAGAACAGTATTTGACTAATATTTCTTGGAGTACAGACAACAAATATATATTGATTGCTATTGTAAACAGAGCTCAAAACCATGTTTGGGTTAATCAATATGATGTATCAAATGGCAATTTTATTAAAACTCTGTTTGAAGAGCAAAATGAAAAGTGGGTAGAGCCAGAACATCCAGCTTTATTTTTAAAAACTGATCCATCTAAATTTTTATGGTGGAGTGAAAGAGATGGTTTTAATCATTTGTATTTATATGATATTTCTGGCAAATTGATTAAACAAATTACTAAAGGAGATTATGTAATTACTGGAATTAACGGATTTGACAGAAAAGAAGAAAATGTTTATGTTACAACAACTGTCAAAAACCCTGCCGAAAGACATCTGATGATTGTAAATATTAATTCGGGCAAAAGTAAAATTTTGACAGAAACATCTGGAACACATACAAGTTTGGTAAACTCAGATGGTTCTTATGTAATTGATATTTTACAAAGTCAAACCATAGCTCGTCAAATTAGAGTTATTTCAAAGGATACAAAAATTAATAATTTGATTTTTACAGCCCAAAACCCACTAAGCGAATATCAACTTGGAGAAACAATAATAGGTACTATAAAAGCAAATGACGGAACAGATCTATATTACAGACTGATTAAACCTACAAATTTTAATCCTGATGCAAAATATCCTGTAGTAGTTTATTTATACAACGGACCGCATTTGCAACTTGTTAATAATACTTGGCTTGCAGGAGCTAGATTGTGGATGCATTATATGGCTCAAAAAGGTTATTATGTTTTTAGTATTGATGGGCGAGGCTCTGACAATAGAGGATTTAAGTTTGAGTCGGCAATTTTTAGAAATTTGGGAACTTTGGAAATGGAAGACCAATTAAAAGGAGTTGAGTTTTTAAAATCATTACCCAATGTAGATGGAGATAGAATAGGAGTTCATGGCTGGAGTTACGGTGGTTTTATGACTACAAGCCTTATGACACACAACCCCGGAATTTATAAAGTGGCAGTTGCGGGAGGTCCGGTAATTGACTGGGGATTATATGAAATTATGTACACCGAAAGATATATGGATACTCCCGAAGAAAATCCTGATGGGTATAAAAAATCAAATTTACTTGACTATACCAAAAACTTAAAAGGAAAATTGCTTATGATACATGGGGGTGAAGATGATGTTGTACTTTGGCAACACTCATTACAATATATTGAAAAATGTATAAAAGATGGGGTGCAGTTAGATTATTTTGTATATCCTCATCACCCACATAATGTAATGGGGAAAGACCGTATTCATTTGATGGATAAAATTACTAAATACTTTTTTGACAATCTCTAAAACTTCAGCTCAGTTTTAGATTGCAGAATTGTTTGATGAATTTTTATCTTCTAATTCGGGAGTTCTCAAAAGTCGTCCAAAAAAATTTGATGTTCCGTATTTTCTTCTGATTTTTTCGGCAAATATTATCCCTGATAAAATACCAATATTTCCAATTATTACAGCTAAAATCATATTGTCAAATTTAAAATAAATAATTGAGCTTATTATCCCAAAAATTAAAAATGGACAAAGAAAAAGTAATATCCAAAAAATAACTTCGATTAGAATTGATAATAATGTAAACAAATTTTAAAGTGAATTATACTATTATATATTTAAGAAGTATGAAGGTAAAATGCAAATCAAAACCATTAGCAATATTGCAATTGTAATTGAAATATATCCTGAATAGTTTTTATCTATTTCTATATTTATATTTTTTGAATCATTGTAAAAATACATAGCAGTAATAGCTCTAAAATAATAATATATACTAATTGCCGAACCACAAATAGCTATAATTACCAACCAAAGATTATTTCCAAGTGCTTGTTTAAAAATTGAATATTTGGCAAAAAAGCCAGGGAATGGTGGTATTCCGGCTAGTGATAATAAGCATATACTCAAAATTAATGACAAAATTGGTGATTTTTTTGAAAAACCATTAAAAACTTCAAAATCATTAGATTCATTATGCTCTTTGTTTATCATCATTAATATAACAAATATTGCAATAGTAGCTACTGAATATGATACAAGGTAAAAAGACAATACTCCAGATGTTTCGGTATTTGGATTTATCAATGCCAAAAGCAAATATCCAATATGTGAAATACTGCTATATGCCATCATTCGTTTAAAATCTTTTTGCATTACGGCAATAATATTTGAAACTACTATAGTCAATGCCGATATGATTGATAAAATTAAATACCAATCATTATTAAGCATTGGGCTTAAATAAATGATAAGCCTAAGAAATGCTCCAACTGCACCAATTTTTACAATAGTTGCCATAATTGATGTTACAATTGTAGGACTGCCTTCATATACATCGGGGCTCCAAAAATGAAATGGTACGGCTGAAATTTTAAAGGCAAATGAAAGAGTGATTAACAATAATCCGGTATATAATAATCCGGGAAAATTTGTTGTAGCAGTTTCACTCATACTTCTTATATCATTTAAATTAAAACTGCGGGTTGCTCCATATATCAAAGCAATGCCAAACAACAAAAAACCTGTTGCAAAGGCTCCCATTATAAAATATTTTAATGATGCTTCATTTGATTTTAACGATTTAATATTGCTGCCTGCTAATACATAAAGTGGTATAGAAAGTATCTCAATACCTAAAAAAAGCATAAGCAAATTGTTGAAGCTAAGCATACAATATACACCACATAAAACAAAAAACAATAATGCAAGCATATCGCCAACACTATCGGGTTTGTATGAAAATCCTTTTGCAGAAATTATACTAATTAAAATTGCACTGATAATGGCTATTGCCATAAATTTAAATGAAAAATTATCAAAAATGAGCATGTATCCAAGGTTTTCAGGACCATAGTTGTAATCATAAATTAAGTAACCTAAAGAAGTAAATAAAGCAATTACTGTAAAAGCAGGGAGAATTTTTTTTAACCCGAAAATGCCACCAAACATTGAAAAAATTCCCGATATAAATAATAAAATTAATGTCTTCATATTTTTTTCGTTTATTCTATAATTGTTAAAATTGAATTTACAGATATATCAGAAATATTTAATAATAAATTAGGAAAAACTCCTGTAACTATTACTATACAAGCTATAATTCCCAATGTTACATACTCTGACCAACTTAATTTTGAAAAAATATTTTCCTTATGATAAGATTCTCCAAACATAGCAAGCTGATAAACTCTGAGCATATAAACTGCACAGAAAATTATTGTAAGCCCCGATAATACACCCCAAATTGTACTATAATTAAAAACTGAGTTTAATAATAAAAATTCACCTGTAAATCCATTGGTAAGTGGTACAGCTACACTGCCGAGTAATACTATCATAAATAAAAATGCAAAACCTTTTGCATATAATGCAAGACCTCCCATTTCTTTCAAACTTCTTGTATTCAATCTCCTTTCAATAATTTCAGCTGCCATAAATAAACCAATGATATTAATTCCATGGTTAAACATTTGTAAAATTCCGCCTTGTATTCCGTTTTTGCTTAATGTTAAAATTCCTGCTGCTATCAATCCTACATGGCTTATTGACGACCACGCTATTACTCTCTTAATATCATTTTGCATTATTGCAATTATTGCTGCATATATAATTCCGGCAATTGCCAATATCATAAAAATATTTAAATTGCAGCTACATGTGTTTTTTGCCAATGGAAGCATCCAACGTATCATTCCAAATATTCCCATCTTTAACATAATACCTGACAAAAGCATAGTTCCCTGTGCCGGAGCTACACTATATGTATCTGGTTGCCATGTGTGAAATGGAAAAATAGGCATTTTTACAGCAAATGCAATAAAAAATGCCCAAAGCAGTATTGTAGATTCATTCTTTGACAATTCTAAATTAATGAAATTTTCCCACTCAAATGTGTTAATTCCATTAGAGTTGATATAAATGTAAATAAATGCCAATAGCATTAGTAAACTTCCGAGAAATGTATAAATAAAAAATTTGAATGTAATTTTTATTCTGTTTTCTCCTCCCCACATACCGGTAATAAAATATATTGGAATGAGTGCAAGTTCCCAGAAAATATAAAATAACAAACCGTTGTATGCCAGAAATACGCCATTAAGCGATGATTGCATTATTAGTATCAGAGATAAAAAGGAATTGATGTTTTTGTGATTATTATCCCATGAACTTAGAATTATTAAAAATGATGCAATATTGGTAAGTATAATCATTACCATAGCTATACCATCAATACCTGTGGTAAAGTATAATCCTATTTCATCAAACCACTTATAGCTGCTGTAAAATTGTATAGCTGCTGATGCAAAATCAAATTGACTTAATAAATATCCGTTTATAAAAAGTTGAACAATTGAAAAAATCAGCGCTGTAATACGGGCTGTCTTTTCTTTGAAAAAGTATGTTAAAATTGCTCCAATTACTGGTAATATTAAAAGTATCATCTATTTCTTATACTATTTGAATTAAAATTAAAAATGAAACTATTCCAAGTACCATTGCCAATAAATAATACTCAAGTTTACCGCTTTGAATTTTTCTTAAATTATTGCTCCCGAAACTTACTAAAGTGCCTGAAAAATTTACTATTCTGTCAATAAAATTTCTATCAATAAAACTATAAAGTAATTCAGAAATGTTTAATATTGGGCGAACGAATATGAAATCATATATTTCGTCAAAGTAAAATTTATTACTTAAAAGTTTTGATAAACTGTTTTGATTAGCATCTTCATTATTGGAACTGTAATTTTTAGAAAATTTATTATAACATAAATAAATTATTACTGCCAGAACAGCTATAGAAACTGCTATAATTGTAAATTCAAATGTTATTGAAGGGTGAGGAATATGTTTGTCATAAGTTACGTTTTTCAAAAAACTACTTATAAAATGGTTGTGAGAAAATAATGACGATAACCCTAAAATACCACCAACACAAGCTAAAACCGAAAGAACTATTAATGGTATAGTCATAGTTGCTGGGCTTTCATGCAGGTGATGTTTTTCTTCTTCTGTTCCTCTAAAATTTCCTTTAAAGGTTAAAAAATACAATCTGAACATATATATAGCAGTAATTACTGATGTAATTGCAAGTAATGAAAATACTAAAATTCCATTTCCGTAAAAAGCCTTAGAAAGAATTTCGTCTTTACTGAAAAAACCTGAAAGTAATGGAACTCCTGTAATAGCAAGTGTTCCTAATAGAAAAGTGATGTTCGTGATTTTTAGTTTTTTGCTTAGTCCACCCATAAATCTTATATCTTGCTGACCGCCCATAGCATGAATTACACTTCCTGAACCCAAAAATAACAATGCTTTGAAAAATGCATGAGTTGTAACATGAAACATAGCTGTTGTATAGGCACCTACTCCAAGGGCAACAAACATATAGCCTAATTGGCTAACGGTAGAATATGCAAGAATTTTTTTTATATCATTTTGCTTTAATGCTGTAAGTGCAGCAATTATAGCAGTAGCCAAGCCTATATACATTACTGCATTGGCAGCTATGGTAGTGTCAATATATAAAATACTCGATCTGGCAATAAGATATATTCCGGCAGTAACCATTGTTGCTGCATGAATTAATGCTGATACAGGTGTTGGACCTGCCATTGCATCTGGCAACCATGTGAAAAGTGGTATTTGGGCACTTTTACCAATTGCTCCAATAAAAAACATAATGCAAATAAATTCTATTGCAGTTTTTGAAACTGATTGATTGCTTGAAAAAATGTATTTAAACTCTGTAGTGCCAAAATTGTTAAATAACAAAAATATTGCTATTAAAAATCCCAAATCGCCAATACGATTCATTACAAAAGCTTTGCGTGCAGCATATCCATAATTTGTGTTTTTATACCAAAATCCTATTAATAAATACGAACATAATCCTACGCCTTCCCATCCGAAAAACATTATTACATAGTTGCTGCCCGTAACAAGTACAAGCATCATAAAAACAAATAAATTAAGATATGAAAAGAATTTTCCAAATCCTATGTCGCTGTGCATATATCCTATAGAATATATATGAATTAAAAAACCGACTCCGGTAATTATCATCATCATCCATACAGATAAATTGTCAGCCAAAAAACTAAAATCAATGCTAACATTTCCGGCATTAATCCAATTAAACATATTTAGATAAACAACATTGCCTCCATTGTATATATGTCTAAAAAGTAGAAGGGAGCAAACAAAACTTCCAAGTATAGTAGATGAAGAAAGTATTCCTAAAATATTTTTAGGTAAAAATCTCGCTCCAAGTCCACTTATTATAAAACCAACTAAAGGTAAAAATATGACTAAGGGTATATAAATTTCCATTTATTTCTAATTTTTTAATTTATCAAAAAGACTAATATCTACTGTTTTTAGGTTTCGGTACAACATCACCAATATACTTAATCCTACTGCTACTTCGGCTGCTGCAACTACCATTATAAAGAAAACAAAAAGTTGTCCGGCAGAATCTTGAAAATATGTAGAAAATGCCACAAGTAATAAATTTACAGAGTTTAGCATAAGTTCAATACACATAAGTAAAACTATACCGTTTCTTCTCATCAATACACCTGCAACGCCAATACAAAACAGTAGGGAACTAAGCCAGATATAATGTTCAATAGGTGGTAAATTAAGCATTTTCTACCTCCTTTTCTTCTTTGTTTCTTTTGCCTATTAATACCGAACCTACCATTGCTGCAATAAACAAAATAGAACTAACTTCAAATGGTACCACATATTCTGTAAATAGTAGTCGCCCAAGGTTTTTTACAAGTCCAATATCAGATAATTGTAATACTTGCTCATTATTGTACATACTTGTAAGTGCACTTAAAAAAGTAAGTAAAAGTATTCCTGCCGAAATAACTCCAATTGTTTTTAACTTTATTGGTTTTAATGGTTCATTAATATTGTTGAGATTTAGCAACATTAGCACAAAAAGGAATAAAACCATAATAGCTCCGGCATATACAATTATGTTTACGATTGACAAAAACTGAGCGTTCATCAATAAGTATTGTCCTGAGATTAGAAAAAAAGTAGCTATCAAACTTAATACACTGTATATAGGATTTCGAAATGAAATAACCATAATAGCAGTAATAACTGACAGCCCTCCAAGAATATAAAATATATAATTAAGCATTGCTTGATTGTTTAATTTGTCTTTTTGTAATATCTACTCTGTTGTCAACTTGTTCTACTAATCTATCTTTTCCATAAATAAAATCTTTTCTTTCAAAATAAGTAGGAACAATTTCTGTTGTTAGAAAAATTGCTTCTTTGGGGCAGGCTTCTTCACATAAACCACAAAATATACATCTAAGCATATTTATTTCGTAAACTGCTGCATATTTTTCTTCTCTATATAAATTTTCTTCGGAATTTTTGCGTTCGGCAGCTACCATACTTATTGCTTCGGCAGGACATGCTACTGCACACAATCCGCAGGCAGTACATCTTTCGGCTCCGTTTTCATCTCTTTTTAAAACATGTTTTCCTCTGTAAACATCACTTACGGGACGTTTTTGTTCAGGATATTTAATTGTTGCTTTCTTTTTAAAAATATGCTTAAATGTAACAATCATTCCTCCAATAATAGCCGGAAGATAGATTCTTTCCATAAAAGTCATTTTTTTATTAGATACCTGAATACTTCTATTACTTAATGATTCCATTTTTTAATTTAAAATAAATCTTTTAACAATAAAAAACCTCCTGTAATCATAAGATTAAGTATAGCAAGCGGAATTAATGATTTCCATCCAAGATGCATTAACTGGTCGTATCTAAAACGTGGCAAAGTCCATCGTACCCACATAAAGAAAAATATAAAGAAAAATATTTTTGCAAAAAATACTAAAGTTCCTGTAATAGTAAGGGCATTAGGAGATAAGCCGAGTTCGTGCATAAATGGAAAATTATATCCGCCAAAAAATAATACTGAAATAACAGCTGATGAAATAAACATATTTATATATTCGGCAAATAGAAAAAATCCAAGTTTCATACTTCCATATTCGGTATGATATCCCCCAATTAGTTCTGATTCACATTCGGCAAGATCAAAAGGTGCTCTGTTACACTCTGCAAATGCACAAACAATAAAAATTAAAAAAGCAAGAGGTTGATATAAAACATTCCATTTTCCTCCGTCTTGTGCTTCTACTATATCTTTAAGACTAAGAGAACCGCTTGTCATTACAACTGCAAGAATTGATAATCCCATTGCAAGTTCATAGCTTATCATTTGGGCACTTGATCGTACAGCTCCAAATAATGAATACTTATTGTTTGATGCCCATCCACCAATCATTATGCCGTAAACACCCATTGATACTACTCCCAAAATATATAAAATTCCAATATCTACGTCGGCTACTTGTAAATCAAAAGTGTATCCAAACATTGTTATAGTACCTCCCCATGGAATTATTGCACTTGTCATTAATGCAGTAAACATGGCTATGCCCGGTGCTATAATAAATAGTTTTTTATTTGCAAGAGCTGGAATAAAATCTTCTTTGAAAAACATTTTACCTCCATCGGCAAGGGGTTGTAATATGCCCCATGGACCTGCTCGGTTTGGACCTATTCTATCTTGCATTACTGCTGCTACTTTTCTTTCTGCATAAGTTGAATACATTGCAATAAAAAGCGTAATAGCAAAAATTATAAGTATTATTATTATTTTTATTAAAATTAATGCATCCATTTTTATTCTATTTTTTCTTTGTTTTTATTTTCAATTTTTGATAGATGAGTTACGTAATGACCTTGTGATATCACCGATTCTCGACTAATTTGTCTTGGACCTTCTATTGTCCACTTGGCTAAATCTTTTGTTTCAAATCTGCAAGTGTTGCAAATGAATTCTTCTACTTCGGCATATTGGTCTTTTCTTCCTGTTACCCTGTAAATTTCATCGCCAAACATCCATACTACTGCTTTGCCGCAACATTTGTCGCAATTTCTGTGTGCATCCATTGGGTTAAGAAACCAAACTCTACTTTTGAATCTGAATGTTTTGTCTGTTAATGCCCCAACAGGGCATACATCTATCACATTTCCACAAAAGTCATTGTCAATTGCTTTTTCTATATAGGTACCAATTTCAGAAGCATCGCCTCTTTTTAATACTCCGTGTACCCTTTCATTTGTAATTTGGTCTGCAGTGTAAACGCAGCGATAGCACATAATACATCGTGTCATATGCAATTGAATATATTTTCCTATATCAATTTTGTCAAAAACTCTCTTTTTTTCTTCAAACCTCGTACCTTCTGTTCCGTGTTCATAAGAAAGATTTTGTAAGTCACATTCTCCTGCTTGGTCGCAAACAGGGCAATCAAGAGGATGGTTAATAAGTAAAAATTCAACTACTCCTTTTCTTGCATCAAGTACTTTTTGGCTTGTTTTATTACTTACTTCCATACCATCCATTACAGTTGTAGAGCAACTTGCAACAAGTTTTGGCATAGGTCTCGGATCTTTTTCAGAGCCTTTTGTTACTTCTACAAGACATGTCCTGCACTTTCCTCCCGATTTATTTAATTTACTGTAATAACACATTGCAGGAGGTACAATTTCGCCACCAACTTTTCGTGCAGCGTTCATTATTGTTGTACCTTCTTCTACTTCTATTGTTATTCCGTCTATTGTTACTTTTGGCATTTTTTATTTACACTTCTAATATTGGTTCTTTAACTAAGCCGTAATTTTTTTCGAGGCATTTAACAGGTTCGCTTATATGCCATTCAAATTCTTCTCTAAAATGTCTTATTGCAGAGGCTACAGGCCATGCTGCTGCATCTCCAAGCGGACAAATTGTATTTCCTTCTATATTTTTTGATATGCTTACAAGCAAATCAATATCTCTCATATTTCCTTTTCCATACTCTATTCGGTGTAGAACTTTGTCCATCCATCCGGTGCCTTCGCGACAAGGGCTGCACTGTCCGCAACTTTCATGATGATAAAATCTTGAAAAATTCCATGTGTTTCGCACTATACACTGGTCCTCGTCAAAAACTATAAAACCTCCCGAACCAAGCATTGAACCGGTAGCAAAGCCTCCATCAGATAATGATTCATAAGTCATAAGTCTTTGCTCTCCTTTGGCGGTTTTGGTAACAAGATAATGAGGTAAAACCGGTACAGATGAGCCCCCGGGAATACAAGCTTTTAATCTTTTTCCGTCATTTATTCCACCACAATATTCATCAGAATATAAAAATTCTTCGACAGACAAGCCAAGTTCAATTTCATATACACCTGGTTTTCTAATATTACCGCAGGCTGATATAAGTTTTGTACCGGTGCTTTTCCCCAATCCAATTTTTGCATACTCATCTCCACCTATGTTTACTATAGAAACAACAGACGAAAGAGTTTCTACATTATTTACAACTGTTGGACTTTGCCAAAGTCCTTTAACTGCAGGAAAAGGTGGTTTCATTCTTGGGTTTCCTCTTTTTCCTTCAAGAGATTCTATAAGTGCAGTTTCTTCTCCACATATATAAGCTCCGGCACCAGGGCTTACGTATATTTCAAGGTTATAACCAGAATTTAAAATATTTTTACCAAGCCAACCATGTTGACGGGCTTCGGCAAGTGCTTTTTCTAATATCCTCAATATCCACATATACTCTCCTCTTATATAAATATATGATGTATTGCACCCCAAAGCATAACTTGATAAAATCATTCCTTCAATAAGCAAATGAGGAATTTTTTCCATCAAAAATCTGTCTTTAAATGTACCTGGTTCTGATTCGTCAGCATTGCAAAGCAAATATCTTGGCACACCTTCTGGCTTTGCTATAAAACTCCATTTCATTCCTGCGGGAAATCCTGCACCGCCTCTACCTCTTAAACCTGACTTTTTTACCTCTTCAACAACCTCGTCAGGAGTCATTTTCTTTAATGCTTTTTCTACAGCCGAATATCCGCCTTCTTTACGGTACACATTATAAGTGTGTATATTTTCAATATCTGTTTTTTCGAGCAATATTTTTCTTCCCATCTTTTTAGCTGTTTTGTTGTCTAAGTACACTCAATAAATTATCAAGTTTTTCAATGTTTAGCTTTTCGTGATATGTTTCGCCAATTTGCATCATTGGTCCATATCCGCAAGCTCCCAAACATTCTACGGTTTTCAGAGTAAACATGCCGTCAGCAGTAGTTTCGCCGGGTTTTATATTTAAAGTATTTTCTATATGTTTTATTAGTTTTTCAACACCAACAAGACAGCATGGTCCTGTATGACAAACTTCCATTACCACCTTTCCCACCGGATTAAGATTGTACATACTGTAAAATGAAGCTACTTCATATACCTCAATAGGTTTTATTTTTAATAAATCAGCTATATAATCCATCAATTCAACACTTAGCCAATTTCCAAATTCGTGTTGAGCTATATGCAATATTCTTATTAATGCACTTTTTTGTTTTCCTTCGGGAAATTGTTTGATAATTCTGTCAATTTCCGCAAGAGATTCGGGTTTAAACTGTATTTTGCTTTCTGTTGTTTCCATTTTTATGCGTCTAATTCTCCTGCAATTACGTTCATACTACTCATTGTTACAATTGCATCGCTTAGTAAGGCTCCTTTAATCATTTCGGAGAATGCTTGATAATATATAAAACAAGGACGACGGAAATGTAATCTGAAAGGTGTACGACCTCCATCACTTATTAAATAAAATCCAAGTTCGCCATTTGCTCCTTCTACCGAAAAATAAATTTCACCCTTTGGTACATTAGTTTCACCCATTATTATTTTGAAGTGATAAATTAATGCTTCCATTTTGGTGTAAACATCTTCTTTTGGTGGGAGATAAAACTCGGGCAAATCTGCATGATATGGTCCTTCGGGCAAATTGTTTACTGCTTGGTTTATTATATTAAGACTTTGTTTTATTTCTTCTTGACGAACCATAAACCTGTCAAAAGTATCACCACTCTTGCCAATAGGAATTTTAAAATCAAAATCCTGATATGATGAGTAAGGGTTCATTGCTCTTACATCATAGTCAATTCCTGCTGCTCTAAGGTTAGGTCCTGTAAAACCATAATTTAGTGCTCTATCAGCATTTATTGGTCCTACATTTATTATTCTATCCATGAATATGCGGTTTCTGCAAAGTAGTGTTTCAAAATCTTTAAATCTCTTAGGAAAACCTTTTAAGAAATCTTTTAATTTTTTATGTGCAGTTTCATTAAAGTCTCTTTCAAATCCACCTATTCTACCAATATTAGTTGTTAATCTTGCCCCACATATTTCTTCAAAAATTTCATAAATTCTCTCCCGTTCCTGAAAAACATAAGTGAATCCTGTAAGTGCTCCTGTATCTACTGCAATTACGCTGTTACAAATTAAATGGTCTGCTATACGTGCAAGTTCCATTATTATTACACGCAAGTAATCTACTCTTTTTGGAATTTCTGCTCCAATAAGTTTTTCTACTGTCATATCCCATCCTATATTATTTATGGGCGATGAGCAGTAATTAAGTCTGTCAGTAAGTGGTCTTATTTGGTTGTAAGGTCGTCTTTCCGAAATTTTTTCGAAAGCGCGGTGTATGTATCCGCAAGTTTGTTCAGCCGAGTATATGCGTTCTCCATCCATTTTAAGTATATTTTGAAATATACCATGTGTGGCAGGATGAGTTGGTCCTAAATTTAGTGTAGATAGTTTATTGTCAAAATTATCTATTACTTCATTTTCTGTAATATGTTTTGATATATTATCCATTATCTCTTGCTAATTGTTTTTTATTATCAAAAGTAATTTTTTCATTTCCCTTACGCCCAAAGAATCTATCATCTTTATCGGTTCTTGTACCATCTTCAAGTTTGTATTCTTTTCTCATCGGATGATAATCAAGTTCATCAAGATTTAGTATTCTGCAAAGGTTTGGATGACCGTCAAAAATTATCCCATAAAAGTCAAACGTTTCTCTTTCCATCCAATTTGCAGCAGAAAATATATCTGTAATAGAAGGAACATTTAATTTGTCTCTACTTGTAAAAATTTTAATTTTCAACCGAAAATTTTCTTTTAGATTATGCAGATGATAAACAACTGCAAATTCTCTGTCGCCACTTTCCGGATATTGAACAGCGCATATATCAGTCAAAAAATTAAAATTTACACTCGAATCTTCTTTAAGCCACTTTATCAGATTGAAAATATTTGTAGTTTCTGTTTCAATACAAAGCAATCCATATTCCTCTGAGTGAGATTTTACTATACCTTCAAACTGTCTGTTTATTAAATTTAATAGTTTTTCTTTATCCATTCCCAATTATGAAATATTGTATGATTCTAATAATTTTTGATATTCTTTGGTATAACGCCTTCTAAGACTTTCTGTTTTTACAAGTTCATGTATTTGCATTACACCTTCTATAAGTTGCTCGGGTCTGGGAGGGCAGCCTGGTACATATACATCTACCGGAATTACTTTGTCAATTCCCTGGAGTACGCTGTAACTATCGAAAATACCACCACTGCTTGCACAAGCCCCCATAGCAAGTACCCATTTAGGTTCTGCCATTTGCTCGTAAACTTGCCTTAGTACAGGTATCATCTTTTTTGAGATTGTGCCCATTACCATTAGCAAATCTGACTGGCGTGGCGAAAAACTAAGTCTTTCCATACCAAATCTGGCAAGGTCGTAGTTTGATGCCATGGTTGCCATAAACTCAATACCGCAACATGAAGTTGCAAATGGGAGTGGCCATACTGAGTTTGCCCTTGCAAGACCTATGACACTGCTTAGTTTTGTTGCAAAAAATCCATCACCTTTATACCCTTCGGGTGGGGCAACTATATTTAGTTTTTCTTTTTTTTCTATTTGTCCCATTCTAATGCTCCTTTTTTGTAAACGTAATAAAAACCAACCATAAAGAAAGCTACAAACATTAGTACTGCTAAAAATCCGTATAATCCCATTTCTTTAAAATTTACAGCGTAAGGATAGAAAAATATTATTTCTACATCAAATAGAACAAAGAGGATAGCTGTCATAAAATATTTGACAGAAAAGGGAGAACGTGCATTGCCTTCTGATTCAATACCACATTCAAAATTTTCAACCTTATTTTTGGTTTTCTTGCTTGGTCCTAATATGTGTGTGGCTATAAGCACAAAAACTACAAATCCTATAGCTACTACAGCTTGTAATAATATAGGAATATAATCAACTGGTGAGTTCATATATAATTCTTTGTAAAACGAGGCGAAATTAATTAAAATCTATAATGTTTTTATTGATGTAAAATTAATTTATATATGATTTTTATTAGCTGTCTTTATTATTACTCTTTATAAATGTTAATTCTTTCAAATGATATTTATATTTAAATATAAACTGTCTTATTTATTAAAAATAACATAAGAAATATTTAGTTACTTTTTCTGATAAGGCAGTAAGATTGTAATTGTCTGAAGCAGTTGTGAGTTCTTTAATTTCTCCGTTTTTTGAGAGAATTTTAATAGTGCCCTTATACTTATAGGCTTCGTTTTTTAAAGTTCCGATTGTTAAAAAATAATCAGTTTCATTATTGTTTTTTATATTGAATTTTAATTTTATCTGCTTTATTTTTTCAGTATAAATATCTTTTTTAAATACTTCATTTTGAATTATGATTTTAGGAAGATTTCGGTTTATTAATGACATGCACAAAAATGACAAGATACTGTCATCTGAGTTTTGCCATTGTTTTATGTTATACATCAAATCAATGTCGTCTGTTTTTACAAAACGCAACAAAATATTTTCATCAATTTTTGTTTTTGTATTTAATAGAAGAAAAAACTCTAAATCTTTTGATATTTCTATTTTTTTATTATTTGCAACAAGATATTTTGCTCTTTTCAAAATATTAAGAAGTATCTGGTCGGCAGCAATGGTGGTTTTATGTAAATAAACCTGCCAGTACATAATTCTTCTTGCTACAATAAACTTTTCGATACTGTATATTCCTTTTTCTTCCACTACAAGTTCGTTATTGCAAACCGCAAGCATATTAATAATACGGTCAATTCCTACTATGCCTTCACTTACTCCAGTATAAAATGAGTCACGTGTGAGGTAGTCTAATCTGTCCATATCAAGTTGGCTACTTACAAGCTGGTGTAAAAATTTTTTCTTATATTTGTTTGTAAAAATCTCAATTGCCATTGATAATTGTCCATTGTATTGCTTGTTTAATAATTTCATCAGTTCTAATGAAACTTTTTCGTGATGTACTCCGGGAATTATAGTTTTTTCTAAAACATGTGAATAAGGGCTATGTCCAATATCGTGTAGTAGTATTGCAATACAAGAAGCAATTTTTTCATCTTTTGAAATTAGTGTACCTTTTTGCTCAAGCACATTAATAGCTTTTATCATTAGGTGTAAAGCACCAAGTGCATGATTAAAGCGTGTATGATTAGCACCGGGATATACAAGTTGTGCTAATCCTAATTGATTAATTCGCCTTAATCTTTGAAAAAAAGAATGCTCTATAAGGTCGAAAATAATTTCATAAGGCATTGTTATAAATCCGTAAACCGGGTCATTTATAATTTTATGCTTGTTCAAAATCTATAGGAATGAATTTTTTTTTAAAATGAAAAGCAAATTAAACTTAAAAAGTTAAAGCAAACCAAAAAAATAATTTATTTTAATTTTCGATTATTTGAATACTTGAAAAAATTCTACTAAACCATTAAAAAGTAAGATGTGTATGAATGTAGCTGTAATTATATATTGGTTACTTTGTAAAAAAATATAGTAATAAAAATTTAATCATCAACGTTAAAAAAATCATAAATGGCAAACGAAATTATTCTTTGGGCTGACGACGAAATTGAATTATTAAAACCGCATATTATTTTTCTTGAAAGCAAGGGTTATCAAATTACTACTGTAAACAACGGACTTGATGCACTTGAAGAGGTGAAAAATAATTATTTTGATTTGGTTTTTTTAGATGAAAACATGCCAGGTATTCCTGGACTTGAGGTACTTAAGAAAATGAAAGAAGTAAGAAATGATTTACCAGTAGTAATGATTACCAAAAGTGAAGAAGAGGGTGTAATGGAAGATGCTATTGGTACCAAAATTGATGATTTTTTGATAAAGCCTGTAAATCCTAATCAAATATTATTAAGTATAAAGAAAATATTAGACAAGCGAGAACTTGTAAAGGATAAAACTACTGCAACATATCAGCAAGAGTTTATGCAAATAGGAATGGCTGTAAACGATACTCTCACATTTGAAGATTGGAAAAATTTATACAAAAAACTTGTATTTTGGGAAATGAACTTTGACCAAAGTAAAGATACAGGCATGGAAGAAGTTTTTAAAACACAGTTGCAAGATGCAAATCGCAACTTTTGTAGGTTTATAGAAAATAATTACATCAAATTTTTGCCTTACGATAATGCTAATGCTCCCATTATGAGTCATACTTTGTTTCGCAGGGGAATTTTACCTGAATATAGTCAAGATAAGCCATTTTTCTTTATTCTTATTGATAATTTGCGTTTTGACCAATGGAGAACAATTTCGCCAATTATCAGCAATTATTTCAGAATAGACAAAGAAGATATGTACTTATCAATATTGCCAACTACTACACAATATAGCCGAAATGCTATTTTTTCAGGTTTGATGCCAATTGATATTGATAAAAGATTTCAAGGAAAATGGAGCAGCGATGAGGACGAAGGAGGTAAGAATAATTTTGAGCCAGATTTTTTAACAGATTTGCTTGTAAGATTAAGAAAAAACCTTAAAACAAGTTTTACCAAAATCACTAATTTAGAACAGGCAAAACAAATGTTCGACAATGTGCAAAACCTTATGAACAATGATTTGAACGTAATAGTTTACAATTTTGTTGATGCCCTTAGTCATGCACGAACTGATTATAAAATAATGAGAGAACTTGCCGAAGATGAACGTGCATATAGAAGTGTAACACTTTCGTGGTTTGAACATTCGCCTTTATGGGATGCAATGAAAAAAATTGCTGAAAAAGGCGGTAAAATAGTAGTTTCTACTGACCATGGCTCTATTAAGGTAAATGAACCTGTAAAAGTAATTGGTGATAAAAATACCACTACCAACTTGCGTTATAAAACAGGCAAAAATTTATCATACAACAAAAAAGAAGTATTCGAAATATTGAAACCTGAACTGGCTATGTTGCCAAAAATACATTTAAGCAGTAATTATATTTTTACTAAAGAAAACGGATATTTTGTGTATCCTAATAATCTTAATCATTACTCAAACTATTACCACAATACACTACAACACGGGGGCGTATCAATGCAGGAAATGATGATACCACTTATTACTCTTACTGCTAAGTAGTATTATGATTTAAAAGAATTTTTTCTTTCTGAAAAACAGTACTCCAAGTATAGAAAACCCAAAGCAAATTATAAGAATATACCAAAACCCAAATAAGTTTTTTTCAAATAGATTTGGCACATTCATTCCGTAGAGACTTGCAATAAGCGTAGGTATCATTAATATTATAGATATAGAAGTAAGCCTTTTCATAATAATGTTCAAGTTATTTGAAATTACCGAAGCATAAGCATCCATCATTCCGCTTAAAATATCGCTGTAAATATTTGTTGTTTCTTGTGCCTGACGAATTTCAATCTGAACATCTTCTATTAGTTCGGGGTCAAAAGTTTCGTTAAAATTCTTTATGTTTTTTATTCGGTGAAATAAAATATCGTTTCCTTTTAGTGAAGTTATAAAATATACAAGACACTTTTCTATTTGAAGCAAAATTTGCAAATCTTCATTTCTAATTGATTTTTCAAGATTACTTTCAGCAGATTTTATTAGAATATTTATTTGCTTCAAATATTTCAAAAACCATATACTTGTTGATAGCAGTAATTTTAATACAAGGTCGAACGAGTCGATAATTTTAATATTTTTTCTGTCAGTATATAGTACAAAATCGTTTAGCACTTCATTTTTATGAAAACATATCGAAACAAAAATATCATCTTTAAAAATCAAACCAAGTGGGGCTGTATTGTATGGCAAGTTTTCATCTCCTGTTTTAAATGGAGTTCTGATAATAATTAAATACCAGCCATCTTCAAGTTCTATACGAGGTCTTTCATCAATATCTTCAATGTCATTATAAAATGCTTCAGGAATTTTAAGTTCATCAATTAGATATTTTTTTTCAGTTTCAGTCGGACATTCAATCATAATCCAACTTTTAGGCTCTCTAATTTCGGTTTTAATTAAACCACTATTGCTGTTTTTGTAAAATGTAATCATAATACCGGTAACTGTTTTAATATTTAACTCTGAACAGTTGCGGAATTATGCCCGTTCTATTCAGAAACTATTATATTTTTCGGGTAATAATCTTCCATTATTTTTTTTCAAAAAAATGAATGCAAAAGTAGTATTATTATTTATAACAAAAATGATTAGTTCTGAAAAAAGTTAAGGTTTTTTTTGTTAAAACCTTATAAAAGTGTAAAAGTGCATATCAAGTTATTAAGTATTATTTCAATTTTCGGAATTTTGAATGTAATTCGCATAATTTATGAGAAAAAAGTACACAGCAAACCAATTAAGTGAAATTGCAACTCAAGTTCGTAGAGATATTCTTAGAATGGTACACGCAGTTCAGTCCGGACATCCGGGAGGGTCTTTAGGATGTACTGATTTATTAGTTGCTCTTTATTTTGAAATAATGGACTTTAATTCAAAACCATTTAATACCGAAGGAAAAAATGAGGATATATTTATTTTATCAAATGGTCATATATCCCCATTATTTTATAGTGTACTTGCTCGAAGCGGGCATTTCCCGATAAGTGAATTGTCAACATTCAGAAAATTAAACTCAAGATTGCAAGGACACCCTGCCACACATGATAAACTTGAAGGCGTGAGAATTGCTTCGGGTTCATTAGGGCAAGGTCTATCAGTGGCAACCGGTATTGCATTGAGTAAAAAATTAAATAATGACAAAAACATTGTTTATTGTCTTACAGGCGATGGAGAACTTCAGGAAGGGCAAAACTGGGAAGCTATAATGTTTGCTGCACACAATAAAGTAGATAATTTAATTGCTATTGTAGATTTTAACAAACAACAAATTGATGGCAGTATCAATGAAGTGATGGGAATAACTGATTACAAAAACAAATTTGAAACATTTGGCTGGCAAACTATAGACATGTTTGGCAATAATATGCAGGACATAATTGATAAAATAGAAATTGCAAAGTCATATACTGATAAAGGCAAGCCAATAATGATAAACATGAAAACTGAAATGGGTGCAGGTGTTGATTTTATGACAGGGACACATGAGTGGCATGGAATAGCTCCAAGCGATGAACAATTGCAAAAAGCTCTTGCCCAATTGCCCGAAACTATCGGAGATTATTAATAAAATATAAATTAAAGGACAATACTTTGATAAGTTTATTGTTTAATAAAAAGTAATTGATTAATATTTGTAATTATTATTTGCTTTAAGTTTTTGAAATTTAAAATATTTTTTTCAGGGAAATTAAAAGTATTGTGCTTTTTTGCATTATCAATATTTTTTTCAAACTATTCTTATTCTCAACTTCCAAACAAAACAAGGATACTTTTTTTGCTTGATGCAAGCGGTAGTATGTATGCAAGAATGGGCAATGATATAAGAATGGGAGTTGCCAAAAGACTATTATCAAAAATGGTTGATAGCCTTAGAAACCAACCTAATCTTGAAATTGCTTTACGCGTTTATGGCCATACTACCATAAAAGAAAAACAAAATTGTCATGATACTAAACTTGAAGTACCTTTTAGCAGAAACAATCACGATGATATACTCAAAAAATTAATTAGCCTGAAACCTTTAGGTACCACACTAATAGCATACTCTTTGCAAGAGGCAGCTTATGATTTCCCAACTGATAATAGAAGCAGAAATATTATTATTTTAATTACAGATGGACTAGAAGAATGTAATGGCGACCCATGTGCAGTATCGGAAGCAATGCAAAAAAAAGGTGTTATATTGAAACCTTTTATAATAGGAGTGGGGGGAGATGAGAATTTTGCAAAACAATTTGATTGTGTAGGCAGATATTTTGAAGCAAATACTGAGGCAGATTTTAATGATGTTCTTAGAGTAGTGATTTCTCAGGCTCTTAATAATACTACACTTCAAATAAACCTCTTAGACCAAAGCGGAAGACCTTACGAAACTGATGTAAATATGACTTTTTATGACAGTAAATCAGGGAGAATGAACGAAAATTTTATACATACTTTAAACGATAGAGGAGTACCTGATACAATAAGCATAGACCCTGTAAACTTATATGATATTGAAGTGCATACATTGCCACCTGTAAAAAAAACAAATGTTGAAATAATAGCAGGACGACATAATATTATTGCAATTGATGCTCCTCAAGGAAAATTAAATCTAAAAGTTGAAGGAGTTACTAATTATAACAGATTGCAGTGTCTTGTGAAAAAAGCAGGTACCAATAATCTTGTAAATGTTCAGGACTTTAACACTACAGAGAAATACATTACAGGTTCTTATGATATTGAAATATTAAGTACACCGCGAATTACTGAGAAAAATATAATAATAGGACAAAGCAAAGTTACCTACGTATCAATTCCACAGCCAGGCAAATTAAACTTTTATTCGCGTCTTGGAGTAGTAGGTGCTATATATCGTATGAAAAACAATAAACTTGAATGGGTAATTAATATTAGTAACAGCAGTGGTTCACAAATTACAGTTTTGCAACCCGGACATTATAAATTAGTTTGCAGGGCAAATATTGATAAGCGAATAGTTTCAACAAAAAGATTGGATTTTGAAATAAAATCAGGTCAGGTTACAAACCTAAATGTGCTATAAAAATTAAAAAATGATAAAAATAGATATACTCGACAACAAAGACACCCGCTCGGGTTTTGGAGCAGGTCTTTTAGAACTTGGCAGAACTAATAATGATGTAGTGGCTTTATGTGCAGACCTTACAGGTTCTTTAAAAATGGATGCTTTTAAAAAAGAATTTCCCGAAAGATTTTATCAGGCTGGAATAGCAGAGGCTAATATGATAGGTATGGCAGCAGGATTGGCTACAGGAGGTAAAATTCCATTTACTGGAACATTTGCCAACTTTAGTACAGGCAGAGTATATGACCAAATAAGACAAGCCGTAGCTTATTCTGATAAAAATGTTAAAATTTGTGCTTCACATGCGGGGCTAACACTTGGCGAAGATGGAGCAACACATCAAATTCTGGAAGATATAGGCTTAATGAAAATGCTGCCTGGCATGACAGTTATTAATACTTGCGATTATAATCAAACAAAAGCTGCAACAATTGCAATAGCTAATTATAACGGCCCGGTTTATCTAAGATTTGGAAGACCTAAATGGCCTGTATTTACTAAGCCTGAACAAAAATTTGAAATCGGAAAAGCTTGGCATATTAATGAAGGCAATGATGTCTCAATTTTTTGTACAGGACATTTGGTTTGGAAAGCAATAAAAGCAGGTGAAATACTTGCTGAAATGGGGATAAATGCTGATATAATAAACATTCATACAATAAAACCATTAGATTTTGAAGCAGTTTTAAAATCAGTTTCTAAAACCGGTTGTGCAGTTACTGCTGAAGAACATCAAATGAATGGCGGACTGGGAGATAGTATATGTCAACTTTTATCATTAAACAATCCTAAACCTATAGAAATGGTTGCAGTGAATGATAAATTTGGAGAAAGCGGAACTCCTGATGAATTACTTATAAAATACGGTCTAGATACTCCAGACATCGTAAAGGCAGTTAAAAAAGTAATTTCACGCAAGTAGTTTATTAGCCTGCAAATCTCACTTCTTCAACTACACCACCTTCACATCTGAATATTTTCCCCGGAAATTTATTAATTATCCTGTAATCATGAGTTGCTATTAATACAGCAGTACCCAAATCACAAATATTTCTGAGCAAATGCATAATATCGTCAGTTACTTCAGGGTCAAGATTTCCGGTTGGTTCATCTGCAAGAATTACTTCAGGTTTGTTCAATATTGCTCTGGCTATAACAAGTCTTTGCTGCTCACCTCGCGAAAGTTCAAAAATCATTTTAAAACCTTTACTTCCCAATCCTACTAGATTTAATACTTCATTTATGCGGGCATCCATTTCGCTTCTTTTTTCCCAGCCCGTTGATTCAAGAACAAACCAAAGATTGTGATAAACATTTCTGTCACTCAACAAATTGAAGTCTTGAAAAACTATACCAAGTTTGCATCTGAAATAGGCAATATCTTTTATTTTTAAACTCTTTAAGTTATAGCCCACTACTTTTCCGTTGCCATTTAAAAGAGGAATATCACAATACAATGTTTTTAGTAAACTGCTTTTTCCGCTTCCTGTTTTGCCAACAAGATATACAAGTTCTCCCTTTGATACGCTTAATTCAACATTTTGAAGAATAAGGTTTTTCCCCTGAAAAATATTAGCATTTTGTAATTCAATTATGGGTTGAGAATCAAACATTTTTCAAACCAACATATTTTTTACATTTTTGGCAAACAATGTTTTCTACATTTTATCAGATTTGCTCAACATAAAAAAATCAGCAATTACCAAAGCTGCCATTGCTTCTACAATAGGCACTGCTCTTGGTATTACACAAGGGTCGTGTCTGCCTTCAGGTTTTATTATTACTTTTTCACCTTTAATATTTACTGAGTTTTGAGGTTTTAAAATAGTGGGGGTAGGCTTAAATGCAGTTTCAAAATAAATAGTTTCACCATTGCTTATACCACCTTGTATTCCGCCCGAATGATTACTTGAAGTTTTTACCTTATCATTTTTCAGTATAAACTCATCATTAATTTCTGAACCTTTATAATTTATAATATTTCTTCCGCTGCCAAACTCAATTGATTTTACAGCATTAATTGAAAAAACAGCTTTTGCCAATTGTGCATTCAGTTTATCAAAAACAGGTTCGCCAAGTCCTGCAGGACAATTTTTTATAACACATGAAATAATTCCTCCAAGACTGTCACCATCTTTTCTTGCTTTTTCAATACAATTTTCCATTTCAATTGCAGTTAGGCTTTCAGGGCACTTTACATTATTTTTTTCTGTTTCTGATAAGTCAAGTTTCTCGTAGTCTGTATTTATTGATATATTGTAAATCTGCTTTGTGTAAGCATTTACAGATATATTTTTTGTTTTTAATATTAACTTAGCAATAGCACCAGCAGCTACCCATCCGGCTGTAATTCTTGCAGACGACCGACCTCCTCCGCGATAATCTCTTATTCCGTATTTTTGATGATAAGTATAATCAGCATGTGACGGACGAAAAACTTCCTTTATGTTTTCGTAATCTTTACTTTTCGAATCAATATTTGGGATTATAATTGTTATAGGAGAACCGGTTGTTTGGTTTTCAAAAACACCTGAAATTATTTCAAATTTGTCGCTTTCTTTTCGCTGAGATGAAATTTTGTTCTTACCCGGTTTGCGTCTGTCTAGCTCTTTTTGAATAAATATTTCATCAATTGTCAACCCCGATGGGACACCGTCTATCACTACTCCAACTGATTTTCCATGCGATTCTCCAAATGATGTTATTTTTAGTAATATGCCGAAAGTATTCAAATTTATTTTGTTTTATGCAAACTTAATCTATTATTTCAAAACCTGCTTTTTTCAAGTCATGCCAAAAATCAGGATATGATTTATTGCAAACATTCCCTGTTTTTATTTTTATTTCTTTAATAATTGCTAAAGGTGCCAATGCCATTGCTATTCTATGGTCGTTGTAGTTTTTGAAAGTTGTATTTTTTATTAATCTAAAATTTGAAGCATCAAGTTCCCAAATACTTTCTTTTTCTGTAAATTTTACATTACATTTTTTTAATTCATTTTGTAATGCTAAACTTCTATTACTTTCTTTTATTTTCAAAGTTTCAATTCCGGTTATAATTGCTTTTTTGCAACTTGCCGAAAGCATAACTATAACTGATGGTGCTAAATCAGGACAATCTGCAAAATCCCAAACAGTATTATTTTCAATTTCTTTATCTGTATTTTCTATCATTATTCCATTGTTTAGATATGAAGTTTTAATACCAAATTTTGTTGCAAATTCTGAAATCTTTGAATCACCTTGATTACTTCCCTTATGTAATTTATTTAGTTTAATTTTAAGATTTTTTGAAAGTAAAACAATTTGATACCAAAAGGCTGCCGCCGACCAATCGGCTTCTATCTCTATTTTTTTTAATTGGTTTAATGAAGATTTATATTCGCTAATTTCAATTTTGTTTAATTCATAATTAATTTCAAAACGGCATAGTTTCATAAGATTTACAGTCATATCAATATATGGTTTTGACATTAGCGTACCTTCTAAAATAATTTTTAGTCCACCTTTAAAAAATGCACCAATCATAATTAAAGCCGAAATATATTGACTACTTTCTGTGCCCTTAATTATTACAGTTTTAGGATAAAGATTACTTTTATGTATGCAAACAGGAGGAAACCCGCGTTTATCTATATAAGTAATTTTTGCCCCAAGATTATTTAATGCATTAATTAATTCTCCGATCGGTCGCTGTTTCATACGATTACTCCCACCAAGAATTTTATTTTCGTTTTTTGCAGCAAAGTATGCTGCCAAAAAACGAATCACTGTTCCTGCATTTTTACAGTTTATTATTTTACTTTTCTTGTCTATCAGTTTTTCAAGCAATAAACTATCATCGCTTTTTGATGGATTTTTAATATCAAGTTCCAGATTATACAATTTTTTAATAATTAATAATCTGTTATAAATACTCTTTGAGGCAGGAAGTTCTATTTCTTTATATACAACATTATTTATATATCTGATTAGCGACATAATGAAGTGTAATATTTTAAGCTTTCTATTATGTTATCAATTGAAATTTGTTCACTTAAAACTGGTTTTTCAAAATCCGATAGTAAAACACAATTAATTTCAAGGTTTTCGTTTTTTTTATCCTTTAATGTAAGCTTAGCAATGTCGTTTATTTGTTCTACTTCAAATTTTAAGGGATTGAAAAACTTTAAAATAGTTTTCTCAATGAGATAGTATGTGTTTTCTTCTAAAAGTCCTTTTTTCAAACTTATATAACTTTCACAAATCATTCCAGCAGCTACACAGTATCCATGAGGAATATTGCGTTTTATTAAATAGCTTTCTATTGCATGACCAACTGTATGACCAAAATTTAATATTTTCCTAAAATTTTCTTCTTTAAAATCTACTTTTACAATTTCACTTTTAATATTTACCGATGATTTTATATGTTTATAAAACTTATTTTCAGATAAATCATTTTGTAAATTTGTTTTTAGATTAGCAAGTTCTAAAAAGTAGTTTTTATCATAAATAATCCCATGTTTAATCATCTCAGCAAACCCTGATTTTAGTTGTTTTTCAGGTAAAGTTTCAAGAAAATCTGTATAAATTATTGTTTTTTGCGGCATACAAAAAGTACCGATGTAATTTTTAAGATTATTAAAATTAATACCTGTTTTTCCTCCTATTGCTGCATCAGTCATACCAATTAAAGTAGTTGGAATATTAATGTAATTCAATCCTCTTTTGAATGTAGAAGCAGCAAAACCTCCAATATCTGTAACTACACCTCCTCCTAAATTTATAATAATTGAATTTCTGCTTATATTGTTTAAAATAAAAATTTTATAAATGTCAGTAAGTACCTTTATTGACTTGCTTTTTTCACCTCCATTAATTACATAAACAGGTATTTTTTTCGATGAAGAAAAAAGTAATGGAAAGCAATATTTGTAAGTGTTTTTATCGCAAATTATTAATGAAATTGAAATTTTATCTAATTCATTTTTGAGTTTTTTGAACTTATCTGTAATTATGATTTCTTCCAATCTTTTTTCTACAAACTTAGTAATAGTTTGATGTATTTAAGAATAAAAAAAGGTGAACTATTTTAAGCTCACCTTTTAATTTATGTCTTTTTCTAATTTTGTTAGTTTATTTCAGGAATTGAATCAAGAATAATTCCAGACTCATCTTTGTATGGTGATTTTACCATTACTTTTTTGTTAAGTAACTTTAAATAAGCTGTTCTTTGCTTTGCAACAACCTTGTTTACTCTCTCTTTACGTTTTAATCTTGTAACTGCCATAATCTTTTTTAAAAGGACTGCAAAATAAATATTTTAAAACTTTAAATACAATTTTTTTTATCAAAATTTAAAAGTTATAGAGACTCTGATGTCTTGTAATAAAAATAGAGAAATTTTTATTTATTGTTTTACTTCTATAAAAAAACAAGTGTAAATTTTAAGCCACTCCATTTAAGCAAAATTAAGAAGTCACTTTAAAGTTTGAGTGACTTAAAATGCCTATAATTAAGTTGTTTGTTTCTCTAAAAGGCGTTTTTTTATGTATTTTGGAGTGGTTGTGCAATAGTTAAACTTGTTATAGGTAGCCCCTTTTTCTGTCCTGTCATATTACGCTATTCATATGGTTAACGTCTTGTTTGTTATAATACCACTTGATTACTTGTATTTTTCTGTTTGGTTTAATTTCTTAAACGACTTTTTTGTTATATGTTTGAAGTAGTTTTGTCAATGTTGTTCCCATACCTTGCTGACTTAACAATATAGCATAAATCGGTAATGCAATGCTTGAATAACCTATTAACTGTGATAAGTTGATTAAAGAAAGAGTTGGGTTTTTAGACGACTTGTCCCGACCTATCTGGAGTTTGACGGTTTTAGGCTTTGCGAAGGAGCGGATTTTTAGCACAAATGTTGAATCAACAAACTGAAGTTCAAATTTAGCAAAAAAGTTTTATACGAAGCACTTCACCCGTTCTCTTGCAAAAGCGATGTTGGCGGTTAGGTTTTTTATTTTCTGTCGTGTCATTTTCATTTTGTCAATGCTGTCGTTTTGCCGTTTTTTTCTTCACTTTCTCCTTTGTAAAAAGGTCTGCCGTGTATTTCTCGTAGAGTTCAAATAAAAACTCCATTCTGTTGGCTTCGCTTGTAAAGGCTTGAGAACGGTAAGCCAAGTCCACCGCTTTATCTAGCTCGTTATGTGCTTTTAATAATTCTTTTGGCATTGTCAAAGGGTCGTAAAGGTCGGCAAGTGACCTATTAGGAAAACTTGCCCTTGCATCTGAAACAGCTTGTGCTTTTTCTTCTATCGATTTAATTTGTTTGTCTGTTGGCTTTTCGGGAAATGGATAATTGTTGTAAACTATACTTGCTGAATAACGATAATCACTTTTCAATCGGCCGCAAATGTATTTTACCCAAGACATATGCATTATTGAAGTCAAAACGCCAAAATGAAAAAGTGTTGCGTTGGGCAAAACATACAACTGATTTGAAGCAATAATGTTTGGCGAAAGAAAAGCAATCGGGATGTATTTTCTGTTTACTGAAGAAACTGTCGGGAATGCTAAATAATTTGTTTTTGGTTGTCTAACTTCTGCAAAAAGTGTCGGTGTATCTGCAAGTTTTTTTGTGTTTCCTCTGTCGCTATTTAAACGCCATTTTTGAACTGCTTCAA
>JADLGN010000018.1 GCA_020849295.1 Bacteroidia bacterium
ATGGTAACGCCTCAGCCGGAGAAGGGGGAACCGCCTCAGCCGGAAAAGAGGGGGCAATCCAAATAAAGTACTGGGATGGTACAAGGTATAGAACCAAACTAGGCTACATAGGCGAGGGGGGCTTAGAACCAAACGTTCCTTATAAACTGGATAAAAATTTTAACTTTATTAAAGCCTAAATGTATGAATTTATTATTAGAAGATGTAAACATAGACTGGTTCTTGTTAAAATAGTAGATTTAGTAAAAATTTTGTAACTTTACTATAAGGTCCCCCGCTATCTTTTAGAAATACGGTGAATCGGCTAACAATTATAAATGCAGCTAGTGAAGTGGAATTAAAGAAAATAATGGATAAATTAAAGTAATGCAAACAGTTCACGAAATACAAGATAGATTTGATGTATATGTCAGAAAACTAGGTCATAGCCTAGTCATGTTTTTATTCACCGGAAGTACTACGGCTAACCCATCCTTCGTAGTTATGGTCTATGAAACGGGTCAACTTCGTACCGTAGATCAGAATGATATATTAGTGTATGGTAATCCAGGAAATCCCAATAGTCCTTTTATACCCGATATACCAGATGGGTGGGAGCCTGATAATTCTTCGGATAAGAAAACTTTGATGGAAGCATTGAGAAAACGTGAAATGTAAAAATTTCAAAACAAAAAATATGACAGAGCCTGCCATAGAACAACTTACAGTTAAACTAAACCATTTGATAAACAAATTCCTAATACCAGCAGCCGTTCAGTTATTTGGGGAGCTAATCTTGATGATGATAGTAGTTTCCATATTAAAACCAATATGGAATTCTACTTTAGTAGATTTATTTAACTTTCCCCCAACAACATACCCAAAAACATTAGCTCTTTATTTATTTCTAAGAATACTTGGAGCTTTAATCACTAACGATACTAAAATAAAATTTTAATGCAATGGACTTTTTCTTAGACGATAACAATTGTGTTTCCAGACTTTTTGAAGAATGGCAGAAGTACAACAGTCTTATAGTAGCCTACGATTTTGATAATACCGTATTCGACTACTACCATAAAGGGCATACTTTTGGAGATGTTATAGAACTACTTAGAGAATGCCATAAGTTAGGATTTTACCTAACGGTATTCACTTCATGTAGTGAAGATCGCTATCCTGAAATTATAAAATACTTAGAAGATAACGATATACCGTTTAACAGTATCAATGATTCACCTGAATATATACCTTTTAAAGGTCGTAAAATATATTATAATGTATTCTTAGATGATCGTGCCGGATTAAGTTCTGCTTATACACAACTTTGGCGTGTTATCTATAATATAAGGGGTCTAAAACATTCTCAAAATATAACCGATGTTGCGTAGATTTTTATGTAGGATTATAGGTCATAACTACTATGTAGTTAATTATCTAAGGACCAATATGAGAAAAGTAAGTTGTAAATGCTGTGGGAAGTCTTGGATATTACATGATAACCTGAAGGTAGCTTTAGAATATGATCATGATTTTGATAAGTTCAATTAACGCTCCGATTATTTGTATTCGGTGATGATTTGGCCACTAAACAGCAGTTTCTTATTTTTAGGGAGGGATTTTGAAAATTATTCTTATTGGAAATCAACAACTTAGAATAAAAATTAAAACTAAATTTGCAGGAGTGAAGCATTTGTGTTACATTTGCTGTATAAATAATCACAAACAATAAAATCTTATTAAAATGGAAAAGCAAATAAAAACAAACAGATTGATAGCTGAATTTATGGGCTATGAAGTTGTCCCTTATAATGGTAACAAAAATGTTCTGATTTACAACGGTAACAAGTATGCAAAAACAGTAGGTGAACAAAAAGCATTATGGAGTGGACTAGACCTACAATTTACTGGAAGATTCACAGAAAAAGTAAATTATCCTTTTGATATAGATTTTAACTATTTACTACCAGTTATTAGAAAAATAGAAGAACAAGGTTATGTAGTAGCAATAAAAGGGATAAGCTACCAAGTTTACAAAGTGATGGATGAAAATAACCCTATTGTGAGTTTAGTTTGTGGAGATTTATCTAAAAAAACGGAAATGACTTGCGATTTAATAGTTTCTTTTATTGAAAACCAAGCAAAAAACTAAGTATGATTACCAAAAAATTGGATTACTCAAAAAGCACGGAGGATATATTCTACAAAGTGATTTATCCTTTATATGCAAGAGAATTTTTGTTTGGGAGCAATTATGAGAAATTTGCTTTTTTAGTTGAAGCCAACTTTATTTTAAACACACCACAATGGGAATATATTTTAAAACATTGGGAACAGAAGGAAAGCATATTAACCATTGAAAATAAATAGATATGGAAAACGAAACAGCTCTTAATCTTTTTTTTGTGCGTAGGGCAAAAATATTGTTATTGAAAATCAACACTTTAGCTATAAATTTACAAATAAGTGAAAAATATTTGTAAAAAAGTTTGGTAGTTACAAATAAGCGACTTATATTTGTATCATCAAATAACAATTAAAACAAAAAGAAAATGAAAGCATCAGAATTAAATTTGAAAAAAGACGGTTACAATTTTAACTGCAACACTTACAAATCTGGAAGCCATTACAAATTTATAATGAGTTTAGGTCGCTGCTTCCCATCTACACAAGCACAAGCTAAATACTTCATTTCTGAAGGCATATGCTTGGATGTTTTAAATGGTGATGATGTTGAAAAAGTAGAAGCAATTTTAAACAAGCACGGCTTTGAAGGTGATTACAAATTCACAAAATCAAAAACTTGGGTTCGTTTGCAAAACAATAATGATTTGCACAAGGCTTTAAAATTAGAGTTCAATGCGTAAAATTTTTCACTTACAAATAAAATCGGACAGCTCCCATAAATACTACGGGAGTTTGTCCGCTTTATGCTCGGAAAACCCAAATTTGGGCGTTTCAAAATTTACACTTGATAGGTTTGATTTTTCAGAACCATTTGAAAACGGAATTTGCATCATTCGTAAATCGGTAATGAAAACTACTGGAAGCGTGGGAGAAAAAAAGATTAAAAAAACTTCCACAAATGTCAAATCGAAGCGGTAAGGTAGCAATGGAGCATAACGGGAAAAGGCTTTATGCAGTGCCGAATAAACTGCTGTAACTTTTAAATTATTGCTAAAATGTCAAATAAAAACAAAAATACGAATCAATCCGATAACTCGGCATTGCATAAAACCAATGTTAGTGGCTGGCATTGTCTACCCGAAATGCCTGAAATAAACAAAGAGGTGTTGGTTGCAGTCAAATACGACAATGAACCTGTACAAGCATTTTGGACTGGTAAAGAATGGAAAGGCTCTTTTCTTGTCCGTGATAATATGGCGGATGGATTTGTCCGTGATGAAAGTTATAAACATATTCAAGAATGGATTTACGCTTGGGTTGAATTACCAAAAGTCCCACCAATTCCAGAGCCGTTCTGATGCTTGCCACTAACGTTTCTCGGCTTTGTGCAGTGCCGAATTAAAATGCACATAACTTCAAATTTAGAACAAATGATATTAGAAAACGAAAACTTCAAATTAGCACTGAACTCGGCATTGCACAAAACCGCTGTTATACGCTGTATTATTTTTTTTGTGCGTGGGCAAATAACTAAAATTTAAAAACAAAATATGAAATTAGATTTAATAACAAACAAAGCTGAAAAGCAAGGAGAAGTAAATCCAAATGATGAATTTTACACTCCAAATTATGCGATTGAACCGCTATTAAAATACTTACCAAAAGGAAGTAGAATATGGTGTCCTTTTGATACTCAAGAAAGTAATTATGTAAAAATGTTTGCTGAAAATGGCTATCCTGTTGTTTGGTCGCATTTGTGTACAAAACAAGACTTTTTCACTATGGAAGTTCCTGAATGTGATTACATTATTTCAAACCCACCTTATTCATTGAAAGCAGAAGTTTTTGAAAGATTATTTGAGATTGGAAAACCATTTGCAATGCTTGTAGGAGTGGTAGGAATATTTGAAAGTCAAAAACGATTTACAATGTTCAAAAACAACGACTTTGAAATAATGTATTTCGACAAAAGAATTAGATATTTTAAAAATTACGCAGACCAAAAACCGAGTTTAAATCCGCCATTTTCAAGTGTGTATATTTGCAAAGATTTACTTCCGAAGCAGATTGTCTTTGAAGCGTTGGCAAAAAAATAATATTGCGTATAACGGTTTCGGGCTTGGCGAAGAAGCGGATTTTGAAAAACTAAACTGTAAATGAAGCACAGAAATACATACAAGGCACAACTGTTCGGATTACCACCGTAGTCCGCTTTTTTGCCAAACCCGTGTTATATGAAGGTGGGATTTCACGCACTACACTTTCATCGAAGCACGTAAAAAGAAAAAGAAAAAATGAGCGTGGGAAAATTTTAAAAACATAATTCAAAAATGACAACAAAAGAACAAGTATTGCAGAATTGCACAGTAGAAGGTACGGTAGTAAAACTTCCAAACGTACAACTTGACCGTAAACTTTATCAAGAAGTAGCCAAAGCATTAGAGCTAATTGGCGGTAAATGGAAAGGAGGTAAAGTGTTTGGATTTGTGTTTGCAACCGACCCAACAGATTTATTACACCAAATAGCAAACGGAGAAAAAAGAAACTTGAAAAAGGAATTTCAGTTTTTTGCAACCCCTGAAAAACTTGCAAATGAGTTAGTTGAATTAGCTGACCTTAAACAACACGACACAATTTTAGAGCCAAGTGCTGGACAAGGTGCGATTATCAAGGCAATAAATAAGGTTTGTGATGTTGTGCCTGATTGCTTTGAATTGATGGATGTGAACACGGTTATTTTAAATAAAAGTGGGTTACGTTTTAATTTAATTGGAGATGATTTTTTCAAGCACAATGGCAAAACATACAGCAAAATAATTGCAAATCCACCGTTTACAAAAAATCAAGATATTGACCATTTAAAAGAAATGTATGAGTGCCTTTCTCGTGGTGGCAGATTAGTTTGTATCACTTCTGAAAGCTGGGTAAACGGTAGCCAAAAGAAGCAAGTAGAATTTAAGGAATGGCTTGATGAAGTAGAAGCCGAAGTGATTGACATTGAAAAAGGCTCATTCAAAGAAAGCGGTACAATGGTAGGGGGTAAAATTGTTGTCATAAACAAATCTATTTAAAATGAGCGTGGGCAGATTTTTTCTTTTTCTTTCTCACGAAAGTTTATTAGATGCACGTCTGCCCACTTTCATATAACGTTTTGGGTATTGGCGATGTGGCGGATTTCACGCACCACAGCCGATACGAAGAAACACAGTTGAAAAAGAACAAATGTTTAACCGAAGCACGTCAGCCGCCATATTGCTAATACCTTGTTAGCGGTTCGTGCTTCTCAAATCAAAATAAATGGAATACATAGACGATTTAAGTTGGTCAAATATTGTCAAATTGATACAACAGGAAGAAATTAAAGGAGCTGATTTGCTCAACACATGTGCGAACGAACTTGAAGAAGTTAGAAAAGAACTTTCTGAACTTGAAAGCAAAATAAGCAGAGTAAAAAGTCGTGAGCAAACATTACTAAGGGCAAGTTATGATGTGGCAAAACACCTTAAAAAGGAATTACCGCTGGCAGTTCAGAGACAAGGGTATATTGTCGTATTGTCAAAGGAGAATTTGACCATTGAACGTAATGTCATATAGCATGACCGCTAACG
>JADLGN010000019.1 GCA_020849295.1 Bacteroidia bacterium
ACAGTATATCGCCGATCACGAGTGATCATCGTATACGGCGTGGACTACCAGGGTATCTAAACCTGTTAGATCCCCACGCTGTCGTGCCTCAGCGTCAGTTTCGTCTTCGTGAGCTGTCTTCACTATCGGTGTTCTGTATCATATCTAAGCATTTCACCGCTACATGATACATTCCATTTACCTCAATCGAACTCAAGAAAATCAGTTTCAATGGCATTTTTACAGTTAAGCTGCAAGTTTTCACCACTGACTTAATCTTCCGCCTACGCACCCTTTAAACCCAATGAATCCGGACAACGCTTGCATCCTCCGTATTACCGCGGCTGCTGGCACGGAGTTAGCCGATGCTTATTCTTATGGTACCGTCAGCTCCGAACACGTTCGGACTTTTCTTCCCATACAAAAGAAGTTTACAACCCATAGGGCAGTCATCCTTCACGCGGCGTGGCTGGGTCAGACTTTCGTCCATTGCCCAATATTCCCTACTGCTGCCTCCCGTAGGAGTCTGGTCCGTGTCTCAGTACCAGTGTGGGGGATCATCCTCTCAGACCCCCTATGCATCGCAGCCTTGGTGAGCCATTACCTCACCAACTAGCTAATGCACCGCATGCCCATCTTTAACCGCCAGAGCTTTGATAAAAAAAAGATGCCTTTTCTTTATGTTATGGGGTATTAATTTCGATTTCTCGAAGCTATTCCCCTGTTAAAGGTAGGTTGCATACGTGTTACGCACCCGTGCGCCACTCTCATATCAGTATTGCTACCAATAATCCCGTTCGACTTGCATGTATTAGGCCCGCCGCTAGCGTTCATCCTGAGCCAGGATCAAACTCTTCGTGTTAAAAAAGTTTTGTTGAAAATTTCTCAAGAACTAATTTCTATCTTCATAGATAGGAACCCGCTATTTCTTCAATACTTCAAAGAACTTTATTTATTCTGTATTTTGAATAAAATTCTAACTTTGTTTTAGGGAGTGCAAAAGTAATATGTTTTTTAGAACTTCAAAATTATTTTTTACTTTTTTAAAAAATATTTTTTTACTCTTTTTTTAACCTCAATAACTCAATTTCTAAAACGCGGGTGCAAAAGTAATACTCTATTTTTATTTATCAAATCTATTTCTACTTTTTTTAATTTATTTTTATAACTCACTAATATTGTGTGCTTAAATTTAATAATTAATTTTAAAAATAATGATTATTGCAATATTTATTGTTCTATAAATATCTTTCCATTGCTATATTCAATATTGTTTCCGTCAAATATTTTGTAAAAATAAATTCCAGCTTGCATTTTTTTGGCACTCAAATCAATTTCATTTTTGAAAATATTCTCTTTAAAAATGAGTTTTCCACACATATTATATATTTCTATATATGAATAATTATTTGTAGTAAGTTCAAAATTTTCAATTTTTAATCTTGAATCGCTTGAAATCGGATTTGGGTAAACGTATAGTTTTATATGTTTTTGCTCTTTTGTACTGTTAGGTTTATAGACTATATTTAAATTATCTATAAATAATGTACTGCCTAAACCTACATAAGCTAATGAATCATCAATGTTAGAAGCAGCAAATGAGATATTAATTGTGTCGGCTATTTCTTTGCTTTTATATTTTATTGGGATTTCAAAAAACACATAATTATTATTGCTTGGTTTTAATTTTATTATTGTATCTTCTATCAGTATTAATGTATCTTTAATTGCATCTCTTTTGTACAAAAATATTCCTGCAATAGCTGTGTCGGGTCCTTGAGGTACATATTTATAATAACCGCTAATTTTTAACGGATTTTGTTTTACGGCTAAACCACCAACGGGGTATCTGCTATCAGTAATTCTTCCATTTGTTACAAATCCCATTATATCGCCAAATTTCATCATTACATTTTCTATCTTTAAAGCATAATTTCCACTATATTTATCTGTACTTCTTGTCAGCATTGGTTTGTTTGTTGACATAAAATTGAATGAGAACCAATTGTCAGGCTCTAAACTTGATATTGAATTCCAGTTTTCGAAATTTCCATTTGGAAATGTTTTATTGCTCCCTACAAATGTTATGCTATCTAAATAAATAACACTTCCCGGTTTCTTTTCTAAATCAAAGTTGGAACTTGTAACTATAACTGCTATTGTATCTGCATTTCCATTTCTAAACCAATTTACCGGTATTGTATATTTTTTAAAAGATGCTTGGTTTCCTATAAAAGTAAATCTTGACATTGCTATTGTAGTGTCTTTTCTTTTAAAAAAAGTAACAAATGCACCTGTATCTCCTGGCATTTCTGAAAACTTTGCAAAAAAAGTAATAGAATCTGGTCTGCCTGTATATGTAACTCCACCTTTAATTGACTGAAAACCGGGTGTACCTATTATTAACATACCTGGTATTGGGTCTGAATTGGCTGATACTGTTTCAATTTTTACAGAAAAATTTCCTGAAACCTTATCAGTTGACTTTGTTATAGGAATTTTTACATTTTGAGAATATGCCTGCCCGTTAGAAGTCATAAATAACTTAGGTTCTTCATAAAATAATTTGTTTGTCCAGTTTTCGAAATCGTTGTTGGGAATAGACTGGCTTTGCGATTTATTTGATAGAAAAAGGCAGAATACAAAAATGTAAAATATATTTTTTTTCATTGTAAATAAATTTAAATCTATTACAAAATTTAATATTTTAATTGATAAAAACAAATTGGAATAAAAAGTATATTTGATTTGTCAAAACAGAAAATTATAATGAAAATGAAAACTAAAATTATTCTATCTATTTTGCTTTTACTGGCATCTGTTACTTCTTTTTCTCAAAGCAGAAAATATAAAAAAAATCAGTTTGATATTTTAAAATATTCAGAAGAGCTTAATTTGACTAATGACCAAGTTGAAAGTATTAAGAAAATTCAATCAGAAAATTTTGAAAAAAATAAAGAAT
Source organism: Bacteroidia bacterium (assembly GCA_020849295.1). Taxonomy (GTDB): domain Bacteria; phylum Bacteroidota; class Bacteroidia; order NS11-12g; family UBA9320; genus JABWCE01. The sequence goes on from JADLGN010000019.1 coordinate 2,942, forward strand.
TAATCAGTAAAAATGACAAATTGAAAGAAGAGATTAAATCTAATAATATTAAAATGCGTGATGATATTAAAAGTGTTTTAAATGCAGAACAAATTGATTTACTTAATAAAATTAAAAAAGATTCAGCAACTGAAATGATAAAAAAGAAAAAGGAAGTTGCCAATAAAATAAAGGATTACAGAGAAAAAAACATAAAACCTGTAATTAATGTCAAGAGAAACGATTTTGAAAATAAGCTTAGCAGCGATGAAAAAAGAATTATAGCAGAATGTATTGCTAAACATAATGCTTTGAAAAAGTCAAAATCTGAATTTTCTGATAAAGAGTTATTAAAAGAACGCAAGCAAATATTATATAAAGAAACATCATTAGCTTTGGAACCAATTATTAATAATCATAAAACTGAGCTTGAAAAAATATATGAAGAACTTATGCCCCAAATGGAAAAATGGCATACAGATATAGCTGAAATAAGGCGTAGCAGTAAGAAATCAGAAAAACAGAATCAGCATAAAAATAACAAAAAAAATAAGTTTGCAATAAGATTTCTGTTAAATGAAATTGAACAATAAAGTAAATAATTAATAATATAATTGTTTGAAAAGCCTGAGCGATGAGAATATAATTGAACTCATTAAAAAAAACAGCCAACAGGCTTTTAAGATATTAATTGAAAGATACGAGAAAAAAGTGGCAAATACAGTAATTAATATGCTTGGAAAATGCGATGAGGCTGACGATGTGGGTCAGGAAGTTTTTATCAGGTTCTATAATAATATTAATCAGTTCAAAGGAAATTCGTCACTTGGAACTTATCTTACTAGAATTGCAATAAACCTTAGTTTGAATGAGCTTAAAAGACGCCAAATAAAAAATATGCGTTATTTGTTTATAGGCAAAAGTGAAAGAGATGATGAAAAATATTTTGAAATAGCAGATAATACAAATTATGAAAACAACAGAGAAAATACAGATTTTGTAAATAAATGTCTTCTAAAACTTGAGCCAAAAATTAGAAGTGTTATTGTGCTTAGACTTATTGAAGGTTATGACACACGCGAAACTGCCGAGATTTTAGAAATACCGCAAGGTACAGTATTGTCAAGATTAAGCAGAGGACAAGAAAAACTTAAAGATATTTTATTAAAATCAGGATACAAACCATAAAAAAATAAAAGTAATGAGCAATAAAATTACAGATAAAGAACTTGAAAATTTATTAAAACAAAACAATAACAAGGAATTTAAGCCATTTTTCAGTACAAGAGTTTTAGCAAAAATTGAAAAAAACTATTCAACGCCTATAATTGGAAATATAGTAGCAAACAGGTTATATCTACAAAGATATCTGGTTGCTGCATGTATATTGTTTCTATTAATATTTGCATTTAGTGTGTATCAAGAAGGTAGCTTTAGTATAGAGCATTTGGTAGGGTTGGGCAGTTTTTCTGAAGAAGATATTATAAATTATGTAAATCCGCTAATATGAAAATTAATTCATTGCTTTTGTTCTTGCTTATTTTTGGAATTGGATTTGGAGCCGGTTTTATAATTTCAGGTAGAATTACAAATAAAAAAATATCTGAAGTTAAGCATAGACAAACACCGGCAGGTTTTAAAGAAGAAATTTATAAATATATAAAACCTAAAGATAATCAAAAAAAATACCTCGACTCGGTAATTGCAGAGTATCTTCCAAAGTTGAAAAAAGAAAACGAAATAAGAATTGAATATCAAAAAAAAATAAGAGACTCACTTTTTGCTGACATTCAATCTTTATTAGACAAAAAACAAAAATCTAAATTTAAAAAATATGAAGAATCTATAATTAAACCTGAAAAAAAATTAAGTAAAAAACCTTTAACAGACACTATGGAAAATGAAAAAGGTATCAGGAAAAAATTAGAAAAATTCAGAGAAACCCTAACCCCCGATCAACAGCACAAGCTTGACAGTATAATTGCAAAAAGAAAACATGACCTGAAAAATCCACAACTGAAAAGAGAAATTCATATTTACACAAGGCTAAATATTTTCCCTATTATATATAAGTATAGAATAGAATTTGAAAATGAGCTTTCTGATGAAGAAAAAGAAATAATTGCTGAATTAATTGAAAAACGAAAAAACTACAGGAAAGAATTTGTTCAGTCTCAAATAGAAGATAGCGAAACTGAAGACATGGATGAAAAAATGAAATTATTTAATATTGAATCAAGAAATGCACTTCTGATTATTGCATCAAAACATAAAGAATCACTTGAAAAAATAGCCGAAGAATTAGCTCCACATCGCCAGCAATGGGAAAAAGATATAAATGAAATTAAAGCAAAATATATTAAAAACTATAAAGCACCGGAAAAAAAGCCACAAAAAGTAAAAGAAAAAAACATAATTGATTTTTTGCTTATAAACACAAAAAAAAATAACAAAAAAAACAGAAACAGCAGATAACAATAATGACAAAATTAAAAACAATCAAATTTTTAACATTATCAATAATTTTTATTTCGGAAATAAGCAAAGCCCAATCATTATATTTTCCCCCAATTGGCAATAATTCGTGGGATACTATATCGCCATCAAGACTTGGGTGGTGCAATGAAAAAATAGACAGCCTGATGAATTTTCTTGAAAAGAAAAACACTAAAGCATTTTTGATTTTAAAAGATGGAAAAATAGTAATAGAAAAATATTTTGGAACTTTTAAGCAAGATAGTATATGGTATTGGGCTTCGGCTGGCAAAACTCTTACAGCTTTTGCAACCGGAATTGCCAAACAAGAAGGGTATATAAAATTAAACGATACGAGCTCAAAATATTTAGGGAATAACTGGACAAGTTGCAATATTGCAGATGAAAACAAAATTACTGTTTGGCATCAATTGACAATGACAACCGGGCTTGATGATGGCGTAGCAGACCCATATTGTACCTTGCCGTCATGTATGAAATATAAAGCAAACGCAGGTTCTCGTTGGGCTTATCACAATGCCCCTTACACAATGTTGGACAAGGTAATAGAAAGTGCTACCGGTAAAAATCTTAATTTGTACTTATATCAAAAGTTGATATTGCCTATAGGAATGTCGGGGCTATTTGTAAAATCAGGGTACAACAATATTTTTATGAGTAATGCAAGAACAATGGCTCGGTTTGGATTGCTAATATTAAATAAAGGAAACTGGAATGGAAATAAAATTATGACCGATACTACCTATTACAGAGAAATGACAAACACATCTCAAAACCTAAATTTATCTTATGGCTATTTATGGTGGCTTAATGGAAAAAAATCTTTCATGGTTCCGGGCTTACAGTATGCTTTTAATTTTTATTTATTACCAAGTGCCCCGTCAGATTTAATTGCGGCATTGGGTAAAAACGGACAATTTATTAATGTTGTTCCAAGCCAAAATTTAGTATTGATACGAATGGGCAATGCCCCCGGTAGCAAAGAAGTTCCAATAGAATTTAACGATTCAATTTGGCAAAGAATAAATACTTTAAAGTGCAATTTGACTATTAATAATCTTAATTATCAAAATGAAATAAAAATATCTCCCAACCCTTTCAGTTCAAAAATTGCGATTGAAAATTTACCAAAAAATGTAAAGATAAAAATTGTTTCTTACGAAGGAAAAACTCTCTTTGAAGGTAAAGATTTAAATAATTTTAGCTTAGAGATACTAAATGAAGGTTTGTACTTTTTCGAATTTCAAAATTTAGATACATTTAAAACTTCTTATTTTAAGGTAATTAAGAAATAATTTTAATATTTTTGATAACTCATGGAAGATTGTAAAATTTTATTTTGTCAAAATGTTATAAAAAAATAAATATCATGAAAACATTAAAATTTATCACATTAGCGATTATTCTTGGAATTAGTAATTTGAGTTTTTCACAAATTGTAGTAAAAGTAAAACCAGTAAAACACAAACACAAACATATAGTGTGTGCTGTGCCAAAAACAAAAGTTGTAACTTATACAACAATAAAGCCTCATTATCGTTACGTAAAAGGTCATTGGACAATGGTTCATGGCAGAAAAGTTTGGGTAAAAGCTCATTATGTAAGATTTTAATTTATGTTTAACCAAATAATATTTAAGAAAATGAAAAAGTTAAGTTTATTATCAGTTGTGGCACTTGTGTTATGTATGTTTTTTGTATCATGTAAAAAAGAAAAACCAACTTTAGAAACAATAGTTTCTGCTGAAGACAACTCAACTGCCGAAAGTGAGTTTTCGTCAACCTTTGACTTAGGTGACGATATTGCAACAAACGACGGAAGAGTGAAAAAAGCAGGTTCTACAATATTGCCAAATGGTGCAGTTCTTACATTTACAGATAGTTTATTTAACGATGGAGATGGAAAAGATTTCAGTATAGATTTTGGACCTCTTGGAAGCACTGCTCCCTACGGAATGTTGTGTGGTGACGGTAGATATAGATCGGGAAAAATACATTTTTCTCTTTCAGCACCATATCTAAATGTAGGCACAATTCTAACAATTACCATTGGCGAAACCGATAATTTTTATAGTGGCAACGGAGTATTAATGACAAAAATTTCGGGAGAAAAAGTGATTACACGTACTCAATCAAACCAATATACTGTTTCAGTTTCTAACGGAAAAGCATCTAACAAAAACGGTTCAGTTACATGGAATTCAAATAGAACTGTTACCAGAACTTACGACGCAGGCCCAGGATTAATTGGCGATATATTTGAAGTGTCAGGTAGTGCATCAGGCACAAATAGAAATGGCGAAAATTTTACTGTAACAATTGATTTGCCTTTGAAAAAGAAATTTCAGTTAGGATGTGCAAACACATTTGTTAAGGGTAAACTTACACTTAAAAATATTGATAAAAATGATGAAATTCAGGTAGATTACGATCCATATAACAACGAAGCATGCGATAAAACTGCAAAAGCTACATATAAGGGTAAAGATTATTTTTTCACTGTAAACTAAAAAATTAGCTGATTTAAATTATTTCTCAGCTATCATACAACAAGTTTTCAACTGTACTTTTTGCCCCATCATTTCAACCTGACGCTCGTTTATTATTATTTTATTTAAGTAATTAAAGTTGTTTTTTTCGAGTAAATTCTTCCATTCATCTTCGTCGTAAAGTATTTCCCAATATTTTGTATAAGGCAATTTTGACAAGCAATCTTTTGTCCTAAAACAAGTATAAAATTTACCGCCGGGCTTTAATACCCTGTAAATTTCTCGTAAATTTTCAGAGGGATTTTCCCAAAAATAAATAAGATTAATGCAGAAAATTTTATCATAAATTCCAGTTTCAAATGGCATAGCATTGCTTGAACAATATAATAATTCTAATCTATCATCGTCTATTAATTCTTCATTATACTCTCTTGCTGAATTAATCATAGATTCAGAAAAATCAACACCCGAAACTTTTATATTTTTTGTTTTCTTAAATAATTTTTCAAAAAATCTACCATTACCAAATCCAATTTCAAGAATTTTTTCGCCACCTTGCAAATCAAGAATATCTATAATTTTATCATAAAGATTATTATTTGCTTTATTCATTAATAAGCCAAATTTTTCAGCACTGCTTCCTGAAGGTTGTCTTAATTGACGGGCTATATGTTTTGAATTAGGTATTAAGCCAACCCACAAAAGAATTTTTCTTAAAAAGCCCTGATTCATTAAATTTATACTTTATTAAATATTGTTAAAAGAAGTTATATGAGTGTTTTTTCGAATTTGTTTTAAAGTATTTTATTGCAAAATAAATAATAAAATATTATACAAATAAGATTTTGTTTAATTTTATTATCATGTATATATTTTTTCGCTGTTTGAAATCGTAAAACTAATGTTTTTACTGGAAACTGGCGATAGTTCGTATGCTAAAAATAACAAATCTGCGTAAAATATACCGACTGTTACCAGCCGTAGTTCTATATAATTCTGTTTTCTTTTGCTATTTTCACACAATAAGTTTTGTCCTTGCAATTTTCAAGTATATCATAATTATTTTTGAAAAACTCAATAGTTCCAAGTCCTTTACTTTTTGTGCCAAAATATTCTATTAATACAGTCGGAACAAAATATAAATCAAAGGTATTATCAGCATTGGGTCTAAAACCAACAATTACATCTGAAGTTTCTGGTGATTGTGTATAAGTCTTTACATCTGATTTGTATTCTCTGTCAACGCCACCTCTGGTTCCTCCTGTAAAACTAACGCTTGTTCTTGCTGTTTTAACTTGTACTCTTATTATATCTTCTTTTCCGTTTTCAAGTTTGCGAGCTATGATAATGTCATAAGGAGATAGAGGTAAATCAACCAATGAAACATTTTGGTAACGTTTCATTAAAAAAACCTACAACAATGTGTTCGTGTGCAAATCCATCAATCGATGCTTGTTTGCCTATTTCTTCGTTATTTGGCATATTATTTTTTTAAAACTATAATCCAATCTGTATTAATTCTTTCTTCTCTTGGTACTTTTATGAAGTGTTTAATTATTTCTGAGCCAAAATAATTTTCAACTTTATAACCAATATTTTCTGAAAGCCTCATTAAATATTTCCAACTTTCAAATAATTCTCCTTTTATACGATTATTACCAACAACTATAATATATCTACCGCCTGGTTTTAATACTCTATACACTTCTTTCATATTTAAAGTCATATCGTAAATGTACTTATACGCTATATATGCCCTTCTTGGGTCGAGTTTATAAATTGCTTCGATTTTTTTGTCAGCAGATTCTTCTCCTATTTTATGTAGTTGTTTGTATTCATTTACCATAACTACTTCTGTCCCGATATGAGTTTCTTTTAGTTTACTTAGCGAACCATTTGCTAATCCAAGCCAATACATCTCTAATTGGTGCGTTCTTGGATAATCAACAGCATTTGCATAAGGAGGAGAAGTTATTGCAAGGTCAAAATGATTGTCTGGATAAGTTAAAAACCTTGCATCGTTTCCATCTGGTATTTCAAGAGTGGCATTAGTGTTAAAACGATTTGTAAAATCATTAATTCTATATGAGTTTATAATTAAATTTTCTGCAAATTTTGTCAACGCAAATGAAGGATATATTTCTTTATTTAATTTTTTCCTAACCACTGTTCTTGTACAATTATCGTCTGCATTAGAAACAGCACGAATAACAGATGACATTGAAATTAAACATAAGTTTTTAATTTTATTGTCGTTGGTTGAGTTGAGAATTACCTTTTTTATAAATGTCAATTCCAGTAATATTTCTTTAGCAAACCAGTTTTCTCGATATGGAAATTCTGGAATGTCTTTACTTTCTACCATCTTTGGATTAAAAGTAACAAGTTGTTTAAGAATCCTATCAACAGTTTTATTAAGCTCAAATTTGTCTATGGGTATAGTTTTAACTTTAGCAAGGTACTTTGCAAATGGGTCAACATCAATTGCAACGGAATTTCTATTTAACAATAATGCTTCAATATTTGTAGTGGCACTACCTGCAAATGGGTCTAATATGAGGTCGTTTGGCTGCGAGTAACGATTAATTAACCATCTTGGCAGTTCAGGGAAAAATTTTGCTGGATACTTATGAATGCCGTGTGAATATTTTGATTGGTCATAACTTATAAATAAAAACCTTTGACCATCAGATACAGGAAGGTCAGCAGGTATGTCCCCATCCACTCTAATAAGAGTTTCTCCAAACTCATTAGTGATTTCCTTTACATTTGAAAGGTCTCCAAATGGCAAATATTGAACAGGTTGCTTGAAAATTTTCTTTTAAGCGACCTTTTCTTTAATGTCTTTTATTGAAATCGGATAATAATTCATCTTAAAGTTTTTTCAAAAATAATAATTCTTTCCTCATAATTTTTCTCTAAATGTCAAAACTTATTGACAGTCTCTATTTTACTATGGCTGGTAACAAAATAATATACTTTTATAACATAAAAAGATTGTATTATGAAAACTGTATCATTAAAAATTGATGATTCGATTTTTGGGGAAACTGAAAACATTCTTTCTCGAAATAAAATTCCAAGAAATCGATATATTAATTAATCTTTAGATTATTATAATTAGTTTCAGCGTAGATAAATATTAGAAAAGAGACTTAAAAGTGATTCAGATTTAGTAAAAAACGATTCATGTAATGTGTTTAGAGATTTCTAAAAGTTTGACTATTTCGATTAAACAATACGAAATCTGGATTGCAGATTTAAACCCTCAAATCGGGACAATCTTATATCAAAAAAAACGAATATCTTTCTTAATAAATTATTATATTTGCTTTAGTTTTCAGACAACTTTTTGAGGTATTATGTAATATTTTAAGCTACAAAAATGAAATTAATGAAATATACTTTATTATTAGCACTAATAGTATTTCTGCCTAATTTGTCAAAATCGCAGGAGTATTACGGTGCTGCAGCTAATAAAATTTATAATAATGCTGATATTGTCAGAAAAAACATTCAAAACGGAAATATAAATTATATTCTTTTTAAAAACCCTGTAAAACCTGAGAAAAATAATGAAGTTGAAATTATAAAAAAACTTTTTAACCTAAACGATAATTATAGCTTTTCGTTAATTAATACTATCAGCGATGAACTTGGTTATACGCATTTAAGATATCAAATCAATTATAAAAATATACCTGTTTTAGGTTCTGTAATTATTTTGCATATAAAAGAAAATTTGATTTTTTCATTGAATGGTGAGATATATAAAATTAATGATTCTTCAATTAAAAATTTTTTATCAGAAAAAACTTGCCTTACAAAAGCATTAGAAACAATAAATGCAAAATCATATAAATGGCAATTTGAATCTGAAGAAGAATATATAAAGATAGTGAAAAATGACCCAACAGCAAGTTGGTTTCCAAAAGGAGAATTAATTTATTGTCCAAAAAATCTTGACTTCGAATTATCTGAGTTTGAATTATGTTTTAAATTTAAAATATATTCTGACGACCCAATTGCAGCCGAAAACATTTTTATAAATGCCTATACGGGAGCAACCATAGCAAGAGAAAATTTGTTGCACACCACTGATGTGCCCGGAAAAGCAATTACAAAATACAGTAGCACCAGAAATATTATTACAGACAGTACTGCTCCCTACAACTATAGGTTGAGAGAAAATTCAAGAGGCAATGGAATATATACATTGAATTTGAAAAAAGGTACAAACTACAGTCTTGCTGTTGATTTTCTTGATTCTAATAATTACTGGAATAATGTAAATGCAAACAAAGACGAGGTAGCTACTGATGCACATTGGGGTGCCGAAATGACTTACGATTATTATTTTAATATTCATAACCGCAAAAGTTATGATAATAATAATGCAAGAATATACAGCTATGTGCATTATTCAAATAATTATGACAATGCCTTTTGGAATGGGGTATCAATGACCTATGGTGATGGAAATACATTTAAACCACTTACATCAATTGATGTTTGCGGACATGAAGTGAGCCATGCAGTAACTACAAACAGTGCAAATCTAATATACAGTTACGAGTCTGGAGCATTAAATGAGTCTTTTAGCGATATATTTGGAAACTCAATAGAGCGATATGCACGCCCCGCACAATATTCATGGATTATTGGCGAAGATATTACCACTAGCGGAACAGGGTTGCGAAATATGCAAAATCCAAAAATAAAAAATCATCCGCGATGTTACAAAAGTACAAATTGGTACTCTGGTGCGGGAGATAATGGTGGTGTTCATACCAATAGCGGTGTTCAAAATTGGTGGTATTATTTAATAACTGAAGGAGATACAGGCAAAAATGATTTATTAAACTATTACAGTGTAGATAGCCTCGGCATTGCTAAAGCTGAAAAAATAGCATACCGCAATCTTACTGTTTATCTTACTTCTTCATCAAAATATGCCGATGCAAGATTTTACTCTATTAGAGCCGCAGTTGACCTATATGGCAATTGCAGTAAAGAAGTAATTGCTGTAACAAATGCTTGGTATGCTTGTAATGTTGGACCAAAATATGATAGTGGTTTTGTAAAAGCTGATTTTACAGCAGATACTATTGTTTGCAGTATTTCAAATATTGTAAAGTATAATAATTTAAGTTCTAATGCAGTTTCGTACAAATGGGATTTTGGAGATGGAAATTTTTCTAATACATTCAATCCCACACATCAATATTCTGCTTATGGAAATTATAATGTAAAACTTGTAGCATACAGTTGTTTTCAAAACAAAAGTGATAGTATTACAAAATCAAATTTTATTAAAGTAGATTCAACTTTTGATATATGCAATTCTGTAATAATGCCACAAAGCGGAAAAGACAGTATAAGCAAATGCAACACTTTTGTATATGATGATGGCGGTGAAGGAATATATAAACAAAATGTTATTACAAAGTTAAAAATATATGTTCCCGGAGCAGATTCTATAGTTTTAAAATTTTTTGACTTTGATTATGAAAAAAATTATGACAGCTTGTATATCTACAATGGCAATTATCCGGGAGGTGTAAAACTTGGCGGATTTACAGGTAACACACTCCCTTTTTCAGGAAAAAATTATAAAGTTACTTCAGATTTAATTACACTCGTGCATAAGTCAGACCCTTTGGTTACAGGAAGAGGTTTTAAAATGTATTATCAGGCTTATAAGCAACCTGTAAAAATAACAGCATATAATGATACCACTATTTGCAGAGGAAATTCTGTAACTTTATTTGCTAATGGAATAGGCGGCTACCAAGATGATTATTCATTTTTATGGAAAAATATTTCACATAATGATACCATCATTGTAAAACCAGATTTTACTACTATTTACAACGTGTCTCTCACAGATATTTGTACAAAATCTATTGACTCTACCTTGATTACTGTTACAGTAAGAGATTCACTAAAATTATCTGTTTCAAATGATACTACAATATGCATTGGTCAATCTGTAATTCTTACTGCAAATGGAAGCGGAGGAGACAGTACTAATAAACAATATACATGGGACAATGGACTTCCTAACGGAACATCTCAAATAGTATCGCCAACAACAACAAGTAAATACAGAGTTATACTTAGCGATGGATGTACGGTAAAAAACGATACTGCTTTAATTAATGTAATTGTTAGAGACCCATTGAGTATAAAACTAAGTACAAACGATTCGGTAATTTGTTTTAATAAATCATCAAATATTACTGCCAATCCAAATGGCGGATTAAATGCAGGTTATTTAATTTCTTGGAATAACGGTCTAGGAAATGGAATTTCTAAAAAAATAAATTTATCAAACAACACCTGGATAAAAGCTACACTTACCGATGCTTGCACAACTATACCGGCTTCTGATTCTATATTGATAACAGTTAGACCTGAGCTTAAAATTTCATTAAACAATGACACTACTATTTGCAATGGCTCTTCTTTAAATCTTATAACTAAAGCATCTGGCGGAGATACAGCAAATTACAAATACACTTGGAATAGTGGATTATCATCTAACAAAAACAATACTGTAATACCTGTTTCAAACACAAAATATACAGTTAGTATTTCTGACAATTGTTCTGATATAGCTAAAGATTCTATTAATATTAACTTATTAGCTCCATTAAAAATATCTAATTTAAGAGATACTATAATTTGCTATGGAGGAAGTGCTATTTTCAATCCGAATGTAAGCGGTGGTTTTATATCTCAATATCAATACCTGTGGGACAACGGACTTGGCAATTTAAAAAATCAAACAGTTTCTCCATTAATCACTACTAAATACAAGTTAATTTTAAAAGATAATTGTACTCCTATTTACGATTCTGCATTTGTCACTGTTAGTGTAAGAAATGCTCTAAAACTATCTTCAAGCCTAACAAAAAACACTATTTGCTTTGGTGATTCATCAACACTTTCATTAAGTATTTCAGGTGGAATTCCTGCACAATACAAATGGTATATTAATAACATTCAATCTCTGCAAAACACTATAATATTAAAACCAACCATTTCTACATCATACAAAATAACATCAACCGATGGCTGTTCAAATAGCGATAGTGTAATGTATTCAATAACTGTAAACCCCCTACCCATTGTTGATTTTTCGGCAGATAAGACAGAAATATGCAGATTATCTGAAGTCCAATTTACTGATGCTTCTACAAACGCAACAACCTATGAATGGGATTTTGGAACAGGTGATAAAAACACAACTGTATCACCAAAATATCAATACAGAAATGCAGGTTTATTTACAGTTACATTAAATACAACCTCATCATTGGGTTGTAAAAATACTCTTTCAAAAACAGATTATATAAAAGTAATTGAACTTCCATCAAGTGATTTTAATTTCTCTCCTACCGAAATTACACTTGCAAATCCAACAGTAATTTTTAGTAATTTATCATCAAATTTTACAAATTTTGATTGGCATTTTGGAGATTCTATTTATGATAATACTAATGTCAATCCTTCTCATACTTACCAAAACAAGGGAACTTATTATGTTAGACTTGTTTCATATAATTCACTTGGATGCAGTGATACTATGTATAAAGAACTATTTATTGATGATATTTTTTACATATTTGTACCAAATGCTTTTTCGCCAAATGATAATGGTACAAACGATTCGCTTATTATAGTTTCACAAGGGGTTGTAAGTTCTGAAGTGAATATTTATAACAGATGGGGAGAACTTGTTTGGAAATCTAACCTTAATTCTAATCCATTTGCCGGATTTGACAATATAGGAAGACCATTGCAAAAAGGCAGCTATTTTCTAACTATTAAACTCAGAGATTTTTCAGGCAGATTCCGCTATATTAAAAAAGTAATAGAAATTCTTTAAATGTTCATTTCAGGAATAATTTTAAATATCGAATTAAGAATTTTATTTCTTTCTGTTTCGCGTTTTTTTTCAGCAAGACGATATGATTTTATAATTTCACCTTTGTAGTATCTGTTAAACCACGGATAGACTACAAGAATTCCATCAATGATATCATATTTAAAAGTTATATTTAATAATACTCCATAACATGCACTTATCAGTAAAAAGGCATTTAAACTCTCTCTATAGTATCCACACCACAACTGCCCCAATCCTGGTACTATGCTCATCCATTCTACCTTTGTAGGATTATACCTGCGGTTTATTTTTTTTATTTTTTTAAATTGTTCAGCAATCAAAGATTTTTTATATCCATCAAGACTAATAATTTTATTAAAGTGCAATAATGACGACTCATATCTGCAGGTTTTATAGTCTAAAGCAGCCATAATAAGATTGAATTTATCTCTTTGATTTTCGTTTAAAGAGTTTTCATCAATACTATACATTTCTGCATAAGCAAACACTGTATCACCTGATAAATAATAATTTAATGCACTTTTAAAAATTATTTCGTTTTTCTTCTCAATATTCTTTTCTGTAAAATACGCCTGATTGTATTTTAAAGCAGCATTTCGGTAATCTCCATTTCCGTTGTATGCATCAGCCAAAATAATGTTTAGCAAGGTTGCATCATTATTCAAAGTATCAAAAAAAACAATTCTATCGCATAGTTCAATACATGCATCATAATTTTTGTTTTTCAAATGTGTCTTGGCAAGTTCAATATAATTATTTAGTTTATTTTGAGAAAATGAAAATACAGTTGAAATAAAAAAAACTAATGTCAAAAAAAACTTTATCATAGTACAGGATCTAAAAATTGTTTATTTTCTATATCAACCTCATAGTTTTCGTGGCTTAATGGATTGCAACGAGAAAACCTATCCCAAAAATCAATTAATCCAAGCACTATCCCATTTTTTTTCATACTTAAAAAAGCATATTCAGAACATGACGGACTAAACATACATTTTTGCGCATCTTGTGATGAAACAAAATTTTTATAAATATAAAACATAGTACGAAGTATGGTCATTCCGTCTTTAGGTGATTCTTCCAAAAAACCAAACTTATTATGAGTTACTGCAATAGTATCATTGCTTTTAAGCAAGCTCTGCAAGCATTGCGATTTTGTTTCTGAATTAATTGACAGAATAATTATAAAAACTATCGTTGCCTTCTTCATTTATGGTAATATTTTTAAATTCGGTAATTTGAGTAAATGTTTTGCCTTTGAAATAAGAAAAGGATACAATTTTTGTAGGAATTGTAAGATTTTTTACAACAGTATAATCTTCAAAAAACTGTTTTGAAATAATATTTCCCTTAACATCGTAAATTATTACTCCAAATAGCTTTTTGTTTTTTACCGAAACCTTTATAACTCCCTTTTTTTTTCTTAATTTTTTTGGTGGACTCCATGTTGTAATTACAAGGCTGTCTTGTTTTTCTGTTTTACTTATTGTAAATGGAGTATCTTTTAGCCCATAATAATCAAGTTTGCCTGTAAGACATAAATTGAATAGAGAAAAATCAAGAAATTCTTTTAAAGATTTTGACTTGGTTTTTTTCCCATCTTTTATTGTGTATGAAACAGTATCTGCTATTACAATCATTGCATTTTCGGGAAATGAAATATCATATACAGCCTTTCGGTAGTTTATATCATAATATAGGATACCTTTAGTAAGATTAAATTTCCCGTCTGAATTTTTATCTTTAATGGTAATTTTTGCTTTTACCCTGTAAAATTTTTGTGAATACGTTTGCGTAGAATAGAATATAAAAATCAGAAGTAAAATTTTTAAATGATTCATAATTCAATTTTGCAAACATAGCACATTAATAAAAAAATAAATTATGTAAATATGATTTTATTACTTTGCATTTTTACAAACAATAATGTTTCAAAGTCCTAAAATAAATTCGAAACTACCAAATACAGGCACTACAATTTTTACCACAATGAGTGCCTTGGCAAAACAATACAATGCTATAAATCTTTCGCAGGGTTTCCCTGATTTTGAGTGTTCTGACGAATTAAAAAAAGCTATATCAAAAGCAGTTTCAGATGGTTATAACCAATATGCACCAATGATGGGCATACAACCCCTTAGAGAAATAATTGCTGATAAAACTAAAAATCTATACAACAGACAGTACAATCCGGATACTGAAATAACAGTTGTGCCAGGCGGAACAATAGGTATTTTTACGGCAATTACTGCAGTAGTAAACAAAGGTGATGAAGTAATAATAATAGAACCTGCTTATGACAGCTACCTCCCGGCTGTAGAAATGTGCGGAGGTAAGGCAGTTTTTAGCAATCTAACTTACCCTGATTTTAAAATAAACTGGGATGAAATTACAAATTTAATTAATGATAAAACTAAGCTTTTAATAATAAACTCACCGCACAATCCCGGAACATCTGTTTTGAACGAAGAAGATATTATTACACTTGATAAATTAACTGCAAATACAGAAATAATAATTATAAGCGATGAAGTGTATGAACATATAATTTTTGATGATATTAAACATCAAAGTCTAATAAAAAACGACAATCTTGCATCGCGAAGTTTTATTGTTTCATCACTTGGCAAAACTTACCATGTAACGGGATGGAAAACCGGCTATGTGCTTGCTCCGGAAAAAATGAGTATAGAATTTAGAAAAATATACCAATACAACGCATTTTGCTCATTTGCACCGGCACAATGGGCATTTTATCAAATGATGAGTAAGCCAGAAACATACCTTGGAGTTTCTCAGTTTTATCAATCAAAAAGGGACTATATGAAAAAACTATTAAGTAACTCTAAATTTAATGTATTGCACTCATCAGGGTCGTACTTTCAGTTGCTAGACTACTCTGATATTTCAGATGAAAAAGATTTTGATTTTGCAGTAAGAATAACAAAAGAATACAAAGTTGCAACCGTTCCCCTATCGTCTTTTTACCATAATAAAAAAGATGATAAACTTATAAGAATTTGTTTTGCAAAACAAAACGAAACCTTAGAAAATGCAGCAGAATTATTAAACAAAGTAAAATGATAAATACACATCAGGACGAACTTTACACAGTAATAATTCAACCCGAAATAGTTTGGGAAAATATTGAGCAAAATATCAATAATTTTTCGGTTATTATAGATGAGATAATTGATGAACACAACTCGGTTGATTTAATAATACTGCCTGAAATGTTTACAACAGGCTTTACTATGAATCCAACTTACATTGCCGAAACAATGGAAGGCATAACTATAAAGTGGATGAAAGAGCTGGCAAAAAATTACAATTTTGCTATTTGCGGGAGTTTGATAATTGAGAACAAATCAAAATTTTTCAACCGCTTCATTTTTGTAAAACCGAGTGGAGAAACTGATTATTACGACAAAAAACATCTTTTTTCTTTTGCCGGAGAAGACAATAATTATACAGAAGGAAAGGATAAAATATTAATTAACTATAAGGGCTGGAAAATAAATCCTTTTATATGCTACGACCTAAGATTTCCTGTTTGGTGCAGAAATACAGATAATTCAGATTTATTAATTTTTGTAGCAAACTGGCCCTCTAAAAGAATTAGTCATTGGCAAAAGCTACTGCTTGCCAGAGCAATAGAAAACCAATGCTACACAATAGGCGTAAACCGAGTAGGACATGACAATAACAACTTAGAGTATAATGGCATGAGTTGTATAATAAACCCTTTGGGAAACGAAATAATAAATTTACAACACAAACCTGGATATGGCTTTTTTATACTTAAAAAATCAGAACTAAATTCAATCAGAGAATCACTTCCTTTCATGCAAGACAGAGATAATTTTAACTTGATTTAAAATAAAATTAATAAATCTTCATTCATTTAAATTTGATTAAACATCAAATTTCAAGCAAAGTTGTTGTGCATATAAACTTCATTTATCTAAAAATTTTTCTGTTTTATCTTTCAATATAGTTTTTGAATATAATTACATTCTTATTTTGCAATTATGATTAATAAATTATTTAAAATTTCAAATATTACTTTAGCCCTAATAATGATTTCTATTAATACACAAGCACAAAAGAAAATACCTTTAAAAGATTTTTTCAAAAACCCAAAGAAAAGTTCTTATCAAATTTCGCCAGATGGAAAAAATATTTCATATCTGGGACCATATAAAAAGAGGATGAACATTTTTGTACAGCCTGTGAATGAAGAAAAAGCTGTTAGAATTACAAATGTTACAGACCGTGACCTTGGAGGTTATTTTTGGAAATCATCTTCAAGAATTGTATTTCTTAAAGATAATGCAGGAGATGAAAATTTTCACTTGTATGCTGTAGATATTGATGGTAAAAATCTTCGAGACCTTACTCCTTTTGATGGCGTAAAAGCTGATATTGTTGACGACCTTACCGATAACGACAATGAAATGATTATACAGATGAATAAAGAAAATAAAGAATTATTCGATGTATATCGCATAAATATTAACGATGGAAAACTTGAAAAAATAGCTCAAAACCCAGGTAACATTACAGGTTGGGTAACAGACCACGATGGAAAACTGAGAATAGCTGTTACTACTGATGGTGTAAATACAAGTTTGCTTTACAGAGATAATGAAAATGAAACATTTAAAAATATTATAACTACTAATTTTAAAGAATCATTAAGTCCTTTGTTTTTTGACTTTGACAACAAATTACTCTATGCAAGTTCAAATATTGGTAGAGACAAATCTGCAATAGTAAAAATTGACCCAAAAACAGCAAAAGAAGTTTCTATGATATTTGAACATCCTGATGTAGATGCCGACAATTTATTTTACTCACATCATCGCAAAGTATTGACTGCTGTAACATTTACAACCTGGAAAAAATACCGCAAGTTTCTTGACGGGCAAACAGAAATAATTTTTAGAAACTTAGAATCAAAACTTCCGGGATACGAAATTTCTCTCAGTTCTTCTACCAAAGACGAAAACACTTTTATTGTCAGAACATACAGCGACCGTTCTCTTGGTTCTTATTATCTTTATACTTATTCTACTAATACTCTAACATTAATAACAGAAGTAAGTCCTTGGTTAAAAGAAGAAAAATTAGCAGTAATGAAACCTATCAGTTTTGAATCGAGAGATGGGCTTATTATAAATGGGTATCTAACATTACCTGTTGGTGTAGAGGCTAAAAATTTGCCAGTAGTAATAAACCCTCATGGCGGACCATGGCATAGAGATGTGTGGACTTTCAATCCTGAAGTGCAGTTTCTTGCAAACAGAGGATATGCAGTTTTGCAAATTAATTTTAGAGGTTCCACAGGGTACGGAAGAGAGTTTTGGCAAGCTTCATTCAAGCAATGGGGTCGCGATATGCAAAATGATATTACTGACGGTGTAAATTGGCTTATAAAAAGCGGAATAGCAGACCCAAAACGTGTAGCTATTTATGGTGCAAGTTATGGTGGATATGCTACACTTGCAGGTATCACTTTTACGCCAGATTTATATACTTGTGCCGTAGATTATGTAGGAGTTTCTAATCTTGTAACTTTCTTAAGTACAATACCTCCATATTGGAAACCATACCTCGAAATGATGTATGAAATGATTGGAAATATAAATACTAATGAATATCAAATGTTAAAAGAAGCATCGCCAATTAATTATGTTGACAAGATAAAATGCCCACTTTTTGTAGCACAGGGAGCCAAAGACCCTAGAGTGAATATTAATGAAAGCAATCAAATAGTAGAAGCTCTTAAAAAAAGAGGAATAAAAGTAAAATATATGGTTAAGGAGAATGAAGGACATGGATTTAGCAATGAAGAAAACCAGTTTGACTTTTATAAAGCTATGGAAAAATTCCTTAAAAAGCACATGAAACCTAAAAAAGGTTAGTAAAATGATACGCTTAGGTATTTTTTCAGTTCTAATAGTTTTTGTTCAGTTTTGTTTTGCACAAAGTGAATGGAATTTGAAAAAATGTATTGAATACGCCTTGCAAAATAATATTTCTGTTAAAAAAGGAAAAATAGCTATTGCTGGTAATAAAATAAATTATAACCAAAGCAAAGAATCACTTTTGCCCTCGGTTTCTGCAAATGCTTCGCAAAATATGAGTTGGGGAAGAAATATAAATCCTGTGAACAATACTTATATAGAACAAAATGTAAGAAGCAATCAATTTGGGATAAGTACATATATTACTCTTTTTAATGGTTTGCAAAATACCAATACCATAAAACAAAACAAAATTGAACTTGATGCCGGTGTAAAAGAACTTGAAATAATTGAAAATAACATAACTCTGCAAGTAGCTTCACAATACTTGCAAATATTGTTGTATTATGAAAATACAAATACTGTAAAAAGTATAATTGAAACAACGGAAAAGCAACTTGAAACTACTAAAATTAAATATGAATCAGGAATACTTACAAAAAATTTTGTTCTTGAACTTGAAGCAAAACTATCATCAGATAAACTAGATTTGATATCAGCACAAAATAGCTACATTCTTGCCCTTACAGATTTAGCTAATATTTTACAATTAAAACAAGATGAATTTAAAATTGAAATACCTCAAATAATAATTTCAGATGAAATTATTGATGAAAATGTTGAATCAATATTTCAAAAAGCAAAAAATATAATGCCAGAAATTGCACATTCAAACCTTAAATACAATTCATCATTAATGCAAAGGCAAATTGCCAAAGGTGGCTATTATCCAACACTTTCATTAAATGCAAGTATGGGAACTTTGGTTTCAAACAACTTTAAAGAATATTACAACCCACAAACCTCATATATACCTTTTGGAGTTGTAAAAACAACAAATGATGAAGTTTTGATACCAAATGTGAGTTACGATTCGCGAAAAAGAAAATTTTCAAATCAAATAAATGATAATCTTGGAAAATCAATAATGCTTAATTTGAGCATACCTATTTACTCAAACAGCCGTAATAAAAACGCAGTAAAACAGGCTGATTTATTAATAGAAAGCAGAAAACTTGACATACAACAAAAGCAAAATGAACTTTATTCATCAATAACTTCAGCTATTGCAAATTACAAAGCTGCTTTTGCCAGATACAAAGCTCTCGAAGATGCACTAATTTCACAAAAAAACAATCATGAGTTTAATCTTACTAGATTTGAATCAGGTAGCATTTCGAGTTCTGATTATATTGTTTCACAAAAAAACATTGAAACTGCAATTTCAAGAATGGTGCAGGGCAAATACGAACTTGTGTTTCGCAAAATTATACTCGACTTTTATAGAGGAAAAAATATTGAAATAAACTAAAATAAAACCATGAAAAAGAAAATCATTATTATTTCTTCAATTCTATTTGTTCTTGTAATTGCTGTAATTTTTCTTAAAAACAGTAGTGATAAAGAATTAAAAGTATCAATAGAAAAAGCAAAAAAGCGAACAATAATAGAAACAATAAGTGCAAATGGCAAAGTACAACCCGAAACAGAGCTTTCAATAAGCCCTGATGTTTCGGGAGAAATTACCGAAATATTTGTTCACGAAGGCGACACAGTAAAAGAAGGACAAATTCTTATAAAAATTAAACCTGATATTTATCTATCGGCAGTTGATAGGGCAAATGCAATTTTAAACTCAGCAACTTCTGCAAAAAAAATGGACGAAGTACTACTTACTCAAGCAATAGCAAGGCTCGATGAGGCATTGTCTGTTTATAAACGTTCAAAAGATTTGCTATCAAAAAAAGTAATAAGTGCATCAGAATTCGAAAAAGTTGAATCAGCATATAAAGTTGCATTAGCCGAAGTTGAACAGGTAAAAGAAAAAATCAATTCTTCAAATTATTCAATTGATAATGCAAATGCTTCTCTAAGCGAAGCCAGACAAAATTTAGCCCGTACTAATATTTATGCTCCTACGGATGGAGTAATTTCTAAAGTAAACAATAAAAAAGGCGAAAGAGTTGTAGGTACTGCACAAATGCAGGGAACCGAAATTATGAGAATTTCAAATTTTAATAATGTAGAAGTGAGAGTTGATATTAATGAAAATGATATTCTAAAAATAAAAAAGAATGACTCGGCAATTATTGAAATTGATGCTTATGAAGATAGAAAATTTAAAGGTATAGTAACACAAATTGCAAAATCATCAAATAAATCTTCTGCCACTCTTAGTACCGATCAAATAACAAGCTTTGAGGTAAAAATAAGAATTCTAAAATCATCATATTCTGATTTACTAAGTTCTACCTCTATTCCATTTTTACCCGGATTATCAGCCAATGTAGATATTCAGACAAATCGTGGAAACCAATTAATTTCACTTCCAATTGAATGTGTAACTACTCGAAAAAATTATGATAGCAAAACAGAAAACACAAGCGAAGAAGTTGTTTTTTTAGTAAAAAATGGCAAAACTATAAAACAAAAAGTAAAGACAGGTATTCAGGATAATACATATATCTGTATAAAGTCTGGCATAAAAGAAAACGATATTGCTGTAAGTGGTCCATACACTATCCTTACAACCACACTTAGCAGCAATAGAAAAGTGAAAATAGTAGATAAAGACAAACTTTTTGAAGAAAAAAATTAGCTGCTTACTCAATAATTCTCTTATATTAATACAACCTAATTAAGAAACTAAACTATAAACTAAAATTATTTTTTAATATTTGTATAAATGTATTTAAGATTTCTTAGACCTCTGTTTATATTAATTTTTGAAATTATATTAGGGTGGAAAATACGCGGCAATAAACCTGAACTTAAGAAATATGTACTAATTGTAGCACCACATACCAGCAATTGGGATTTTTTAATAGGACTTTGGGCAAGCAGTAGTCTTAGGCTTAAATCATGGTTTATTGGGAAAAAAGAACTTTTTATTTTTCCTTTCGGTTATTTGTTCAGGTGGCTTGGTGGCTATCCTGTTGATAGAAAAAAAGGCGGAGATATTGTACTAAGCATTGTAGATATTTTTAATTCGCGTGATGAATTCAATATTGTAATATCACCCGAAGGTACACGTAAATACAATCCAAACTGGAAAACCGGATTTTACAGAATAGCTACACTTGCAAAAATTCCAATATACTTGGTTGCTTTTGATTTTAGTACAAAAACAGTAGTTATTTCAGAGCCATTTTACCCAAGCCAAAATAAAGTAAATGATATTGAAAAAATAAAATCTTATTACAAACAATTCAAAGGAAAATATCCTGATAAAGGAGTTTTATGAAACTTTATTTCTTTTCATATTTAAATTTACGCCATCTGTAGTTTGCAAAACTAAACACAACTATAGCTAATACTGGTAGCAACATATTTATCAATTGCCATTTAGTTTTTTCTGTTTTCACCTTTGTTTTATCAAGCAGTCTTAGTTCAATATTTTTTGTTCTTACTTCCATTAGATTGCTTTCATCACATAGATAGTCAATACAATTAAGTATAAATTTTTTATTTTCAAACATAACAGTTTCTCCAAAAGTTTGGCTTGCATATCTGTCGTAACCGAGTGGGTAAATTTCTCCAGACCCTTTCTTAATCTGATTTTTTATAATATCACCGTCAGAAATTACAATCATTCTGTTATTTTTAATTTCTGATTTATAAGGAATATCTTGCTTAATACTATTTATATGTTCGTATAATGACTTAAATTTTCCTTCTAATAGTACAGCTACAGTACGATAAGGTTTTCCAAATGATTCAGTGTTTGGTTTTATTCCTAGCATTTCGAGTGAAATATTTACAGGATTACCGGCTACTCTTGAATACATAGAACTATGCAACAATATTGTTTTTTTAATATCAGGATTTGAAGTTGTATCAATACTGCTTGCAAACTGAGCCCAAACACTACCCATATTTTTTACAATTGGGTGAGTGCTGTCGGCTGCATTCAGCAATGGATAATAAAGCCATGGCATAAAACCTGGTTTCCCTGAACCACCTTTTGACAGAACCGGAATACCATGGCATTGCATATCTTGTATAAGGTCTGGATTTATCCTTACACCGTATCTAAAAAGTATATCATTTAAGTTTAGGTCGTAGTCATTTGTAAAAACATTTCCATACTTACCAACACTATCCATTTCTGCATTCAGGCTTTCTACCAACCATAGAACTTTACCTCCATTCATTACATATTGGTCAATAAGAAATTTTTCTAAATCAGTAAAATGATATTTTGGTTTAGCTATTACCAACCCATTGTAGGTTTTAAGTTTTTGAAGCAATGCATTTATCAATGCCTGTGGAGTACGACTTCCTGAATCTGAAATAGCTTTACCAACTTGCTTTAAGCAATTTGTATCATTCAAATTAAGATTAAATCTGCTTAAAGTATAAAAATCTGAAAGTTCATTGCCAATATCAGCTATATCATCATCGCTAAGCTCTCCGTGTCCGTTAATAAAACTTAATTTTACTTCTTTATTTAAAACGCACTTTCTTATTATATTTCCAATTTCGTATTCGAGTAATTCAATTGACTGATTAATGTCTTGCTCAATAGTATTTCCAAATTTCTTTTTTAGAAAATTAATTGGATATTCTTTGCCTTTAAAAAAAACTATTGCTCCAGGTATAATAAATTTTTCTGATTCTTCTCTATCATCAGAAATTTCACTTCTTGATATTTCCAATCCCTTTGATGACAGTTGCTTTAATATTTCATCCTTTTCTTTTATTTCTTTGTCACTAAGTACATCCTCAAATGTAAACTGAATGTTTGAGCCTGCTTCTTGCCTAAATTCATTAAGAATGTCTCTGCAAGATTCTTTCAATCTTTTATAATCCGAACTAAGGTCGCCATCAAGATAAATATTAAAATATGCTACATCATCTAATGAGCCAAGTAGTTTTTTTGTTGATTTGGCTAATGTGTATCTTTTTTCTTTTGTTAAATCTACTCTGAAATAAAATTCATCAGCAAGCAAATTGGAAACTATTAATACTGCCAAAAGTATTGTAAAGTCTGACAAAAAACTTCTTTTGGTAAAAGTTGATATTTTATTTAAAAAGTTTTTTATCATTTTCCTTTTGAAATGTTTTTTTGAGTTAATCCTAAAAAGAAAGAAGTGAAACTAATAAAATACAAAATATCTCGCGAATCTAATACTCCACGACTTATGCTACGATAATGAAAATCTATTCCGAGCCATTCTATTAAAAAATTTAACTGATTAAAAAAACCAATTTTACTTATTTGCTGAAAAGCTGAAAAACACAGAAAACTTAGAAACATGCTGAGAATAAAAGCTACAATTTGATTATCGGTAATAGATGATGCAAATAGCCCGATTGAAACATAGCAACTCCCCAAAAATATAAGCCCTATATAAGAACCCCAAGTTGCTCCGGTATCAATATTCCCCTTTGGCGAACCAAGAACATAAACAGAATAATAATATATAAGTGTAGGAAAAATAGAAAAAATTACAAGAATTAATGCCGCTAAATATTTAGCAAATATAATTTGCCAACTGTTAAGCGGCTTGGTAGCTAAAGTTTCCATTGTTCCCATTTTTCGTTCCTCTGCAAACGATTTCATTGTGATAGCTGAAATGAGAAATATGAATACCCACGGAGCCATGTAAAAAAGTGTATCGAGTGTTGAATATCCGTAATCTAAAACATTGCTGTCAGGAAAAACCCACATAAACAAACCAATTGCAAGTAAAAAAACTACTATTACTATTGACGCAATTAGCGAACTTAAAAAATTTCTTATTTCTTTTATAAGTAAAGTAATCATTTAATTTGTGTGAGTTGCTGAAAAATTTCTTCAAGTTTTTGCTCTTCTTCGCTTTGTTTCAAAATTATATTGCCACTATCTACTGCAAAGCGAAATACAGCTTCTCTAATATCAATATTTCCTGATGATTCTATCCTCCATATATTTCCTTCAATATTTATTGCACTTTCAATATTTAATACTTTTTGAAGGCTTTTTAAAGTAACTTCGTTTTTAAATTCAACAGTTAATGTAATTTTTGAATTAAATTTTTTCTGAAGATTTCGGGTTTGCTCATCAAGCACAATTTTCCCTTTGTTAATAATAATTATTCGGTCACATAAGGCTTCGGCTTCCTGCATTATATGAGTAGAAAGTAGTACTGTGCGTTCTTTACCAAATTCTTTTATTATTTTTCTAATGTCATTTATTTGATTTGGGTCAAGTCCTGAAGTAGGTTCGTCAAGAATCAATACTTGCGGGTTATGAATTAATGCTTGCGAAAGACCTACTCTTTGGCGATAACCTTTTGACAAAGCACCAATTTTCTTGTGTCTTTCATCACCCAATCCTGTAAGAAAAATTATTTCATCTATACGTTTTTTAGGATTTTTTATACCATAAATACCTGCAATAAAATTGAGATATTCTGTAATATACATTTCTGTATAAAGCGGATTGTTTTCGGGCAAATATCCTATTTTATTTTTTACTTCTAATGGATTTTCTCTTGTGTCAAATCCGCATACTTCTGCCTTGCCACTTGTTTGGCTTATATAGCAAGTCAAAATTTTCATTGTTGTTGATTTTCCGGCACCGTTAGGTCCTAAGAAACCTACAATTTCGCCTGAATTAACTGTAAAACTTACATTATCTATTGCCTTTTGCAGACCATATATTTTGGTAAGTTCTGATGTTTTGATTGACATTTAATTATGTGTAACCTTTAACTGTAAAAACTAAAGGTTCAAATTTATTTAATAATCTTTAAAAAATTATTCAATAAATAATTTTACCGATTGTTTCGTTGAAAATCCTGACAATTTAATAAAATACATACCCTTTGCCCAGTCGCTTACATCTATTGTAAGATTACTTTTACCATCAGTAAGTTTGTAATTTGCAATTTGTTTTGAATTAATATCATAAACTTGCAAATTGCTTTGAGAAACTGCATTTTTAATATCAATATTTACCAAGTTTTTTGCGGGATTAGGATAAACTTTAATTAAGTCTGAAACTGAAATTTTTCTAATATCATCAATGCAAAACTTAGTTTTAATTGACCTGTCATCACTTCCTGTACAATTATTACTATCGCTTACAATTACTTCATACAATCCTGCAGTTTTCACTTTTATTATTCTTGTTGTTTCACCTGTACTCCATTTATATGAATTATATTTTCCAGCATCAATGTATATTGAGTCTTTCTGGCAAATTGTAGTGTCTTTTCCAAGTTCCGGCTTGGGATTTAAAACTTTCACAAGTTTTATAGTATCAATAAAAAAACAGCCATTACTACCGGTAACCTTAAGCCAATATGTACCTGCATAATATACTTGATAGGTAGAATCAGTAGATTCATCATCCCATTTATAACTTACAGCATTAGAAGGTCCTTTTAATGTTCTACCTCCATTTTCACAAACTCCACCGTCTGGTCCTAAGCTAAATTGCGGATCTGGTTTTTTCTTTAGTATAATTGTGTCTATCCAAATACATTCATAGCTATTCTGGGCTTGACAAATATATACTCCGGCTGAAGTAACCGTTTTGTTTGCATTGAATGTAGAAACACCGTTCCAGTAATAATTAGTTAAAAAGGTAGGTCCATTAATTGTGTAACTTATACCTTCGCATATTGCTGTATCTGGTCCTAAAGTAAATGATGATGATGGATTGTTAAAAATATCCCTGCTATCACTCCATTTGCAGCCAAAACTATCAATTACCATAAGGGTATGGAGTTTTTCATTTGACGTTATAAATGTTCTTGTGTATGCTTCGCCTCCGTTCCAGATATATGTTTTCATATTTGCCGGTCCGCTCATAATCAATTTATAGTTGTCGCATATATTTGTATCTTTTCCAAGATTGAAAATTGGCAGATTTTTTTTACTTACCATAAAAGTATCATTGTATTTGCAATTAGTTGTATCTGTAATTGTAAGTATTATTATATCATCATTGTTAATTTTAATTTGCTGTCCATTCCATATTCCTTTGTTTCCTTTCCAAGAATAGTCAATTGCTCCTGATTTCGCTTTTATATATACTGAATCACCTGAGCAAAAAAATGTATCTCTAACAAAGTCTGTATTTTTAAGTTCGGGTCTAATTGTAATAACTACTGTTGCTGAATCTTTTTGACACAACCCATCAGATGAACTTACAACTAATTTATATGTTGTAATTGAATCTTTTGGATATACAAGTGGGCTCGGTTCGCTTGATTTGAAACTTCCGCCTACTTGTGTCCAGTTGTAAACATATCCAGGAATATTCGGTTTACCTATTCTTAATCCTTCCCCTTTGCAAACCCTCATTGTACTTGCTAATATTTGTGCTTGTAATTTGCAGCATAATACAGAATCAAAAGTATTTGAAATATTTTTTTCGGTATAACTTCCAGATGTAAATACTACACCAAATCTTGTATTTCCAAAGTTTGAGCCTGTTTGCAAATTTGCATTTAAATTAATCCCCGAAACTATATTTTGATTACATGATGTTGCTCCATTATTGTCCGTTCTTAACATGTATAAATCATAAGATTTTCCGGTTCTGAATGAATTACTGCTGGTAAAAATTGTAAATCCACCATCAATTGTTCTTAATATTTCGCTTGGCCAGTGCCCGTCAGTAGAACTGCCTCCCATTGTATAAAATTTATTTATAAAACCATTTTTACTAGTATTTAAATAAAAAGATTCGCGACCTTTTGAGGTTGTTTGTACATATCCTGTAAGTGAAAATGTCTCATCAGAATTTACTATTACCGAAAATGCTCTCGAATTTCCTCCTGCATTATATGTAAATGAATTTGAAATATTGCCTAATGTATCAACAATAGCTAATAATGCATCTGACGTACCAGGTCCTGAATTTACCCAGCCTACTATTACATAGCTCCCTTTATGATATTTTATATCCCACGATTGTTCTTCTACATTTGACCCATAGTTTTTCATCCATTTCATATTTCCGTTTTTATCAAATCTTGAAATAAATATATCAAGGTCTCCATTTGCTCCGTTTTTGCCTCCTATCGTCAGGGTATCATTAATTACAACTCCTGTAACTGCTATATTTCCACTAATATCTTCTACTATAGAATATCCTTCTTCATCCCCCAAACTGCCAAATTTCTTAAACCACAGTAAACTTCCTGATGAAGAAAATTTACCAATAAATGCATCAGTGCCAAATGAATCTGTTTTAACGTAACCTGTAAAAATTAAACCTCCGTCTAATCGGGATTCTACAACATTATATATATCCTGAGCACTATCATGATTGAGGATTTTGCTCCATTTAATATTTCCATTTATATCTGTTTTAATTAATAGTCCATCTCCTTTGTTAGTAGATGTTGTACCTACTATTACATAACCAGAGTCGTTGGTTTGCTTTATTTTCCATGCAGCTTCGTCGGCAGAAGTTCCATAAGTTTTTTGCCATTGTACCTTACCCAAACCATCGGTTTTCATTATATATGCATCATCACCTCCTGAGCCTGCACTTGAGGTATATCCTGTAAGTACATAGCCTCCATCTTTTGTTTGAAAAATGCTATAGCTTCTATCGTCTCCCGAACCTCCTGAGATTCTTTGAAATTTTGTCAATTGAGCATTCGAATTGCTAAATACTAATATTGCAACAAGCAATATAAAATTAAAAATTATTCTATTTTCTTTCATGTAATTAATTGAGCCTCAAATCAACAATTTTTATATCACTTATACAACAAAAAATAATAACTTTACTGTTTTCAGACTTTGTTATTATGTACTTTATTTGAACTTTAATTTAAATAAAAGAAAAATTCTATTATGAACAAAGATGTTGAGATAATATTAACTGAAGGTTGCGGTAGGTGTGCATTGGTAGGAACACCCAGTTGCAAAAATATAATATGGTCAAAGGAATTGTATTTATTAAGAAATATTATTCTTGCTTGCAACCTTAATGAAGAAGCAAAGTGGGGTCAGGCTACATACACATTTAATAAAAAAAATGTTATAATGATAGCCGGCTTTAAAGATTATTGTGCAATCATGTTTTTTAAAGGTTCATTATTAAAAGATTCAGGTAATATTTTAATACAGCAAACTGAAAATGTGCAGGCAACAAGACAAATTAGATTTAAAAATATAAATCAGGTAATTGATATGGAAAAAATAATAACTAGTTATATTTTTGAAGCAATAGAGATAGAAAAACTAGGGCTAAAAATTGAATATAAAACTACTGAACAGTTTACAATACCTATAGAATTACAAAACCAATTTGAAAAGTTTTACGAATTTAAAAATGCTTTCTATGCTCTCACTCCGGGAAGGCAAAGAGCTTACATTCTTCATTTCTCTGCTCCAAAACAATCAAAAACCCGTGAACAAAGAATTAAAAAATATTTTATACCAATAATGGAAGGTAAAGGATTTTATGATTAATTAACTGCTAATATTGTTATACAATAAGCAAACAATCGCCATAACATAAAAAACGATATTTTTCTGCTAAAGCTGTTTTATAAATATTTTGAACCATTTCTAAATCGCCCAAAAATGCTGCTGTAAGCATCATTAAGGTGCTTTCCGATTCATGAAAATTAGTTAAAAAACTATTAGCAATTCTGAAATCATAAGGTGGAAAAATAAACTTATCAGACCATTGTTCAGATGGATTAAGTTTGCCATAAGCAGAAACCGAAGATTCTAATGCTCTTATTACCGAACTTCCAACTGCACATATTTTACTTTTATTTTCTAAGGCTTTATTTATTCTTATTGAAGTTTCAATCGGTACAACTAAGTTTTCAGAGTCCATTTTATGCTTTGTGAGGTCTTCTACTTCTACAGCACGACCATAAGTTGCACCCTGGAAAACAGTAACTTCTGCAAAGTCAATACCTTTTATTTCAAGCCTCATCATCATTTCTCTTGTAAAATGAAGACCTGCTGATGGCGGAGCTATTGCACCATCTACTTTTGCATGAATTGTTTGATATCTAATAGCATCGTCTTCTTCTACATTGCGTGTAATATATTTAGGTAATGGTGTTTCGCCAAGACGATAAATTAATTTTTTAAAATCTTCGTCCGAACCATCAAATAAAAACCTTATTGTTCTGCCTCTCGAAGTAGTATTGTCAATTACTTCAGCAACAAGATCATCGTTTCCAAAAAATAATTTATTACCAACTCTTATTTTTCTTGCCGGATCAACAAGTACGTCCCACAAACGCAACTGAGGATTAAGTTCACGCAATAAAAAAACCTCAATTTGAGCACCTGTTTTTTCTTTGTTTCCATATAATCTTGCAGGAAATACCTTTGAATTATTAAAAACTACAACATCATGCTCGTCAAAATAATTTAGAAAATCTTTGAATACTTTATGCTCTATGGTTTTGTCTTTTCTGTTTACAACCATCATGCGGCTCTCATCGCGATTTTGTACAGGATGTTGTGCAATTAATTCTGTTGGGAGATTGTACTTAAACTTTGAAAGTTTCATTATTTTCCTACTTGATTTCTAAATTTAAATTGAGGGGTGCAAAATTAATAAATTTTTGCAATTTATAAAATGTATTTACAGAGGATATAAATCTGATTTTATCGAATGAAGAAATGCTTTTAGTGATAAAATATTTTATTTGTTGGAAATATTCTTGAAAAAATTCATTTTATATGTGTTAAGTGCTTTTGCCATTTCTAATTTATTTTTAAAAGGAAATAAACTGCGGAGTTTTTTATCTGTGTTAGGAATAGCAATTGGGATTTTCTGTATTGTATCTGTTTTAACTTTTGCTGGCAGTATGAAAAACAATGTAAAAGACAACCTTAAAACTATGGGAATTAATGTGATTATTATTGAAAAATGGCCTTGGGGTTTTGGTGCAGGCGAATACAAATGGTGGGATTTTATGAATCGTCCACAAGTGAACCTAAAAGAATATAAAATTCTTTGTCAAAGGTATTCAAATGTAATTATCAAAGATTTGAGTTTTGAAAGTAATGCAAGAAACGTCCCAGTAAAATTTAATAAAAAAACAAGCAAAAAAGCCGTATTGATTGGTACAACTGCAAATTATACTCAAATAAACGGTTTGGACATAAGACTTGGAAGAATGTTTAACGAACAGGAAGAAAAAAACGGGAAAAATGTTGTAATATTAGGTGACAATGTAGCTCAAGAATTGTTTGAAGAAATTAATCCTGTTGGAAATATTATACAAATTAAGGGTTTGAAATGTATTGTAGCCGGAGTAATTGAAAAACAAGGTTCGTTTATGAACAAACAAGTTGATAATGCTATAATTTTACCTTATTTGTATATAAGAAATTTTGCTGACTTAAGCCAAGAATCTGCAAGTTGCAGAATTACTGTAAGAGGATTCGACAATCGTTCGATAGAAGAACTTGAAGCTGAAATTACAAAACTTATGAGAAACATAAGAATGTTGAAACCTACTCAAAAAAACAATTTTGCACTAAATAAAATGACTATGTTTAGCCAGCAACTTGACAGTACCTTTGTAATGCTTGATATAGTAGCATGGATACTTGGGTTATTTTCATTGATAGTAGGAATGTTTGGTATTGCAAATATTTTATTTGTATCGGTAAAAGAACGAACTCCTTTTATTGGAATACAAAAGGCACTTGGGGCAAAAAGAAAATTTATCCTTATACAGTTTCTTTACGAATCAGTAATTTTGAGCTTAGTAGGTGGAATTGCCGGAATAATTTTGGTATGGATAACCACCATTTCTATTTCAAATGGGCTTGATTTTCCTATTCAATTTTCATTAAATAATTTTTTAACAGGTATATTTCTTTCAACTCTCACCGGCATTATAGCCGGAATAATACCAGCAATGCGAGCTGCCTCACTTAATCCGGTAGAAGCAATAAGAAGTGTGTAAATTTCTTATTCAGGATAATTCTTACTTACCCAGCAATCGAAAATTTTTATTTCTCTTTCGGTAAGAACTGGTGTTGTTTGATGAAATGCAATAACATCTGATGTGTGCTTAATTACTTTTGCTACTTTTCCTGTTTGACAAGCCTGAACAGTTTTTGCATAAGTTCTTAAATCAACAGAACCTGCACCTTGTGAATGACATCCTGCATTATTACAATTATTTGCAAAAACAGGTTTCATTAATGTATTGTAAGTAACTGAATCGCATAATGGTTTGGGCTGCACATTGTCATCTCCTCCATTGTCTTTACATGAATAAATTATGGCAAATGCTAATGTAGAAATAATTAAAATTATTCTCATATATTTTTTATTTTATTTCAAATTTACATTTATATTTTTTTTATTCAATTTTTTTTAAAATAATTTTACTTAAAGTTGTTTGTAATTTTGCAAAATGGAAATTAAATCAATTCTCACAATTTCACTCACACTTTTTGCAGTAATAGATATTTTAGGAAGTATTCCTGTTGTTATGGCTTTGCGTGAAAAACTTGGCGAAATAGAATCAGGAAAAGCTACAATAGCTGCCGGTGTGTTAATGATACTTTTCTTATTTATAGGTCAGCAGTTTTTAGAAATACTCGGAGTTGACATTAATTCTTTTGCTCTTGCAGGTTCAATAGTAATTTTTATAATTGCTCTCGAAATGGTATTAGGTCAAAATTTTTTTAAAGATAGTGCCGACGAAGATAAAGGCAGTATTGTTCCGATTGCTTTTCCTATTGTAGCAGGTGCCGGTACACTTACTACTATTATTTCATTAACTTCAGAATATACCAAAACTGAAGTTCTTATTGGAATTCTTATTAATCTTATTGCTGTTTATATTGTCCTTCGCTCTATAAAATTTATTGCCCGAAAACTTGGAAGAAGAGGTCAAACAGTATTAAGAAAGTTTTTCGGCTTGGTACTTTTGTCTATTGCTATTAGATTGTTTAAATCTAATATTTAAAATTTCACACCACCTATATAAGTTTCGATAACTTTTATCTCAATAAGTTCATCGATTGTAACTGTGTAGGGGTTTTTATTTAACACAATAAAATCAGCATACTTTCCATTTTGTAATGTACCTGTAAGATCTTCCCAAAAATTTGCTTTTGCAGCCCAAAGGCTCATACCTGCAAAGGTTTCTGTACTACTAAGTTTTTCATTTAAGTTAAATCCTTCTGTTGGTTTTTTATTAGCATTTTGCCTGAAACGTGCCGCTCTAATTGTGTTAATAGGATTTACCTCTTCTACAGGGAAATCAGTCCCTAAGGCTATATAGTCGGCATTTTTCAACAATGTTTTATAAATATATGCTTCATTCATTCTGTTTTTACAAATTCTATTTTGTGCCCACCCCATATCACTTGTGGCATGTGTAGGCTGTACTGATGGAATTATTGAAAATTTTTTAAAATTTTTCAAATCAATTGCTTCTACAACTTGTGCATGTTCAATCCTCCATCGGCGATTGTTTTTATTTTTAAGATATTTTGAATATGCTTTTAATACCAAAGCATTTGCCGAGTCTCCAATTGAGTGTGTACACACCTGCAATCCTTTGTTGTAATATTTTTTTAATAAACTGTCAAGTCTTACACCATCAATCAAACTCAGTCCATAATTTTTTTCATCATCACAATATGGTTTTTTAAGCAACGCTCCACGCGAACCAAGGGCTCCATCTGAATATATTTTAACACTTTTCCATTGTACATTTTCATTTTTAAATGGAGTAAAATCCGTAATATTTTCGTCAGGATTACACATAAGATTAAATCTCATATTTAGCACGTTTGCTTTACATAGGCTGTCTATCAAAAAAATATCTGCTATTGGTAAGCCGGCATCACATACCTGAGTTATTCCATATTTTACACATTCATTTTGTGCTTTCAAAAGCCATTTTACTTTTTGTTTTCTGTCTGGCAAAGGCAATTTGTTTTCAATTAATTCTGTAGCATTATCAATCAATACGCCTGTAAGCTTTCCGTTTTCCGAAACTATTTTACCTCCTTCAATTTTCGAACTTATATTGATACCTGCATAATCAAGTAATTTTGAATTTGCAATTAACGCATGTCCATCTACTCTCTTTAGTAATATATATTTATTTGGGAAAAGTCTGTCAAGTATTTCATTTGAAGGAAAATTTTTATTTTGCCAATCATTTTGGTCCCAGCCTCTCCCTTGAATCCATGTTATGTCAGGATTTTTTTTTACAAATTCTTCAACTCTCTTTACTGTTTCATCCCAAGAACTGCAACCCCACAGATTTACTTCTTCCATTGACTTACCTAAACCGAGAAAATGACAATGTGCATCAATAAAACCAGGTAAAACAATTTTACCTGCCATATCTTTTTTGTTGGCTGAAGTATAGTTTTTTTCCCATGTTTTATCATTAAAAAGACCTATTACTTTGCCTTTGTCTACAAGCATTGTACGGTATTCGGGGGTAAAAGGTCCTGTAATAATTTTTGCATTAAATATTATTAAATCTACTTCCTTTTTTTTGTTTTGACAAAAGACCAATAAGGGCAAAAACAACAATGAAACTAATAATTTCATGTTGCAAAAATATAGGATTTTAAAAATCAAATGATATTTACAAATAGTTTTTTAATGATATTGATTTTTTATTAAATAACTAATTATTTTTGTAAGTAGAAAACAAGATAAGGGAACACCGTATAACAACCGGCGACAGTGCCCGCTGCTGTATATTCCACATAGAGTTTTGCTACCTTTTTTTACTATTGCCACTGTTCAGAGAAAATTAAAGAATGGGAAGGCTGCAAATACCGGAATGAGTCAGAAAACCTGCTTGTTTTTAAAAAAATAAATAAAACTAATTGCTTTCGGGAACAAAAGCAGAAGTAACAATGAAAAAAGTATTAATTTTTATTATATCATTTTTTATTTTTTCAATTGCAAATTCGCAAATTGATACTTTTTTGTATAAAAATTTAGATGAAATAACTATCTCTGAAAGCCGAATTCAATTATTAACACAAGGAAACAGAAAGGATGCAATT
Source organism: Bacteroidia bacterium (assembly GCA_020849295.1). Lineage (GTDB taxonomy): Bacteria > Bacteroidota > Bacteroidia > NS11-12g > UBA9320 > JABWCE01. The sequence continues at coordinate 37,839 of JADLGN010000019.1, forward strand.
GACAGCATTTTCAATATATATTCACTTAGCTTACCAATATCGCAATTATTAAATACAACAGGCAGTATAAATATACGAAGCTACGGACCCGGGAGCCTTGCTACTTCTACACTTAGAGGAGGGAACTCTTATCAAACTTCAATTTCATGGAATGGAATTTCTATTAATAATCCTGTAAACGGATTGTGTGATTTTAATTTAATTCCAGCCTTTATGTTTGATGAAATATTTATTAGTCCCGGTTTGCCTTCTTCTATTCAAGGAAGTGGAAGTATTGGCGGTGGTATTAATTTGCAGAACAATACAAATTTTAAGAAGAAAAACGATTTAGATTTATTTCAGTCTTTTGGTAGTTTTTCACAATATACGGCGGGTTTAAAAACCGATTTAAGTTATAAAAAAATAAAGAATACTCTTAAGCTGTTTTATTCAACAAGTAAAAATAATTATTCATTTACAAATTTTAATGAGCAAGGATTTCCTAAGCAAAATATGACAAATGCAAATACTACGCTTTTCTCTGTATTAAATGAATTAAAAATTTTTTCATCTAAAAGAGGAATTTTTAAAGTGTTATATTGGGGAACTGCTGCCCAAAGGCAAATCCCGCCAACTATACTAATGAGCAGTTCTGTGGCTACACAATCTGATAACTTAAATAAAGTTTCATCAGGATGGGAAAAATCAATTAATAAAGTGAAATTCAAAGTGTATTTAATTTTGCAAAAAGATTATTTAAAATATAAAGATTTAGAACAAAATATAAATTCTATTACAAATAATAATACAATTACAAGTGATATTGAGATAAGATACAGACAATGTAATATATCAAACTGGAACTTTGGATTTTCAGGTTCCAGAACTGTAGCAAATGTTGAAAGCAAAACTATAACTGACACAATAATGTATAATAATTCAAGTAGAAATCAAATTTCACTTTGGATTAGCAATATTTTGAAATTTAAAAAAATAAATACCGAAATTTCTACAGTTTTAAGACAAGAATATGTTGATGATAAATTTATTCCTTTAGTGCCTTCGGTGGGATATAAAACATCTATTAATAAACATTTTTATATTTTTGGACAATGGAGCAGAGTGTACAGAATACCTACCCTAAATGACCTATACTGGAACCCTGGTGGAAATAAAAACTTAAAATCAGAAAGTGGGATTCAAGCAGAACAAAGCATGGGATACAATCATAAATCCAAAAACATTGAAATAAACCCTGTAATTACAGTTTTTAGTAAGGTAATTAACAATCAAATTCAATGGCAGCCTGTAAGCTCACAAATTTGGAAACCTTTTAATATTTCAAAAGTATATAGTCGTGGCATTGAATTGAGAAATAATTTTAAATTCAAAATTTGTAATAATTTGTGGAGTAGTTCGGGAATAAACTTAAACCTGATAAAATCAGAAAATATAAATAAATCAGACAATAATTTTGGGAATCAAATAATTTATGTTCCATATTACAACTCATCAGTTTTTGTTGGATTTATTTTAAAAAAAATCACTTTTAATTTAATAAACAACTCTGTCGGCTCAAGATATACAAGCACAGATAACACTGAATTTCTTAAAGGGTACAGCTTGTTTAATTTGTTTTTTAATAGAACATTCATTAATAAAAAAATAAAAATTGACTTGTATTTCAAAGCAAACAATATTTTCAATACAAGTTATCAAGAAGTTGCATGGCGACCAATGCCCGGAAGAAATTATGAAGTGGGTATAAATTTAAATTTTAAAAAAAAGTAATATGTTAAATAAAATATTCTATACAATTTTATTATTGTCATTATCAATAGCTGCAAACAGCCAGTATAATCCTTCTGCCGGCAAAGCAGGTAGTTCTGCAATTCACAAAGATTCATCAATATTTGTTGCATGGGCAAATCAATGCAAAATAATAAGAGGCTGGAAAAATATTGCTTTAAAAGATTCAGGTTTTACTACAATTGGCGATAGTATTTCTGCCCTTGGCAAAGCAGGTGAAAATGGTACAGTAAGTCTTGGTGATAGCGGTATTGCTATTTTTACTTTTAATAATCCAATAGAAAATGATAAGGGTTGGGATTTTGCAATTTTTGAAAATGCTTTTGATGATAATTATCTTGAACTTGCTTTTGTAGAGATAAGCAGCGATGGAAAACGATTTTTCAGATTTCCATGCCATTCGCTTTCTGATACAATTAATCAAACAAGCTCTTTTGGCTATACAAATCCTGAAAAAATCAATAATCTTGCAGGTAAATACAGGGCAGGATTTGGTACTCCTTTTGACATTAGTGAAATTCCTGATTATAAAGATTTAGATAAAAGCAATATAAAATATATAAAAATTATAGATGTAATTGGTAGCTTAAATCCAAAATTTGCAAATTATGATACTGCTTTGAGAAAAATAAACGACCCCTACCCTACCATGTTTCCATCAGGAGGATTTGACCTTGATGCAATTGGTATTATAAACCAAAAGTTTTTAAATACAGCCAGAGTGTTTTCAAATGATTTCAAAATAAATTCACCAAATCCTATTTATAATAGCCAACTTTTATCTATCAATTTTTTTAATAATGATAAAAAACAAATAAAAATAATTGACTCAAAAGGCAGTCTATATAAAGAATTTAATACTTATGACAAAGAGTTTAAACTAAAATCAGAAGAGTTGCCTTATGGATTTTTTATTTTAATAATTAATGGAAAAACAACTCAACATTATAAGGGAATTAAATTATGAGTAATAAAATTTTATTTTTAGCAATTTGTTTTTTTATTCTTACAATTTTTTCATGCAATGATGGAGACAAAACAGGAAAACCCTCTGATGTAAACAAAGATGAAGGTTTCTTTGTAATTAATGAAGGTACTTTTGGCTTAGGAAATGCTTCTCTTTCTTACATAAACATTTTAGATAGTAGTAAAAACTCAGATATTGATTTATTTTTCAATGCTAATAATCGCAAAGTTGGCGATGTTTTTCAAAGTATGAATTTTATCAATAATAACTTATGGCTTGTATTGAACAACTCAGGTAAAATAGAAGTTATAAGCTCAACAAATTACAAATCAACTGCTACAATCAAAGGATTAAAATCTCCAAGATATACATTAGAGGTGATGCCAGACAAAGTATATATTTCTGATTTATATTCTAATTGCATAAGCATAATTAACTCTAACAATTTTACAAAAACAGGTGAAATAAAATGTAATGGCTGGACAGAACAAATGCTACTAGCAGACCAAAAAGTATGGGTAACTAATTATAACAGCAATTTTATATTTATTATCAATCCTATAACAGACAAAATAAGCGATAGTCTTGAAGTAGCATGGGGAGGCTCATCAATAGTATATGATAAAAATGGTAAAATATGGGTTTTATGTTCTGGAGATTTTATTAAAAATAAAAAAGGTGGTTTATTTTGCTTTGATTCAAAATCTTTAAAAAAAGAAAAGGAAATTTTATTTGATAAAACAGATTTCAACCCTTTTAAACTTATACAGAACTCAAAAAATGATAGTTTGTATTTTGTATTTAAAGGAATATATAAATTCTCAAAAAATATAAATATCTTGCCTGATAAACCTTTTATAAAAGAAAACATTGGTTCGTCATTTTATGGAATTACCACTAATAAAAGTAATGGGAAAATATATGTAGCAGATGCCAAAGATTTCAACAGCAAAGGAAAAATACACGAATATTCTGCATCCGGCGATTATATTAAATCTTATCGGGCAGGGATAATTCCTTCGGATTTTTTATGGTGGTAAATTATCTTTCTATGATAAATTTTTGAACCAAAACAACATTGTCGGTTTTAATAGTGAGATAATAAATTCCATTACCAAGGTTTCCAATATTAAGTTTTTCTTTAACTTCACCGTATTTACAATTAATAGTTTTAAAAACTAATTCTTTCCCTAAAACATCATTAACAATAATCTCGGCTGTTTTCATATCTTTCTCAGCAAAAAATGAATAAATCAAAAAATCTTTTGCAGGTACTGGAGATACAGAAATTTTACGATTAATATTTTTTTCTGAAATTGAAGCAGTATTTTTCTTAGTTTTAAAAGACGAAAAAGTTTCGGCATTGCTGCAAATTGGTTTAAGTTTCCAGTCGTATTCTGTCAATTGGATTAATCCTGTTATATTTAAAAAAGTGTCATAAGTGTTTATTGATTTTTCCCAAACTGAAGAAACTGTTTTCTTCAACTCAATATTATATTCGTCTGCTTCTACAATTTTATCCCAGTATAGAGTTACACTATTGGAAGTGAGATTTCTGTTTTGAAGTCCTGAGCCCATTGAACAACTTTCTGTAGTAAAAGAACCAAGAGCATAGGTTCCGCTATCGTATTTGCAAATTGGTTTTATTCTTACATCATATTCGGTAAATCCTTTTAAACCAGTAATTGAAATATTGTTTAAACTTGTGTTACCAAGACTAATCCATGTAGAAGAACTTGATTTTTTATATTCAACTAAATAGTTTAAAGCACCAATATTATCCCATGTTATTAATGCAAAATTTATACTTGTGCTATCGGCTACTATTGCATTAATATTTTTACAATTTTCAGGTGTTACAAATGAATCTATAGTAAAATCACTCCATGAAGGGCAATTTGACCTTACACGCCATAAGTAAGATGTGCCTGCTGTAAGATTTTGCAACAAAACCAAAGTATCGCTTATGTTTGAGATATTTTTCCAGTTTAAAGAATCAGATGATTTATATTCTAAAGTATAATTTACTGCAGTATTAGATTTGTTCCATACTAATTCTACTTTGTTTAAACCATAAATAATACTTTTTAATCCTACAGGTTTTTCACAGGGTACTTTGCTTATTAAATCTGTTTCCCACAAACCTCTGCCATAAGTAGCTACTCTTAGTTTGGCAGATTTTTCCTGGATTTCAAGTTCATTAATTGCTACAAGCGGCAATCCTGTTCCGTACTGTGTCCAATTGTTTGTAATTTTATTTCGGTGATATACTCCTACATTCATTCCTACATATACATCCTCAGAATCGGTTTCATCAACTACAACTGTTCTTGCTGATAGCGAAGGTAAACCCGAAGAAATGTTTGTAAAATTTTTTCCTGCATCAGTTGAAACAAAAACTCTGTTTGAACTGCTATTACATGTAATCCATAATTTTTTAGGATTTAGCTTACTAATATAAATACTTGTAATTTCAGAACTTAAAATAGTGGAATCCCATGTCGTACCACCGTCTTCAGTTCTATATAATTTGGAATAAACTGAGCTATAAATATATTTTGAATTTTTTGCAACAGCAAGTGTATTCATTTTACTTTTTACAAATGGTGAAAGATTTTTCCAAGTACTTCCAAAATTAGTTGACTTCCAAACTCCAACCCAACCACCCCATACGGTATCATGAGTATTATGGCTCATTGCTAATGGCGTAACCCAATTGCCACTTGATGGGCTTGATAGATTTGAATATGTTTTTCCTGAATTTGTAGTTTTATAAATAGATCCGTTTTGACTTGTTCCTATTACAAAAGCTGAATTTATAGGGCTAATAACACAATCCATTCCGTCAGCACCAAGCCAATCTATCCATTTTCCATCTGCTTGACGATACGATGTACCGTTATCTTGAGCACCACCTGATACAACTTCGGGGTCTGTTTTAGAGCATGAAATTTTATAAAATTGCCTTATGCCCATTCCACTTGTAAGATCTGTCCAATCATCGCCATTGTTTGTGCTTTTATATATACCACCATCACTTGTTGAATAAATTGTGCTATTTATCCATTCGAGTGAATGTACATCAGCATGATTATATCCAACAGTATTTGGATATGACCAAACAGTTTCTGCTTTAAAAGTAAAACCACCGTCAGTACTTTTCCAGCATATAATACCGGCTATATGTACCTCGTCAACGTCTTTTGGATTTACGCAAATTGCCATATCATAAGAAGCTTGCCCAGTAGTTCCTTTTCCATCAGGTGTGTATCCAAAAAAATTAGTACCTGCCGAAGCACTTCCTGTAATTGATACAACATAGTTTTTACCAGTATCTGTTGAAATATACATTCTGCCAAAAATACTTCCACTGGCTTGTGCAGCATATACTATTGCCGGATTATCAGGGGAAACACCAAGCAGAGTTCTGCCTGTTCCTTTCATTCCATTCGAGTTATCAAGATTTGTCCATGATAAACCATTATTGTTTGATCGCATTATTGAAACTGAACCTGAACCTGAAGCATACATGATATTAGCATTTGACGGATTAAATTCAATATCTTCCATACTAGATGTTGAACTTACTTTTGTCCAGCTTGAACCTGCATTTACTGACCGCCAAATCCCTCCTGAACCTGTAGCAAATACAATATTTGAATTACTTGGATGAACTACAATTTTTTTAACAGAACCAGGTCCGCTTCCTGTATTGCTCCATGTTTTTCCTGCATCTGCTGATTTTATTACACCTGAAGGTGCAGCATATATTGTTTTTGAATTTGAGGGGTCAATACATAAGTTGAAAACATTCATCCATCCGCTGTTTGAATAATCAATCAGTGGTTCCCAAGTACTCCCGCTGTTTACGCTTTTCCAAATTCCACCGCCTGGCGAACTTACATATATTACTGTTGTATCTGAAGGATGTATAGCTACTGATGTAATTCTTCCTACTCCGGGATTCCATCCGCTTGTTGGGCTTTTTGACACAGGTCCCATTTCTTTCCATACATTTGATGCTTTATACTTCTTTTGATTTTTGGCAAATCTGTTGTATTCGTAATATTCTTTGTCTGCATTAATGTAATTTCCTTTGTCATCAATATGAAATTTGCGTTCGTAGAGCCATCTCTGATACTGCTTGTAGCCTGTACCTCTTCCGGTACCTACTTCATTAAAATATTTTTCTGCAATTTTTTCAACTTCTTCAAGTTTTAAATTGCTGTTATCCATTATTTCAAAAATGTTTACTTGGCTATATGAATTTAAAAAGAATAAAGTAAAAAAGCAGGCTACAAGTAGTTTTTTTAGTAATAAAATTCTCATATTTATCTTTGTTATTTAATTTACAAATTTAACTATTACTGATTTTAATTCTTATTAAAAAGTTGCTTTAAGAAAATAATAAATTATAATTAAATTATTAAAAATATTTTATTGTCTGTATAAAAAAATAACCCGCTATTTACATAGCGGGTTATTTATAAATTTAATGATATTTATTATCTCAATAAATAAACTTTTCTGTTTTCCTCATATCTGTCATTATACATCCTTAGTATATATGCACCATTGTATAGTGCATCACTAAATCTGAATGTATGTGTATTTGTTCCAATTACATCAAAATACATTCGCAATTTTCCTTTGTTGTCATACAATTCAAAATGTATAGGCAAATCAAGTCCGAATGCTTCAAGTTCTGAAACAGTTATCATATCTACAGTTGGGTTAGGATACAATTTAATCAATTCAACCACAGGTGCTTCAAGAACTACTATAGTATCTTTTTGTAAACAGCCGTTAGCATCTGTAACTGTTATGTAATAAGTACCAACTCCTACATTGTGAATTGTATCATTATTTTGAGATGTCATACTCCATGCGTAAGAATATGGTAGTGTTCCACCTGTTGCAGTTACCCATACATGTCCATTATTAATTAAAGGAATTGCTGTAGTTCCATCTGTGGTAGTAAGAAGTTTTGTAGGTTCTGTTATGTCTCCACTATCTTTTATTACACACATATTCTTATCAGTAATAGTTACTACATAATGACCAGCAGGCATATTTGCAATATCTTCTGAAGTTTGAGAACTGCTCCAATTGTAAGTATATGGTGTTGTTCCGCCTGTTACTGTTAAATTAATAGAGCCATCTGACGAACCTTTACATTTTGCATTTGCTACTATTACAGAAGTACTTAGTGGTGCTGAAGGTTGTGTTACTATTATTGAGTCTTTCAACAAGCAACCACTTGAGTCTGTTACTGTAACTTTGTATTTACCTTGAATTAAATTAGTGATACTTTGTGAACTTGCTCCATTAGACCAAGAGTATGTATAAGGCAATGTGCCACCAGCAACATTTAATGTTACAGAACCATCATTACCTCCATAACAGTTTACTGCCATAGCACTTATAGTGCTTGAAAGTGGTGCCACAGGTTGTTTAATATATATTGAATCTTTAATAATACATAGATTTTTATCTGTAACTAATACATAATATTTTCCTGCAACTAAAGCCCCAATATCTTCTGTATTGCTACCATTTGACCAAGAATAAATATATGGTGTTGTTCCTCCTGTAACTGTCAAATCAACTGAACCTGTTGCATCGCCAAAGCATTTTACATAAACTTTTGTAATATTTGTAGCAAGTGGTGCCAGTGGCTGTGTAACAATTGCGGTATCTTTTAATGTACAATTATTTTTATCTATAATTGTTACATAATAAGTTCCGACAGTTAAGTTATTTATATCCTGATTTGTGCTGCTATTTGACCAGGTATATGTGTAAGGAGTTGTACCTCCAGTTACTGTTAAATCAACTGCACCATCATTGCCAGCATAACAATTTACTGCCGAAATTACAGTTGAAGAAGCTAAAGGTGCTGATGGCTGTGAAATATAAGCCGAATCGTAAAGCACACAATTATGACTGTCAGTTATTTTCACTTTATACCAACCATAAGTTTTACCGCTTATATCTTGAGAAATATCTCCACTACTCCAGCTATATGTATATGGTGGAACACCTCCTGACGGAGTTATATTTATTCCACCATCACTACCTGCGTAACAATTCACATCACTTACCACATGTGTAGTAACTAACAATGTAGGTTGTGTTACAATTCCTGCATCGTTTATTGTACAACCATTTTTATCAGTAACTGTAACTGAGTAAGACCCTGCAGTTAAATTGCTGATATCTTCTGTAGTTGCACTATTACTCCAATTGTATGTATATGGCGTTATACCTCCAGAAACAGTTAAATTAATTGCTCCATCATTACCGCCAAAACAATTAACATGTGTAACTACATTTGAAATAACAAGTTTTGTAGGTTCTTTTATAACTGAAGAGTCATTAATTGTACAACCGTTAGCATCTGTTACTGTTACAAAATAGTAACCATCTATCAAACTGTTCAAATCCTGATTAGTTGATTGACCTGAAGGAACACTTCCTCCGCCTGTAGCAGTCCATGAATATGAATATGGAGTTGTACCGCCTGTAACTGTCAAATCTATAGAGCCAGTTGCATTTCCGTTACAATATACATCTACTCTTGTTTTAGAAGTAAACAATGGTGCAGAAGGCTGATTGATTGTAATGTTGTTAGTTGAAGTACAATTGTTGGCATCTGTAATTGTTACAGAATACGTTCCAGCAACAAGCCCTGTTAAATCCTGATTGGTTGACTGACCTGATGGTACACTTCCTCCGCCGCTTGCTGTCCATGAATAAGTATATGCTGTTGTTCCGCCTGTAACAGTTAAATCAATTGAACCTGTTGAATTTCCATAACATTTTACATCAACTTTTGTATATGAATTTGACAATGCTGCAGATGGCTGGCTTATAGTTATATTTTTGTTATCTGTACATGCATTTGCATCAGTAATTGTAACTGAATATGTACCGGCTACAAGTCCCGTCAAATCCTGATTTGTTGATTGACCTGACGGCACACTTCCTCCTCCGCTTGCTGTCCATGAATATGAATATGATGTTGTTCCGCCTGTAACTGTTAAATCAATTGAACCGCTTGCATCTCCGTAGCATTTAACATCAACTTTTGTATATGAACTTGAAAGTGCAGCAGAAGGTTGTGTTATTGTAACACTATTTGTTGTTGTACAATTATTAGCATCTGTTACAGTAACATTATATGTTCCGGCAACCAGTCCTGTCAAATCCTGATTGGTTGATTGACCTGAAGGCACGCTGCCACCTCCACTTGCTGTCCAAGAATATGAATAAGCTGTAGTACCTCCGGTAACTGTTAAATCTATTGAACCACTTGCATTTCCATAACATTTTACATCAACTTTTGTATATGTACTTGACAAAACTGCTGAAGGCTGTGAAATAACAACAACTTGAGTTTTTGTACAGCTATTTGCATCAGTAATTGTTACTGTATAAGTACCTGAAATTAATCCTGTCAAATCCTGGTTTGTTGACTGTCCTGATGGTACACTTCCACCGCCACTTGCTGTCCATGAATAAGAATAGGATGGTGTACCGCCGGTAACTGTTAAGTCAATTGAAGCAGTAGAATTTCCAAAACATTTTACATCAATTTTGGTATAGCTCGGAGTAATAGGGGCTGATGGTTGTGTAATTGTTGCACTATTTGTTGTTGTGCAATTATTAGCATCAGTAATTGTTACATTATATGTCCCGGCTACAAGTCCTGTTAAATCCTGATTAGTTGACTGGCCTGATGGCACACTTCCTCCGCCACTTGCTGTCCATGAATATGTGTATGCTGTCGTTCCACCGGTAACTGTTAAATCAATTGAGCCTGTAGCATCACCATAACACTTCACATTAACTTGTGTTTTTGTACTTGCCAACGGTGCTGCAGGTTTTGTAATTGTTGCACTATTGTTTGTTGTACAATTGTTAGCATCAGTAACTGTAACATTGTATGTTCCTGCCACAAGTCCTGTTAAATCTTGATTTGTTGATTGACCAGATGGCACGCTGCCACCTCCACTTGCTGTCCAAGAATATGAATAAGCTGTAGTACCACCGGTAACTGTTAAATCAATTGAACCTGTAGCATTTCCATAACATTTTACATCAACCTGCGTTTTTGTACTTGCCAACGGTGCTGCCGGTTGTGTAATTGTAAAGCTATTATTTTTCACACAGTTATTTGCATCTGTAATTGTTACATTATATGTACCGGCTATTAGTCCTGTTAAATCCTGATTAGTTGACTGGCCTGATGGCACACTTCCTCCGCCACTTGCTGTCCACAAATAAGTATATGATGGAGTTCCGCCGGTAGCTGTTAAATCAATTGAACCGCTTGCGTTTCCATAGCATTTTACGTTTACTTGCGTTCCTGTACTTGATAATAAAGTAGGTTGACTAATTGTTGCACTATTTGTTGTTGTGCAATTATTAGCATCAGTAATTGTTACATTATATGTCCCGGCTACAAGTCCTGTTAAATCCTGATTAGTTGATTGTCCTGAAGGTACACTTCCTCCGCCACTTGCTGTCCATGAATATGTGTATGCTGTCGTTCCTCCGGTAACTGCTAAATCAATTGAGCCTGTAGCATCACCATAGCACTTCACATTAACTTGTGTTTTTGTACTTGCCAACGGTGCTGCTGGTTGTGTAATTGTAGCACTATTGTTTGTTGTACAATTATTAGCATCAGTAACTGTAACATTGTATGTTCCTGCCACCAGTCCTGTCAAATCTTGATTAGTTGATTGTCCTGAAGGTACACTTCCTCCGCCACTTGCTGTCCATAAATATGTGTAACCTGAAGTACCTCCGGTAACTGTTAAATCTATTGAACCTGTAGCATCTCCATAACATTTTACATCAACCTGTGTTTTTGTACTTGCCAACGGTGCTGCCGGTTGTGTAATTGTTCCGGTGTCTTTAATTATACAGTTATTAAAATCAGTAACTGTTAAGTAATATGTACTTGCAGGGATGTTAGTTAAATCTTCTGTTGTTGCAGAATTGCTCCAGCTATAGCTGTAAGGTGTTACACCACCAGTTATAGTAACATCAAAAGCTCCTGTACTTGCTCCGTGGCATTTTACATGGGTTAAAGTATGAGATTTTTGAAGTTTTGGTGGTTGTGTGATTTCAGATGTGTCGTAAGCGAAACAACCATGGTCATCAATAACCTGTAAAGAGTATTTGCCGATTGATAAACCAGTTAAATCTTGTGTAGTTGCAGAATTACTCCATACATAAGTATATGGAGTTGTGCCACCGGTAACAGTAATATCTACTGCCCCATCACTGCCTCCAAAACATTTGACATTTGAAATAACATGACTTATAACTAACTTGGCTGGTTGAGTTATTATAGTTGTATCTTTTGTTTTACAACCTTTTGTATCTGTAATAATCACACTATAATTTCCTGCTGCAATAGCAGATAAATCCTGAGTAGTTTCTGCGTTACTCCAAATATATGAATATGGAGCAGTACCTGAAACAACTGTTAAATCAATACTTCCATCATAGTTGCCGAAACACTGAGGATTTACTGATGACTTAGATGAGATTACGGGTAATAAATTTTTACTTATTTTTATTTCATCTGTAGATTTACAACCTGTAGAAGCTGTAACTTTAACCCAGTATGTACCCCATGTATTTGCTGTTTTTGTTTGGTTTGTAGTGCTGTCATTCCATTTATATGAAGAATATCCGCTTCCCGCATTTAGTACTAAGCTAAAATTAACATCTTCACAAAACGCAGTATCTTTACCTAAGTTGGTAACAGGACCCTGTTTTAATTCAAATACATCAGAAGTGTCAAATACAACATCAGTAGATGTTAATGATCTTAAGAAGTATTTTTTAATTCCGTTAATATCTCCCGGAATTACCCACTTATATAAAGTGTCGCCACCACTTAAATTAGTAGCAAAAGTTTTGTAAGTAGCTCCTGAATCGGCAGAATATTGAAGTTTGATAGAATTAAAAAATGAACGATGCCATCTTATACGTAATGTATCGCCAGTACATAAACTGGTATTAATTGGTATAGGTTTAAAAAATTCATTTGATGCTATACTGAATGAAATATCGGGTGTTGATTTATCACCTTCTTTATTGTCAGTGTTATCAAATGCAATTGAATATGCTTTATAACTTGAGCCAAAATTTCCTCTGAATTTATATACTGTATCTTCTATACCATTTGCAACTATATTATATGGACCATCATTTTCTGAAACATAAATATTAAAATAACCAACACCACTACCCAATGAGTCATCTTTTGCTTTTATTTTCATATCCACAACATTAGAGTCAATAACAGAAGGTACACTGCTGATAAAACTTGTAGGTGCAACAGCATCAATTATATTATGAATTTTAGGAGTAGGTACCGGCGTATTATCATCAAATACTATTATTGCTTTAGCTCTAATGCTATCTAAAGTTTTTGCTGTAGATTTGGGTTTTATTGTATAATTTACATAACCTTCTCCCTTGTGTGTAATTGTATCATTAATTGCTAAATATCCTTTATTTCCATCAAGTGGAGGCACTCCTGTTGCAGGGTCAATACTTTCAAATACCCAAAATGCTTGACGGGAATTTAAGTCCAAACCTGCAGTAACGTCTAAATAAATCCCCAAAGAATCCTCTAAATCAAGACGATTAGAATATGTTGTAGAATTATCAGGTACGTTAAAACTGTATTTGTAAAAACCAAAGCTCGATAGTTTGAATGAAGTTATATCAACATTTGAATCTAAATTATGAGTAATTGTAACTTTTTGTGCGGGACCTGTAGCAAACTTGGGGTCATTTTCATATCTAATTTTGTATGGTAATGTTGCATTTACAGAAACCCATTTTTTGTCACCGTAGCTTGGAGGACCGATTATATCATTAGGGTCATAAGAGCATGTTATTGGTATATACATGAGCCATGCTGTTGCTTCTGCTGTACAGTTATTCTTATCTATTACTGTTGCAGTATATGTTCTGAAAAATCCACTTCCGCCACTGCAAACCACTTCTTTGATACCATTGGGCCAATTATAAGTGTAAGGTTGCGTTCCTCCATTTGCAGATGCAGTTAATGTTACTGTAAAAGATCTCTGACATGCACCAAAATAAACACCACTTCCCGATATATTTAATTTTAATTTTTCAGGAGCTACAAGATTGGTGTCGGCTACAATTTCACATTTTGCGGCTGTATCTTTTATTACTACTATATAGTTTCCAGAGTCGAGTCCAACCACATCCTGACTTCTGGCAAATACCGCTCTTGTTGTATCTCCTTTGTGCCAGTAATACTCAGGCTCTTTCCCTTTTCCTTTCTTTTTAATTATTAAATCTATTTCTCCGTCTTTTGAATCAATACATTTAGGATTTTTAACTTCAAATTTTACTTCAAGGGTATCGCAGCATTTTTCACCAACATTTACGGCGTACCATGCATTACAAACCTGTTTCCACTCTTCTGATTTGTATCCGAATATTTTTTCTGCTGCTAATAAAGTTGCTTTTCTCGCTGCCTTGTAATCAGAATGTGCAGTCATAAATTGAGATAATGCACGATATACTATTTTTTCGCTTTTTGCTCTGGTAATTCCAGTAACATTATATTGTTTATTTTTATCATTTGTTCCGTTTCCTCCTGCTGTTAACAAGTAAAACCAGAAATTTCCAACTCCCGAATTAGTGTGTACACCACATTCATCATTATTATTATTTGGAACGCAACCTGTCTGACCTACCCAATGATCACCATCATAACAATTTGGTTGTTTCGTCCAATTATGGGCACTTGTATTTTTAGGTGTTTTCATATTTCTTAGTGCATCTCCGTTTGTCCCGGGAGTAAAACATTGTTCACCTATTTGCCAGTTACCACCTCCTGTAGCGTAATCTTCAATGCAATATCCAAAAATATCGGCAAAAGATTCGTTTAATGCTCCAGATTCGTTTCTATATGCTAAGTTAGCTGTTTTTTCAACTACTGCATGAGAAAATTCATGTCCTGTAATATCTAATGAAACTAAATCAGAAAATAAAACACCTCCACCTGTTCCGTAATACATTGCAGTACCATCCCAATAAGCATTATCGTATCCTGTTACACCGTTTCTTGCTTCACCGGTAGGTAAAAACGCATAAAAGTTTTTTATTAGCGTACCATTATTGTCAAAGGATTTTCTATTGTGCTTTGTATTATAATAGTCGTATGTTTTTCCTATACCGTAATGTACATCTACACCGGCTTTTTGCCACTGAGAAGTAAAATTATTATCTGCATCATTTACTAATGGATAACTGGCATGTGTTGTATCATTCCAGCAATAAAATGTTTTAATATTTCTTATTGAGTCTTGTAGATAAAATTGAGCACCTATTTTTTTGGTATTAATATTTACGCCATTACCAGAATAAAGCGAATTACCTGTACCATTTGCCCCATGCATAGCATCATGATAATATTCTACTGAACCGTTTTGAGAATTTATGTATAAAAATACTCTTGATGGTTTTATTGTTAATATTTCTACTTCATAACACAAGACAACTTTGGCGTTTTCAATTCCAAATTTTGAAGCATATTTTAATTTAATTTTAGGTTGAACTTTAGGTTCATCATTAAATTGAAAATAGTCATTTGAAGTAATACCAAGCGTTGTATTTGCTATTTCAATAGCTTTATTTTCAGTAATTACAGGAGATATAATCAATTCAGGATCTCTTAATGTACCTATTATATTTTCAATCTGTCCATTATTTTTTCTTACAATTATAATATCTCCACCATCTACAGGATACCCATTAATGGTTTGCATTACTTTTGTTACTGAATATCCATCAGAGTTTTCAGACGACATGGTTTTAAAAGTAAAATTATTTGAAACATTATAAATTTCTGCTAATATTTTAGGCAGGTTTTCAATTGTTGTAGAACTCCACGAAGTATGTGGCTTAAAACTAAACAATAGATTTGAATTGTTGTACTCTGCGTCAATTATTTGCTCTTTGCTGTTTTGAGCATATATGTTTGTCACATAAAGTGACAATACTATTGAAAGTATTTTTACTGTATTTAATATTAATTTTTTCATGGCTTTTCTTATTTAATTATAGTGATACCTAATGCTGCTGATGATTTTGTATAAATTCTTACAGATCCTACTGCTCCAGGGCCAAGCCTGTTTGGCGGTCCTTCATCACCTTCTATTACTACTTCGAGCTCAGTATATTTTTTGGTTAAATCATTTGGATCAAATGCTATCGGAGCACCTCCTGAACTCACTATTTTTACCTTTTTATTTACAATGTCGCTATTGCCGGAATTTCCAAAAACAATATCCCAGTATAATATCATATCTCTTCTTGTATTGCCCGGACGATTCATTGAAATACTTAAATCTTCGGCAACTCCTGCTTCAATTTTAAATCCTTTATTAAGTATTGCAGTTTCTGATTCTTTATTTGCATAAATATGATAAAAACCTCTTTTCTTACCTGTAAGATTAAATGTAGCATATACTTTTGTCGGATCTATAAAATTAGTAAATAATGGCGTACTTGAAGAATACCTATTTCTGTCTTCAGCACTTGGCATTATAGAACCTCCTCCATATAATGTATCAATTAATAAAAATTCTGTTTCTTCCGTAAATTTAGAACCTTCTATTAATACTGTAATTTCTCCCTTATCTCCACCTTTAGAAGGAGAAACTTTTCTCACTTCAAATGGTAATATTCTAGGATACAATGTTATTTTTTGGAAATAACTAGCAGTTGTATTACCTGTAACATACAAATAATAAGTTCCTTTTTTTAGTTCAGGAACTAACAATTCCTGATTTCCTTTGAATGGGGCACCATGCTTAAAATCAAATATTGATGCACTTGCCATTTCATCATATCTAAGGTACATTTCGTTATTTCCATTAATAGAATCACCTTTTAGTGTCAATAGCATGGTTTCTCCTTCAAGACTGTCTGCTATAATAATTCTATAGTATAATTTATCATTATCATTTAAAGAATCACCGGTTTTTGTATTAAGAGGCAATATCGGAACATTTACATTCATGGTATTTACTGAAGCAGTATCATTGTTTGTATTTGATACTTCATTTATATTATTCATTATATCAGTATATGCAATTAAATAATAATCTCCTAAGGCAACTCCGCTTATTTTAATTGACTTTGATTTCAAATTATCAGAGCCAGGTGCAATAGATAAATAATATTGTTCTGTACTCAAAAGCAAATCAGATGCATCTTGGATGTTGTCTTCTGATAAATAAATATTATCACGCAACCACCCAATGGCAGGGTTGCTACCTACATTTTTAACTTTATAGTTTACATTTATAGTTTCTCCTACTATTACGCTATCAGGTGCAGTAATATAAGTAACTATTAAATCTGCAGGCGGAGCTTGTGAAATTGTAGTAATGCTTGAAACAAGATTATTGTTTTCACTATTGTGTTCGTAAACCTCATTTGCATCATCAGTTTTTAATAATACAATATAATTTCCTGTAATATTTATTGGAATTGTATATTCTGCTGAATCTAAATAACTACTTCCCGAATTAATGTTTCCACTATGTGTTTTGTTTCCTAACCTAAAATCTGATAAACTAATTGTATAGTCTGTAGATAAGTAAAACTGATCAGTCCATGAGCCTGACAATGTGTTTCCGGAACCTTTATTTTCAACTTTCCAAACTATTTTTAAATTTTGACCAGAGGTGGCAGTTGATGGAACTTTCCAACTTGTTATTTGTAAATCTGGCGGCGGTGTAAGGTTTATAACTGTTAATTTTGCTCCACCCGAATTTTTACAAACAACTTTTTTATTATTTGTTGTATCAATGTCATAAATACTTTTATCTATATCAGTTTTTGCTATAAGATAATAATTACCTTCTGTGCCATTTGGAATTTTAAATGTCGTATTTACTGTATATGAGCTATCCTCTTCCAATTTTTTTATTCTGTTTATATTGGTCAACTGTATATCATTTGCACTTAAAATTGAATCTGTTGACAAATAAAAACCATCAACCCAAAATCCGGTTTGTGTTATGGCATCTCCTATATTGGTTACAGTAAATGTTAATGTATATGTAGAGCCAGAATATAATGTATCTTTATTTATTACAGGGCAACTGATTTTTAAATCAACAGGAGGATATCCGTCAATAAATGCTTTTCCCGAACGTGCTTTGTTGTTTGAGTCGTTAAAATGTTCATATACATCAAGTACTGCATCTGTAAATACCCAGTAATAATAATTTCCCTGGATAATAGATGTGGGCAATGTAAAATATACGGCAGATGTATAAGTAGAGTCCTTCTTGAGTATTGAAGATTTGGTAACAGATGTAAGTTCAATAACTTTTGTAGGGTCCCAAACTGAATCTTTTGACAAATAAAATTTATCCTTCCAATTTGGATTTGCTTTATTAGTACCTTGATTTTTTACTTTATAATTTAATCCTACCAACTGACCTGCTTCAGCAGAGTCTGGAAAATCTAAAACAGTAGGTTTTAAATCTGGATATGGAGAAAGAATAATATCCATAGAGTCAGTACTTCTGGAAATGTTATTGTTTTCTTTTGTCCACTCGTAATTATTTTCATCAGCATCTGCAAATATATAATACAACCATTTTCCATCATACCCATCTGGTATAGTTACTATTGTATTAAGTTGCAATGTGTCATCAATATTTATATTACTTGTATAACAATATCTTCCTAATGCTTTTGCTTGTGAGCGATTCCATGTAAGTTGTTTTGACATAAATATACTGTCACATCTATGCCCCTGCAAGTTATTCCCTTTGCCATTATTTTTTACAGTCCACTTTATTGGAGTTGTACTTCCTGTTGAATCTGTTGAATTTATTAAAATTCGGGTAACTATCATATCAGGACTAAATATATATACTGAATCTTTTAATGACATATTATTTCCTTCATTTGAAACCTCATTTACATTACCCCAATAATCAGTAAAAACGAAAAAATAATACTTACCATTTAATGATTTTGGCATATCAAAGTATGAATTGACTTTTGAAGTATCTTTACTTGCGAGAGTTGAATGATATACTTGCCCTATATAAGTTGAATTTGCAAGATCAAATGTAGATGTAGGACATACAAATAATTGATCATAAAATAGACTGTTGGTTGAAGTACCACCATCGTTAATAATATTGTATTTTATGTTTACACTTTCCGAATTGCTAACTGAATCATTTAATTCAACATTTCTAACAATTAAATCAGGCGGAGGTGTCATTTTTACTTCTATTGTATCACTTCCTTTTGTGTTATTACTTTCAAAAGCATACTCATATTCATAATTATTTGCATCGGTATATACTACAAAAAAGTATTTGCCCGATATGTAGTTTGGAATAGTAACCGAAGCAAAGACCTGATAAGTACTATCTGCTTTTAGATTTGCTGTTCTTGTAGTAGTTTTTAAATTATAAGAACCTCCGTTAACTACCTTTTCTGTTGATAGGTAAATTCTATCTAACCAATAAGCATTTTTTGTATCTCCTGTTCCTTTGTTTTTTACAATATATGTCATATTAACCGTAGAACCTGAGAAAGCAATTGAGGGGCGTGAAACTGAAGTTACCTGCAAATCTGGTGGTGGTGTTAAGGTAATTTTAATCTTGCCTGTATCTCTTCTGGAATTATTATTATTATTTGTTTCACCTAAATAACCATATTTATCAGCAAATACAATCAAATAGTAATTTCCACTTACACCATTTGATATATTAACATTAAAAGTATTATTATACGATTGAGATGGATTTAAAGCTGAAGAATTTATTGCAGAACCTAATTGCTGATCTGATACATCCCAAACTGAATCTGATGATAAATAAAGTACATCGTACCAAGAATTATTAGTTGCTCCTAATCCAATATTTTTGATTTTAGCTGTAACTGTGATTGATGTTCCTGAAAATGCAGAGTGTGGACCATTTACTTCATTAACAAGCAAATCAGGTAAGTGCCTCATTGTAAACATTTGCACCTTACCTTCTGTATTACATATAGGATTTTTTGCAATTATTTGCCAATAATAAGTGGTACCATAATTAAATCCACTATTAAATTGATAACTAATCTGAGTGGTATTTGAAACTGTTGGTGTTAATGGTCTTGATGTTGCAGTATCCCACACATATATATCATATTTGGTTGCTCCAGTTGATGGTAGCCATGATAAAGTAAATGGCATATCTACTCCGGTAGAATTATTAGACGGCATCATGCTTTTTACCGAATCAGGTACCGAATAATTTGTAAAGGTAACAGAACTTGAATCGTTAAGTCTGTATTGTTCTGATGTTAAGTCTGTCCAAACTTTTATTGATAATGCTGTGTTAAATGGTACGGCTTCTTTTTGTGTAAATTGGCATTCATAAAACTGCCCAGGTTTTATTGTATCTGAAATTGTTGCTGTTTTAATATTTGGTGAATTTCCAAATTGATATTTTATAGGATAGTTTACTTGCTGTTGATTACCGAAATTAAATATTTTTAACTTAATGTACGTTGAATCTAATCCACAAGTATTTTCGGGTTTTAAAATTGCAACAACACCTAAATTGATAGGCAAACTTTGAAACTCGTCTGCACCTATATCTGGATTTGTTGAATTTCTCGTTTCTCCATCAATATCATCAGGTACTGAAGATAAATATAAACAGGCACTGTCAAGTGCAGCAAGATTTGAATGTAAATCAATATTCGTAGTATAATTTGGATTATACGATATTGAATTGGTTTCTTTACTTGTAGCTGTTTTCCACGCTGCCAAGTTAGTATAATCTGTGCCTGAAATATTTCCGATATTTGTTCCTGAAGTGTATATATCATTGTAATCAGATGTAACAGTAGATGGTGAATTTTCAAATTTATAAGCATATCCTCCTCCTATATTTGAGATTACATTATTTTTAATATCAAAATTTGAACCTCCTATTAAATGAAACGCAATTGAATTGCCGGGCGAAGCGATTCCATATTGATTTAAGCTGTTGTGATAAAAGTTAATGTAATTTGAGTTGTAAATATATACACATTTTGAATATGAACTTCCGCCAGATGAAATAAAATTATTATAAATTTTTGCTCTATTTGTATTATTCCCTGAATGGTAAAATATTGATAAACCTGAATTGTCACTTGCATTTTGTTTAATAATTTTATTATAGCTAAACTCTAATTCATTTTGTGTATAATAAAATTCTACAACACTAGTTGATGTACTTACATTACTTTTTATGTAATTATTCTTAATTATCGGGGAATTAATATAATGCATTTTTATAGCGTAAGTACAATTGTTAAATACATTGTTTAATATTTTATGATTCTTTTCTAATATAGAACCTGAAACAGGATAACCATACAAATACATTCCATAAGTACCATTATCAAATCTGCAATTTTTAACAGTAAGACTATCGTCGGCAGATGAGCCTGAAAAAATTCCATAAGTAGAATACCACCAATAGGGATTAATATTGAAATAACAATTTTCAAAAGAAATATCTTGTGATTTATTTAATATGTTAACTGAATTTCCATAATTATTAACGAATGTTAATTTCCTAAATTTGATATAATCAGCACCATTTAGCATTATAATATAATCTGAATTGCCACCTCTGTTTAGAATTACATCAGAACTGTCGCCTGAAGCAGATTCTATATAAATGGGACTATTTGGACTTGAACCTAAATATTGGTCTAAACTATAATTAATTGTATATGTACCGGTTCTTATCTTAAACCATACAGTATCACTTACTCCACCTATTTTTAACGCATTGAATGCTGCTCCAAGATCATTAAAATCTGGCAAAGTACCACTTACAGAATATACACCTTTAAGTCCCGCCATAACATCATTTTTATAAAGAGTATCATTATACTCTGTTGTATCAGATTTACCATTTGGATCTGTAGTCCAGAAAATCAAATCATTTTCTTTGCCGGCAAGGAAATTGAAATTTCCAATATCTACAGTATCTGTTTGCCCGGTCTTCAATTTACCGGTCCAGCTTTTACTACTTTGTAATGTGCCATTTACTTTCCATTTTATAGTGGCTGATTTTAATGAGTCTGAGCCAAAGTTTTTAATAACAACTTTTACGGCAATGGAGCCCGCAGCAAATGGAGCAACCGGAGATATGTATGATAATATACCAGCATCATCAGGTGATGGTATGTCAAATTCATCTGCTCCTATATCTGGCTTTGTTGTATTTCTTGGCTGATCATCAATATCTTTAGTAATTATATATTTATGATTGCGTCCTTTGCCGTCTAAATCTGTTCCTCTCACGTGAAGGTCTGTACTACTTACGTAATCAGGATCTATATTTATAGAATTGTTATCCCAGCTTGTTGCTGTTGTCCATGCGCTTAGTGTAGTATATGATATGCCGTTTCTATTCATCAGGTTTGTGCCTGTTGTATAAAAGTTATTGAAATTACATCTTATGTATCCACCATAATAGGAGTAAAATGCGTAACCTGTTCCACTTGTATAAAATATATTATTACAAATTGAAGATGTGTTAATGTCATTAAAGTATGCTGCATAAGATGAACTATTACTACTTGTTATGCTTATATTGTTATTAAAGAAATTCATATATTCACAATATGAAGCATATACTCCATAAGTGTTATTATTAGTTCCTACATGAATAAAATTATTTGCTACAAGAGATGAATCACCTGTCGCTCCATCACAATCATATATGTAAACCCCAAATCTATTATTATTAATAATTTTATTGTTTGTAATTGTAAAACCTTCTTTTATATAATATAACTGAATCCCATAATTGTTTGAATATGGTGTAACAGTATTATAAAGTATGTTTTGATTTATATATGTGTTTTTACTATAAGAATTAAAAATTCCACTATAATATTGATTATTAAATATATTAGAGTATATTTTTAAATCTTTTCCTTGGTTATAATTAGAATTCCCATTTGCAATTATTCCATAGGAGCCATTTATAATACTATTTCTATAAATATTAATTTTATCAAATGCACTAGAATTTGAATAATTATTTGATATATAAATTACTGCCTCATTTTCATTAGTATTAGTATTTAATTTTCCAATAAGATTACAATCATGAATATTAATATTTTTTGCGTTATTATAAATATCAATTATTCTGTTATAATTATATGGTAAGGTTGTAAGAATAGTCATATATCTTAGTGTAACACCGTTTACACTGTCAATTTTCACTACATAATTGTCGGAATATGTTGGAGTTCCTATAAGGTAAACTTTGCTACTGTCTTTTGCCTCACTTTGGAAAATTATTGCATTTTCTTTGTTTGCTCCTTTTATATAAGGTATTTTGACTTGTTCATAATATGTACCATTCCTTACATCAAATCTTACAGAGTCTATAATTCCACCATTTTTCATGGCAGTTACTGCATCATTGAATGTTGCAAAATCTGGAGATGCTCCACCAATAGTATAAACTCCTGACAAAGCAGGTTGTTGATTTAGATTTTGTAAGGTATCATTGGATGTGCCTCCGTCACTTGCTCCATTGGGACTGTATGTCCATACTTTTGTACTGTAATTTGTGTATGGTGCAAAATACATTTTTTTAAGTTTAACATGTACTGTATCTCCCGATAACAAAGTGCCTGTCCAAGTTATTGGAGATTGTGCAGCACTATTAAGCGTCCATGCTATACTTACTTGATATAATGTATTTCCTCCATAATTTTTAAATGCAACTTTTACATATTGAGAATCAGCCGGGTAAGGAATACTTGGTAATATTATTTGTGATACTCCAGCATCATTTGATGGTAAGTCGAACTCATCAGCACCTATGTCAGGTGTAATTGAATCGCGTTCTTCATAATCAAAATCCAAAGGTACTTCATTAAAAAATATTCCTGCACCGTTCAGTGTCATTTCTTTTACATGTAAGTTGTTTGAGGCTTTGTATAGCGGATCTACCGAAATACTGTTTGCATCTAATCCGCTTGTGGTTTCCCATGAAGCTAAACTTGAAATATTTGTACCATTCCAGTATGCTAAATTTGAACCAGTTGAATATATATTATTATAATTACTTGTAAAATAACTTGAATTATATACAAAATATGCATAACCACCAGATGTATTAACAATATTATTGTTAAAACTTGAATTGTTACTTCCATAGTAAATTTTTAAAGCTGATGATGATGAATTTGACGACTCTAAGTTAAAACTATTATGAATAAAATAAATATAATTACAATTGTATGTGTATATGCCAGTTACATTTGTACTGGTATTTTTAAGATAAATTGAGTTATTTGTAACATAATTATTCTTATAGCTTGTTCCGCAATAATATAACATTATACCATAATTAGCTGATTTCATGTTAAGTATATTTCTGTGAATTATAAAATTAGTACCCACCTGATATAAATACATACCGTAACCATAACTGTATTTATCCATATAAATATAATTAGAAGACAAATCAACTGTATCTATTTTTTCAAGATTAATTCCCATATAATATGGATTAAGTAATTTGTTACCTGATATTTCAAGTCCTTTTTCATATAGATATGGTGAATTTGAAGGATATCCATTTAAAAAAATTGAATAATCACCTTCTTTTATGTGATTATCTTTTATTTGCAAATAATTATCTGCATCTGCATTTGAAAATATTAATGCGTTATCTGTGCTACTCCAGCTTGTGTTTCTTCCTTCAAGTATATTTTTATAAATTGTATTATTATCTGCTCCACCTATTAAGTAAAATATTCGTGTTTTATTTGATGATGAAAGTGACTTTATTTTCAAATATCTAAATGTAAACCCATCGGCACCATTTAGCAATACAACATAATTTGAATCTGAGTAAGTTGAATTATACTGTAATGTAACGCTTGCTGTATCTTGATTTTCTGATTCAAAAATTATTGAATTTTTCTTATATGCACCTTCTATAGATGGTATTGTCATTTGCTCTGTGTATGTACCACTTCGTACTCTAAATCTTACACTATCAAGAATACCTCTTGTTTTTAACGCATAAAGTGCTGATTTGAAAGTAGCAAAATCAGGAGAAGTACCTCCGATTGTGTAAACTCCGCTTAGTGCAGTTCTTTTGTTTAATAAATCTAAAGTATCGTTTGATGATTTTTCGTCAATAGTACTGTTAGGGTCAAATGTCCAGAAATACATATTGTATGTACTGTCTTTATGGAAACTAAATGAACCAAGTTTTACATGAATTGTATCTCCTGTTTTAATATTTCGAGTTACTAATTTACGGGTAAAAGTATCATTATTTATTTTTCCTTTAACCTTAATATTTTTAATTGTATCTGTTCCAAAGTTTTTAACAATAGCAATAACATCATAAGTTGATGCATTAAATAATGTACCGGGAGATTTTAATGCAGAAACACCTGCATCAATAGCAGCAGGGATGTATTCATCTGCACCAATATCCGGTTTTATTGAATCTCTTTTTTGTTCGTCAATATCATATTTTACCAAGTATTTAATATTTCTTGCTTTCCCATCAAGCTCAATTTTTTCAGTATGTAAATCTGTTGAACTTACATAATCCGGATTTATGGTAATAGAATTTATATCATACCCAGTTGCAGTTCTCCAATCAGAAATTGTTGAATAATTTGTTCCTGATCTGTTAAACCAAGTTGAACCGTTTGAATAGAAGTTGTTGTAATTGCAACTAATAAATGATCCAGAGTAAGCATTAAATGAATATCCATTTCCAGTATTAATAAAATTATTATTATTCACTCTTATGTTATAAGAGTATTCAATGTAAAATACTCTTGAATTAGCATTTGTACTTATTAAATTTATGTTGTTATAAAACACATTTAAATAATCACTGCTGTATGCGAATATGCCATATACAGAATTATTAGATCTTACATGTATAAAATTATTTGCTATTAATGAAGTGTCATTTATAGTTGCATCACTATTATAAGTATATATCCCATAATATTCCTGATTATATATTTTGTTTGAAGTAATTGTGAAACCTTCATTTATATAATACAAGTAAATTCCATAACCTGATGAATATCCGTTATATGAACTTGTATGGTATATATTATTTTTATGTATATATAAATTTTTACTGTAAGCAATATACAAACCTGTATAGTGTTGATTTTCAAAATTATTTTCAAATACTTTCAAGTCTCTGCCATAGCCAGCAGATGAATATGTACTAGAAAGAATACCATAAGACCCATTGCTAAACCTGTTTTTGTAAATCTTAATATTATTTATTGAAGGATAATTTGAATTATCATAGTTAATATATAAAATTGAATTATAATCACTTGTACTTGTACTATTGTAACCCATCAAATTACAGTTATGTACTCTAATATTTGTTGATTCACCATATATTACTACCAGTCTGCTATATGAACTGTTTGAGGCTTTTATTTTCATATATCTGAACGTAACCCCCGAAGCACTGTCTATTCTCACTACCCAGTTTGTATTCCAATTGGGGGCTGTATAATACAATGATACCAAACTACTGTCTTTCCCTTCACTTTGGAAAATAATAGAATTTTCATTTGTAGCTCCTACAATTTTTGGAATTCTGAATTGTTCATTATAATTTCCACTTCTTACATCAAATCTAACAGAATCAATTATACCGCCTAATTTCATTGCGTTTACTGCATCTGTAAAAGTGGCAAAATCTGGCGAACTTCCACCTATTGTATATACACCGCTCATTGCAGGATATTGATTGATTACTTCATTTGTGTCATTTGTATTTTCAGGGTCTGTACTTGAGTTTGGATTTGTAGTCCATACTTTAGTACTATAAGGTGTACCGCTTATAAATTTTTTCTTTAATAATTTTACATGAACTGTATCGCCTGAGTTAAGTGTACCTGTCCATGATTTTGTTGTTTGAGTAGTGCCATTAAATTTCCAGTCAATTGAAACGCTTGTTATAGCATTGCTGCCATAATTTTTTAGCACAACTTTTACCCACTGGCTGTCTGCCGGAAATGGTTTTTTGGGTACAATAATCTGTGAAATTCCTGCATCATTTGTAGGTAAGTCAAACTCATCAGCACCTATGTCGGGTGTAGATATATTTCTTGTTTGTCCGTCAAAATCTAATGGTACTGTATTAAAATATTTGGCTGCACCATTTAAGCTTACTTCTTTAACGTGTAGATTTGATGATGAATAATATAAAGGATTAACTGATAAACTAAATGTATCTTTTGAGCATAATGTTTTCCATGCAGACAAACTATTTGCATTGCTTGAATTATAATATCCTAAGATTAATCCACCTGTGAAATAATTGTTGTAATTTAGATTTGTAAATGTAGAGGTTCCATTTAAAAATATACAATAACCTGAATTATTTGTTAAAATATTATTGAAGAACGTATTGTAGTTTCCATAAATTCCATTAAACGCTATTGAAGATGTATTACTACATTCAATTTTAACAGTATTATGTATATAATCAATATAGTTTGAATAGTAAGAATAAATTCCGTAATTAGTTGTATAATTATTTTTGCAATAAATAGCATTATTTGATATTAGTCCTCTTTTGAAATAATTGCCGCAATAGTAAAGGAACAATCCATTATAAGCATTCTCAAGTTTCAGTATATTAGAATTTAATTTTATTTTATTGTAGATGTATTGTAAATAAATTCCATAATAATTAGCATTTTTATCAGAATACATATAATTATTTGAAATATTAATAGAATCACCATAATACAAATTTATTCCATTTTCATACTGATTAAGAAAATGATTGCCTGATATTTCAAGATTCTTTTCATAAGGTGATGCTATTCCTGAAAGGTATATGGCATAATCACCATTTTTTATATGATTTTCTTTAATTAATAGGTCATTATCTGCACTATTGTCTGAAAATATTATTGCATTATCTGTAGTACCCAAATTTGTATTTGGGGCTTCTAGTACATTTTTATATATTGTATTATTATTTGCTCCATTGTTTATTTTAAAAATTTGGTTATAATCATAAGTTGAAGTAGCAGCCAGAGTCATATACCTGAATGTAACACCATCGGCACCGTCAAGATACACTACATAATTAGTATCCCAATATGCCGATGCATAAGTTAAAATAACACTTGTTGTATCTTTATTCTGAGATTCGAATACTATACTGTTTCTTTTTGTTGCTCCTGCTATCTGCGGTATTCTTATTTGTTCAGTATATGTACCCGTTCTTACTCTAAATCTTACACTGTCCATTATCCCTCTTTGCTTTAAAGCATTAACTGCTGCGGTAAAAGTAGCAAAATCTGGTGAGGTACCTCCAATTGTATAAACACCGCTTAATGCAGTTCTACAGTTTGTTCTTTTTAATGTATCATTTGATGGTTTATTATCTGCAGAGCCGTTTGGCAAACTTGTCCATGCTGTAAAATTATAAACACTGTCTTTGTGTAAATAATATTTTTTACCCATTTTTACATGTATTGTATCGCCTGTTGCAAATGTTCTTACAAATTGTTTTCTGGGTAATGTATCATTATTTATTTTTACTTTTACTGTTACATTTTTAATTGTATCAGTTCCCATATTTTTAATTATAAATTCAAAATTTGAAGAGTCAGCTTTGAATAATTCACCCGGTTTAAAGAAACTATATAATGAAGCATCGCGGGCTGGCGGTGTAAATTCATCAGCTCCTATATCAGGGGTTGAAGTATTGCGTGTTTCTCCGTCAATATCTTTATTTATTAAGTTTACAACTCGTGCTTTTCCATTTATATCAGGATTGGAAGTATGCAGGTCTGTATTTGAATTAAAAAACGGTTCTTTATCAATTGAATTTGTATCAATATTTTCGGTACTTGAATAACTGTTTAAATTGCTATAAGCATTTCCATCGAAATATACATATTTAGTTCCATTTGAATTTAAATTATTGTAATTTGATTTTATAGTGTTAAATCCATTTACATAATACGAATAACCATTTTTATTATGTATAAAATTATTGTTATAAATTTTATAATTACCCCAAGTTATATAACAAGCACTTGATTGGCTTGAAGAGTCAGTACAATTCGTTAAAATACTGTTATAAAACACATTTGCATAGTTAATATCATATAAGTACATCCCCTGTCCGTCGTCATTATTACTTGATAAACTAACCATATTATTATAAATATATATAGTATCAGTATCCATATATTCACTTGTACTATAGAGTACACCATAATTTGCGTTAGAATTATTAATATTAATGATGTTGTTATTTATATAATTTGTACCTTTTGTGCTATAAATATATAATCCACTAAATAGAGTACTTTGTGTTTCATTTATTTTGTTTTCAGATATTGTAAAATTTTTAATATTATATAAATATATAGTTGAAAATCCTTGTTTTTTAAATATGTTTTTATGGATGATTAAGTTTCTATCATAAGAATCCCAATTACCATATATATAAATTCCTGAATATCCTTTATTAAATATATTTTGAGAAATATAAAAATCTGAACCTTTATTTTCATTAATATATATTAATGATGATTCTGAACCATTGTTTGTTGAGTCATTGCTTGTAATTATATTATTTTCAAATCGGATATATTTTGAAAATGAACCTATATTTACAACATTATTATATGGCAAAGAACTATAATTTTGAAGTTTCATTTTCCTGAATGTAACTCCTTTGGCACCTGTCATTTTAATAACAAAATTATTACTCCAACTTGATGAACCATATTGAAGAGTTACAAGATTACTGTCTTTGTTTTCTGATTCAAATACTACATCATTATAATTTTTTGCTCCATCTATATTCTCTATTTCAAATTGTTCGGTATATGTCCCGTTCCTTACCTTAAAATATGCAGAATCTATAATTCCGCCATTGTTTAAAGCACTTACTGCATCAGTAAATGTAGCAAAATCAGGGCTTGTACCTCCTATAGTATATATACCATTTAATGATGTATAAAAATCTGTTTCTAAAGTATCGTTAAATACTATTGAATCACTTACTGTATTTGGTTGCGATGTCCATGCAATAAGTTCATATAGTGAATCTTTTTGAAATGTAACATTTCCTAAACAAACTATATCTGTATCTCCTTTTGCTAATGAGCCTGTCCAACTTACCTGAGTTTTTGATACTCCATTTAGTTTCCAGTCTATTTTAACAGAAGTTAAGTTATTCTTACCAAAATTTCTTAACACTACTTTCATACATTTAGTTCCAGGAGTTACTTTTATTCTGTCAACAATACCTGCATCATGCGAAACTAATTTAAATTCGTCAGCACCTATATCCGGTTTTGTTGAATTTCTTGACTCTTCATCAATATCTTTGCTAATGCCGCTATATGGTTTAGCATTGCTTTCAATATCAACACTATATGAATGTAAGTCTGATGATGAAGAATAATTAGGGTCGCCACTAACTGAACTTGAATCAAATCCTATACTTTTTAAATCATCAATATTTTCAATTGAATTGCCATACCACAAACCTAAAACATCACCATTATTATAGTAATTATTATTATTTGATTTCTCAATACTGTTATAGCCGCTTGAATTAATGTTAAATACCTTTCCATCGTTATCATTAATTAAATTGTTATTTAATATTTTTATATTTTTACCTTGATCAAATTCTAAACTATAAGAATCATCAATGTAATCTGATAACACATTATTAAATACAAAATCTATATAATAGCAATTACCAAAATATATAGCTACTCCATTTGTATTTATATTTTTTGCAGATATAAAATTATTATATATCAGCATCCTTTTAGTACTTAAACCTATTACATTACTTAAATAAATTACATTTCCGGAGTTTTCATGTATAATTCTGTTTTCTCTTATTCTCATACTGTCGCTTATCCCGTTAAAATAAATACCGTTTCCTCCGTAAGTATATGATGTATTTGACTTAAGTAATTTGTTATTTTTAATATCTATATTTTTTGCATAATAACAATTTATATTTGTGTAATAAGGATTTTGAAAAATACTGTTTCTTACATAAAATCCATCCAAATATTTCATATTTGAATTATAAAGGTAGATATTATAAGAACCACCATTAAACAAACAATTGTTTATTACAATATTCTTTGTACTTTCTCCACTCGACGCACTTCTGTATATTGCACATCTTGATGTACTTGTTGAAGTAACAATTGGTGCATTTATATAACAATTGTGAAATTGTATATTTTCAATATTGCCAAACAAGTATAAAACTCTTGAATATGTTGTAGATAAAGAACGAAGTGTTACTTTATGAAAAATAATATTACTTGTATTGAAAAGAGATACAGTATAATTGTAGGAACTGCTTGTAGAATTGTAGCTTATTACTACACTTGAACTGTCAAGATTTGATGATAAAAATGTAACAGTATTGGTTGAATTTGTACCCGGAATTGCTCCAATTACTATCTGTTCGCTGTATGTGCCAGGCCTTATTTTTACAAAAGTAGGTCCACATACGCCATAAGTCATTAATGCAGTTACTGCAGACTGAACAGTAGAAAACATAGGAGAAGTTCCACCTACAGTTATTGTATCACTATAGCTTCCATAAAATAAATAGTTTGTAGTGTCATTATATGTAAATGAATCTATAACTCCACCCGGATTTTTTGTCCATGCTTTTAATGTATCTATTTTACCTGTTGTAAAAGTTTTTGATCCTAAATTAATTAATGCATTATTACTTCCAATTCCTCCAATTGTATCTAATGTACCTGATAAAGATGCTGAACTTTGACTTGCTCCATTCCATTTCCAGTCAACTGTTAGTGAACTTAGCTGTTTTTTCCCATTATTATATGCTCTTATTTTAATATTTTTAGAACCCTGGCAAGTATTCATTAACGGTGAATCTACACTTGAAATTCCAGCATCATAATTGTATCTGTCATACTTATACCTGTATATTGTTGCTCTATCCATGTATAAATAACTACCAGGTGTTTGAATACTAAAATAATTTTTCTGTCCGTAATTGTAATATTGTATTATTTCCAAATTTGAAATATTAAACAATACAGAATCACAAGAATTACAAGAGCATAATGCTCCAATGGTTTTAGTATCTACTAAGTTACCATTTAGGTATAAGTATAATGGTCCTGTGTAGCACGAAAAAAACTTTAATTTAACTTGAATGTCACCAATAAATTTTTTAACAGATGTAGCATCTAATATACTATCTAATGTATAACTATTGTACTTATATAAATCACCACATACATTACAACCGGTATTTATATCGTAATCAAATAATGTAGTGTCAATTGTTTGTGCTTTTGTATTTGAGCTATTAAAAAAACATAAAAGAGCAAATAGAATAGTTAAAATCTGAGAGTAATAATTTTTTTTCATATAATTTTATATATTCGGGTTAAAATTTAAATCAATCAACGAATGTAAAAACATTTTTTTTTAAAAAAAATAGTTTTTAAAAAAAAAATAGATTTTAATTCTTTGATTAAAAAATTAATCAAAGAAAATTATTTAATACTTATTCTAAATGTAATATCAGAATCTGCTACCCCAGGTTCACAACTACCGTTTTTCAATCCGGCTTGATGCATTAACTTAATATTTAAATTGCCATTTGCAATTCCTTTAGTTTTCCAAAGGCTTTCAAGCCCCAATGAATAAGTGCCGTCATTATCTGTTCTTGTAATATTTAATTCTGCTAAAGATGGAGTATAGCAGATAATATGCTCAGTTGCTTCGGCTTTTATTTCAGTAGAAACATCTGTAATTAAGTTTGGATTTGTTTCATTTAAAAATTTCAATGTTACTTTATAAATCCTGCCAGTATCAAGTTTTACAGTATCCCATTGATCTGGTATAGTGTTGCTATCTCCATCAATATCTCTATAAAAAAATGAGTAAAGTGCACCACTAACTGTATCTTTCAACTCAATTTTCAAAGTAGTAATTAATTCATTTTGGTCAGCAGGTATTGGTGGTTTTGATGTATCGTTGCAACTTGTTGTAAATAATAAATACAACACAAAAAGACATATTAAAAAAAGTATAGGTTTTATTTTTTTTACAAAAATCTGATAAATCACAGAGCAAAATTAGATGATTTTATTATCAGTTTTCATTGTAATCAAATTTATTTTTTTTGTTATCATTTGGTATAATTTCAGGATTTGGAAGTTGAACAGAATAAAATCTGCCGGTATCGAAAACAGTTTTTATATCCTGATTTTCGCTGTTATTATTTTCGTTTTTAACATAAATACTTTTTGATATTTCATCTAAACGAAAAAGCGGACCTCTGAAATTATAAATTTTACCATTATATTCAACAGAATATACAAGCTGTATAAAGTTTGTTTTTCTTATTTTTAATGAAGTTTTAGTGTCAATATAATCTTTACAATAGTAATCGAGATACAGATTAAAACTGCTAAAAAGAGTAGCAAATGCAATATTTGAGCAATAATCATCGCCGCAAAGAATAGCTTCGTTAAAAATTGGTTCGTTCCATCTGAAATATTCCAAAAAATCATTAAAATTTACTTCATTATATACTGCATTTGGATAATACGCATTTATACTTCCTTTGCAATATCCTTCAAGCAATTGCTTGGGAATATCTTTAAGATGCTTATTTGTTCTATTATCAAGATGTATTCTAAAATGCTTGTAGTCATTTATATTTTCTTCGTTTTGAGAAAAAACATTTGCTGAAAATAAAATACAAACTATAAATGATATTGCGATTTTCATTTTACCTACTTAATACCTGTTACTGAAGCAAATTGTTCTTTTGATATTGTGGCAAGTTTTAGCTTGTCAAAAGGAATATCAATTGTTTTATTTCTCATTGTTCTCAAATCAATATTTGTCCAAAAATTGTCAGGTACTTTGTAAATTGTTCCGTCATTATTATAAACAAATAATACTATATCATTTCTCGGAATCAACTTAAAATTAGAGTCAATATCGCTTGGGTAAAAATATATTGTTGTGTTTGATTTTTTATAAACCACAAAAAGCCTATCGGTAATTTCAAGTTTTTTGCCATCTTTAGTTTTAAGTTTTACATACAATGGTATGCTATTATCTTCTTCAAAAATTTTGTCATAATTATAAAGACCCATTTTGTCTATTTGCATAGTTTTAAAAGCCTGATCAGTGAGGTATTGATTATATCTATTATCAAGAACAGAATAAACTCCCGGGCAAATCAAAGAATCAACAAATCGAGTTGGGTCATTTTTGTCAACTACACTTATGTAGTAGCAATCAACATCCATGTTATCATTAAAATCGCCGCTGTTTGCAATAATGCCGGGATTATCCTGCCACAAATCACTATTATTATCTGAAACAGGTTTATTACTTCTATCATCATTTCCGTACCTTGTTATTTTTTTCCAATTAGAAGTTTTTCTGTCATAGTAAAATGGCTCTAATCCTGCCACATCAAAATCAGGGTCAATTGCAAATTTTACAGTAACAGTTTTGTTTGCAGCAAATATTAGTTCTTTACCTTTATTATTGTCTTTAGTTACTATTATTTCAAACATCCCCCCACTTTGCATATACATTAGCTTACCATTTACAGTATATCTCAAATCGAGCCCACCAAGTATAAAATCAGCTTGATCTTTATATTCTCTATAAGATATAATAAGTTTTCCATTGTATATTTTTCCATTGTATTCAAAACAATTTGCAGGTACTATGAGTCGCGAATTTCCCTTAGTTACAAAAATTCTGCATTCGTTTCCATTCATTTCAAAATATTGCCAATCAGAATATTGAGAAAATGAAAATTTAATCATCAAACATAATAATGTAGTAAAAATTGATTTGTGAAGTTTCATAATTGTAAAATTTAAGTTTTAATATAAACTGTATCTTTATAATTTAATTGTAATTTTAGTAAACAAAAAACAAAAATATTTTGATTATTAAAATTTATTAATATAGTTTTGTCAAAATAAATATTTAAAATACCATGAAAAAATTTAATTTATTTCTGTTCACTCTCTTATCAATAACTTTATTTGCTTCATGCAATGAAGACTTATTTGATATAAAATTCGGCTTAAATGCAAAAGAAGTTACTTATAAGATTAACCCTACAACTCAGGCTGGTGATATTATACTTGAACCTATGATACAGTCATTAAATCTTGATAGTTTAGCCCAAGCAAATGGTACAACGCTTGACAAGGTAAAGAATGTGTTTATAAGAAAAATTACAGCAACTATATTAAACCCTCCCGGCAAAAATTTTGAAATAATTAATAGCGGGTATATTGAAACAGGCATACAAGGAGATCCTGATTTTGATTTATTACGTCTTGCAGAAATCATTACACCTCCGGGTCCTGTTACAGAATTCGATATAACTCCTACCAATGCTGATATATTAAAATATGCTAAAAGACCTCAGATAAATTTTTCAGGCAAATTGGTTACAAACGGACCACTTACCGATACAACTACATTAAAATTAAAAGTAGAATTTGAAGTTGTAGCAAATCCACTATAATGTAAAATATAATTAAAACATAATTCAAAAAAGCCGACTTAAAGTCGGCTTTTTTGTTTAATAAAAAACTCAAAAACTTAAATTTGAAGCTATATCAAATTTTTAAAATAATTTGTGCAAAAGAGGTTAAGAAAAACTAACTTTTCTATATAAAATTTCAACATATAAAATTCTATTTTCGCTGCATCTATTTAAAAAATTTTATGCGTTTCAAAGCAATTCATACAGCACAGTCAAGAATAATTCCATCAGTAACTACCGATATTTCTGATATTCCATCACTTTTCGGTTCAAATGTTTTTGGAAAAGAAGCAATGAAAGAATACTTAAATAAAGACGCTTTTGAAGCTGTAAACAAAGCTGTAAATGAAGGTAAAACCATTCAAAGAGAAATAGCACAAAAAGTAGCTGACGGAATGAAGAATTGGGCAATAGAAAAAGGTGCTACATCATTCACACATTGGTTTCAACCATTAACAGGACTTACAGCAGAAAAACACGATTCGTTTTATGAAGTATGGGACGGAAAAGCAATAGAAAAATTTTCTGCAAGCTCACTTTCTCAACAAGAACCTGATGCCTCAAGTCTTCCAAGTGGAGGTTTGAGAAACACATTTGAAGCAAGAGGTTATACAGCATGGGATCCTTCATCTCCGGCATTCATAATGGAAAAAGCATCAGGAAAAACATTGTGTATTCCTACCATTTTTGTTTCTTACCATGGCGAAGCATTAGATTACAAAGCTCCATTGCTCAAAACTATGTCACTGATAAACAAAGCTGCAACAGATGTTTGTAATTTTTTTGATAAAAACGTTAAAAAAGTTGGTTCAAGTCTGGGTATTGAACAAGAGTATTTTTTGGTTGACAAAGCATTGTATGATGCAAGACAAGATTTGGTAATGACAGGTAGAACAGTAATTGGATTTTCGCCTGCAAAAGGTCAGCAACTCGAAGATCATTACTTCGGAGCTATTCCTGCAAGAGTTTTCAATTTTATGTACGATCTTGAACTTGAAGCTATGAAACTTGGCATTCCTCTTAGAACAAGACACAATGAAGTAGCACCGGGACAATATGAGTGTGCTCCTATGTTTGAAGAAATAAATCTTGCAGTTGACCATAATCAACTGCTCATGGACATAATGGAAGAAGTAGGAAGAAAACATGGTTTTAAAGTACTATTACATGAAAAACCATTTGCCGGTATCAATGGTTCGGGCAAGCATAACAACTGGAGTCTTATAACAGATACAGGAGTAAATCTGCTTTCGCCAGGTAACGACCCATTGTCAAACTTACAATTTCTAACTTTTTTTATTAATATTATAAAAGCATTTCACGATTGTTCATCAATTTTAAGAGCAAGTATTGCAAGCTCTGCAAACGATCACAGACTTGGTGCCAATGAAGCTCCACCGGCAATAATGTCAATATTTATTGGGAGTACACTTACAAAAATATTAAATGATTTTGAATCTGGTAAAAAATCATCAAAAGGCGAAAATGATAAGAAAATTAATGTACACAATTTGCTTGATATACTTATAGATAATACTGACAGAAACCGAACATCGCCATTTGCTTTTACCGGTAATAAATTTGAGTTTAGAGCTGTCGGGTCAAGCGAAAATTGCGGAAGACCTATGATAGCATTAAATGCAGCAGTAGCAAATCAATTATTGCAATTTAAAAAAGATGTAGATACATTAATTTCAAAAAAGAAAAAAACAGATGATGCAATAAAAGAGGTATTAAAATCTTATTTAAAATCATCAAAAAGAATATTATTTGAAGGCAATGGTTATAGTAAAGAATGGGAAGTTGAGGCAAAAAAACGCGGTTTAGAAAACCTTAAAAATACGGTAGAATCTTTAGAATCTTACTTGAGCAAAACTGCTGATGAAGTTTTCGTTAAAAACAAAATTTTTACAAGAGAAGAACTTCATGCACGCTATGAAATAAAACTTGAAGATTATATCAAAAAAATTCAAATAGAAGGTAGAGTACTTGACGATATGATTTACACTCAGGTAATTCCTGCAGCTGTAAATTATCAAAAAAAGTTAGCAGATAGCATCAGTGAATCTTTAGAGGCTGGAGTTTCAAAGAAAAACTTAAAACAACTTACTGATTTATTAAATGAAATTTGCATTCATTCAGACTCTTTAAGAACAGCTGTAGAAACAATGGTAGATGAACGAAAAAAAGCTAATGTAATTACAGAAGCTAAAAAGAAAGCAGAAGCATATTGCAATAAAGTAAAACCATGTTTTGATAAAATAAGAAAACACTCTGATAAAATTGAAAGACTCATTGATGACGACTTGTGGAAAATACCCAAATACAGAGAAATATTATTTATTAAATAAATAAAAACTATTTATATTTTCTTTGGTTTTAATATACAATGAAACTCGTTACCTTCAGTAAAAATTCTAAACAAAAATTTGGGCTTTATTACAATAATTTAATTTATGACTTAAACAATATCAATAATGAAATTCCATTTGATATTATAGAATTTTTACAAGGAGGTAAAAAAAACTTTGAGCTTGCCTTAATTATTGAAAACGAAATTAAAGATAACAATTCTCATATAGGATATGAAATTAATCAAATTGAAATTTGTGCACCTATTCCAAAACCTACAAGTTGCAGAGATGGCTATGCATTCAGACAGCATGTAGAAGCTGCAAGAAGAAATAGAGGTGTAGCAATGATTCCTGAATTTGATGAATATCCTATTTTTTATTTCACAAATCACAATGCTATAAATGGACCAGGTGATATTTGGTGTATGCCCGACCACTTTAATAAGCTCGATTTTGAACTTGAAGTTGCAATTGTAATTTCTAAAAAAGGAAGAAATATAAAAGCCAATGATGCCGATGAATATATTGCAGGATATATGATTATGAATGACCTGAGTGCCCGAACTCTTCAAATGGAAGAAATGCTACTTAATCTAGGACCTGCAAAAGGTAAAGATTTCAGTACTGTTATAGGACCTTGGCTTGTAACTCCTGATGAACTTGAAAAATATAAAACCCCATGTAAAACAGGTCATGTAGGCAATTCGTACAACCTTGATATGAAATGCTTTGTAAATGGAGTACAAGTAAGTAAAGGAAATATGAAAGAAATGGATTGGACATTTGCAGAAATAATTGAAAGATGCTCGTATGGAGTAGATGTATTTCCGGGCGATGTTATAGGTTCTGGCACAGTTGGTACAGGTTGTTTTTTAGAACTAAACGGAACAGGTTTGTTAAATAATCCTTCATATAAACCTCAATGGTTGCAAGATGGTGATATTGTAGAAATGGAAATTTCAGGTCTTGGAAAACTTACAAATACAATAAGAAAAGAAAAAACCGATTATTCAATTTTAGATTTAAAAAAATCTTCTAAATCTTAAACTTTCTTTCATAAATTCTGAAATCGAAATCAAATTCATTGTTTTCGTTTTTTCCATATATTTCTTTAGATATAAGAGTCCATTCTTCAAAATTTATATTAGGAAAAAAAGTATCTGCATTTGCAAACTCGGCATCAACAAAAGTAAGATAAAGCTTATCTGCTATATCAATAGCATAATTATAAATTTGTCCTCCACCAATAATAAATACTTCAGTTTCTTTGGCAGATCGGGCTAACTCAATAGCATAGTTCAAGTCAATAGCTGTATTTATATCAGATATATCTAAATTTTTAGTTGTTACAACAATATTAATCCTCCCTTTTAAAGCTTTGCCAATTGATTCAAAAGTTTTTCTGCCCATAATAATACAATGTCCCATAGTGATTTTTTTAAAAGTTTTTAAATCATCACTCAAATGCCAAAGCAATGAATTTGCAAATCCTAATTCGTTATTTTTACCAATTGCTGCTATAATAGAAATTTTCATATTTATTATTTAAACATCCAAACTTAAAGTTTCATTAATATTTTGCCATTTTTCAAGGGCTCCCTTAAAATCATCGGGCAATTGAGAATCAAAAAACATTTGCTTACCACTTACAGGGTGCTCAAATCCGAGGGTTTTTGCATGTAATGCCTGACGCGGTAAAATTTGAAAACAATTCTCTACAAATTTCTTGTATTTACTAAATACAACCCCTTTTAATATTTTATGTCCACCGTAAAAAGAATCATTAAAAATTGTGTGCCCAATATGTTTTAAATGCACACGTATTTGATGAGTTCTGCCGGTTTCAAGCCTACATTCTATCAATGAAACGAAAGACAGATTCTGCAATACCTTATAATGAGTAATTGCATGTTTTCCTATTCCGGGGTCACTGTAAACTCTGAAAAGTTTTCTATTTGATTCACTCCTTGCAATATTGCCTGTTATTGTTCCCTCGTCTTCAGTAAATACTCCCCAAACTAAAGCATTATATAATCTACTAATTGTATGATTTTTGAACTGTACCGATAAGCGATAGTGCGAAATTTCATTTTTTGCCACTACCAATAACCCACTTGTATCCTTATCAATTCTATGTACCAACCAAGGTCTAACTGTTCCCAAAGGTACTGTTTGATTAAAATGCCATGCAAGAGCATTTACAAGTGTACCGGTATAATTGCCAAATCCTGGATGGGCAACCATACCGGGCTTTTTGTTTATTATTGCTATATCTTCATCTTCGTATAAAATATCAAGTGGTATATTTTCTGGGATTATTTCAATACTTCGAGGTACTTCAAATGTAATTACTGTTATTACATCTCCGGGTTTTACTTTGTAACTTGGTTTTGTAAGTTGATTATTTACCATAACCTTACAGGAGTCTATTGCTTCTTGAATTTTTACTCTTGTTGCATTTTCAATTCTGTCCATCAAAAATTTATCAATACGCATCAGCTCTTGTCCCTTATCTACTTCAAACCTGAACTGTTCGTAGCTATTTTGAAGAATTTCATCTTCTATACTTGAATCTTCAGAAAATTCTTGCATAAATTTATAAATTATTAATTATTAATTTCGCATTTGCAAAATTACAAAAATGATAACACACCAATCATCTCTCGAAAATTTTACTTCACAAATAAAATTTGTAATACAATCATATATTAAACACGGTTATTCAGAAAATGATTTTTCGAACATATTGATAGGCGGAATGGGCGGAAGCGGAATTGGAGCAAGGATTGCAAAATCATGGTTTTTTGATAAAATGTTGTTGCCTATTGAAGTTATTGATGATTATAATTTGCCTGCTTATGCAAATTCAGGTTCGCTTGTTATATTGTGTTCTTATTCTGGCGAAACTGAAGAAACTGTTAATTTATTAAATGAAGCCCTTGCTAAAAATTGTAAAATAATTTGTATTACTACAGGTGGTCATATTGAAAAATTAAGTATTCAGCATAATTTATTAACTTATAAAATAGAAAAGGGATATCAACCTCGTATGGCAATAGGATATAACCTTGCTATTATTCTTATGATACTTGGCGAAATCAAAAATGAAAATATTTCATCAGAACTTGAAGATGTAATTAAAAAATTTGAAGAAATAAAATCAATCCAGATTGATTCGGCAAATAAAATTTATTCATACTTTAAAAACTCTTTAAAAAACAAATTTGTAATAGTAGCAGACAGGTTTTGGGCTCAAATTGCAACCAGATTTTGCCAACAATTAAATGAAAATTCAAAACTTGAAGGATTTGTTAATATTTTGCCCGAATCTAATCATAACGTAATTGAATCTTATTATGGAAAGCTAAATACTAATTTTATTTTTCTATATAGCGATACAAATCCAAGGGTTCATGCAAGGTTTGATTTTCTTGGTTCACACCTTGAACTTGAAAACAACAAGGTGCTTAATATGTTTATACCCGAAAATACCATATTCAGTATATTCGATGTCATTTATCGTCTTGACTGGGCGTCATTGTTTCTTGGCGAAGAACACGGATATGACCCAATGAAAATTGACAATATTATGGAATTGAAGGATTATCTTTCTAATCTCGAAATTATAGAAGAAACAGATGAAGATGAATAATGGGTTTTCTTAATTTTTTTAAAAGAAATAAAGACAGTACAACTACTGTAAATGAAGTTGAAGAAATACATGTTGACTTTCACTCACATCTTTTGCCAGGCATTGATGATGGATGCAGTAATTTAGAAGAAAGTATTGAAAATATAATTGAATTAAAAAATCAAGGAATATCAAAAATTATAACAACTCCACATATTTTCAATCAAGTATATCCAAACACTCCTGAAATAATTGAAGAAAAACTAATTTTATTAAAAGATAAATTAAACGAATTAAATATTGAAATTGATATAAATGCAGCAGCAGAATATTACCTTGACGAATGGTTTTGCAATAACTTTGATAAAATTAAACTTTTAACTGTTGGCAATAACCATTTACTGGTAGAAACCAATTATATGGAAAAACCCCCATTTCTCGAACAAATACTATTTGACCTTCAAACCAGCGGATATAAAATAATTTTTGCTCATCCCGAAAGATATAATTATTTGCTAAACGACTTTAGCTTGTTCGACAGATTGTTTGACACCGGAATACTATTTCAATGCAATCTTCTTTCATTTGCCGGGTATTATTCGCCTCAAATAAAAAAAGCAGCAATGTACTTATTAAAAAAACGTATGATACATCTTGTAGGTTCTGATATTCACAAAATAAGGCACACTCTCGAAATTTCAAAATTTAAAAATTCACATGAATACAAAGAAATTCTTAAACTAGGGATGCTTAATAATTCGCTTTTATAAAATGTGAATATGTATTTTTAGAGTATTAAATTAAAATTTAAAATTTTACTTTAGGTTTGTAAAAAATAATGGAGCAATTTTTAGTTTCAGCACGTAAATACCGCCCCTCAAACTTTGAAACAGTAATAGGCCAAAACCATATTACCGAAACTTTGCTCAATGAAATAAAGCAAAATAGACTTGCACAGTCATTTTTGTTTACAGGTCCAAGAGGAGTTGGCAAAACTACATGTGCCAGAATTCTTGCCAAAGTAGTAAACACAATGAATGACAGCAATATTGACCCAAACTACGATTTCTCATACAATATTTTTGAACTCGATGCAGCATCAAACAATTCGGTTGATGATATAAGACACCTTGTAGAACAAGTGAGAATACCACCACAGGTTGGAAAATATAAAGTATATATAATTGACGAGGTTCACATGTTAAGCAACAGTGCTTTCAATGCATTTTTAAAAACACTTGAAGAACCTCCGCCTTATGCAATATTTATACTTGCCACAACCGAAAGACACAAAATAATTCCTACTATTCTTTCGCGTTGTCAAATTTTTAATTTCAAAAGAATTACCCCTCGCGAAATAGTATCGCAACTTAAAACAATTTGCAGCAATGAAAATATCACTGCTGAAGAACAAGCACTGCACGTAATTGCTCTTAGGGCTGATGGAGGTATGCGAGATGCCCTGTCTATGTTTGACCAAATGGTAAGTTTCAGTAAAAACAAAGAAATAACTTACGAAGAGGTAATAAAAAATCTAAATTTACTTAATCAATCTTATTTTTTTAAAATTACGGAAAGTCTTATTTTAGCTGATTATGGCAAAGCATTAATAATTTTTGACGAGATAATTTCAAATGGTTTTGATGCTCAATATTTTCTAAACGGGCTTACTTCTCATTTCAGAGATCTTTTAGTTATAAAAAATACAAATACCGAATATCTTATTTCTACAACAGAACAATCAGCAGAAGCTTACAAAAAACAAGCAACAAGCATATCAGAAGGTTTCTTAATAAATGCTATAAATATTGCTGACCAGTATGACCAAAGTTATAAAGCTAGTAACAATCAAAGGCTACACGTAGAACTTTCTCTTATAAAAATAGCCAACATAAATAATACAATAAATATGTTGGAAGAATTAAAAAAAAAAAGAGTTGAATTAAGAAATAACGCCGGTTCTGATAGTGAAATAAACCCAGCCCCTAAACAGACAACAGCTTCTGACAATAATATTGCACCTACATTCAGAATTGGTAATTTTAAACAAACTATTAATAAGTCTGAAATTGTAAATGAACCTCAAGTTAATAAAAATGAAGAAAATATTTCAAATGAAGAATCAATAAAGTATAACGATTCAATATCAGAAATTGAAAATCTAATTTTAGAATATGCCAACGAAGTAAAAAAAATAGGCTCTCATTTTACATTTACACTACTTAAAAATCTTAAAATTGAAATTGTAGAAAACAACATCAAAATAATAATAACAAACACAAGAGATTTAAGCGAGTTTGACAGAATAAAAATGGCTTTATTAAATTTTATCAATACAAAATCCAGCAAAGAATATTCTTTTGAAATTGTATTTGATAAAATTCAGACAGAATCTAAAATAATATATACAAACAAAGAAAAATTTCAGTATTTGATAGAACAAAACAAGTTTCTACCTAAATTTTGCAGTGAATTAGGACTTGATTTAGAATAAACCTAAACTCTATCAACAGACATACACAATTCTACTAAAACACCATTGGTACTTTTGGGGTGCAAAAAAGCAATAAT
Source organism: Bacteroidia bacterium (assembly GCA_020849295.1). Lineage (GTDB taxonomy): Bacteria > Bacteroidota > Bacteroidia > NS11-12g > UBA9320 > JABWCE01. Next base: position 81,870 of record JADLGN010000019.1, read on the forward strand.
TTTATTATCGGCTCCTTGTTTAGGTGTTTTATTTATTAATGCAAATCCATTTTGTTCAAGTCTATTAATTTCTTCTTCAATATCATCAACCTCAAATGCAATATGATGAATACCCTCCCCGCGTTTTTCAATAAATTTGGCAATAGGACTTTCATTATTTTGCGAAGCAAGTAATTCAATTTTAGTATCACCGCTTTTAAAAAATGAAGTAACAATACCTTCACTTTCTACCGTTTCTCTTTTGTATGAATTGCTTTTTAATAAAAGTGAAAATAAATTTTCAGATTCTTCGAGGTTTTTAACAGCAATACCTATATGCTCAATTTTGTTCATATTGCAACATTACATAAAAAATCATTTATAAAATTGAAAACAATTTTTACAAAAAGAGTGTTATATTTGCATATAGAATAAATCTAAATAAGAAAAATTAAATGTTAAAATTACCAATATATCTTGATAACAATGCAACAACCAAACCCGACCCAAGGGTAGTTGAAGCAATGTTGCCATATTTTACCGAATATTATGGAAATGCAGCCAGCCGTAGCCACCCTTTTGGCTGGAAAGCTGAAGAAGCCGTTGATTACGCAAGAGAACAAATTGCTTCTTTGATAAATGCTAATTCAAAAGAAATAATTTTTACAAGTGGAGCTACAGAATCAAATAATCTTGCCATAAAAGGAGTATTTGAAATGTACAGAGAAAAAGGTAATCATATAATTACTGTAAATATTGAGCACAAAGCGGTATTAGATACATGTAGAAAACTTGAAAAAATGGGGGCAACTGTTACATATATAACACCGGGTATTGATGGTATAGTAAATATAGAACAGATAAAAAATGCTATTACTCCACAAACAATTTTAATATCTGTAATGTATGCCAACAATGAAATTGGTTGTATAAATCCTATAAAAGAAATAGGTGAGCTTGCCCACAAAAACAACATTCTTTTTCATACTGATGCTACACAAGCAATAGGGAAAATACCTGTTAATGTAATTAATGACAATATTGACCTTGCATCTTTTTCAGCCCACAAACTTTATGGACCTAAAGGAGTAGGAGCATTATACGTAAGAAGAAAAAATCCGAGAGTAAAAGTAACAGCCCAAATGGATGGTGGCGGACATGAAAGAGGAATGAGAAGTGGGACATTAAATGTACCTGGTATAGTTGGATTTGGTAAAGCATGTGAAATTGCAAAAACAGAAATGCTTGACGAAACCAAAAGGCTTTCAAAACTTAGGGACAAACTTGAAAATGAACTTATAAAATTAGAAGAAACATATATTAACGGAAGTGTGAAAAGCAGGCTACCTCATGTTTCTAATATATCTTTTAAATTTATAGAGGGCGAAGGGTTAATGATGGGAGTTAAAGATATTGCTGTATCGTCAGGTTCGGCATGTACATCTGCTTCACTTGAGCCAAGTTATGTACTAAAAAATATTGGGCTTGATGATGAACTTGCACATTCAAGTCTAAGATTTGGGTTGGGTAGATTTACAAACGAAGAAGAAATTGACTACGCTATAGAGCATGTAAAAACTGCCGTAAATAAACTACGCGAAATGAGCCCTCTTTGGGAAATGCACAAAGAAGGAATTGATCTTAAAACAGTAGAATGGACAGAACATTAAATTAATTTTAATAAAATAACAAAAAAGATGGCATATTCAGATAAAGTAATTGACCACTATCAAAATCCAAGAAACATTGGAACACTTGACAAAGGTTCAGAAAATGTAGGAACCGGTCTGGTTGGAGCGCCAGAATGTGGAGATGTAATGAGACTTCAAATAAAAGTGAATGACGAAACTGGTATAATTGAAGATGCAAAATTCAAAACATTTGGTTGCGGTTCAGCTATTGCTTCTTCTTCGCTTGCTACTGAGTGGCTTAAAGGCAAAACTATTGACCAAGCCTTAGAAATTGACAATATGGATATAGTTGAAGAACTTGCATTACCTCCTGTAAAAATACACTGTTCAGTACTTGCCGAAGACGCAATAAAAGCAGCAATTAATGATTACAGAACAAAAAAAGGGCTGCAACCAATTGAAGATTAATAACTCAAAAAACTTTTAAAAAAAAATTAAATTATGACAGACACAGGAAACATTAGCGTATCTGCAAGAGCTGCCGAAAAAATTAAATCACTGATAGCAGAAGGAAAACTTAGCGAAAATCATTTTTTAAGAGTATCGGTAAAAGGCGGAGGATGTAGCGGACTTAGCTATAATCTTGATTTTGATAGCGAACTCAAACAAGGTGACCAGGTTTTTGAAAACGATGGTGTAAAAGTAATATGCGACCTAAAAAGTTTTCTTTATCTTGCAGGTACACAGCTTGATTTTAGTGATGGACTAAACGGTAAAGGATTTTCTTTTATTAATCCAAATGCAAGCCGCACCTGTGGTTGTGGCGAGAGCTTTGCAGTTTAGGTAATTTTTTTATATTTTTTTTTCATTTAAATAAGTTACTTTCGGACTTTCTATTTTTAAAAAGAAACGATGAAATGTATAAAGAGTATTTTATATTTTTTTATTCTTTTTTCGCTAAGTTATAGCATAAAAGCTTTTTCCCAAAAACCCAATTCTAGTAATTTAAAAAAGATTAATACTGACACAGCAAAAATTAATGCTGAAATATCTTTTTATAAAAGAAATTATTTTAATTATGAAGATTCTGCAATAAAATCAATTAAAATATTAAATGATATTTTTAATAAATCAAAAAAAATAAACTACAGCAAAGGAATTATTGAGAGCAGTTTTTATCTTGGAAATTGTTATACAATGCTTTCAAAACCAAACGAAGCAATAAAGTATTATTACATTTCATTAAAAAATGCCGAATACCATAAGAATATTATAGGAATAGCTCGAGCAAAAATGGGTATAGGGCTAGTATATTATTCTCAAAACAATTATCAAAATTCAATTGAATTTTTTATAGGATCACTAAGGATAAACCTTGCACAAAAAGAAATAAGTCGCAGTTCTACTCAATTTTACTTAATAGGGCTATCATTAAATTCATTAAAAAAATATGATAAAGCAAAATCATATCTTGATTCTGCAATTGCAATAAAAGAGAAAATAAAAGATTACAAAGGCATTAATGAATGTATGATGGGTATTGCTGATAATTTTAAGGGAATAAATCAAATTGATACTGCATTAAAATTATACAACTATTTGCTTAAACAATTTATTTCACAAAATGAATCAGTGCCTATTTCTCTTATTTACTCATCATTAGCAGAGATTTATTTAAACAAAAACGAAATTAACACTGCTTTAAAATATTCAAATGAATCTATTAAATTTTCAGAAATTGTAAAAAGCTACTTGCCAAAACTAAGAGCTTATGAAATAAATAACAAAATACTTCTGAAGAAAAACGATTACAAAAATGCTTTTTCAAGTTATTTAAAATATCAATCAATAAAAGATTCAATACAAAACAAAGATTTTATATCACAGATAAGTATTGCAAATGCAAGGTACCATTTTGAAAAAGAACAAACAGCACTTAAAGCTGAACAACAAAAACAGAAGTACGAACACGAAATAGAAATTAAAAACAAAAATCGCCGCCAATTGCTTTTAATCGCTATACTATCAGTACTTTTTATTATCGCATTAATAATCCTTATATCATATAGAGGCGTAAACATACAGAAAAAAATTTCAGAGTCTTTGCTTCTAAATATTTTACCATTAGAAACTACTTTAGAGTTTAAAAAATACGGACGTTCTATTCCAAAAATTCACAATGGAGCTACAATAATGTTTTGTGATGTAAAAAATTTTAGCACTATTGCCGAGAAATTATTACCAGAACAAATAGTTGAAATGTTAGATACATATTTTAAGCAATTTGACAGAATAATTGGGCAAAGAGATATTGAAAAAATTAAAACAATTGGTGATGCTTATATGTGTGTTGGCGGATTGCATGGCAAAACAAGAAATGCTGTAATTGATATTATTAATTCATCTATTGAATTTTTAAAATTCAGTAATCAAATAGAAAAAACGATGCTTGAAAAATATGGCCATGCATTTTACTTTAGAGTTGGTATTCATACAGGAAATGTTATAAGTGGTGTAGTTGGTGAAACCAAATACTCTTATGATATTTGGGGCGATGATGTAAATATTGCTGCTAGAATGGAACAAAATTCTGAACCAGGAAACATTAATATTTCTGAATCTACTTATAATTTAATTAAAAATGACTTTGATTGTACAAGTCGTGGCAAAATTCCTATTAAAAACAGAGGTGCAATTGCAATGTATTTTGTAAACATTGACAATTTATTGATTAATAATTCTAATTAAAACTGAAAATAAATAAACGGCTGAACTTCACTACTTGCAATTTGATACGAAGTAAATATAATAAATGCAACAATTATTATTTTAGTTATTAATGATAAAGTTGAAAATTTTTCTTCTATTGAAACCTTGAATTTTCTAGGGATAAAATGAAGCATATACCCAACTAATATAAATCCAAAAACTTTATAGTATGTTGTAATTTTAAGAAAAATATCAGCCAATGTAAAGTTTGTAGTAATTCTTTCAAGCATAGTTTTTACTGTCGGTACATCGTCAGCTCTGAAATACATCCAGCAAAAACACACAAAATGAAATGTAATTAATCCTGCAATAACATTATAAAAAATGCTTTTTTGTTTTCCTGCCCAAGGTACAAACTCAACCCATGCTTTGTGTATAGCCAAAGCTATTCCATGCAAACCTCCCCAAATTATAAATTTGGTAGCAGCTCCATGCCACAACCCACCCAAAAGCATTGTTATCATTAGATTTATATACGTTCTTATTTTGCCTTTACGATTTCCACCAAGTGAAATATATAAATAATCCCTAAGCCATGAGCTTAATGAAATATGCCATCTTCGCCAAAATTCAGTAATAGAAAGTGAAATATATGGTGAATTAAAGTTTAAAGGCAACCTGAAACCTAATAATAATGAAATTCCTATTGCCATATCACTATATCCTGAAAAATCACAATAAATCTGAATTGCATAACCATACACTGCCATTAAATTATCAAAACCTGAATATAGTTGAGGGTCATCAAAAACTCTATCTACGTAATTAATGCTTATATAATCAGAAATAACAGTTTTTTTTATAAAACCACCCATAATCAGAAAAACTGCCTGACCAAATTCTCTTTCAGTCAAATTGAATTTTTTGGAAATTTGAGGTAGAAAATCAACAGCTCTTACGATAGGACCAGCTATTAGCTGAGGAAAATATGTAACGAAAAAGCCATAATCGAGTAAGTTTTTTGCTGGTTCAATTTGTTTTCTGTAAACCTCTATTGTATAGCTCAATGCCTGAAATGTAAAAAATGATATACCAACCGGTAGTATTATTTTATCAATATCAAAATGAGTTCCAAACCAATTGTTAGAAGCTGCATAAAAAATATTTATAGGTTTAAAATCAATATTAAATAAATCATTAATTACATCAGCAAAATAAAATGTATATTTAAAAAACGCCAATAGTCCAAGATTAATAGTTACACTTGTAACCAAACATAGTCGTTTTATAAATTCACTATTAGTAACATGAATTGCCTTAGCGAGGTAATAATCATAAATTGCCGAAAGTATAAGAAGCGAAAAAAACCAACCACCTGTTCTGTAATAAAAAAATATACCAAAACATATAAGAAACAGGCTGCGTAAATTTAAGCGATTATGAACAAAAGCATAGATGCCAAACATTACAGTAAATAAAAACAGAAATAAATACCTGCTGAAAAGTAAGGGTGATGAGTCTGAAAAGACAAATATTTCACGTAATGTCAACATTCTGCTTTTATTTTCTTTTATTAATTAAATCTTTTTTCATATGTATCCATAATTGCATTAAACAACAATTCTGCTTGTAATTCATATCCTTTTTTTGTGTAATGTAGATAGTCATGTCGGGCTAATCCATATCTTGCCCAGCATTTTATTGAATAGTTTCCTCCCATTACTTTATTAAAATCCCAAACAGCACAATTAAACTCATCAGAAAGTTCATAGATTAACTTTCGATAAGTATCATTATTATTGTTGTGTTTGCCATTTTTAAGCATAAAATCACCGGGTGTGGTAAGTAATATAGCTACACCAGGTTTTGATGCTCTTATATTGTCAAGTAAAGTTCTAAGATTTTCTTTCACGCAAAATTTACAATATCTTGACTCGGGCAAAAAATTATCATTTGTACCGAGCGAAACTATTACCAAATCGGGCTCTAAGGCTTTTAGTTGATTAGTAAACATATTACTTTTATTAAACGATTTGGTAAATGCACCGTTCAATCCTATTGCATTATAAATCAATCCGGGGTTATCATTTTCAATACTCAATCCATACAATTGAAACTTATTTTGCAAATCTCCTTTTTTAATAAATCTCAAATTTATACTATCCTGAGGTTTATTAAAGTAAAACTTTGAATATCCCTGCCACTCTGGTTGTTCATCAAAATAAAACTCACTGTCTTTATTATTTACAAATATTGGTATAAAACTTTCTTCATTGCTATTATAAAATAGTTTCAAAATATTAAAGCTATAATTTGATTTCAAATTTTTATTAGGGTCAATAACCATAAAAGCATTACTGTCTGTGGTAGAAATTACAATTCCATTTATACCTAAATTACAACCCTCATAAAACTGGTTTGCTTTGCAATTAGTCCATTTCCCTCCCGAAAAAATACTGAAATTTGTCGGATTATTTGTATTTGCCATTTTATATGGAAAAATAAAGCCTCTGCCACCATTACCAAAAGTTTGTTGAAACAAAAATCTTGCATGACCACTTAAATAATCAGCCTGTATATGCGAATCACCTATATGAACAATATTGATTTTGCCCTTATGAGATTTTAAATAAAAATCGAGATGATTATAAAATGAGTAAAGATACTTTTCTGTTTCGGGCGAAATAATGTTGCTTTCGTAGTTTATACATGGATAGTAAGTATCGTAATAGCTAAGTTTATTTATTTTTTGAGTAAAAGAAACAAATATCAATAATACAAATAATGCTAAAAAAATAAATGTAGCTTTGTTTCTCTTCAAAATACCTTAAAAGTATATTAATTATATTTTCCTTCGTATTTTTCTTTAATATCGGAAACTATAAATTTTACCTCTTGTTCATCTTCAATATTGCAAATCAAAATAGCATCATTGCTTTCTACCACTATTAAGTCTTTTACACCTTGCAACACAATAAGTCCTTTTGATGAATTAAATACAAGGCAATTTGATGAATTTCTTTCAATAATATTTTTCCCGATTACCACATTATTATGTTCGTTTGCTTTGGCTATTTCTTTTACCGAACGCCAGGTGCCTAAATCGCTCCAGCCAAATGACGAAGGTATTACCCAAACATTTTTTGCTTTTTCAATTATACCAAAATCTATAGAAATAACAGTACACAGCGGATAGCTACGTTTTAAGTAATTTTCTTCTTCATCTGTAAAATAATATTTAATTCCAACTTTAAACAATTCATGAATTTCTGGCAAATACTCTTCAAATGATTTTATCCATGTTTTTGCATTACTGATAAAAATACCTGAGTTCCACAAAAACTCACCACTGTTAATAAAAGTTTCAGCTATATCAGCAGTAGGTTTTTCTGTAAAAGTTTTAACTTTATTTATTTCATTATTGTCTTCATTTATAAATTGAATGTATCCGTAGCCTGTATCTGGTCTTGTAGGATTTATTCCTAAGGTAACTATTGCGTTACTTTCGTTTACAAAACCAAGCCCTTTTTTCATACATTCAATAAAATTTATTTCATCAGTTATTAAATGATCTGAAGGCAATATTGCTATGTTTGCATCAGGATATTTCGAAAAAATTTTATATACAGAATATGCTATACATGGTGCTGTATTTTTCAATGCAGGTTCAAGTAGTATATTTTCAACCGGTAATTTTGGCAATTGTTTTTTAACAATATTTAAATATTCTTTATTGGTAACAACAAAAATCTTTTCCTCATCAAACATTTGATTTATCCTTTGATAAGTCATTTGTATAAGTGATTTTCCTGTTCCAAGAATATCAAGAAACTGCTTGGGGTGTGTGCTTCGGCTTACCGGCCAAAACCTGCTGCCAATTCCCCCCGCCATTATTACTGCAAAATTTTCACTCATTATTTTTTTTTAAAATATTCCCTCTTTATTTAAATCATGTATATGTACAATGCCACAGTATTTGCCATTTTCGGTAACTACTATTTGTGTTATTTTTTTTTCCGACATCAATGAGGCAGCTTCAATAGCCATACAAGCCGAATCAAGGTTATATGGATTTAATGTCATTATATCTTTCGCTTTCAAGTTTTTTACTGTATCATATTTTTCAAGCATTCTTCTTATGTCGCCATCTGTTACAATGCCCACTACATTATTTTTCTCATCAATAACTGCTGTTGCACCAAGCCTTCCTTCAGTAATTTGCAAAATAGTGTTTTTTATACTTTCACTTTGCAAAATATGAGGTTTAGCATTAGTCAAAATAAAATCTTTAAGTGTAAGATACAATTTTTTCCCAAGAGCTCCTCCTGGATGGTACTTTGCAAAATCTTTTGATGAAAAATTTCTTGCTTTAAGCAAACAAACCGCTATTGCATCACCCATTGCGAGCTGGGCAGTTGTACTGCTTGTTGGTGCTAAATTATTAGGACATGCCTCTGTTTCAACACTGCAATTTATAACAAAATCACTTTGCAAAGCGAGATATGAGCTGATATTTCCCACTAATGCAATCAATTTATTTCCTCCTTTTTTAAGTAATGGAACAAGATTTTTAATTTCGGGTGTTTCACCACTTTTTGAAATACAAATTATTACATCATTTTTTTGAATCATTCCCAAATCTCCATGTATAGCATCGGCAGCATGCATAAACATTGATGGAGTACCAGTGCTATTAAGGGTAGAAACTATCTTATTGCCAATAATTGCACTTTTGCCAATTCCGGTAATAATAAGCCTGCCTTTTGCATTTAAAATTTCTAAAACAGCATTTTCAAAAGAATTATCGATAAAATTCACAAGATTTTTTACAGAATTTGCCTCAATCTGTAAAGTTTTTATTGCATTTTGTTTTATTTCGCGAAACTTTTTCAAAAAAAGCTATTAACTTTGGGCTGCAAAATAAATATTTTGTATGCAACTTTAATAACCAAATTGTAATTTAGTAGGATATTTTAAAAAAAGGATATAATATAAAATGAGTTCAGAAGCGTTGGATTTAAGAGAAAAACTAAGAGAGTTTTTTGGTTTCGATAATTTTAAAGGAAATCAGGAAAAAGTTATTCGTTCAATAATGAATAACGAAGATTGTTTTGTAATAATGCCTACAGGGGCAGGCAAATCTATGTGCTATCAGTTGCCGGCATTATTAAAAGAAGGTACAGCTATAATAATATCACCACTTATAGCTTTGATGAAAAATCAAGTTGATTTGATAAGAGGATTTGGCGATAATAATTCTGTTGCACATTTTCTCAATTCATCATTATCAAAAACTGATGCATTGAAAGTAAAAAACGATGTTGTAACTGGCAAAACAAAGTTATTATATGTAGCTCCCGAAACATTAAAGAAAGACGAAACTACTGATTTTTTAAAATCAATAAAAGTATCGTTTGTTGCAGTTGACGAAGCACATTGTATATCTGAATGGGGTCATGATTTCAGACCCGAATACCGCAGAATAAAACAAATTATAAAAGCAATTGACGATGTGCCAATGATGGCACTTACAGCAACTGCCACACCAAAGGTTCAATCAGATATTCAAAAAAATCTGGGGATGACTGATGCAATCGTTTACAAATCATCATTCAACCGAAGTAATTTATACTATGAAGTAAGAGAAAAAGGCAAAAAAGATGTAACTCTAAAAAATATTTTAAGCATTATTAATGCCCGCAAAGGCAAATCAATTATCATTTATTGTTTAAGTCGCAAAAAAGTTGAGGAAGTTTCATCTATACTTAGTGCCAATGGTATAAAATCACTTCCATATCATGCAGGACTTGATGCAAAAACAAGAGTTTTCAATCAAGACGCTTTTTTAAAAGAAGATGTAAATGTAATTGTAGCTACAATTGCTTTTGGTATGGGAATAGATAAGCCAGACATACGTTGTGTTATACATTATGATGTTCCTAAATCACTTGAAGGGTATTATCAAGAAACAGGACGTTCTGGCAGAGATGGAAAAGATGGCGATTGTATATTATTTTATAATCCAAACGATATTGAAAAATTAGAAAAATTTATGAAAGATAAGTCTGTAGCCGAAAGAGAAATTGGTTCACAACTTATATTTGAAATGTCTTGCTTTGCAGAATCATCTCAATGCAGACGAAAAATTCTTCTTCATTATTTTGGTGAAAATTTTGATGATGAAAATTGTAATAAAATGTGTGATAATTGCAGACATCCAAAAACTATGCACGAAGTAACTCAGGAATTAAGCGATGTTCTTGAAGCAGTAAAAGAAACTGCAGGCAAAGTAAACCAAGAACATATTATTGATTTATTAAGAGGCGAAAAATCTGACGATATTAAAGCCTATCGACATGACCAATTAGAAACTTTCGGAATTGGCAGCGAAAAAAATGAAAACTTTTGGAAAAGTGTAATAAAACTTGCACTTTTAGAAAATTACATCCAAAAAAATATTGAAAACTATGGATTGTTAAGCATTACATCAAAAGGTGAAGCATTTATAAAACATCCTAAAACCTATAAACTTGCAATTGACCAAGAATTTGAAAAAGTTTCAGATGAGGATTATGAGCAATTTCAAATAGAAAATGTGTATGACGAAGCCTTGTTTGCACAGCTAAAAGAATTGCAAAAACAAGTAGCAAAAGCTGAAAACTTGCCACCTTATGTTATTTTTCAAGAGCCATCACTCGAAGAAATGGCAACAAAATATCCAATAACCTTAGAAGAATTTGAAAATATTCAAGGTGTAGGTAAAAATAAAGCTAAGAAATTTGGCGAGCCATTTATTGCCCTAATTGCCAATTACGTAGAAGAAAATGAAATAGAACGACCACAAGATATGGTCTTAAAATCTGTTGCAAACCGCAGTGGTAAAAAAATTCAGATTATTCAAAATATTGACAAAAAAGCTGATCTTGAAGATTTATGTGTATCATTAAATATTAGCTTTGATGAATTGCTTGATGAATTGGAAAACATTGTTTATTCAGGCACAAAAATTAATATTAAATATTTCATTGACCAATTGATTGATGAGGCAACACAATCAGAAATTTACGAACATTTCAGAAGTTCGCAAGTTGACGATATTGATGCTGCCGTAAAGGCATTTGATGGTGAATTTACCCACGAAGAACTCGGCTTACTTAGAATTCAATTTATTTCTGACGTAGCTAATTAATTTTATCATTATTTTTTATATCTTATATTTTTAAATAAAATGGCAAAACCGGCATATAATTTTATTGACGAATTGAAATGGAGAAACATGCTCCATGATATAATGCCGGGAACTGAAGATTTGCTCAAAAAAGAAATTGTTTCAGGATATATTGGTTTCGACCCTACTTCAGATTCACTTGGAGTAGGAAATTTGGTACAGATAATGACTTTGCTACATTTTCAAAAAGCAGGACATAAGCCAATAGCATTAATTGGCGGAGCAACCGGCATGGTTGGTGACCCCAGCGGCAAAAGCCAGGAACGCAATTTACTTGACGAAAACACCCTGAACCACAATTTGAATTGTCAAAAAAAACAACTTGAAAAATTCCTTAACTTTGATTGTGGTGAAAATTCTGCCGAAATTGTAAACAATTTTGATTGGTTTAAAAATTTTAAATTTCTCGATTTCATAAGAGATATTGGAAAACACATAACTGTAAACTATATGCTTGCCAAAGACTCTGTAAGTTCAAGATTAGAAAATGGTATGTCATTTACCGAGTTTAGTTATCAACTTGTTCAGGGTTATGATTTTTACCATTTGTTTTTGAATAATAATATTAAACTTCAAATGGGAGGAAGCGACCAATGGGGAAATATAGTTACAGGAACAGAGCTAATAAGAAGAAAAGCAAAAGGCGAGGCGTATGCCCTCACTACACCTTTAATTAAAAAAACCGATGGTACTAAATTTGGCAAATCAGAAAGTGGAAATATTTGGCTCGATGCAAAGAAAACTTCACCTTACAAATTTTACCAATTCTGGCTAAACTCTTCTGATGATGATGTAAAAAACTATATTAAAATTTTCACATTATTTACAATAGAAGAAATTTCTGAACTTGAAAAAATGCATGATGCCGAACCACATTTGAGACATTTGCAAAAAGCGTTAGCCAAAGATATTACCTGTCGAGTTCATTCTTTAGATGATTTTAATAAAGCGTATGAAGCTTCACTAATTTTGTTTGGTAAAACCACCTCTGAAGCATTCAGCAAAATTGACGAACAAACACTTCTTGATATATTTGAAGGTGTGCCAAGTTTCAATATTTTATTATCAGCAATAAATAATAAAATTAATTTAATTGATTTTTTAACTCTATATACAAATATTTTCCCTTCAAAAGCTCAGGCAAAAGAAATGCTAAGTAATGGAGGAATAAGCATTAATAAAGATAAAGTTACAAATTTGAATTACGAAATTAGCAACATTGATTTAATAAATGACAAGTATATAATAATTCAGAAAGGCAAAAAAAATTATTACTTGATTAATGCTATTTAGTAAGCAAAGATTTTACAATTCACAAAATAATTTTATTTTATAATAAACCTGCATTGTGCTTCCTGTATTAGCTTTAAATACTGATGCAGAACGTGTTTTTATTTCATTTCTTAAATGTGCATTGTTAGTAATTTCCCTAATTTCTCTATTAAAACTAAAACTGTTGTTAAAAGAAAATCCAATTTTGTTTTTTTTAAAATATGCAGCTTCAGGAAATTTTGTAAACTTATATCCAAAATAAATCGGAATACCATATACTGCAGGTTCAATAATATTGTGTAAAGCACCGCTAAACCCTCCTCCTACCAAAGCTGAATTCCCGTATTTATAAATTGACGATAAATGTCCAATGCAGTCAATTATCAAAACTTTAGCATTTTCATTAATTACAGATTCTGAAAATTTTGTAGTTTCAAAATCTTTAAATTGTTCTTCTATTATATTTATATGTTTTTTTGAAACATCATGTGGAGCTATAATCAATTTTACATTATCTGTAAATTCAATTAAACAATTTTTTAAAATATCTTCTTCTGTTTGCCAGGTGCTACCACCTATTATTACAAAACTTCCATTGCAAAACTTTTCAATTTCAGGATAATTCTTACCTGATTTTGAGTTGGCTATTACTCTATCATATCTTAAATCACCTGAAACTCCAATGTTTTTAATATTGTATTCTTTTAGTTTTTTAAGTGAATATCTATTTTGAACAAAAATATAATCAAACATTTTTATTGTGTTGAGAAAAATTTTACCATACCATTTAAAATAAATATGATTGTCATTAAAAATTGCATTTATCAGCAAAATCTTAATTTTTTTTCTTTTTAAACACTCAATATAATTTATCCAAAATTCATATTTAACAAAAATTGCCAAATCGGGTTTTAGTATTTCAACAAAATCTTCAGCATTCGAAATTGTATCTAAGGGCAAATAAAATACTGCATTTGCACCATCAAAATTTTTTCTTATTTCGTATCCTGAGGGTGAAAAAAAGGTTATAAGAATACTTATTTTGTTTTTATGATTACTATTTAATTCGTCTATTACAGGTCTTGCCATTTCAAACTCGCCCAACGATGCACAGTGAAACCAAATAGTTTTATTTGTATTATTATTTTTAAAATCTTTAAGTTTTTCTCTCCAATTTTTGCGACCATTATACCCTAATGCAATTTTTTTATTAAAAAATCTGCCCGTCCAAAATATCAAAGTTATAACTCTGATGAAAATATTGTAGATAACTATCAATTAAAAATAAATTTTATATTCAAAAATAAAGTTAAATATATAATTGCTAAAAAGTTTGATAAAAAAAGTCCTGAAACTGCATTAGTTTCAGGACTTACATAAAAGTGGGAGTTTAATATTAACTATCTTTTATAACATTTTACAAAGGCTAACCATTGTCTTTCAGTTAATATTCCGTGTATTTGTCTTAATAATTTATCGTGGCAATTTTTAAATGCATCCTGCAACTTTTCTTTTAACTGCAATTCTCTAAGTTCTTTATGAAAAGCATTGCGAATTCTTTTAATTCTTGCTTCAAATTCTTCTTTAGTAATTTCATTATTGCGGTACAATTTTACTTGCTCAGCTACAAGTTCTTTAAATTTTTTCTGTAAATCAGCATGTATAGACCTTGCTCTTTTTATAGCCGAAGCATTACAATGTTTATATTCTGCAAGTACTATTGCTAATTTTCTTTTCTGTGCAGAATCAAGATTCAAATGTGCTAAACAACGGATAAAAGAATTGTCTGCAATATGTTTACGTGAATTATCTGCCGGATTACTTGAGTTTGAAGGGCTGCCAAAATCTTCTTCATTTACCAAATAATCTGCTGAAATTCCTTCATTTTGAACAGCAATTTCTGAAGTATTTTCATCAACATATACTTCTAATAAATCGCCATCATCTTGTGCCTGATTAACCATAGATTGTAATTCATAATCTAAATTTTCTGTAGGTTCAAAATTTTGAAATTTGTCTTTTTTACAACCTACCATTACGAGTGCCATTAGTCCAATAGCAAGTGCTGTGTTTCTGATGTTCTTTTTCATGATTTTTTATTATTTAAGTTTATTGCTTAGACAGAAGCATACTTCAAAAACATTTCAGAAAATGTAAAAATAATTTTTAAAACACTGAATTTCAGAAAATAATTTTTTTTCTATTACTCATAAAATTCTTCTTCTTCGGCTTTTTTAAGATATATAGGAATAGATAAACTGAATTTTAAACCAGTAAGTAAATCAAATCTTTTTTTGGGGTCTTTCATCCGGGTATCGTAGTTAAAACTTCGACGATTTTGGGTAAATCCTTCAATTAGTTCTATACCTAAAGAAAAATTTAATCTTTTTTTGGGGTCCAAAAATCGATATCCCACATATTGAGAAATGCTTGGTCCGTTAGTCAGTCGGTCGTATCCTTTTTTCATTTCTTCATTAAGTTGCGGTACAGTTTCGGGTGCGTAAATTCTAATATGATGCTGTATAAAACCACCACCAAACAATAATTGTAATCCCGAATTTTTATTTTTATTTAATGAAAATATTTTTCCTGCTGAAATATTAAAACTCATACCACGTTGCTCAAACCCTATTACAGAAAACTGCCCATTTTGATCTATAATTTCGCCTGTTTTACTTTTTATTGAATCTAATATTCCGGTTTCTTTTACATTTTTCCCCCATATAAAATTACCTCCCAATCCTATCATCCAATTATTTTTGGTTTTATAAAAAATTTCACTCCCTATTGATGAATTTGTACCAAATCTCTTCACAAGGTCAAATCCTGGAAACTGTTGCTTGTAACATAAATCTATTATTATCAGTTTTTTTTTTTCGAACTCTCTTTTAAATAAATCTTGAGAAACAGAAATTTTTGAAACGAATATTAAACTAAATATTAAAAAACAACTTTTCATTTTCTTAAAAGATAAAAAGCAAAATTAAATCTAATTATCTATAAAATTTTATAATTGTATATCAGACTAATCGTTAAATTTTTATACAATTAATTAAAATAACTGACACTGTAAAAGAATATTAAATTTGCAATAAAATTAGAAATTTATTATAGATAATGAAAAATATACAAATGGTTGACTTGCAAGGTCAGTATTATAAAATTAAACCGGAAATTGACTCGGCAATCATGGAGGTAATAGAAACAGCAAAGTTCATTCGTGGACCGCAAGTAGAAACATTTGCAAATAATCTTTCAAAATATACAGGTGCAAAATATGTAATTCCATGTGCAAATGGAACTGATGCCCTACAAATAGCAATGATGGCTTTGGACTTAAAGCCTGGAGATGAAGTAATAACTGCAACTTTCACTTATGCTGCTACGGCAGAAGTTATTGCTCTGCTTGGGCTAAAGCCTGTTTTGGTAGAAGTAGATGAAAAAACTTTTTGTATTTCATCAGAATCAGTAGAAAAGGCAATTACACCAAAAACAAAAGCAATTGTACCGGTTCATCTTTTTGGTCAATGTGCTGATATGGAAAATTTAATTGAAATAGCTAAAAAATACAATCTTTATATAATTGAAGATTTAGCACAAGCAATAGGTTCTGTTTATTCTTTTAATGATGGCTCAAAAAAACAAGCCGGAACTATGGGTGATATTGGTACAACTTCATTTTTCCCATCAAAAAATTTGGGTTGTTATGGTGATGGGGGTGCATTGTTTTCAAATGATGAACTTATTACCGAAAAAATAAAAATGATTGCAAATCATGGTCAAAAAAAACAGTACTATCACGATATTATTGGTGTAAATTCAAGGCTTGACACAATTCAGGCTGCAATACTTGATGTAAAATTAAAGTATCTTGACGAATACTGCAAAGCAAGGCAAGATGTAGCCGCATTTTACGATAATGCGTTTTTTAATAATTCTGATATAACAATTCCATACAGAGAACCAAAATCTACTCATGTTTTTCATCAATATACAGTTCTTGTAAATAGTGTTGACCGCGATTTGCTTAAACAAGAGTTGGCAACTTTAGGTATTCCAACTATGGTATATTATCCACTGCCTTTACATTTTCAAAAAGCATTTGCATCCGATGATTATAAACTAGGAACATTTCCTGTTTCTGAGTCTTTATGTAAAAAAGTACTTTCACTGCCAATCAGTACAGAAATGGACAATGAGCAACTTGAGTTTATTGTAAACAATATAATAACAACAATTAATAAATTAAAAAAATGAAAATAGCAGTAATAGGTACAGGATATGTAGGACTTGTAACAGGTACTTGCTTTGCAGAAGTAGGAATAGAAGTAGTTTGTATAGATGTAAATAAAAATAAAATTGAAAATCTAAAAAAAGGAATTTTACCTATTTATGAACCAGGACTTGAAGAAATGGTAATAAAAAATTTCAATGAAAAACGGTTGAAATTCAGTACCGATTTAAGCAAAAGTATTAAAGATTGTGATGTAGCTTTTATAGCAGTTGGTACACCTCCGGGCGAAGATGGAAGTGCTGATTTAAAATATGTAATTGAAGTTGCTACCCAAATTGGCGAAAACATGAACAGCTATGGAATAATTGTAACAAAAAGTACAGTACCTGTTGGTACTGCCGAAAAGGTAAAAAATGCAATAAAAACAGCACTGAAAAATAGAAATATAAAAATCAGTTTTGATGTAGCTTCTAACCCTGAGTTTTTAAAAGAAGGTGCAGCAATTGAAGATTTTATGAAACCAGACCGCATTGTAGTTGGTGTTGAAAACAAAAGAGCCGAAGAAATTATGCGAAAACTCTATAAGCCATTTTTAATGAACGGGCATCCTATAATTTTTATGGATATACCATCAGCAGAAATGACCAAATATGCTGCAAATGCTATGCTTGCAACCAAAATTAGTTTTATGAATGATATAGCAAATCTTTGTGAAATATTAGGTGCAGATGTAAATAATGTAAGGCTTGGTATAGGAAGCGATCCACGTATCGGACATAAATTTATTTATCCCGGAATAGGATACGGTGGCTCTTGTTTTCCTAAAGATGTAAAAGCTCTGATAAAATCTGCTTCTGACAATAATTATAGAATGAAAATTCTTGAATCGGTTGAATCTGTAAACGAGTTTCAAAAATCTGTAATTTTTGAAAAAATTAAGAAACATTATAAAAATTTAAAAAATAAAAAGTTTGCAATTTGGGGCTTATCATTTAAGCCAAAAACTGATGATATGCGTGAAGCTCCAAGCCTTGTAATTATTAAAAAATTGCTTAATGAAGGGGCAAAATTGAGTGTGTTTGACCCAGTAGCAATGAAAGAAGCAAAACACTCACTAAAAAATACAGTAGATTTTGCAAAATCAAAATATGAAGCAATTAATGGTGCTGACGCATTAATTATTGTAACTGAGTGGCACGAGTTTCGTTCGCCTGATTTTAAAGAAATTTATAAAAACTTAAATGACAAAGTAATTTTTGATGGGAGAAATATTTATGAACCGCGAGAAATGAAAGACTTAGGTTTTATTTATTATTCAATTGGCAGAAAGTAATTTTTTATTCTTCGGTTTTGTTAATATTTGTTTCGTCAATTATATATAATGGACGATTTCTTATATTGTCATAAATTCGGCTTATATACTCGCCAATAATCCCTATTCCTATCAATTGTATTCCTCCAAGAAATATAATTGTTATCATTAATGATGACCAACCTTTTTCGTAATCTTTAAGAATAAATCTGCTGTATAAAGTATATAAAATTAGTATAAACCCAGCAAAAGCACATAAAAAACCTGATATTGTTGCAAGTCTTAATGGAAAATTTGAGAAAGATGTAATCCCGTCAAGTGCCAGACGCAACATTTTCTTTAAAGTATATCCTGTTTTTCCGCTTAGTCTTTCATTTCTGTCGTATTCAATATATGTTTGGCTGAAACCAAGCCATGCCATTTGACCTCTAAGAAATTTCTGTTTTTCAGGCATTTTTTTTATATGCTCTACTACTTTTTTCTTAATAATTCTAAAATCACCCGTATCTATTGGAATATCTACAGAAGTGAGTTTTGATAAAATTCTGTAAAATAATTTTGCTGTAATTTTTTTAAAAACAGATTCTCCTTTGCGTTTATTTCTGCGGGCATATACGATTTCATATCCTTCTTTTAGCTTATTATACATTACTGGTATAAGTTCGGGAGGGTCTTGTCCATCAGCATCTATTATCACGGCAAAATCACCTTTACACATATCAAGCCCAGCCGAAACCGCAATCTGATGACCAAAATTTCGACTGAAATTAATAAATTTCACAAATTCGTGTCTGCTTGCCAAGCTTTTTAGTTCAAATATTGAATTATCTCTGCTTCCGTCATTTATAAAAATAATTTCAAATTTTTCTAATGTAATTTTAAGCGAATCTACCAGCCTTAAAAAAATTGGTAGAATGTTTTTCTCTTCATTATATATCGGAACAATTACACTAATCATAAAAAAAACAAATTTATAAAAGAAATATTGATTTGAATTGTATGAAAATTTTTACTGTAAGCTAATAATCTTGTTCGCGACAATTACAGGCTCTAATAATTTTACGCTTACCTTTTCTATTTATTTTTAGCCATGCTTTGTTATTTTCAAAATACAAAACCCAAACTATTTTATCTTTTTTGTATTTTATCTGTTTGTTTAGAGTACCGTCAGTATTATACCAAGTCCATATTTTATGGCGTTTTGAATTTTTGTAATACCCATATAGTTTTAATTCGTTTTTTTCAACTCTTACAAATTTTCCATTTTCTGTTGAATCAACTTTTTGGTTTTGAGAATTAGATTTTGAAAAAGAAAAGCTAATTAATAAGAAAAGTAAAATATTAATTTTCATTAGTCAATCAATTTCAAATCAACTCCTGCTATATAAAGCCCAATTAATATAGCCCCAAGAGCAATTCTATAGTATCCGAAATATTTAAAACCAAAACGGGTAAGCAATGAAATCATTAGTTGTATAGCTATCAATGAAACTACAAAGGCAACTATGTTCCCTACTGCAAATAGTTTAATCTGCTCAGAATTTAGCTTATAACCATCTTTAAAAAAATCGAAAACAGATTTGGCTGTTGCTCCAAACATTGTAGGTACAGCCAAAAAAAATGAAAACTCGGCTGCTGCTTTTTTTGTCAATCCTTGAAACATCCCTCCTATTATGGTAGCTGCCGAACGAGATACCCCAGGAATCATACTTATTATTTGAAAAATGCCTATTATAAAAGCTGTTTTATAGTTTTTTACTTCTACTTGTTTGGATTCTTCCTTTTTAAAAATTTTATCAATTAAAATAAGTACTATTCCTCCAAGTATCAAAGCTATTGAAACTACTAAAACACTTTCAAGCATTAAGTCAATTTGTTTTTTTAACAATACACCAAATATTGCAGCAGGAATAAATGCTACAAATAGTTTATAATAAAAACTTATTGATTTTAAAAAAAACCTGAAATATAGTACAACTACCGCCAGAATGGAGCCGAATTGAATTCCTACTGTAAATAATTTTACAAAACTGTCTGATTTTAATCCTAAGACTGCCGAAGTTATTATTAAATGACCTGTGCTGCTTACCGGAATAAACTCAGTTAATCCTTCAATTATGGCTAAAATTATAGCATCAATCAGCCCCATTGCCTGATTTTGGTTTTTTCATTACAGCAAAAACCCCAATAATAAAGCCTATTAAAACAACAATAGGTGCAAGTGTTATTTTTCGAAAACTGTATATATTTTCTTTATCGCCATACATAAGTATAAATCCTATGATAAGCACTAAAAAAGCTAATGCTGTAAGTACATAATTTTGTTTTCCAAAAACCATATCAACTTTAGAATTTGGCTTTTCTTTTACTGTTTGTTTTGTTTTTTCAATATTTTTCTTTGACATATTTTCTATTAATTAATAAAGGTCTTCAATATTTGAATGCAAATATCGTTTTGTTGACCAATAGGTGCAAACTGATGAGATAATTATTCCTATTATTAACAAAAACAATAAGTACAATGATGCAAATACAATATCTTGTTTCAAATGTGCACTGTTTGTCCAAATGGCACTGCCCGAAAACAATAGTTCATTAGCTTGTTTTACTATTATATAAACTGTTAACGATAAAAATAATGCAGCAATTACAAAACCAATTGTTGCATAATAAAATGCTTTGCTAATAAATGGTTTTATTATAAAAGTTTCAGTAGCTCCAACAAGTTGCATACTTCTTATCAAAAATCTTTTGCTGTAAATATTCAATCTTAATGTACTGTTTATCAAAAAAAATGCAATTATTATAAAAAGCAAACCAAGTATGGCAAGTGTTCCGGAGATTATTTTTTTATTATTATTTATTTCATCTATAAGCCCTGTTTGAATAATTACTTCTGAAACTCCTTGTAAAGTATAAAGTTCCTTTTCAATTATTCTAAGACTTTTGCTGTCAGCAAAATTGGCTTTAACTGAAAGTTCAATACTTGCGGGAAGTGGATTATATCCTAATATTTCTACTATATCCTGCTCTAGTTCTTTTTTATATGTATAAACTGCTTCTTCGCTGCTCAGGTAAAAAGTCTGTTTACAATAGTCTCTTGTTTTTAGAGTATCAATAATGCTTAAAATTACTTTCTCATCAGTATTTGCGGTAAAGTATATGTTTACATTAACTTTTTCTTTAAGGTTATTTACTATTTTTTGCCCGGCATAGTATATTAAACCTGATAATCCGAGTAGATATAATATTACTGCAATACTTAATACCGGCGGAAGTAATGAAGCGTCATTTTTAGATATTCGGGGTGCTTTTGTATTAAAATTGCTCACTTAATTATTGTTTTCAAAAAAACAATAATTTTACCATTTTTTAAATTCTTTTTTTAATAGAATGAAAATAAAATACCAACTAATAATTTTATTTTAAAATAATTACAAACTACTTTAATTATTGATGTAAAAATTTAATCAACTTTTTCAAATTTATTGCTGAATGTCCCTTGGTTTGTTTCAGTTTTCAGGTAATAAATTCCCTTTGGAAGTGAACTGTCAATTTTAATATTTTTTAAATTGTCAGTATCAATATTCATCACTATTTTGCCTAAATTATTAATCATTATAACTCTTGATATTTTTAAGTTTTCGGGATAATTCAAACTAATTGTCCCAAATGATGGATTTGGATAAATTTTAATTATACTTTTTGATATTTTCTGTGTCGCTGAAAAATCAAAAGGTACATCAACACTTGTGCTGTCAACACAGCCGCTAGTAATATTAGTCATAATAAGTTTTACTTTATATGTACCATATACAGCATATTGGTGTGTAACAAACCGCGATGTATAAATATTTCCATCTCCCATTATCCATTTGTATGTAACTCCTGTTGTAGTATATGGAGTAAAACGAACCCTATGACCTGAAATATACTCGTATTTAAATTCAACAACCGGCAATGGCAAAACCTCAACAAGTACTTGATTTACCGGGCTTACACAACCATTTTTTTCTACTGTGTAATAGTAATTAGTAGAAACCAATAATATTGGTGTTGTGTATTTTGCTCCTGTATAAAGCAATTTTGCAAGTTCAGGATCTTCGTACCATTTTATTATGCTGCTACCTGCTGTTACTGAGAGTTTGGCTGTGTTACTTCCACATACAATAGGTATATCAACAGAAGTTACAGAGTCAATTACATTTATTTTTATGTTTACTGCTTTTCGCACTGGATTAATACAACCATTTTCATCTGCCTGAGCATATAATGTTTTAGATATATTGGTAAAATACTTAATTACAGAACCTTCGGCAATTAAATTTCCTGAACTTGAGGCATCATACCATTTTACATTTCCAATTGCCGAAAGTAAAACACCAATTTGAGCTGTATCGCCTTTGCAGCGTTCATCTTCAAAAATTTGTGTAATTGAAGGATAATCGCTAGTTGTAATATTAATACCTAAACGAGAACTTGCGCAGGTTTGTTTTTGTGCTTCTACATAAATTGTTACTACTCCTTTTGCTGTTGGTGTGAATGTGTAATTATTTCCTGAACCAATAATACTTCCTCCACTTGGTGTGCTGAACCATCGCAATGAGTCATTTGATTTACTAAATGCTCTTAATACAGCTTTTCCTTTTGGTCTTAAGCAAATAATTGTATCGGCTGAAATTATTGGTTCATCAGGGGCAAAATCATTATTTACATACGCTGTAACGGTTTTATAAAATGGGCTTTTACATCCATAATTATTACTTCTTACATAATAAGAAATATTATTGGTCAAAACTCCGGTTTGCATTACATTACCAATGTAAAACAGCAATTTGGTAGAATCTGTAAACCATTCTGTATTTCCAATATTGCTTTTAGCTTCAAGATTTGCTTTAGCACCTGTACAAATACTGTCATTTTTTATTGTTGGATGTTTTGGATATTCATTAACCGATATTACAAGTTGAGATAAAGCACTTTTGCAAGTGTAATTGTATGCTCTAAGATAAAAAGTGTCATTAGCTGTCGGTATTCCAAGCCTGTTGTACGTACCTGTGAAAACAGGTACTGTATCACTTGCATTTTTATACCATTTTATAACTGTTCCTGTATCAGACTGCACTAAAATATTAGCCGAATCGCCTTTACAGATATTTGTATTTGAAATTGCTATAGGATCGGTCGGTTTAAAATACATTATTTTTTCAGTTGTATCTCTGCAATTATTATTTTGTCTCCACTGATATAAAGTAGTAATTAACCTTACTTTATAATTTGCTTTTGCAGAATACTTGTTTACTCCATTAATTAAGTAATAATTTCCGGGTTTGTCGCCATAATTCCACATATTACACCATTGTTCATATTGCCAAAAAGCATAGCGATTGTAAAAAATGCTTCCTGACACATTTGTTTTACTGTTGTTTTTAAATTTTGCAGAATCTTTAAAATCAAAACAATCAGGAACTGTAAAATCAGTACCAAAATTATAAGTTACATGTGGGTAATACTGCATATCTGCATCAAGTTTGGTACCGCCTATATTTAGGTTAAGCCCTCTGTACCATTTTCCTCCTACAGAACCACATAAAAAGTTTGTTTTATCTCCATCACCTTTTGACCAGTTATTTGCTACAACCCCTGCATTAAGATTCACGCTGTCAGATTCTAAAGTTATTATATATGGATAATTTAATGTTATAGGAGTTTTAAAATTTGCTCTTTTTTCTAAAACGCTTAGTAAGCCTCCGCCAAAAGTAGAATCAATTATTACTGTATCGCTTCTCAATGGTGTACCGGTTGGCAGCGAATCTTTACCCGCTTTGTATAAATTACATATTAATCTTATTTTTTTATCTGTTGGCGGACTTGAAACAACCCAACTAAAAAAAGTAAAACCATGAACTGTTATGTCTTGTGGAGCACCATAAAATTGACCAAGTGAATAATTTTTCTTTACAGAAATAGAGTTAAATCCTGTTGCCTTATACCTGGGATATTCAACTGTATCTTGCGAGCAACTTTTAGGGCTTGATACCGATTTTTTATGCTGTATTGCATTTCCTGCTTTTGGCAAATTGTCTGTTAGTATTAAACCGGGGGATGTTAATTGTCCAAAAGTAATTCCTGAAAGTAATAATAGTCCTATAAGAGGTATAAAATATTTTTTCATTTTTGAAATTTTTTATAAAAGTATTACAAATATTTATAATAAAACCAATTATTAAAAAAAATTACAATTGATTGAATATAATTTAATAAGTCTTAATTTAAAAAATTGTGTTTAATATGTTAATGAATTTAACCTTATAATGAATAAACTTGCATTTAGTTTTTTTATTAAAAATAAATATGAATCAGTACGAATCATTTTTAAAATTTGTTTACGAAAATGGTATAGAAAAATCAGACCGTACAGGTACCGGTACCAAAAGTTGGTTTGGAGGGCAAATGCGTTTTGATTTAAAAAATTCTTTTCCTCTTATAACTACAAAAAAAGTTCATTTAAAATCTATAATTTATGAATTGCTATGGTTTATAAAAGGCGATACAAACATTAAATATCTTACTGATAATGGTGTTTCTATCTGGAATGAATGGGCAGATGAAAATGGTAATTTGGGTCCCGTATATGGCAAACAATGGAGAAGTTGGCAAGGTGCTGACGGAAAAACTTATGACCAATTGCTTGAAGTTATAAAATTATTAAAAACCAATCCAGATAGTCGCAGAATTATTATTAGTGCTTGGAACGTAGCCGATATTCCTCTTATGGCTCTTGCACCTTGCCATTGTTTATTTCAGTTTTATGTAAAACCCCCAGACCGTGAAATGAAAGCCAAAGGAATAAATGGTAAATTATCATGTCAGCTTTATCAGCGAAGTGCTGATTTGTTTTTAGGTGTACCTTTTAACATTGCCAGTTATGCAATTTTTACACTTATGCTTGCCAGAGAATGCAATTTGATTGCTGATGAGTTTGTTCATACTTTTGGCGATGCCCATATTTACAGCAATCATTACGAACAAGTAGAACTTCAGTTAAATCGCCAACCTCGTCCCTACCCTACCATAGAACTTAATCCTGATAAAAAATCAATTTTTGATTTTGATTATAATGACTTTGTTATTAAAAATTACGATCCTCATCCATTGATAAAAGCACCAATTGCTGTATAAATAAAGCTAAAAAATATATTGTTTGTCGAAAACAATGCAAAGTAAACCAAACGCTTGTTTGGTTTTAAAAAACCAATTACTAAATTTGCATAATAAAATGGCATTAAACAAAAATGATATAATAAAAAAGAGTGTAATTGTATTTAAGAAAAGAGGATACACAGCTACTACCATTTCTGATATAGCCTCAGATTGCGGTATTTTAAAAGGCAGCTTATACCATCATTTTTCTTCTAAAGAAGTTTTGATGAAAGAAGTTTTGATTTTTTTAAGAAATTATTTTAATGAGACTGTATTTTCAATTGCATATAATGAAAAACTTACTTTGGAAAAAAGATTAGAAAAACTTTCGCGAAAATCTGAAGAACAATTTATGGAGGGGGTAGGTGGCTGTTTTATGTCGCTAATAGGTAATGAAAGTGTTACAATTAATAAAGAATTTAATGAAATTATTACCGGTTTTTTCTCTGATTGGAAAAATGCTTTTACTCATTTATACTCAAAATATTTTTCAATTAATGAATCAAATTTACTTGCAGATAGAGCAATTATGATGATTGAAGGGGCTGTACTTATGATGAGAATTCATAACAATACTGACTATCTTACAAATGCTCAAAATTGGCTTGTGTCTGAATTTAGAAATATCAAAAATAAAGTTTATCAATAATAAAAGTGACAAATAGAAAAATTAAAAAGGTTGCAGTTCTTGGTTCTGGAGTTATGGGAAGTCGTATTGCTTGCCATTTTGCAAATATCGGAGTAAATACTTTGCTACTTGATATTGTTACTCCAAATCTTTCAGAAGAAAAATCTGCCGATAAAAAAAACCGCAATCAACTTGTAAATACCGCACTTGAAAATGCAGTAAAATCAAATCCATCGCCATTGTATGACAAAAGTACAATTAAACTTATAAGTACAGGAAATTTTGACGATGACTTAAGTTGTATTAGCGAAGCAGACTGGGTAATAGAAGTTGTTGTAGAAAACCTTGAAATAAAAAAACAATTGTTTGAAAAGGTTGAGAAGCATCGCAAACCCGGAACACTCATTACAAGCAATACAAGTGGTATTCCTATTTCACTTATGACAGAAGGGCGAAGCGATGATTTTAAGCAGAATTTTTGCGGAACTCATTTTTTCAACCCTCCAAGATATCTCAGATTACTTGAAATTATACCAGGTAAAGATACCCTTACAGAAGTAATAGACTTTTTGATGGAGTACGGCAGTTTGTATTTGGGAAAAAATACCGTAAAATGTAAAGATACACCTGCATTTATTGCAAACAGAATCGGTATTTTCAGTATAATGTCTGTATTTAAACTAATGAACGAAATGGGTTTAAGCATTGAAGAAGTTGATTTGCTTACAGGGCAAATAAGCGGAAAACCAAAATCTGCCACTTTCAGAACCGGTGATATTGTTGGGTTAGATACTTTGATTAAAGTAGCAAATGGTCTTGAATATTCCCTAACAAATCCCGAAGAAAAAGCATTTTTCAAAACCCCAGTATATTTAAATAAAATGCTTGAAAACAAATGGCTTGGAGATAAAACAGGTCAAGGTTTTTACAAAAAAACAAAAACCTCAACGGGCGAAAAGGAAATACTCGTTCTTGATTTAAATAAATTAGAATACAAACAACAGACTAAGCCAAGATTTGATTGGTTTACGGCAGCAAAACAAATTGATAATACTTCTGACAGATTAAAATTTATTTCAACACAAACTGACAATGGATGTAAATTTTTAAGTAAATTAAATTACTCTGTTTTTGAATATGTAAGTAAAAAAATACCTGAAATATCTGACAGTATTTATCAGATAGACGATGCGATGAAATCCGGTTTTGGATGGGAATTAGGTCCTTTTGAAATGTGGGATACACTTGGTGTAAGCAGAATTTGCGAAGCTATGAAATCAAACAATATTTTCCCTGAAAAATGGGTTGATGAAATGCTTGCAAAAGGAATAAACAAATTTTATAAATCTGAAAATGGTAAAAAATATTTTTATGACATAAATAAAGGTAATTACGAACTTATTCATAGTAAAGAAAACTTTATAATACTTGAAAATTATAAAAACGGAAAACCTTTATGGCAAAACAAAGGCTGTACACTTCAACACATTGGCGATGGCGTTTTAAACCTTGAGTTTCATACAAAAATGAATACAATAGGCAGCGAAGTTCTCGAAGGGTTAAATAAATCTATCGATATTGCCGAACGAGATTATTCTGGACTTGTAATAGGCAATAATGCTCCAAATTTTTCTGCAGGTGCCAATCTTGCTATGGTGTTTATGCTTGCAATAGAACAGGAATTTGATGAGCTTGATATGGCTATCAGATTGTTTCAAAATTCTGTTATGAGACTTAGATATTCATCAGTTCCTGTAGTAATTGCTCCACATGGGCTTACTCTTGGCGGTGGTTGTGAAATGACTCTTCATGCTGATTGCGCTGTTGCAGCAGCCGAAACCTATATTGGACTTGTTGAATTTGGTGCTGGGGTAATTCCTGGTGGCGGCGGAACAAAAGAATTTGTTGTAAGAACATCTGATAGCTTTTATGAAGGTGATCCTCAGTTGCCAACTCTACAACAAAGATTTACAACTATAGCTACTGCAAAAGTTGCTACATCTGCTGCAGAAGCATTCAAAATAGGAATTTTACATCATGATAAAGATATTTCAGTTGTAAATATTGACATGCAAATTAGTACAGCAAAACAAAAAGTATTAGAATTGGCAAATGCAGGTTATACTCAAAAAACACGCAGGGAAGATATAATGGTAATGGGTAAAACAGGTCTTGGAATGTTGTATGCCGGAGCCGAAGCATTTTTTATAAGTAATTATGCAAGTGAACACGATAAAAAAATTGCTAAAAAATTAGCTTTTGTAATGTGTGGTGGAGATTTAAGCCAGCCTACTTTAGTTTCTGAACAATATCTTTTAGACCTTGAAAGAGAAGCATTCCTTAGCCTTCTTGGCGAAAAGAAAACCTTAGAAAGGATACAATCATTATTAAAAACAGGTAAAATTTTAAGAAACTAATCTTTAAATAATTAAAAAAAATGAGAACAGCATATATAGTAAAAGGTTTTAGAACTGCAATTACAAAATCAAAAAGAGGCGGATTGCGATTTACTTCACCTGTTGATTTTGGAGCAGAAATTATTAATGCATTATTGAATTCAATACCATCATTAGACCCTGCAAAAGTTGACGATTTAATTGTAGGAAATGCTGTATCAGAAGCAGAACAAGGTTTACAAATAGCTAGATGGATTGGTATTAAAAGTAACTTACCAATTTCTGTACCCGGAGTTACTGTAAATAGGTATTGCGGTAGCGGAATTGAAACAATTGCAATGGCTACTGCAAAAATTCAAAGCGGAATGGCTGATTGTATAATTGCAGGCGGAGTTGAAAGTATGAGCCTGGTTCCAACAGTGGGCTATAAAACAGTTCCTAATTACAATATTGCTGCTGAAAATCCAGATTATTTTATAGGAATGGGGCTTACTGCCGAAGAAGTTTCTACCAAATATGATGTTAAAAGAAAAGAGCAAGACGAATTTTCATTCAATTCTCATCAAAAAGCAATAAATGCAATAGAAACAGGAAAATTCAAACCTGAAATTGTACCTATTAGTATTGATGAAGTCTATTATGAAAATGGCAAAAGAAAAAAAAGAAATTTTATTGTTGATACTGATGAGGGTCCAAGAAAAGATACAAGCCTTAAATCTTTATCTTTTCTAAAACCGGCTTTTAAACCAGGCGGAATAGTAACAGCCGGAAACTCTTCTCAAACCAGCGATGGTGCAGCATTTGTTATAGTAATGAGCGAAAATATGGTAAAAGAATTAAGCCTTGAACCAATTGCACGGTTAATAACTTGTGTAAGTGCAGGTGTAAGCCCACGATATATGGGCATAGGTCCTTGTGAAGCAGTACCAAAAGCATTAAAAAATTCGGGATTAAAACTAAACGAAATAGATATAATTGAACTAAACGAAGCATTTGCTGCTCAATCATTAGCTGTAATTAAAAATCTTGACATTGATATTTCTAAATTAAATCCAAACGGAGGAGCTATTGCATTAGGACACCCGCTTGGATGTACAGGTGCAAGACTTGCCATTACTATTTCAAGAGAACTTAAAGAAAAAAATAAAAAATACGGACTTGTAACTGCATGTATTGGCGGTGGACAAGGTATAGCAGCAATCATAGAAAATTTAAATTAATAATACATAAATAATGACTCAAATAACATTAAAAGGCGGAGAATTTCTAATAAAAGACGAACCGTCATCTTCAGTTTTTATCCCTGAAGAATTCTCTGATGAACAGAAAATGTTTATGGAAATGACTACTGATTTTATAAAAAGCAGAGTTAGTCCAAACATTACAAAAATTGATAAACATGAAAATCCTCAATTATTAATTGATTTGATTAATGAAGCATCAGAACTTGGTTTACTCGGCGCTGGAGTTCCTGAACAATACGGAGGAATGGGAGTTGATTTTAATACCGAAACTATTTTATCAGAAAAGTTAGGTCCCAGCCTGTCATTTGGTGTTGCCATTGCTGCTCATACAGGAATAGGCACATTACCTTTGCTTTATTTTGGTACAGAAGTACAAAAGCAAAAATACTTACCAGGGCTTACATCAGGCAAAATAAAAGCCGCATATTGTCTTACTGAACCAGGTAGCGGAAGCGATGCACTTGCTGCTAAAACAAGAGCTGACCTTAGCGAAGATGGCAAACATTATATAATTAATGGACAAAAAATGTGGATTACAAATGCAGGATTTGCCGATTTGTTTACAGTGTTTGCAAAAATTGGAGGAGAACAATTTACAGCATTTCTTATTGATGCAGATACTCCGGGAATAACATTAGGTGAAGAAGAAGAAAAGTTAGGCATTAAAGGTTCTTCTACAAGACAAATATTTTTTGAAAATGTAAAAATTCCTGTTGAAAACTTACTTGGACAAGCAGGCAAAGGACACAAAATAGCGTTTAATGTTTTGAACATTGGAAGATATAAACTTTGTGCAATGGTAATGGGTGGAGCAAAAGAAGCTACCTCGATTGCTATAAAATACGCAAATGATAGACATCAGTTTGGAGTACCAATATCAAGTTTTGGTGCTATTAAACATAAAATAGGAGAAATGGCAATTAAAACTTTTGCAGTCGAATCTGCCACTTATCGCACATCAGCTCTTATAAACGATAAAATTAATGAATTGATTGCTGAAGGAAAAGACAAAGCTGAAGCTAAGCTAATAGCTGCCGAAGAATACAGTATTGAATGTGCAATATTGAAAGTTTTAGGCTCTGAGGTTCTCGATTATGTAGTAGATGAAACTGTTCAGATTTTTGGAGGTACCGGATACAGCGAAGAATATCCTGTGGCGAGGCTTTACCGCGATAGCCGTATAAACAGAATTTTTGAAGGTACAAACGAAATAAACAGAATGCTTACCGTAGGCATGTTGTTAAAGCGAACCATGAAAGGCGAACTTGACCTAATGACTCCTGCAATGGCTTTGCAAAAAGAATTGTTGAGTATTCCTGATTTTGGCAATGATGATGAAGATACGTTTTTTGCTAAAGAGAAAAAAGCTGTGTCGCAAGCTAAAAAAGCAATATTGCTTGTAGC
The DNA here is from genome assembly GCA_020849295.1 of Bacteroidia bacterium. Lineage (GTDB taxonomy): Bacteria > Bacteroidota > Bacteroidia > NS11-12g > UBA9320 > JABWCE01. The sequence continues at coordinate 113,110 of JADLGN010000019.1, forward strand.
AGGTGCAGCTGTTCAAAAATTTATGATGGAATTTGAAAAAGAGCAGGAAATAATGATGAATCTTTCTGATATGCTAATTGATTTATTTGCAGCAGAAAGTACTTTACTGCGTGTTGAAAAATTGAACAGTATAAAGCCTGAAAGTTCTGCTTTATTTGAAAATATTGCAAAATGCTTTCTTAGTGATGCTCTTGAACGAATTTATATTAACGGGAAGCACGCTATTACCGCATTTGCAGATGGTGACGAATTAAGAATGATGTTGCTCGGACTTAGAAGATATACAAAATATGAAGCAATAAACACAACTTTCTTAAGAAGAGAAGTTGCAAACCATTTAATTTCGAAAGGCGAATACAATTTATAATTTTATTAAACACTTTTTAATAATCAAATACTGATAAATCAGAACTATTTGATATAGTTTTTATAATTTTCCGAAATTTGTTTCCAGTTTATAATATTCCAAATATTATTTAAATATTCTGCTCTTTTGTTCTGATATTTGAGATAATATGCATGTTCCCAAACATCAATACCAAATAGAGGATATCCTTTTATAACATTCAAATTCATTAGTGGATTATCTTGATTGGAAGTAGATGTAATACTAAGCTCTTTTTTCTCATCTACTATAAGCCAAGCCCAACCTGACCCAAACACACTTAGTGCTGTTTTGTTAAAATTTTCTTTTAGCTTTTCGATTGATGTAAAAGTATCAACAATTTTTTTCATCAATATTTCATCAGGATTTGTGTTTTTTTCAGGCGTTAGAATTTCCCAAAACAATGAATGATTGAAGTGTCCGCCCCCATTGTTCTGCACGGCATTTTTTAAATCAGCAGGTAATAAATTTATTTTCGAAAAAAGTTCATTTATTTCTTTTGATTGCCATTCGGGAAATTTTTCAAAAGCAGCATTCAACTTGTCAATATACGCCTGATGGTGTTTGCCATAATGTATTTCCATTGTTTTTGTATCAATAAATGGCTCTAAAGAATCTGAGTTGTATTTTAATTTTGGCAAACTAAACGGATATTTCATGCCTAAAATAGAATTTGATGTTTTAGCTTCATAAACATTAAAAATTTCAGGTTTTAATGACAAAATACCGAAAGAACCTGCCACTAATAATGATGTTTTAAGAAAATTGCGTCTTGAATTATTATCCATCCAATGTATAACAACTCGCAGAGTAAAAAAGTTTATTTAATAGGTAGCTTTATTTAAATTTTATCAAAATTAACTTCATGATTTTATTTCTTAATTGCTGTCTGTCTTATAACTTCGTGTTAACTCAAAGTTTTTGTTCAAAACTAATGTAATAAATGAAGCTTATGAGAGTTTTTTTTGAGAAAGATTATGTTTATCTTTATTTTCATCAACTGCCTGCTCAAAACAAAAAAACTCTAATTGGGGTCTATTTTTACCTGCTATAAATTTCATAGTATAAATATACTGAAAATCAAAATAGTAACAAAGAGAAACATCAATAACTTATTCACACTCAAATTGTTAACAAGAATAAATGAGTTTTTGACTTGTCCCGACTTGGCGGGAGACAGTTTGAAGGTGGTAGTATGAAACGTGCCGAATTGCGGGGCTGCGTCTATATCCACCGCTGCAAAAGCTTGAGGCGGGATGAAACGCTCAATAACCCAGGCATGTTTTATGACCGCTTGTTAGGCCGCCGTGCATTATTTATTCCAAATCAAGCGTAATCATTATATTTTCTTTTACTTTATCAGTCAAAGCTGAAGGCAATTCACCTATCTTTTTAATCAATCGAGTATTATCAATCGCCCGTATCTGGTCAATCATTATATCACAATTTTCGTTTAAATTGGCCATCCCCTTTTTTAAATGAACTCTTAAAATATCAGCGTCTTTTTCGATGTTTGTTGTAATCGGACAAATAATCGTTGACGGATGGGGTATCTTATTGAGCAAATTAGTTTGCAAAACCAATACAGGTCTTGTTTTACCAGGCTCAGTCCCAATCTGGGGATTTAAATCTGCAATCCAGATTTCGTATTGTTTAATCGACATAATCAATCCTTTCGAAATCTTTTAATATCTTGATAGAGTCGTTTTTGACTAAATCAGAATCGCTTTTAAGTCGTTTTTCTAATAGTTGTCTTCGCTGAATCTTATTATAATACTCTAAAGCTTCGTTAATATATCGATTTCTGGGTATCTTAATCCGAGAAAGAATGTTTTCAGTCTCCCCAAAAATCGAATCGTCTATTTTTAATGATACAGTTTTCATAATTCAATCATTTTTATATCACAAAAGTATATCATTTTAGTATATTTATCAAGTATATTTTACGAGAATTTTTCATTTTTTGCATGCAGCCTAACGGCAGTCTCCCGATAGGTCGGGACAAGTCGTCTATAAACCCAAAATGAACCTTTCGAGAATCGAATATATAATTTTTTCAAAGATAGGTGTCCGAGTATTTTATTTAACAATCGCTTCATTTTTTAGTTTTTAGACAGTTTGACGTTCCGCAAATTGGCGGTCGGGCGGGTTCGAAGCCGGAAATGTTTCAACCAGAACAAAGGTAGGGGGGAGAAGAAATTTTCACTAACCTAAAATCTCGCCTTACGCCAAAGCCCGTGTTATAAGCAGCTTTATTCCTTAATAATTTTAACAATGGAAATGTGTTTTTCGTATAGTATGGACAATATGTAAATGCCAGGATTAAGAACATCTAAATTGCAGATTACCCCATTCTCTGAAATCCCACTAATAACCTCTTGACCAAGAAAATTAGAAATAGAGTAAGAAAAACTGCTTTCAAGGTCCATTATATGGATGCTTTCTCTGAAAGGATTTGGTTTAAGTTTTATCAATTTTTTGTGTTGTTCTTGATGACTTAATTTACTTCCATAGCTTCTAACAAATTCTACAGAACAGTCATAATAAATATTAAATCTCCAGTACCTTCTATATATACAACCTGCAGGACAATCCCCCCACCCATATGAATAAGTTAATACAACTCGATCATTTTTTACAGAATCACTTATATCTGAACCATCGCCAATAAAGCCATTAACTTCACAATAACGGATTCCCTGTATCTTTTCAATATATTCAGTTAAAGGGAATAGATTGTAATTACTATCTGATGAAAGTGTTATCATATAGTCTCCAATAAAATCATATGCATTACGAATTTTCAAATGGTACAATTCAATTATGCTATCTATTTTTGGTTCATTGCAAGGTAAAATACTTCTTCTAAGATTTTTAGACCATGATAAATTGGTGTCTACTCGAAAATGGAAATCATTGAGAACGGGTGAAGGAAAAGAATGAATTTTTAAAAGTGAAGTTATTGTATCTACTTGTGGTAATGTTTTGGCATTAAAAACTGCAATAAGCACTTTTAAAATTGTATCAGAAAGTTGATCAGGTATAGCAGTTTCATTTTTGTAGTCAAGATTACTTTTATATATTCTTCGTAAAGCTAATCGATCAGCATCGTTTTTGTACTGCATTATGATATTTGAATCCGCATCACATGATGAGCTTATTCTTTGACCAAAAAGTTGAAGTCCAACGAGAAGATGAATGAATAAAATAATATTTCTCACGGTAGGATTTTTTTTAAAAGTTGCCGATAACGTCAGTCTGTCTATAAACTAAGGCAAATATAAAAAATAATCGGACAGTTATCTGATTTTTTTTTGATATATCGAATTGTATAAGGCTTCATTTAAGTTTTTAGACGACTTGTCCCGACCTATCGGGAGTTTGACGGTTCGCTGCTTGGCGAAGTGGCGGCATTTGGAGCACTTCACTGTCGCCCAGCACTAAAGTAAATAAAAAGCACAACTGCTCAATTAACTACTGTCCGCCCGCTTTCGCTAAGCCTATTTTAGCAGCATCACTGCACTTTTTCCACGAAGAAGTGTCAGCCGATGTCAGCACTAAACTTTGTCCGAAGGGATTTACATTAAAAGCCGTGTCTGTCCGTGTTAGTACTGTGCGTTTAGGTTTTTAAATTTTATTTTTGAAGCGGGGGAAGAAATTTTTAAAATGATTTTACTTGGGTGGCAGAAAAAAATACTCTTTTGCAAGCTTTGTTCTGTGTGTTGGCTTGTAGTGGCTTGCAAATGTGTTTGACTGCTGCATGGGCTTTTCCTTATTTAATCAAACATTGCCGGTGGATTTACACCCGCTAATAATTCCTCAAAGTTGTCGGGGTGGAGTTGTTCAAATTCTTTTTGCAAAACTTTCAAATAGTTCCAGTTCTCCTTTGTGAGTTCGGTTGCTGTGTTGCACCAGTTAATAGCTGCGTTGTCTTTTAACTTCACTTCTACATCTTCTCTGCCTTTCGTTTCAATTATCCATCGGCTGCCGTCCACATGAATAGCGATGAAGTCGGGGAAATAGTTTCTGATGTTTGCCAATGTGTCGGTGTATTGAATGCAGAAACCAAATTGCTCAGGCAGTTTCACAAACGAAACGATGTCGTCAGACTTGTCAAGAAACTTTGCAAAGTCATATTCATACTCATTGTCGCAAGGTGTGTAGTTGAATACGGTTTTTTTCGCTTCCAGAACTTTCTTTGAAGTTGGGAATGGTGGCGTGGAAGAAAGAAAACGGTTTGCCGAAAGTAGTTGCGGTTCTTTCGCTTCAACAACCAATTCACGCAATGCTTTCTCAAATTCCTTTATCACCACATAACCGGCAATGTTGCTGCTGATTGCTTTAATCACATTCGGGTCGTTCAGGTCAACTGTCTGTCCAAAAGCTTTGCGTTCAAAAAAGTCACGAACCTTTGGAGCTAACACAGCAAACTGCGAAGGCAGTTTGATGTTCTGTGTTATCCGTCTTGCATAGTAGCCGATTACTTCCTCTGCCGTTTGTGCCTGTGGTATCGTGTATTCTCTCTCTAACAATTTTTCATCGGTGAGAATATCTCTGCCCTCGTAAATAAATTTCTTGGTGTCGCTGATTTCTTTTCCCTTCAACGGAAGTTTGTTGATGTTGAACTTCATCACATCAATAGCAGTGATTTCTTCTGCCAAAGATTTTTTCCGTGAAAGCAAAGGAGAAATGTCGGGAATGCTGATGTCAAACTCTTTCTTGCTTTCTTCGGGCTGAATGGTGAGAATTTTCAGTTTATCCTTTCCAATCTGGAATGTTTCAAACTTCAAATCTTCCAGTTTCTCTAAATCCTCTACAAATTCCATGAATGCCTTGTTACCGATAATATCAACCCGTTCCTGATAACTGTCGGTCATGTTTCGGAACATCAATCGCAAGCCTCTGCCAATGGTTTGTTCAGGAAGAATGTTTGCTTTTGCTGAATAAGGCCGCAAGCCAACTATTACTGTTACATTCTGCACATCCCAGCCCTCACGCAACATTAGAACGCTTACGATTGCGTTCACAGGACTTTTATCATGGTCAACATCTCTTGCCGTTTTTCTTGCTGCATCTAAATCTTTTTTGGAAACCTCACCTTGTTTGTCAGTGTGAATAATTAAAGTTTTTTCACTCCCAAACTCTTTCGGATATTTTGTTCGCATCCAATCGCCAATGTCGTCTGCTTCTTCGGTGTTGTTCATCATCACAAACAAAATCGGTTTCTTTTTCAACGGCTTCAGCTGTTCGCTGTATTCTCTCCAGCGTTCAACTCCCGCTGTCAGAAAACCGCTGTAACGAACACTGGCAACAGTGCTTTTCGCCTCTTCTAATTTTGAAATTCCTTTGATAGGTCGCTTTACAATTCTGTCAAGAATTGCTTGCTTCAACGGGTAATCAAAAATTGTCCATGCGAACAAACTGCCCTTGCTGTATCGTGGTGTCGCGGAATAGTCAAGTTGTGCTGCAATCGGTTTTTGCGAATGCAGTTTGCGGATGAACTTGTTCCATTCGCTATCTTCTTCATGGGTGTGGTGTGCTTCATCATTTATCACCATCAACATTCCTTCACGGTTGGCAATGCGTTTGTCAAAGTCGGTAATTTCTGTTTTCTGTGTTGGTGGAATGCTGCCAAGCATGGCAGCCATTGCATCAGGTTCTTCTTGGCTGTTTCTTGTTCCTCTTTCGTAAAACTGCTGAATATTGGTCAGGTAAATGGCTCCCTGGCTGTGGCTGCGTTCTGTGTCGCCCCGCATGTAATAATCCATGTCCCACAACCAGAGCAAGTGTTTAGGAATGAAAGGAAGCGTTCTGAAAACATTACCACTTTCAAAATCAGTTTTCAACCGGTCAAATACTATCACGTTTGGTGCAAGTATCAGAAAGTTGTTGGCATAGCCTTTTTCGCCCCGCAGATAATTGGCAAACTGCCAAACAATGCTCATGCTCATCACAAATGTTTTTCCGCTTCCTGTTGCCATCTTTAAACAGTAACGGGCAAACTCATCATAAGGCGGCAAACGCAAATCTTTTTGAGTGAACGCAAATTGTTCCAGTAACTCTTTTCTGTTATTGATTTTCGCCACTTCAAAAATGAATATCAAAGTTTCCATTGCTTCACGCTGTGCCGTGTGAAAACGAAAACTGTTTCCGTTCGGTAAAGCATGGTCGGTGTGAAACCAAAAGTTCAGAAGTTCTCTCGTTGTTTCTGTTATGCCTTTATAGCCATCAGCCCTCCAACCTTTCACTGCTTCACGAATGGCAGGCACACAGGCGGCTGTGCTCAACTGCTCCTGTATGTTGAACATGTCTTTTTGTGAGGTGTCTGTTTTTTTTCTCTTTGCCATATCTTGTTGTTTAACCCCTTTCGGGGTTGCTTCTGCACAGGTTTTGCCTGCGGTTACTTATCGCATCCTATTATTACCAATAATCCCGAAGGGATTGAACACACATAACACCGGATGAAATCCGGTGCAAAACCAATAGCGACACAATAACCCCGAAGGGGTTAAATTAAAGTAAATATTTTTCATCGAATTCAATTTCATGCTCTTTAAGTAGTTCAATGTATTCTTCCCGAAAGGTCTTTTTCCTGTGGTGTTCTTCCTGCTTTTTAATGTAAGCGATCAAAATATCTTTTCGGTCAGAGGAATAGGTGAACGCACCATATCCATCCTGCCATCCGGTAAAATGCGGAAAGAGGTTATTGTCCTTTATAAACTTGCTGCTTGCAATCTTGATGTCTTTTACTAAACCGGACAGGGATACAGAAGGATGTAAATGGGTGAGTATATGTATATGGTCTTCTACGCCATTCATCTGATAGAGGTGACATTTTTTGTTTTGTAGTATTCCCCAAATGTATTGAAACAATTCCTTACGGTGTGCAGCAGTAAGGGTGCGCTCACGGTTTTTAGTGCTGAAGACTATCTGATAGAGTATTTGAGTGTAAGTGCTCATGTTTTTATTGAACCCTTTCAGGGTTCTGCATTTTTTGTTTTCCCCGAATTTCATTCGAGGTTATTAATATTGAACTCCTTCGGAGTTCTTTTGTTTTTTCTTAGTCTAGTTCACTAAGCGGAAATTCATTCTTAACAATCATAGTTTTCATTTAATCATTCAAATCATAGTTTAAGACATTAGCCATTGATAAGATTCACTATAAGTTTTATCATCAGTTCTTTTTCTTCCGGTTTACTCTGTGCTATCAGCAAAGCAAGTGCCGTTAACCCATTATCATTTATTTTCAGTTCTCCGTTTTTCTTGAAACGGTGTTTATTTTTTTCCAAGAACCACACAAACAGAAAAGCTCCAATGCGTTTGTTGCCATCGCTGAATGAATGGTTCTTGATGATAAAGTAAAGCAGATGTGCCGCCTGCTCTTCAATACTTGGATATAAATACTGTCCGCCAAAAGTTTGTATGATACTTTGTAAGGAACTTTTAAAACCCTCATCTTTTTCGTTGCCGAATAAATCAGTAGCTTCTTTCTTTTTCTTCAGTTGTTTTTTCAATTCATTCACCGCTGATATTGCTTCGGTATAACGTATCTCATAGGTGATCTTTTCATTCAGTTTTTCTGAAACGAGATTATTGCTGTCGAACCGGTTAAGCAATACGAAACTGTTAGCGTAGCTGTTGATTATTTCCAGCAATCCTTTTGCTTCCTGCAATTGCAATGTTTCTGCTTTGCCTCCGGTGCTGATTAGCTGAATTGTTTGTTGGAGTTGCTCCAATCGTTTTTGATTGATGGCATAACCTTTTACCAGATAATCTTTAAGCCGTTGTGTTGCCCATTGTCGGAATTGGGTGCCTCGCTTGGAGTTTACACGATAGCCGACGGATAATATAGCATCCAGGTTATAAACCAACTGCCTGCGCTGTATTTGCCTTTTACCTTCTTTTTGAACTTGTAAGTATTCCTTACAAGTTGCCTTTTCAACAATTTCACCTTCTTTATAAATCTTCTTCAAATGAAGCGTTATATTTTGTGGGGTGGTTTTAAATATCTCAGCCATTTGCCGTTGCGTAGCCCAAACCGTTTCATCATCCAACATAATGGCAACCTCAATTCCTTCGGATGATTTGTATATCTCTACTTGTTTTTCTTTCATGCTGCCTTTCTAAGGTTCAATAAATTGTCTTTCATCCTGTTCCATTTTGGAACTGTTGCTATTGTAGCTTCACTCATTTTAACTCAATTTCTACTGCCTTAGTCGTGTCGTTTCCTAAAATATCAATCACCTTTACAAGCACTGTGAACTTTCCTTTTGCTTCGTAAAGATGGTTTGCCGTGAGCTCAATTTTCGTATTTTGCTTGGTGCGGTAACTCTGCCATTCGTTGTGAAAAGTATCGTCACGGTAATTCCAGTCCACCGCCCAGTAATCAATCCACTGACTCCAATGCGTAATGTGTGCTCTTACTTCTTCGGGAATGTCATCAGGCGGAATAATAAAATTGTCAAGTGTGATGCTTAATTTATTTTTGTCAATTTTTGTTTTGAGTTTGAGTGAAGCCAGTTCATAGAACTTGATGTCTCCCTGTTCAACTGCTTTCTTCTCCAAAACTTCTCTCGGAATTTTTTTGAACTTCACATCAACCTTGTTGCTTGCTGCAAACTGGGCTGCGGTTTCGTTCACATCAAAAGCAAAGTCCCAACCCAAAAAGTCAATGCCGTTTGTCTCAACTCTTATTTGTTTGATTTTTTCTTTTTTACCTTCTTTAATCATAGTATCCATCTCATCATTTGAATCATAGTTCAGACCTTTACCTACCAATTTCCAAAATTCAAGTATGGTGGCTTTGATGTCGTCAACTGTTACAGGTGTTTCTACACTGCCCACATGAATCATTCTTCCTGCCTTTGCTCCGTGTATCCATGTGTAACCGTCAAGTGGTTTTGCATGATAGAGTTCGTTGATGAAATGCTTGTAGGTTTTTTCCTGTTGCAATCGGTTCTCTGCATTTTCAAATTCCGCTTTTATCCATTGCTGCCTTTCATACTTGCCGAGGTTCTGAACGATGAAAGGTTTTACATTGTCAATTCCCAAAAATCGTTTTCGTGCGGTGTGAATGGCAAATCTCCCTAAGTCGCAGGTAATCCATCGGCGATTATTTTTTTCTGCTGTGGCTGCTGTTGTTCCGCTTCCGCAAAAGCAGTCAAGAACTAAATCACCTTCATTGCTGCTTGCTTTGATAATGCGTTCTAAAAGGGCTTCGGGCTTTTGAGTTTGGTAAAATAGATTTTCAGTTCTATCCGCTGGTTGCAGCATTGAAAGTCGCCATACATTATCAACCACTCTTTCATCACGCATCTGATACATAACATTCCCTTCTTCATCCCTTGCATTTATTGCCTTTCCATCAACCTTTTTTCGCACAAGCTGCTTCACAGGGACATCTCGCTTCTCCGTAAGAGGATTAAAACAGTAATCTGAAGATTTATTTTTTACATACCAATAAATAGTGTCAGTGGCTCTTGGAAAAACACCTTTTCTTGTATCAGGCATTTTGTTGTAGTAATACCAATAAATTTCATTTCGGAAATTTTCATAACCAAACACCTCGTCTAGAATCACTTTTGCATATTGTCCGACATGCCAGTCAAGATGAACATAAATACTTCCATCTTCTGTAAGTAATTCTCTTAGCAATACAACGGTTTCATAAAACCATTGCATATAACTGTCAAGCCCTTTCCCCCAGGTGTCACGGTAAGCTTTCTGTTCAATAATGCTGGGCTGCTTTACAAAAGTGGTTGTTTCATCTTCATCGGTGTCGGGGTGGTCGGCAATGGTGGCGGTAAAAGAAAAGTCAGAGCCAACATTAAACGGTGGGTCTATGTAAATGAGATTCACTTTACCAGCAAACTCGGGCAGCAAACTTGGCAGCACATATTTTTTATCTCCCCATATAAGCCGGTTGCGCCATTCGCCGGTGTCCTGCTTTTGGTTAAACAAGCTGCCTAAGCGTTTTTCTCTGTCAGATTTGCTTTCGTTAATGGTTTCAATGGTCTGGAAAGGAAGTGCAATGCGAACAGGAGCTACTTTTTTCCCGTCTTTATATTTTCCTTCCCAAATAAGTTCGGTCATATTATCTTTTGTCTGTTTATTAATTACAAAGAAAGTATTTTAATAAGTGCGAAGGTAAAAAAATTAAAACACGAAGCGTTGGGCTGTTCCCGAAGTGTCGGGACAAACTGTGTCGGCATGTCAGTCTGCCAATGCTGTCCGAATTGGTCGTATTTATATGTCTGTCCACTGGTCAATTTTGTTGTCGTCTGTTTGGTTTAAGTCCGTTCGAGTCAACTTAGCACTGTCGTCAAATAGCATTGCCCATAACGGCAGTCTGTCTAAAAACTCTATTTATTTTTTCAAATAAAGTAAAAAAGGTTGAACAAAAAATGATTTTTTGGAAAAGGAGAAAAAGTTCTGAAAATTATTAAAAAATTGTTCAAA